>NZ_JIBU02000026.1 GCF_000633595.2 Clostridium drakei | reverse complement strand
GCTTTTATACACCATATATTCAATGCGGACTCCACCTAAAAAGTTGTGTCGCAATGTGCTTATATTACCTCAAAATTATACGTGAGAAAGTGAGTTAATAATTATTTAATAGAGATAACATCTCCTTTTGTTATTTCTACTAGAATTTTTGGAGTTAATTTAAAAACAGCGTTAGGTGTACCTGCTGCAGCCCATATTTCATCATACTGTAGTAAATCTTCATCGATTAATGTAATAATAGAATCTTTATGACCAATAGGGGGAATGCCACCTATGGCAAAACCTGTGTGTTCTAATACAAAGTTGGCATCTGCTTTTTGAAGTTTTTCGCCTATATGTTCTTTAATGACTTTTTCATTTACTCTATTTGTGCCGCTTGCTATAATTAGAATAGGTTTTTGAGAACTCTTACCTTTAAAAATTAATGACTTAGCTATTTGACTTACTGTGCAGCCTATAGTGTTTGCTGCTTCCTGAGCAGTACGAGTAGAATCTGATAATTCAACTACATTAAGTTCAAATCCAAATTCATTAAGCACAGTTTGAACTTTTTGAGCACTTTTCTTTAAATTAGATGACATGAAAATTACCTCCTCAATTTAACTGTTATTTTCATCTTAAATTATTATAGTAAATATTAAAAAATATGTGTATAATATATTATACACACATATAATATAACACACAATATGCTGGAGGGAAAAAATGAAAGATTTTAATTTAATAATAGGAAAAAATTTGAACAATATTAGAAAACAAAAAGGATTGAGTTTAGATAAGGTTGCTGAACTTAGTGGAGTAAGTAAGGGAATGTTGGCACAAATAGAAAAAGGTATTTCAAATCCAACAGTAACTACATTGTGGAAAATAGCTACAGGATTGAATGTATCTTTTTCATATTTTATGGAAGAAGAAAATAGAGAAATTGTATATGTTTCTCATAATAATATTAAACCAATAATAGAAAATGATAAAAAAATGATGGTGTATCCATTGTTTCCTTATGACAATACTAGGAGATTTGAAGTGTTTACTATTGAATTAGAACCAGGATGTGATCATAAATCTGTACCACATAATGAAGGTACAGAAGAATATATTGTTGTTTCAAAAGGAGAGATGGAAGTAGTTATAGGTGATTTTGTGTATAAACTAACATATGGAGATGCAATAAGATATTTTGCCAATAAAGCTCACTGCTATAGGAATATAACAGATGAAACAGTAATTTTTCAACATATAATTTATTATTTCAAAATATAATGAACATTGTGAATAAGCTCATTATATTAAAAGAAAATGAAAAATAAAGAAAATTCTGTTGACAGAGAAATTGTTTGTTAGTATAATACAAATAATAAATTGAAAATTTGTTTATCAAGAGTGGTGGAGGGACTGGCCCAATGAAACCCGACAACCAGTATTATTTATGGTACATTGGTGTCAATTCCTGCAGCTTAAGCTGAAAGATAAGGATAACGCTGTTTGTTTAGTTCAAGGTTTTCCTTGAACTTTGTTTTTATTTATAAAATAATTATGTAAGGGATGATGAGAATGGGAACTTTAGGTAAAAAAATTGGTTTTATTGGAGCTGGACAAATGGGAGAAGCTATAATGAGGGGGCTACTAAAAGCAGAGCTCGTATCTCCTTGTGATGTATATGCCATGGATATTTTAGATTCTAGACTTCAATATATTAAAGAAAAACTTGATGTAGTTAATTCAAGTAGTGATAAAAGTACAGGTTACAGTTATTTAATAGATAATTGCGATATTCTATTTTTATGTGTTAAACCACAAGTCATAAAGGAGGTTTTGGAACTTATACAGGATTGTAACTGGCATAAGGAAAATCAACTTGTAATTTCAATTGTAGGAGGTATAAATACTTCATTTATTGAAAAATATTTAAGAGAAATCCCTGTGATTAGAGTAATACCAAATACACCTATGCTAGTTAATGTTGGAGCTTCAGGAGTGGCAAAGGGTAAAAATGCAAAGGATGAACATTCTGAATTGGCTCTTAAAATTTTTGAAACTTTGGGAGTAACTTATTTAGTTCCTGAGAATTTAATTGATTCTGTAATGGCCGTAAGTGGTTGTGGACCTGCATATGTTTATATGCTTATTGAGGCTATGGCTGATGGTGGAGTGGAATTGGGAGTCCCTCGTGAAATGGCTCAAACTTTGGCAGCACAAACAGTTATGGGAGCAGCTAAGATGGTTTTAGAAACTGGTGAGCATCCAGGAAGTTTAAAAGATAAGGTTTGCTCTCCAGGAGGATCTACTATTGCAGGAGTTAGAGCTTTAGAACAAGGTGCATTTAGAGGTACTGTGATGAATGCTATTGAAGCTGGTAAAGTACGAATGGAACAAGTTGCAAAAAAATCAGAATAATAGTTGTGTTTTAAATAATAAAATAACTTGATGATGTGGAAGGAAGATAGAGTATGAGTAAAATAAGAAGCACTGATGATCCAGTAGGAAGAATGGCAAAGCTTATGGCTGAGTTACATTATTTTATGGCAAAGGAAATGATAGATAGATTAGGTGAAGAAGAGGGAAAAAAAGCAGTCAGAGCTGCCATAACTAAATTTGGTGAAGCAAGAGCTGAAGTTATGCTAGAAGAAGCTAAAGAAAAAGGACTTGAAATAAGTGCAGAAACTTTTGCCAAAATAAAAGATATGCCATCAATTTCATGGGAAAAAGACCCAAATAATCCTTGTGATATTACGTATTGTCCTATGCATGACATGTGGGAACAATTAGAAGCAGAGGACATTGGAGCATTGTATTGTGAAATAGATGCTGTTTTATATAATAAATTTAATCTAGATTTTGAAAGGCCTTTATGCAAAACTAATGGGGAGAGATGTTGTAGGTTTATAGTTAAAGATAGAAAATGATTATATGAAATTTATTTATTAAAGCCAATAAGTAAGAACATTATTTTTTAAAACTTAAATAAACGTGTTAAAAAGGGAAGTTTAAGTTAAAAAATATGTTCTTATTTTGGTTTTAAATAATTTATAAAAACTATTATATTTAAAATGCTATTTTATGTATTTAAAATCTTTATTTATATCTTGGATTTTGTCTTTTAATCCTGATGAAGTGTATATTTTATAATCAGATGTAGTAATTTCACAGTTTACTTTTGGCAAGTTTTCTACAAATTGAATACCTTTTTCTCTTCCTAATATAAATACAGTTGTTGACAGAAGGTCACAAATCATAGAACTATCACTAAGATTTCCATCAGCCATTATTGTATCACTGATAACACCATTATCTGCAGGATATCCTGTATGTGGATCAATTATATGATGATATCTTTTACCATTTTTCATAAAATATCTTTCATAGTCACCTGATGTAGATAAAGCTTTATTAGATATCCCAATGATTCCAAGAAAATTATCACTACTATTGCTTCTAGGATGTTGAATTGCCACAGACCATGGTGACTTACTTTCATTTTGACCAACAGCATATGTACTGCTGTTTCCCAAATTTATAAGACCATTCTTTATATTATACTTTTTATAAATTTTTAATACTTCATCACAAGCAAAACCTTTAGCAATACCTCCTAAGTCTATGGACATACCTGCCTTTTGAAGCATAATACTGCTGTCAGCTTCATTAATGCTGATTTTATCGTATCCTATTAAGGGTAAATTCGATTTTATTTCAGAATCAGAAGGTATTCTCGCATTTTGAGTTCAGATTATATACCCCCCATGTTTAAAATGAATTTAATAAAAACTAGTATGTGCCACTCAATTATAGAAAAAGTATATAGTTAAGTCAATGAAACCTATTTAATATAGATAACTGGGAGTTGAAAATTGAGGAATTGGAAAATATATGTTATAATTTCATTTAAAGTGGCTATTTGTACTAAACTTTCATATATGTACTAGAGCTGTTTTTTATTATAAATATTTTAATTATAAAGAAATTATTAAGTTTTATAGAATTTAAAATAAGGAACTATATAATTAATTATGTAGGAGGAAGTAATAGTGAAAGAAAAACTGCTAATAGTCGAAGATGATGAAGCAATTGCAAATATTTTAAAGGAGTATCTCGAAAAAGAAGGTTATGAAGTTAATTGGTCATCAACTGGTAAGGAAGGATTGGAGGATTTTAAGAAGTATAAATTTGAATTGGTGATGATAGATATAATGCTTCCTGAAATGGATGGATTTACTCTTTGCAAAAATATAAGATGGATTAGTGAAGGTATACCAATAATGATACTTAGCGCAAAGCAAACAGATATTGATAAGGTTAATGGGTTAAAACTTGGTGCAGATGATTATATAACTAAACCATTTAGTTTAACCGAAGTTGCTGCAAGAGTAGAAGCACATTTAAGAAGATATAGAAGAATAGACAAAACTTTAATATCAAATGGCATTTTGAAATTTAAAAAAGATCTTATTATAATACCCGAAGAAAAGAAAGTTACTATAAATGGACAAGAGATCCAAATGACATTAAAAGAATTTGACTTGCTACAACTTATGGCTCAAAATCCTAACAAGGTATTTTCAAAGGAAGAACTATATCATCATATATGGAATAGTATAGACATGGAAGGAAACAATACGGTAACAGTACATATTAAAGAATTAAGGGAAAAAATGGGAGATAGCAGTAAAAATCCGATGTTTATTCAAACTGTATGGGGAACAGGTTATAAATTTATAGGAGAAAAAATATATTAAAAATGTAATAAAGGGGGATGATGTTAATGAAAGTATTTTTAAAAAAATCTAGCATTTTTATTTTAGCATTTTTTATGTTATTTTCTTTCTGTAATATGTCATTTGTGGGACAAACTGTTTATGCAGCAAATGCAGATATTACAAGCCCTGAAGTAGGTAAAAACTATTATGGATTCCAACTTGCTTCAGTTAAGGAAGAGCAAAAGAGTAAATCTACTGTTATGATGTTTACTCATGTGAAAACAGGTGCAAAGCTTATGTACATTAAAAATGATGATACACAAAGAGTTTTTGATATTACTTTCCGTACACCTGTTACAGACAACACTGGAGTTAATCATATTATTGAACATTCAGTTCTTGATGGTTCTAAAAATTATGCAGTAAAATCTCCATTTAAAGAAATACTTAAAGGATCACTTGGTTCATTTATCAATGCCATGACTAGCACTGATTACACTACATTTCCTGTAGCAAGTACTAATGAACAGGATCTTAAAAATCTTATTGGAGTATATTTAGATGCAGTATTTTATCCAAAACTAACTACTGATCCAAATATATTTAAACAAGAAGGCTGGAGATATGAACTTCCAGCAAAGGATTCAGCTCTTTCAGTTAATGGAGTTGTGTATAATGAAATGAAAGGTAATTATTCCAATCCTCAATGGCTTTTACGTAATGCAATAACTCAATCACTTTTCCCTGATACATCTTCTAAATGGGATTCAGGTGGAAATCCAGATGTTATTCCTACTCTTACAAGAGAACAATTAATTTCAACTTATAAGAAAAATTATACACCTTCAAATAGTTATATATATTTATATGGTAAATTGGATATAGGAGAATATTTGAAATTTATTGATAGCAACTATTTAAGTAAATTTGATAAAGTTAATGTGGACACTTCTATTAAAACTCAAAAACCTTTATCCAATATTCCTGTGAAGGTAGTATCTTATCCTATACCTAAAGATGGAGATGCAAAAAAGAAAACATATCTTTCATTAAATTTTGTCACAGGCAGCATAGAGGATAAGGAAACAAATGTGGCACTTAGCTTTTTAGATTATTTGCTTATGGGAACAGATAATGCTCCACTAAAAAAAGCACTTACTGACGCTGGTATTGCAGAAAATGTAAGTTGTTCTTTTAGTATGCAGGGTGCCCAACCTATATTTTCAATTAGTGCTATTAATTCTGATGAAGCTTCAAAAGAAGTTTTTGAAAAGACAATTTTTAATACTTTAGATAGTATTTCAAAAAATGGATTTGACAAAGATTTTATTAAATCTGCCATGGCATCTTATGATATAAGCAATCGCTCTGAAAATCTTGTAACTCCTATGCTTGGTGGAAATGGATTGATTTTATCACAAACTGCACTATCTACATGGATATATGATAAGGATCCTACAATGTATTTTGAAACAGATAGTGTTATGAAAAAAATTAAGGAAACAGATCAAAATAAGTATTTCCAAAACTTAATTAACAAATGTTTGCTTTCAAATAACTACCATTCATTAGTTGTGTTAAAACCTGAAGCAGGACTTGAAAGTAAAAATACTGAAAATACAGCTAAAAAGCTTGCAAGCTATAAGAGTCAAATTGGTGAAACA
The DNA here is from genome assembly GCF_000633595.2 of Clostridium drakei. GTDB lineage: Bacteria > Bacillota > Clostridia > Clostridiales > Clostridiaceae > Clostridium_AM > Clostridium_AM drakei. The sequence continues at coordinate 55,017 of NZ_JIBU02000026.1, read as the reverse complement.
GGAGTCAATTCTCTTTTAAAAGGTACTGAAGATTTTAATGTATGGCAGAAAACTGAAGATTCTAAGGAAGCACTTGAAACTTTACCAAAGCTTTCTCTTAAGGATGTTAAACCTGAAATGCCAAATTTAAGTTATGGGGTTCAAAATCAGTCAGGTATGAAAGTACTTAAACATAATGCGGATTTAAATGGACTTTCAATTATAAGTTTTTACTTTGATACAACCAAGGTTCCTCAGGATAAATTACAATATTTAAGTTTACTTTGTTCATTACTTGGAAATGTAGATACTAAGGAACATGATTATAAAGGACTTTCAAATGAAATGCTGCAATATACAGGAGGAAATATAACTTTTGTTCCTTCAGCAATGGCAAACAGTAAAAATTCTGATAATTACAACCCTAAAGTTACAGCAGCTATTTTAGTACCACAGGAGAGTATTTCAAAATCATTTGATATGATTAGCGAAATTATAAATAGCAGCAAATTTGATGATAAACAAAGGATAAAACAAATTATAGGGCAGAACAAATCAGCTCTACAGATGCTTTTAACATCAGGAGCAGGCAGTACTGCAATTATGAGAATGAATGCATATATGAATGAAAGTGGAAGATATAATGAAGCGATTACAGGACTTTCATATTATAAATTTTTACAGGATTTAGACAACAATTTTGATGCAAAATGGGATAGTATTTCTAAGAACCTTAAGGATACATGTAATCTTGCATTTAATAGGGATAATCTTGTAGTGAGTTATAGTGGAAGTGAAGATGATTCTAAAGTATTTAGCAAGGAAATAGATCGTATAAGTCCTAAAATTAATTCAGAAGTACTTCCACATCAAAGGTATACTTTTGCTCAGCCTAATAAAAATGCTGCATTTTCTTCTACTGCAAAGGTGCAGACAGTAATACAGGGAGGAGATTTAAAAAAGGCAGGATATACTTACAATGGAAAAATGATGGTACTTCAAAATGTACTTAATATGGGATATTTGTGGAACAAGGTAAGAACAACTGGCGGAGCTTATGGAGTTCAAAGTGCATTTTCATCTGATGGCAGGGTTATACTTGCTTCAATGAGAGATCCAAATCTTAAAGAAACTTTAGATGCTTTTAAGGGTACAGTGGATTATCTTAAAAACTTTAAAGCAACAGACAGCGAAATGACAAATTATATTATAGGTGCTGTTAAAGAATATGTTAACTTAAAAAGCAATGGACCACTTATGGAAAGTTCACTTTGTGATTCAATGTATCTTACTAATTCTTCTGTAAATGATTTGCTTGAATATGAAAAACAGGCGCTTACAACTACACCAGAGGATATAAGAAGCTATGGAGATATGCTTGATAAGGTTTTAAAACAAAATATGTATTTTGTAGAAGGTTCTAAAGAAGCTATTGACCAAAATGAGTCATTGTTTAATGAAGTTATAGATATTGGCAAATAAAGGCAATTGTTAAAGGAGGAATGTTTTTCCTCCTTTAATATATTCAATGATTTTTAAGGTAATCTTAAGATTTTAATAAGTTTAGATAAATGATACTACTATAAAATTAAAATAGAAAGCTGCAGGAGGATAAATATGAATAATATAATAAATATATGTTTTACAGATGGCGCAGGAGGAAAATTTAGAATTGCTAGTAAGATGAATGAACTGGATAGCAAGCAAAAGGTTATGGTTCTTTCTGATGATCTTTCACATGGACCTATAAAATGTGGAGTAAATATTGAAGAGAGAATTAATTGGTGGAAAGTTGCAAGTGAAGATGAATACTTTCTTCAGTATGGTGCAGAGGATTTAAAAGAAAATTATAATACACTTCATAGTGAAATTTCAAAAATAGATAGCAAAGATGTTTTATACTTATGGTATGGCTCCAGTCAAGAGTTTTGTGGAATGCTATATACCTTAGAGCTTTTAAAGAATAAGGATTTAAATATATATTTAATAAATGTAACAGATGCAGTTGTGAAGCATAAAGGAAATGTGTATTTAGCTAGAGATACTGGATACATTGTACCACAATATATAGAAAAATATGCAAGGTTAAAGGAAAAACTGGCTTCAGATAAATATAGGGAGCTTCTTAATACCTGGGAATTATTAAAAAATGATAATTCAATGTTACGTGTTTTTGAAAATGAAAAAATAAGAAGTGTAGATGAAAATTATTTTGATATGGATATACTGAAATACGTTCCAAAAGAATTTAAAAATTCAGCTAAAATTGTAAGGTTAGTAGTAGAAAACAGTGATATGGAAATTTCCTTTGATTATATAATGTGGAGAATAAAAGAATTAGTTAAGTTAAGAAAAATTGACTGCGCATATGATAAAACTTATCATGGTAAATTTGAGAGTCCTAAAATGAATATAAAGATAACAGAAGAAGGATTAAAGTATCTAAGTACTGATCAGAAGGCTATGAGTATTTGGAGAAATAGTAAAAAAGATTTAAATTCAGAAGAGTATATTATAAATGAATACATAGAAGAAGGTAGGCTGGAAGAAAAAGTAAATATTGCAAAAGCATTGAAAGACGTATTAGATGCAGAAACCATAGCAGAAAAAACAGGTTTAACTGTAGGACAAGTTAAGAATTTGTAATATAGAAACTAGTGTGTTTTAATAAATAGTATTACAAAATTAAAAGTCATGGGGGGATAGCAATGAACAAAATAATTAACATATGTTTTTCAGAAAGTGCAGGAGGAAGTTTTAAGTATGCTATTAATACTAAAATACTTCAAGGTAATCAGGAGGTAATAATTTTTGTTGATGATCTTTCACAGGGATCTATAAAGGATGAAATAAATATTGATAAAAGAATCAATTGGGATAATACTTTTACGAGAGAAAATCAATTAAGGTCAGCTGTTGAATATGATATAGATGATTTAAAAGAAAATTACAGCACATTTTATAATGAGATTTCTAAAGTGGATCATAGTGATATTTTATATTTATGCTATGGCTCTAGTAGAGAGTTTTGTGGAATGTTATATGCTTTAGAGGTTTTGAAAGATAGAAATTTAGATATATATTTAATAAATGTAAAAGATACAGTTATTAAACGCAAAGAAATTGAATTTAAGGCTAGGTCTGTTGGAGAAATTATACCAGAAAACATAGAAAAGTATGCAGCAGCTAAAAGAAAGCTGAATTTAAATGAATATAGAAAGCTTCTTGATAAATGGGAATTACTAAAAAAAGATAACTCTATATTACGTGTTATTAAAGATGGAAAGTTAGAAAGTGTAGATGAAAACTATTTTGACATAGATATACTAAAATACACCCCAAAAGAATTTAGAAATCCAATAAGAACAATAGGAGATGTATTAGGCAAAAGTGAAGAAAGAATTTCAGATGAATACATATTTTGGAGAATAAAAGAATTAATTAAAACAGGAAAAATAGAACACAATGGTAAATTTGGAATTATAGGAATGGAAATAAAAATAACTGAAGAAGGATTAAAATATTTAAGTAAGGACAAAGATGCCATAAAAATTTGGGAAGAGTATAGAAAAGAATTAGTAGCAGAAGAAGAGATTAGAAAAAAGTATAGACAGCAAGGTGTATTTGAAGAAAGAATGGATATAGCAAAAAAATTAAAAGATGTTTTAGATGATAAAACTATAGCAGAGAAAGTAGGTTTAAGTATAGAACAAGTTAAAAACTTGAAAATTTATGATTGATTACAGATATACAGCTCCAAAATCTTAATTTTATAATGGAGGATTAGTATGAAACTATTAAAAAAATATAAACATTTTATTATAGGAATTGGAATACTTTTTTGGGTATTGGCTAAAATCATTGGGATTCAAGAATGGGGCAATATTATTTTTGGGATAGCTGTTATAATAGCTGAAACAGATGATGTTATTAAATATGCAAAAAAGGTTGGAATTGTTAAATTCATTATTTTGATTTTTATATTTTTAAGTATAACTGTATTAACAGCTTTAGTATTTTTTCGAATACACGAATATTTTATTCTAGCAGCAACTTCTAGAATACTTATTATAATATTAGCTATATTAATTGATGTATCAATTATGGTTTTTTCAATAAAAAAAATGGAAAAAGTATAATAATGTATCTTATTCTGAAATCACGAGTGGACGAAATATTTTGATTACTATAGTAATATATATTAATTTTAAATTGGATAAGTAGTTTGAAAGATTACAAACTGCTTATTTTTATTGTGTTATAATTAAAATCTTAAAACATGTTTTTAATTATAAAGAAATTATTAAGTTCAACAAGTAGATAAAGAATTCAATATATAATGTAAATATAAGCTCATGAGATTTAATGATAAAATAAGAATATATGAGTAATTATTAGATTTAAATTAAATATTTAGGAGAGAAATACACATGAAACTTAAAAGATGGCTTATATTGTCTCATTTAACAGTTATGCTAACACCAGTGATTTCAGGTTTGTTATTATATATAATTATAGGCAATTATAATAAAAATACTCAAGTTTCAGATTATATATCTGCTGTAAATAAATTTAAAACATATCAGCAGCAATTGGATAATTCTGATATATATACTGGATACTCTTTAAAAGATAAAAAATTTATATCTAGCAAGGACAGTAATTCTATAAAAATAGAATTATACAATGCTGTAGGTCAGGAAATATATTCTTCAGATGATAATATAGCTGGTTTTATTTCAAAGGAGATTGCATTTTCAGACTTATATAAAATACAAACAGGAGCTAGAGCATATACACTGAAGATGCCCGTATTCAATAAGGATAGTGCACTGGTAGGGTTTTATAAAATAGCTGTAGCAAGGGAAGATTTTATTCAAGGTATAAATTATGGAACCGTTATTACAGTTTTATTTTTTATAATTATAGTTTTGTGTATTCTTATATCAGTATGGCTTCTTTTAAACAAAAAACTTAATAGGCCTATTAAAATTCTAGTAGAAGGAATGAATAAGTTTGCTTTAGGAGATAAAAACATAGTAGATTATAAATACAGTGACGAGATAGGTGAGCTTATAAAACATTTTAATGATATGAAAAAGGATATTGAAGAGAAAAGAGAGATTATTGAGCAGCAGCAAAAATCTAAGGAATATATGATATCTGCCATATCTCATGATTTAAAAACACCGTTAACTGCTATAAGAGCTTATGCTGAGGCTATGATTAATGATAAAAATTTATATACAAAAGACAATAAAAATAAGGCTTCAGTTATACTGAATAAAAGTGATTATATGAAAAATATGATAGATGATTTAATGATGTACAATCTTCTTACTACAGAATATAAAATGAATTTTGTAGAACTTGAAGGCTCGGAGTTCTTTGAAATGCTATTTTCAGGGTATGATGAATCCTGCACACAAAAGAAAATAAAACTTACTATAGATATAAATGTTCAAGGTAAATACAAAGTAGATGTAAGGCAGATGACAAGGGTAGTAGATAATTTGATGGCAAATGCTTTAAGATATACTCCTGTAGAGGGATATATATGTATTGGTGCAGTTTCACTAGATAATGAAATGCCAGATTGCTTGAAAATAGGCACAGAAAGTAAGACAGTTACATGGAAAAAAGATGGTTTGCTCATTGTAGTTAAAAATCAGGGTAATGGCATTATAGATAAAGAAAAAGAAAAGGTGTTTATGCCATTTTATCAAAGTGATGATTCTAGAAATAAAAAGTTGTGGAATGGTGTAGGACTAGGGCTTAGCATCGTTAAATTAGTAATTGAAAAGCATTATGGTGAAGTTAAAGTATTTTCAGAAGGAAACAGTACAATGTTCGCATGTTGGATACCTATAAATAAACAGTAATATTGAGGATATGAAAAAACAGTTATTTTAAAGATAAAAAGTAAAAATTATAATATAGGTTGGAGGTTCTTTTATGATAGTTTTGCAAGTTGAAAATTTAGTGAAAAAATATGGAAAGTTTACAGCTATAAATGATATTTCTTTTGAGCTTACAGAAGGAAAGATTATTGGACTTATAGGACCTAATGGCGCGGGAAAGACTACCACTTTAAAGTGTATTACTGGACTTTTGAAGTCAAATGCTGGAAGAGTTCTTATAATGGATAAATGTATAAGGGACAAGGAAGCCAGGAGCAATATTGCATATATTCCTGAAACTCCAGATATATATGGTATGCTGACAGTTTGGGAACACCTTAAATTTATAGCTTTAGCATATAATCTAAAAAATTGGGAAGTACATGCTGAAGAACTACTTCAAAAGTTTGACTTAAAGGATAAGAGAAATGATCTATGTAAAAATCTATCCAAGGGTATGACTCAAAAAGTATCGATATGTAGTAATTTGCTCCATGATCCTCAAGTTATATTGGTAGATGAACCTATGATAGGATTAGATCCAAAGGCTATAAGAGAATTGAAGGATGCATTTAAAACTTTAAAGGAAGAAGGGAAGACTGTTTTTATAAGTACTCATTTGTTAGACAATGCCCAAAACCTTTGTGATGAAGTTATAGTTATGAAAAAAGAGAAGATTATTGCAAAAGGAAGTCTGGAAGAGCTTAGAAAAGATTTTAATGCAGGTAAAGATGTAACCTTGGAGGATCTGTTCTTGGAGGTAACTGAAGATGAAAAAAACTAATATAATAAATGATATTAGAGCTATAATGTACTTAAAAATTATGGAGTTTAAAAATAATATAATGGAAATATTTAAACATCCAATTCGTGCCATTATTGAAGTTTCAAAGTTTGTACTACCAATAATATTTGCTATGATTCCATTTATTTTTAATACTAAAAAACAAGGAAATACAATCAGTATAGATGGTTCATCAGCAAATATTATAGGATCAGTAATAATGCTTTTGGTAATAATAATTTTTTTCATGAATCTTTATAAAGCTGTAGTCAAATACTATCCCACTCAGTATTCTACAGCAGATGTGAATTTTCTATTTACATCTCCTATAAGCAGCAGAACAATATATTCATTTTCTATAGCAAAACAGATATCTATTTCATTGATAGGAAGTCTTATTGTAATACTTCCTTTTTATGCAATGTTAAAAAGTTTAAATATATTAATCTCAGATTTAGGCACTGTCTATACATTTATTGGTATAGTTTTATTTATAATAGTAATCAAAACTTTAAATTTCTTTTTATATTCTATATCTAAAAGATTTAATATAGCTTTTCTTATTGAAAGTATGGTTATAATTTTAATAGCTTCAGTAATTTTATATTTTGGTATTTCGTTGTACAGAAGTGGAGATATTATAAACAATGTAATTGTAATCCTTAATGGAAAAACCTTTGGATTAATACCTATAATAGGATGGACTAGGGAACTAATAATGGCAGGTTTTACAGGAATAATTTCAGTAAGCTCTTTGATGAAAATGAGTGCTTTTGTAATACTAATGATGTTTATTACTATTTATTTTGCTACAGATTATTATGAGGAAGCAATAGTTTCTGTGGAAAGAACTGCATCAATGAAAAATAAAAATCTAGATGAGGTCGAAACTAAATCAGTTAATAAGAAAAAAGTAAAAAACATTAATATAACTTGGGATTTAAAAAAGGAATATGCTTTTTTATGGAAGGAATTAATAATAAATAAAAGGAAAAGTAAAGGAACAATAGTTTTAGTACTAAAATATGTTTTATTTGCAGTTGTAGGAGGAATAGCAGGTTATTTATTGAGAAAGCAGAATTATGTGAATATAATTTCATTGGTACTAATTTTCAGCATAAGCTTAAATAGTGCCAGCAGTGGATTTATGGAGGGAGTACAGTATGAACTTAGAAAATCATATATATTTTTACTTCCAGGAAAAATAAAAAACAAAATATTTGCTATAAATATGCTTCCAGTAATAAAGATTGTTTTTAGAAATTCAGTTATAATAAGTTTCCTAACAATATTTGTAAAGATAACATTGCTTCAGTTTTTATCCATATGGGTGCTAGTTAATTCTATTAACTTAATAAATCTTTTTACAACAGTAGTAATGAAGGTTATTCTTCCTTCAGAAAATGGGAAAAATATTTTACTTATATATGTTAAGGCTATTCTTGAATTAATAGCAACTATTCCAGCGGTAGGGGTTGGGGTACTGGTATGGTATGTTTCAAAGAAGATTGAAGCTTCTATTTTTATATTTGGTGCAGCAAGCCTATTAAGTATTGTAGTACTTTTATGGATAAGTGAAGCTTTGTTTAAAAGAGTGGAGTGTGAAAAATGATACTAAAAATTCAATATTATAAAGAAATTATTAACTTTAATAGGAAGAGTAAAAATATCGATATAATGTATACATAAGGTTAAAAAATTTAGTAAGAGATTAAAAGGAGATGTTTTATAATGAAGAGAAAAATATTAGCAATATTTATTACAGCGTTAATAACGGCAAGTTTATTTCAAGGTTGCAGCAGTTTAAGGAGGGATACAATAATACCAAGTGAGGTTATAAATAAAGCTATGAGTGCTTATGAGAAACCTAAGTCGTATTATGGTGAATCAAAGCTGGAAATACATGAAAATGGAAAATTAAGTGAAACAGCCAATATAAAGGAATGGGCAGATAACTCATCAAATAAAATGAGAAGACGTTATGAATCAAATTCCAACATTAGTGGAAAAAATATATCTACTAATGATGGTAATAAAATATTAGTATATATGGAAAAAGATAAAAAGGCTATGTCTATGAATGTAGGAAATAGTCTATCAGAGATAAATAATGATTATAAATCACAGCTTATGAAACAACTAAGCAACATATCAAAAACACATGATTTAACTTATAAAGGAGAAGAAAATATAAATGGATTCAAAACCTATCATTTATATGCTAAACCTAAACAGAAAAATAGCATTTTAGGTGATATGAACTATTGGATAGACGAGAGTAGTTGGCTTGTTATAAAGTGTACATCAGAAAGTTCTAATGTGAAAACAAATACAGAATATACAAAGATAAAGTTTTCACCTAAGTTAGACGATAGTTTATTTACTCAAAATATTCCTTCTGATGTTAAAATAGAAGATATAAATAGTAATACACTTAAAGAAAATAAAATTGACATGAAAGAAGCAGAAAAAATAGCAGGAAAACCTATTTTAACATTAAAAGAAATGTTTGGGTACAAGCTAAAAAGTGTAACTTATATGGATGTACCAGGAGTAAAGCATAAGGAAATAAATCAAACTTATGAAAAAAATGGAGCAGATCAGTTGATTCTTACAACTATAGTTCCATATGATAATAAGGCTATTGAAAAGGATGATACAAAAATTGATGGTGAAAAAGATATTACTGTAAGAGGAAAAAAAGGAACAGTTATGGAAGAACCTATAAAAAATATATGTTGGAGTGAAGATGGATTTAATTATAATTTGTTAATTCAAGATCCTACATTAAATATAGATAATGGTAAAAAAGTAGTTGAAAGCTTACAATATTATAAGTAAAGCACTACTTTACAAGTAATTTAAAATTACAAAATATACAATGTATCAAATACCTCCTATCAGTGATGTTGAGAGAACATAACTGATAGGAGGTATTTGGTACTATGATTAGTATTTACGAAAAACAAATACTTGGTAAAATAGCATTACACAAAATTCCTATTAGCAAATGATAATAAATTGTATATAGCAATAATATTTTACATAAAATATTATTGCTAATATTCACTATTAATAATATTTATACAAATCAATATATATACAACATTTATAAATAAGCTGTTGTGGTAAACTATGTTATAATTTATTTATATATAAAGTATAAAAGGAGGATAAAAATGAAAAAGATACTATCATTAATTGTTTCTACTGTCATAATGTGTTCATTTTCACTAGTTGGATGTTCTCAGAAGCAAACCCCTGCACCACAGCAAAGCTCAAAACCTGTAGAAACTACATATGTTCATAATGATTTATTAGTTAGTGCAGATTGGGTAAAGGATAATCTTGATAAAGGTATAATAATTCTTGACGCAAGAGATAAAAAATCTTATGATGCTAATCATATTGCAAATGCTATTAATGTAACATGGCAGCAATTTACAGATATGCAGAATAAAAAACCTGGTGATAAAGGTTGGGGAATTTTGCTTGAACCATCAAAGCTTGCTGATGCTATAGGTAAATTAGGAATTGATGGTACAAAAACTATAGTTGTTTATGGTGCACCTCCAACAGGATGGGCAGAAGATGGAAGAATTGCTTGGACACTTAAATCTGCGGGAATTAAAGATGTAAAAATTTTAAATGGTGGATGGAAAGTTTGGGAAAGTAAAGGATATGCTAAAGATACAAAGGTACCAGCACTTAAACAGGCAATATTTAAAATTTCAGCAATGGATGAAAGTATAAATGCTACAACTGATTATATAAATCAAAACTTAGGCAAAATAAAGATAATCGATGCTAGAGACACTAGTGAATATAATGGTGCTACTAAATATGGCGAGGCTAGAGGTGGACATTTGCCTAAAGCAATAAATGTGACTTGGACCCAATTATATAATAGTGATGGTACGGTAAAAAGCCAAAAAGATATAGAAACACTATTATCATCAAAAGGAATTAATAAAAATGATGAAATAGTTACATACTGTACTAAAGGAATAAGATCAGCTGATATGGAATTGTTATTAAAAATGGCTGGATATGATAAAACAAAAAATTACGATGCTTCATTCTATGAATGGGCTGGAAATGAAACTTTAACTGTAGAAAAATAAGATGATTTCGGTTATTTAATAATAGGAAGATATGCTACTTTAACTTTTTTAGCATATCTTTTTTGTATTTATACATGAACAGTGTTCATGAGGAAAGGTATATGGGGAAATTGTTTCCACATGTGGCTTATTTTATGCGAACGTTGGCTTAAAGTTAAGTGTTGTTATTTTTTAGCGAATGGTCCTTAATTTTTTTACCTCAGAATAGGGTATCTTTCTAAAACCTTTGTCTGTTCTGTATGCCTTAACCAAGCCTTTGTCACACCATTTAATTACAGTAATAGGAGCTACACTAAATATTTTTGCAAATTCAGAAGGTGTAAGCATTTCCTTTAACTTTTTATCTGTATAGCTTTTATGTTTCGTAGTATATCCAAGTAATTCATCTATTTCTTTAGCAATGTAGCCTTGCTCTTTTAACTTAAGTTTATAAAAATCCCTTAAAGTGGATAGTGTAACTTTATTATAAGGACAATTTTTTCTAAATATCCAACGCAGTCCTGAAGTTGTATATTTAGTACCTCTTTCATTTATGAAAAGGTATTCTTCCATAGTATATATTTCTTTTAAATATAGCTTTAAGGAATTTTCTATATTAGAGTTCATAGGAACCTTTCTTTCGTAGGAACCAGTTATATTCATAATTCTTTCATCAAAATTTAAATCTTTTAATTTAAGTTCTATAACTTCAGCAGTTCTTAATCCAGAATATGCGATTAAGCTGAGCATTGTATAATTTTTTATTCCATCATTACAGCAAATTTGTTGAAGTAAATTTTCTATGTATTTCTCATCTATGTAATTATTTTTCTTAACTTTGACTTTTGAAATTTTCACTCTTAGAGAATTGTCTACTACCATTTCATTTTGAATACCTTCATTTATTAAAAAGTTATTATAAGATTTAAAGAAATTGATGTAATTATTTATAGAACTTTCACTTATATTTAAAGAAATACTCTTAATATATTTTTTTACAATACTTTTTTCTAATTCTTTAAATGGAGTTTTTATCACTTCTTCATGCCATTTTAAGAATTTCCTTAAATAGTATATGTATAGATATATAGAATTATCTTTCATATTTTGCTTTAGTAAATAGTTATTATATTTATAAAATGTTTTCATTTTTTTGCTCCCAATTTAAATATACTTTAATATAAATTATAACAAATTATTGTATTTAAGATAGAAGAAAATTAAAAATATTTGCTCCATATGATATAATAAAATGGTTAAAATTTAAATTATTAGGGAGAAAATATGTTAAGAGAAGATATGTTTTTACAAATATTTAATGAAGAAACTAGCGGTAATAATTACAGCAAAGGTCAGAGAGTTTTAAGTAATGATTTAGTTTCTTCTATAGATATTACAGATTTAGATAATTTAATTCATATAGATGGTAATGTAATTTCAGAAAATCTTTTTAATGAATATAATACGAAAATTGAAATAGATACAGAGAAAAAAAGTATTTTTTCTACTTATTGTAGTTGTTTTGAATATGAAAAAAATGAGTTAAAAAAGAAAAATTATTGTTGCAAGCATTTGGTGGCAACCTTTTATAAGGCTTTACCTAGGCTAGCTGAATATTCTATTTTAGATAAAAATGAATCCCATAAAGAAATTGTATTTAAAAGAAAAAGCAATATACTATCTATGCTTTTAGATGATAGTAAAAATAAGGAAAAAATAAAAATAGAAGTATACATAAATAAAAATGGATGGACTGATAAACTTAAGGTTGAGTTTAAAATAGGATTGAATTTTATGTCCTCTAGTAGTCTTTATGTTTTAAAGGATATAAATCAATTAATATTATGTATTTACAATAATATTCCTATAAAGTATAGTAAAAATTTTACCTTTAACATAAAAAATCAAAAATTAGATACAAAGGATAGAAGGCTTATAGATTTTATAAAAACGCTAAAGGATTTAGAAGAAAAGAACAATCTTGTTACTAAGAATAGAGAAAATTTCATAGAAGGAAAATATATAAATATTCCAGATTATTTTGTTAGAGAGTTTTTTGAAATTATAAAGGAACACAGAGTTTATTTAAATGAAGGGTTTTTTTATAGAACTGTGGAAACAGAAATTTTGCATGATGTTCCACCTATAGATTTTGATTTAAAGAAGATAAAAGATGAATATATATTAAAATCCTCAGGAGGAATGCCAATAAGCTTGGATTCTAAAAATGAGGCTTTTTTATATGGAACAACTATATATCTCCCAGATTATGATTTTTGCTATAAGATAAGTCCATATCTTCAAATATTTAGCCAAAATAAAGTGATAACCATGGAAGATACTGAGGAAGAGATTATACTGAGAAAACTAATTCCTCATCTTAAGCTTTTAACGGATAACATAAGTGTATCTAAAAATATAAAAGATAAGATAGTAATAGATGAGTGTAGTTTTAATTTCTATTTTGATAAAGAAGAAGGAAAAGTTACATTATTAGTAAAAGTAAATTATGGGCAATTTGAGTTTAATATTTTTCAAGATTATAAAGAAAAAATAATATATAGGGATTCTAAAAAAGAAAATGAAGTTATACAAATTGTAAGGAGCTTGGGCTTTGAAGAAATAGATGAAAAATTTTATTTTTTGAAAGATGATGATTATATGTTTAAGTTTTTTAAAAGCGAAGTTAAAAAGCTTCAACAAATAGGTGATGTATATTATTCTGAAAACTTTAAAGGAATAAAGCATTTAGGTACAAAGGGAATAAAAGGAGAAATTAAATCAGGAAAATACGATTATTTTCAAATGGATTTTAAAATATCGGATATAAGTTCAGAAGAGACCAATGAAATTTTAAGAGCTTTTAGGGATAATCTTAAATATTATAAATTGAAAAGCGGTGAATATCTTGACTTACAGGAATTGGAGCTTAATAAGTTTTTGAAACTTTTAGATGTAATTTCTTATAATGAAATAGAAGAAAATTCTATAGAAGTACCTAAAAATAAGAGTATTTTTTTAGAAAGCTTTATGCAAGAAAATAAAATTAGATACATAAAGGGGAAAAATCAATTAAAAGAGGTAAAAGATAAGTTTCATGATATAAAAAATATGAAATTTCAAATTCCAAGTGATTTAAAGGGAGAGTTAAGAAAGTATCAAAAGGTAGGTTATAATTGGTTTAAAACTCTTCAATATTTAGGCTTTGGAGGAATTTTGGGAGATGAAATGGGGCTTGGCAAAACAATTCAAACCATTACATTTATAGTATCTAATATAGAAAGTAAATCTTTAATTGTAGCACCTACATCACTCATATATAACTGGATAAGTGAATTTGAAAAGTTTGCACCTACTGTGAAAGTAGGAGCTGCATATGGTATAAAGTCGGAAAGAGAGGAAGTAATTAAAAATATAGGAAACTATGATGTTATTATAACAACCTATAATTTATTAAAGAAGGATTTAGAAAGTTATGAGGTATTAGAATTTGACTTTTGTATATTAGATGAAGCACAATACATAAAAAATTCAAATTCTCAAAACGCAGCAGCTGTTAAGCAAATAAAGGCACATAATAGATTTGCGCTTTCTGGTACTCCAATAGAAAATTCTCTTATGGAACTGTGGTCCATATTTGATTTTATAATGCCAGGATATTTATATGATGAAAAAAGATTTAGCGTAAGATATCACAAAAGGCTTAATGAAGCTCCAGAAGTTATAGAAGAGTTAAATAAACTTATAAAACCATTTATACTTAGAAGAAGAAAGAGTGAAGTTATAAAAGAACTACCTTCTAAGATTGAAAAAAAATTATTTGTAACACTAAATGATGAACAGAAAAAAGTATATAAGACTTATGCTAATTATGCTATGGAACTTATTAAGAAAAAAGTAAAGGATTTTGAGTTTCAAAATAGCAAAATAGAGATATTAGCTTATATAACAAAGCTAAGACAGTTATGTTTGGACCCTAGCATAATAATAAAAGATTATAGTGGTGAAAGTGCGAAAATAGAAGCATTAGTAGAACTTTTAAGTAAAAGTATAGGGCAGGGGCATAGAATACTTGTCTTTTCACAATTTACATCTGTTCTCAAAAATATTGGAAGAAGAATTAATAAAGAAGATATATATTTTAGTTACTTGGATGGCTCCATACCTTCAGAAAAGAGGATAAATCTAGTAAATGCTTTTAATCAAGGTGAAAATTCAGTATTTCTAATAAGCTTAAAGGCAGGAGGGACAGGATTAAATTTAACTTCTGCTGATGTAGTAATTCATTTTGATCCATGGTGGAATCCAGCAGTAGAAGAACAGGCTACAGATAGAGCTCATAGGATAGGTCAAAAAAAAGTAGTAGAAGTTATAAAGATAGTAGCTAAGGGCACCATTGAAGAAAAAATTATATCATTGCAGGAAGAAAAGAAAAAACTTATAGGATCTCTTATAGAAGATGAGTCCTTTAATGGAAAGAAATTCTTAAGTTTAACGGAAGAAGATATAGTTGAATTGTTCACTATATAATATAGAAATATATAATTTAATTTTAATTAAACTTATAATTACTTCATATTTTTAAGGGGAATTTGCAGGAATTTGACAATAAATATTGAAATATATAATTTATAAATAATGCTTAAGAATAATTTCTGGAGGTGGACAGTATGAAACAGTATTCAGAGTTGACAAGAAAGGATCTAGAGCTTCAATTTAATGAAATGCCTGATTTTGACACTACTTGTGATGTGGAAAGCTACAATATGGTAATAGGTCAAAAAAGGGCAGTAGAATCTATAGAACTTGGACTAAATATGGATAGTAAGCAGTACAATATATTTATATCTGGTAAAACTGGAACAGGTAAAACTGGGTATATTGTAAGAAAAATAGAGGAATATGCGAAAAAAATGCCTACACCACAGGATTGGTGTTATGTTTATAATTTTGAAAATCCCAATAATCCTGTTGCAATTTCTCTTAATACAGGAACTGCCATTAAATTTAAGGAAGGTATGAATTTCTTTATTAAATATATCATTAAAGAAGTTCCAGTTTATTTTGATTCTGAAAATTATGAAAATGAGAAAAATAGTATAATTGGCAAGTACGAAAACATGCTTTTAGATTTATCCAGAGAGCTGAATATTGAAGCAAAAAAAAGAGGATTTTCAGTGAAAAAGACACCGACAGGAGAATTTGTTTTTATTGCCTTAAAGAATGATAAGCAGTTAAGTGATGATGAATATGAAAATTTAACAGATGAAGAAAGAAAGATTATAGAAAATTCAATAAGCGAACTTAGAAATATATCCTCTGATATATTTAAACAAAGTAATCAAGTTCAAAAAAAATTAGAAAGTGAATTGAAATATTTAGATGATAAAATTGCTGAAAATATAATTTCTGAAAAAATAAAAGAATTAATAAATAGTTATGGATGTAGTGAAAAGGTTATATATTATTTAAATGCAGTAAAAGAAGACATAATTGAAAATATATCCTATTTCTTTGAAGAAGATGTTAATAATGAAGAAGTAAAAAATGTAAAGAGATTGTTTTTAAAAAGATATGAAGTTAATGTTTTAGTTGATAATAGTGAAAGTGAAGGAGCTCCAGTTATTTTTGCAGATTCAGCTGCTCAAGGAAAAGTTTTTGGAAATATTGAATATGAAAACAAAATGGGTAGTCTTATTACTGATTTTACATTAATAAAGCCAGGTTATTTACATAAAGCTAATGGAGGATATATTATAATTAAAGCGCAGCAGCTACTAACTCAACCGTCTTCATGGGAATTACTAAAGAAATGTGTAAATCTAGAAAATATATCTATTAATAATTCAAAATACAATATAGATGTACTTCCTATTTCAACGCTCAGTCCAGAAGAAATACCTTTAAAAATTAAGGTAATATTAATTGGAAGTAACTATATATATTCAGCACTCTTAAATAATGATTTAGAATTTGAAAAGATATTTAAAATAAAAGCTGAATTTGATAATGAAATTGAAAAGGATAGAGATAATGTAACTAATCTTCTAGGATTATTAAACTATTATATCAATGAAAATAATCTTAATCACATAAGAAGAGATGGAGTTAAAAGACTACTGCAATTTTCTTCTAGACTTGCAGAAAGTAAGGATAATTTTTCTGCTTCTATGAGTAATCTTTTTAAAATAGTGGATATTGCAAATTATTATGCTAAAAAAGATAAAAGTGAAATTGTTGAAGATAAACATGTTTCAGCAGCACTAAAAGAACAGGAATCAATGCATGGACTTATTAGAAAAAAAATTCTTGATATGTATAAAAAGAAAAAATATATAACTGTGTTAAAAGGTACAAGAGTTGGCCAGATTAACGGACTCTCAGTTTCAGATTATGGTGATTGTGTAATTGGACAGCAGCATAGAATAACTGTTTCAACTTTCGCAGGAAGAAATGGCATAATCAACATTGAAAGAGAGGCTGATATGAGTGGAAATATTCACAGCAAAGGTGTAATGATCTTAGCTGGTTTTGTAGGACAGCTTGTAGGAAGGGATATCCCAATATCATTTAATGCAAATATTGTGTTTGAGCAGCTTTATTCAGGGATAGAAGGAGATAGTGCTTCGGCAGCAGAATTATTAGCATTATTATCAAGTTTATCAGAAATTCCAATAAATCAGAGTATAGCAATAACTGGTTCAGTTAATCAAAGGGGAGAAATACAGCCAATAGGAGGAGTTAATGACAAAATAGAAGGTTTTTTTGATATATGCTCATTAGACGGTCTTGATGGAACGCATGGTGTTATAATACCGAATACTAATGTGGATGATCTTGTATTAAAGGAAGAGGTATTAGAGGCAGTGGAAGAAGGAAAATTCCATATATATTCAGTAAGTACTATTTGTGATTGTATTCAGATACTATTTAGTGATGAAAATATAAATGTTTCTCATAAAAATATTTTAGAATATGTAAAACAGAAAATGCTGAAGACTTTAAAAGAATATAATAATATTTTAAAAGAATCTAAAATTAATTAAAGATAAAGAAGTTATCAAATTTAAAATTTGATAACTTTTTTTACTAATTCGATGTAATAAAATGGAAAATATATCATCTTGACAGATATAAAGAAAGAGTTAACAAGTATTTATTGATTTTAAGAAAATTGTTTATAATGTGCTGGATTACAAAACACTACATAATTAACAAAAAATAGTTGTACGTACAAGTTTTGGGTAGTATAATAAGCTTGTACATAATATTTCTATTGAATTTTTAATTATGGAGGTGGAATTTAAATGATTAATATTCCAAAAGTAAAATTGGGGATTGTAGCTGTAAGCAGGGATTGTTTTCCTATAGAACTTAGTAAAAAAAGAAGAAAAGCAGTAGTTGAGGCTTGCAGAAAAGAGAAAATTGAAATTTTTCAAGTTGAGACAATTGTGGAAAATGAAAAGGATTGTTTAAAAGCTTTAGAAGAATTAAAAAATGCTAATGTAAATGCTTTAGTTGTGTACCTTGGAAATTTTGGACCAGAGGGTCCAGAGACAATATTGGCACAAAAATTTCAAGGTCCAACTATGTATGCTGCAGCATCTGAGGAAGCAGCAGATGGTTTAATAGATGGTAGGGGAGATGCATATTGTGGTATGCTTAATGCGTCTTATAATTTAGCATTAAGAAAATTAAATCCTTATATTTCAGAATATCCTATAGGCACACCAGATGAAATTGCTCATATGATTTCTCATTTCTATCAAATAGCAACAGTCATACTCGGTATTTCCAGGCTTAAAATTTTTAGCTTTGGCCCAAGACCACAAGATTTTTTAGCTTGCAATGCACCAATAAAACCTTTGTATGATTTAGGTATAGAAATTATGGAAAATTCAGAACTAGATTTATTTGAATCATTTAATAATCATAAGGAAGATTCGAGAATTAAAGACATTGTTAAGGAAATGGAAAATGAACTGGGTGAAGGAAATGCATATCCTGGTATACTAGCAAGGCTCGCACAGTATGAAATTACATTAAAGGATTGGATGAAAAATAATCTAGGAGCTTCAGAATATGCAGTATTTGCAAATAAGTGTTGGCCTGCATTT
Organism: Clostridium drakei; assembly: GCF_000633595.2. Classification (GTDB taxonomy): domain Bacteria; phylum Bacillota; class Clostridia; order Clostridiales; family Clostridiaceae; genus Clostridium_AM; species Clostridium_AM drakei. Next base: position 36,134 of record NZ_JIBU02000026.1, on the reverse strand, counting down.
CAAACACAATTTGGAATGGTACCATGCTATGTTAATTCGCGACTTGCTTCTTTAGGAATTCCAGCAGCTTGTGAAACAGATATTTATGGAGCTCTTAGTGAATATATTATAACTTGTGCCACAGAAATGCCTGCAACATTACTGGATATAAATAATTCAGTCCCAGAAGATATGTTTAATAATAATATTAAAAGCTTTAAAGGGTACAAGCTTAATGAATTATTTATGGGATTTCACTGTGGAAATACTCCAAAATGTTGTATGAAAAATGCAGCTATGAAATATCAACGTATTATGCATAGACAATTGGAACCAGAAAAAAAACCGGATATTACACGAGGAACGTTAGAAGGGGTAATAAGACCTGGAGATATAACTTTATTTAGACTTCAAAGTACAGCAGAAGCGCAGCTTAAAAGTTATGTTGCAGAAGGTGAAGTAATAGATGTAAATCCTAATTCATTTGGAGGAATAGGTGTATTTGCAATTAAGGATATGGCAAGATTTTATAGATATGTACTAATAGCAAAAAGGTACCCTCATCATGCAGGTATAGCATTTAGACATGTAGGAAAAGTGTTATTTGATGCTATGAAAATGTTGGGTATTGAGGATATTTCATTTAATCAACCGGAAAATATGCCTTATAAAAATGAAAATCCATTTAAATAATTATAAGATTACAAAAGCCAAATTTTATGGATTAAGTTAAATTTGGCTTTACTAAAAAATAAAAATTATTTTATAGCCATATCATGTTTTGGATTTTTAGAAACTTTATTAATTGATTGAATGAGTTGATTTAATACATCTGCTTTAAATTGATATTCTAATTCATTCATTTTTGAATAAAGTATTCCTTTTTGAGAAGCAACATATAAAGGCATGAATTTATTTAAAGTTAGAGCCTTTATATCATCTATGCATTTTTCGCAGGTACATATAGTTGGATATTCTTTTAAAACCTTTGGAAGCATTTTACCAATAATCTCTTCCATGTAATTTTCAATCATTTTTCCCCTCCATAAAGTTATTCATTTGTTAAATTTTGTATATGATGCCTTGTATAGTTAATAGAATTAAAATAAAATTTTTAAAATAAATATAACTGCTTTAAAAATTGTCAACATTGGAAGTATTTAATATAATATATATCGGTGAATTTATAGCATTATTTAGATATAATTAAAAAATTAATTAAACATTGTAAATTATGAATAAAATGGTCTTAAAAAATAGTATTAACTTTTGAATTATAAAATTAATTTTTGTAAATAAAAAAAGAATCTAAAATGATTCTTTTTTATTTACAAAAGTTAGTAATCAGATCTCATTAAAGTCAATTGCTGAAGATCTTCAATTAATTTTCTTTTTTTAAGTGCAGAAGCTTTTGAGTTTTGAACTTCTTTTTCTAAGATAAGGTTTTTAGCTTGTATATTTTTCAATTCTAAGCTTAAATTATCATTTTCTTTCATTTTTTCTTGTATTATTGGAAGATACATATTATCTATAGAATTTTTGTTTTTTGAGAAAATTTTGTAATATTTTATAATATATGATTTTAATCTTTTAAGAGCTTTTAAGAACTTAGTTTTTGTTGATTCTCTTTTATTCATTTTGACATCCCCTTTATGTTATTTTATACTAATTTTAAGTAGAAGTGCAAGGAGGACAAAATGAAAAAGAAATATGCTTTGTTGTCTAGATACATAAGGTCTTATAGTAAATCTAAAAAGAAACAAATTAGTGAATTGGATAATAAAAAAGAAAATATGAAGATTAAGCTTGAAGAAGAGTTGAGTAAATTTAATAATCTTTTAAATTTAAAGGAAAGGTTTAAAAAGGAAAATCAAAAATATGATGAGGTATATAATTCTTTAATGGAAATATTAAAATCTAGAGGTATAATTTTCAATATAAAGAATAATTCAGAGGTTCAAGAGTGGGAAAATTTGATTATAAAAGAGGTTAATTCTGTTTATGCATTAGTAAATAAAAAAGGTGAGCCCATACATAATATAGATAAAAAGTATGGAAATACAATAAAGTACATAATTAATAATTATTGTTATAGTGTGACGATTATAAGGAAAGATGGTAATTTAGTAAAAGCTCAGTTGAGAATTTTAGAAAAATAGAATTAGGAATAGAGGGGGAAAAGTTTTGCGTAAAGTAGTAGTAGCATTTTTATTTGTACTATTGATATTTATTGTTCCTACAAAAGTTATTGCCGAGGAGAAAAATTATACTATAGATAAATTATATACTGTTGCAAAAATTACAGAAAAAGGAGATGTAGAAGTTCAAGAGGAGATAACTTATACTTTTAATGGAAGTTTTAATGGTGTTTACAGGAATCTTTTTAAAAATAAAACTAATGGTTATGTAATATCAAGAGTAGCAATGAAAGATAAAAATGATAATGTAACCTCAATTTCTCCTAGCAATAATTCAAAAAATAATACATATGAAATTGTTGAGTCAGATAATAACACTCAAATAAAAGTATTTTCAAAAAGTAACAACGAAAAGAAAACCCTAATGCTTAATTATACAATTCAAGGTGCTGCAAATAGATATAAAGAATTTGGAGAACTTTATTGGAATTTTTATAAAGTTGAGAATGGCAAGTCAATTAAGAATGTAAATCTTGACTTATCATTAAAAGATTCAAAATTTGATTTGAACAAATTTAAGTATTGGGTTTATGTAGATGGAGGAGAATTTAAAACAAATTATGATAATAGTAGCATTAATATAAATGGAAGTAATCTTACTTCAACTTTAGGGGTAAAGATTCATTTTCAACAAGAATTTTTAAAAATTGATGAAAAAATCTATAAAGAAAATAATGAAGAAAATGTGAAAAACAGTAGTGAAGATACAGCTTTAAAAGAAAATAACAAATCTAATAAAGAAGATTTTGGATTTATTTTCATGGGTGTTATTGTGGCATTATGTGCTTCTTCAATTATATTTTTTCATAATAGAAGTAATAAAAAGTTTAAAGAAGAACTTCAAAAATACAGAGAAAATTTTAAGTTTTTTGAAGGAGAGATTTTAAGAACTAAACCAGGAGATATTCCGCCAGTTCTAGTAAACTTATTATATCATGAAAAATATATTTCTAATTCTACTATTCCTTCTACGCTATTTTATTTATGCAAAAAAGGATTTTATGCTTTGGAAAAGGATAAAAGCTTAAGATTAAAAGCATCAAGTGAAAATGAAGAAGAAGATTTATGTTTTTTAAGAAATGACAATATTGAAAGCCTTAATTATTCCCATTTAAAATATTTTGTGAAATGGATGCAAGATTATGAAAAAGATGGATTGCTGACTTTAAGATATATTAAAGAAAAGGTAAGTTCTAGAGAAGGTGCCTTAGAATTTAAAAAATGTTATTCTAAGTGGAAAAAAATAATAAAGGAAGAAGGAGAAAAACTAAATTTTTATACTACTATAAAAGGTAAGCAAGTATTGAGTAATGAAGCTTACAATGAGAAAATTAAATGGGATGCTTATAAAAAATATATTTTGTATTATCTTTCAAACTATGAAGAATATAGGGATGAGGTTAACAATGAAGATATTTTAATATATGCTTCAGCTTTAGAAATAGACAATACTTATTTAGAAAAGTTTCATGAAAGGCTTAATAACCTTTATTATAATTCAGGAGATTCTAACTATTATTATATGTATAATGATTACTCATATTACCTCATGAACTTGTATCTTTGGGATAGTATAGACGATAATATATATATTAATACTAAAAATAATGATAATAATGACAGCAGCGGTGACGGTGGTTTTGGAGGCTTTTCTGGAGGAGGAGACTTTTCCGGAGGAGGTGGTGGAGATTCAGGAGCATTTTAAATTAAGTTTTTCGTAAGATAAGCACATTGCGAAGCAAAGCTTCGCAAGTTAAGAGTTAAGAATGAAGAATTAATAGCTATTAATTCTTCATTCTTAACTCTTAATTTAAAATATTGCTTCACAATATTTTTATATTGTTATAGTTCAATTGATTCTAAAAAGTCTTTTAAAACTCTTTCATACTTTTTTGGATACATAAAATATGAACCTACATGTGTTGAGTCGGAAAAGCTAACCAATTTGCTTTTACTGTTTTTAAAGGATTTTTTTATTTTTAAGCTTTCAGTGTAAGGAATTGTAATATCTTTTTTTCCATGTATCAAAAGTATAGGTATTTTAGAATTACTAACGCTGTTCACGGGACTTACAGTATTGTAGTTAACTCCATAAATGAGTTTAAAATTCAATAATATCATGGGAACGAAAGGAAAGTCAGGAAGACCTGTCCAAACCTTCATATTAGAATGTAAATAAGTTTTCAAATTACTAAAAGGTGAATCTGCAATAACGAAATTTATATCATTTGTCTTATCTATAGAGCTTAATGCAGTAGATGCTCCCATAGAAAATCCTATAATTCCTATGATATCTCCAATGTTTTTTGATTTTATGAAATTTATAGCTCCTAAAATATCTTGTTGTTCTTTAAAACCGATAGTAACACCATCTCTTCTGGCATAATCACCATGACCTCTGAAATCGAATAAAAAAGTGTTATATCCTTCTTTTAAAAATATTTTGGATAATTGAAGATTATCTATTTTTACAGAAGAAGGAGTTCTTCCACCAACTATAAATTTAGAATCTCCATATCCATGGCATACTATAACAGTTTTTTTACTGTTGCCACTTTTTATAAGACAACCATTTAATTTCATATTCTCATTAAAACTATTAAAAATTACATTTTTATAATTTTTTATTCCATAGCTTTCCATGTTAGGATGAAAGTTTATTGATTTAGGATGACTAAATTTAATTACAATATAAACTGAGAAAACTTCTAAAAATAAAATAGAAATTAATACGAAAAATAAGACTATTTTTATAGTTTTATTTAAGCTTAAAAGTGGAATTAAAATTTCTTTTAATAATTCAGATTTATTTCCCATATGTTATTACTCCTTTTTAAGCTTTGATTAATTATATTATATAGTTCATATTTAAGATTATAACATAAAGATTACATATATCGAACTAAATAATTGTATGTGAAAGATGTAATTGAATAAGTAGTAATTTATGTGTAATATATTTGCATAAATATTTAAGTTGGAAGGAGATTTTTATGAGTAGATATTTTATTGAAGTATTTGGAAGAGTACAAGGGGTGGGATTTAGATATTTTGTAGAATATACCGCAAAGGCTTTTCACATAACAGGGTGGATAAAGAATTGTGAAGGTGGAAGTGTTATGATGGAAGTACAGGGAAAAAGTGATAATGTTATTTTATTTATAAATCAGGTTAAAAAAGGTAATAGATTTGCTAAAATTGAAGATATAACTTGTAGAGAAATAGGGCCTATTAGTAAAGAAAAGAATTTTAGAGTTATTTACTAAATACTGATATTGTAATACACAAGAGTATATATTATACTTAGAATTGAACAAAGTTTATTTTAGGTGATTTTTATGCAGATTATTTGAATTTTGAAAATTCCACAAAAGCAAGTAATACATTAATAGTATTGTATGGAGTTCTAAGCAGTTATTTATCAAAAAAACATTAAATCTAAATGGAACTTTCACAGAGGAGTGTGGTTTGTATGAAAACAGAACAAGAAAAGATATTTGAAAATGTAATTAACAAAAAAACTGAAGAATCACCAGAAAAAAAAGAAACAAAAAAAACCAATATGTTATTAGCTGCTTTTATGATGTTTATCTTACCAATAATGCTTGTGGTTTTGGGTGTATTTTTAGGAGGATATATAGGAAAATTTATAGGAACATCTATTAGAACTTTTCAGATTGCAGGAGGAGTAGTTGCTTTTATTCTATCTGTTATAATTATAAAATTATTTGATAAATCTGCTGTGATAGATAAGGACGCAGAAGTAATTCATTGGGATGACATGTAAAATATATTATTGGTTTTAAAAAGAGGCTTTGCAGCCTCTTTTATTAAAGGTAAATATCTTAGGAGGTATAAATATGAATTTGAAAATAAGATCAAAATTAATTTTAGCATTTGGAGTAATTTTAGTATGTTTTTTATTTAATATTATAATAAGTATTAGCTTCCTTAATAATAATGATGAAAGTATAAGTAAAGTAAAAAATTTTACATATGAACAATTAAAATATTCATCTAATATAAATGTTTCAGTAATTCAGGTTCAGCAATTTTTATCAGATGCTTCTGCTACTAAAAGCATGGATAGCTTTAAAGAAGCTGAAAAATATAAGGTAACTTTTAAAGATTCATTAAAGCAGCTTGAAAGCATAAATCCTAATATTAAAAGTGAAACTGAAAAGATAGATAAAGATTTTGATAAATTTTATGAACTTGGAGTAAACATGGCAAATGTTTATATAAATGAAGGTCCTGACAAGGGCAATGTGTTAATGACTCAATTTGATCCTATGGCAACTGATTTGTCTAATGAAATTAATTCATTAAACAATAAGGCTGAAGCTTCCATGAATTCAGATTTGAAAAATATACAAAGTACTATGAGTAGGAATAAAGTATTTTCAATAGCATTAGGAAGCGTTTCTTTAATTTTGGCAATTATTGTTATAATATTGTTACAGGGTAGTATTTTAAAGCCAATTAATAGTATGTTTGTTATACTTAAGGATATGGAAAATGGACAAGGAGATTTAAGTAAAAGGATAAAAATAAAATCTGATGATGAAATAGGCATAATGTCTAAATCCTTTAATAATTTTATGGATCAACTAGTTAACATGATAGAAAATATAAACGAAAATTCTATACTTGTATCAAAAAGCTCTGAAGTTTTAAATAAAGGAGCTGAAAAAAGTATAGAAAGTATAAAGCAAATAAATGAAAATATGATGGAATTGAATAATGGAAGTGAAAGTATTTATAATTTAGTAAATGAAGTTGCCGCAAGTTCTTCTAATATTTCAGAATCAACACAAATTACAGCCGAAGAGGTTGAAAATATAAGTTTAATGACAGAAAAAATTAATAATATTGCTATGGAAAGTGGTAAATTTGTAAAGAGTACTAGAGAAGAAATGAATAAAATTGAAAGTATTTCTTCAGCCAACATACTTATAAATGAAAAATTAGGAACTAAAGCAAAAGAAATTAGAAATATAATTGATACTATTAAATCAATATCAGATCAAACTAACTTATTAGCTTTGAATGCTTCAATAGAAGCTAGCAGAGCAGGAGAACATGGCAAAGGTTTTGCAGTAGTGGCTGATGAAATAAGGGAGCTTTCTGAAAATAATAATGAATCCTCTAAAAGCATTGAAAATATAATAGAGGGCATAAATGAAATGATAAAAAATACAATAGATTCGGCAGCACAAGAAGCATCTAATATAAAAAAAGGAAATAGAATGGTTGAAGAAGTAGTTATACAGATTGAAAAGATTATAGAAGGAATAAATAATATAAATAGTAGAATCCAAAGTATAGCGGCATCTACACAGGAACAAAGTGCTTCAATTGAAGAGCTTACATCCAATATGGAAGCTGTAAGCAGTAGTAATTCAGAAATGTCTACTGAGATAAAGGCCATATCTAATGGTGTTCAATCACAAACTGATATAATATCAGAGTTTGCGGAAATGGCCGAAAATCTAAGCAATTCATCAAATCAATTGAATGATTTAGTACATAAGTTTAAAATTAAGTAAACAATTTTATTGGGTCTAAAAAGGTTGCTTTTATCTAGCAACCTTTTTTAAAATTAAAAAATTTTAAGATTAAGTTAAGATAGACGAAATAATAATTATGTAAAATTGTAGTATTAAGGAATTTTGTCTAGTGTATGCCAAAAGATGATTTTGCCTATAATATTTCATAAGGAGATGAGAAAAAAAGTTGAAAAATAATACATGGAAGAAGATTTTGGGACTAATTTTATTTTTTATAGCAGCAATACTTTTTTTTGTTTTTGCACCAAATTCTCAAGAAAACTTAGATTTTAATGTGAAGATGGACAAAAATCAAGCTATAAGTGAAGCAAAAAAACTTGCAGAAAAATATGGATGGGCGTTAAAAAATTCTAGAGAAACTGCTTCATTTTCTTTAGATGAAAAAGCTCAAACCTATTATGAACTTAAAGTGGGTAATTTTCAAAAGCTAAATTTCTTAGTTAAGAAGGAAGAAGGGTATATACCAGCTACTTGGACAGTTAGTATTATACCAAAAGGGGGAGATGAAAAAGTTAGTGTATACTTTACACCTTCGGGAAAGGTTTATGGATTTTATAAAAATGTACTTGACGATGTAAAAGGACCAGCATTAAGTGAAAATGCTGCAAAAACTATTGCGGAAAAAGAATCAGTACATAACTGGAATTTTAATTTAAAAGAATACAAATTAGTAGATAAATCACAAAAAATACAAAGCAATGGGAGGATAGATTATGCTTTTAATTACATAAGATATATCAATGTAGGAGAGGCAAAAGATAAGGTGGAATTACAGGTAAAGGGAGATAAATTAGTTAAAGTTCAACATTATCTTGATATACCAGAAAGTTTTACCAGAAATTATGAACAACAAAGAAGCAGTAATGACAATATTGCAAATACTTCATCTTTTATATTTTACGTACTAATTTTTATAGTTGGATTTTTTTGCTTCTTCTATTTAAATAGAAGAAAGATGATAGAATGGAAGAATCCGTTGATTTTTGTTGTGTTTTTGATTTTCATGACTCTTATCAATGGAATCTTTAATATGAAACAGGGTTTAACTTATATGGATACTACATATTTAACTCCAACATTATTTTATATAGTTAAAATATTTATATCTCTTATGACAGGGGTTTTAACAGGGGTATTTACTTTTATTTCTATATGTATTGGTGAAGGATTATACAAAAAAGCATTCCCTAACCATTTAAATTTTTGGAAGATGTTTTCTGTGAGGAATTTTGGTTCTTGGCAGTTTTTAAATAGGGTAATTATTGCATATCTATTTGTTGCATTAATGCTTATATATGAAATTATATTTTATGGAACTATGAATCATTTTCCGGGTTGGTGGCAGCCAGCTTCAATGATAACAGATCCTAATATACAAGGAAATTGGTTTGCATGGATAGGAAGCTTTGCAGAAGCTCTTAATGCAGGTGTGTTTGAAGAATTTGCTTTTAGAGCAATGCCTATTTGTATTGGTATTTTAATAGGAAACAAATATAATAAGCAAAAATTGTGTATAGTGATAGCATTTGTGTTTGAAATATTGGTGTTTAGTGCTGCACATGCTAATTATCCTGGATTTCCTGCTTATGCAAGATTACTTGAACTTTTAATTGTAGCATTAGGTTTTGGATTAATATTTTATTTTTGGGGCATTATATCAGGAATAATAGCTCATTTTACGTATGACTTTATACTTATGTCTATGATGATTATGACAACATCAGGTAAGGCACTTATGTATCAAAAAATTTTAATTCCAGTCATTGTAATTTTACCATTAATTTTAGCCATATATGGAAGATTTAAAAATGGGCGTTGGATAGATATAGAAGAAAGTATATATAATTCTGCAAACCTAGAAAAACTAACTAAAAATATAGAAGAAATTAGTGAAGAATCTGCTTTAAATATTAAAGAAAGAGAAGTTGATAAAATAGAAAACTTTATTGAATCAAAGAAGAAAAATACAATAATTACAGTAATTACAGTCTTTTTAACTATTATTGCTATAATATCATTATTTACTGTTCATTCAGCGATACCCAAGTTTAATATTGAAAGATCACAAGCTGAAAGCTTGGCAAAACAGGAAATTGAAAAAGAGGGTTTTAAACTTTCTAATGATTGGAAAGTTGTAAATAATGTACAAGTTAAAGATATATTTGAAAATGATACTGGAGTGTTTGTATCTCAAGATTTTATTAGGAAAGAAGGAAAAGATAAATATAAAGCTTTAATAGGAAATTATATAAACCCATTTAAGTGGAAGGTGAGATTTGTAAGATTTAATGGTGATATTAATGAAAGAGCTGAAGAATTTCAGGCTACAGTTATTGATAAAAACCATAATATAAATGTTAAACATATTCTTCCACAAAATAAGAAAGGAGAAAAACTTACTAAAGAACAAGCAGAAAGAGTACTTTATGATTTTATAAAAAATAAATATGCAATAAATAGAATAGATTTAAAAGAAATTTCAGCAAAAGAAAATAAATTAGATAAACGCATTGATTGGTCCTTTACTTTAGAGGATAAAACTACTAAGCTTAAAATTTATAAGTCTGAAATAAATGCGGTGGTTTCAGGAAATGAAGTATTACAAATAAATAAAACACTGCATGTTTCTGATAGTAAGCAGAGTGAAATGTTAAAGAAATATGCATGGATATTGATTGCTGCAATTATATTAATATTAGCTTTTGCTATACCAATAATATGGATAGTAATAAAAGCTATAATTGCTTGGAGTAAAAATCAAATATCTAAACCTACATTTTTTAGGTTGTTTTTTATACTATTAATCTTAAATGTAGTATCCTTATTTTTAAATATGCCTGAAAGACAAATGGAATTTTCAACTACTAGTTCCTTTGGATCACAATTAATAACTTCTGTAGCAGGAGGAATGTTTGGGAAAATAATTATTTCATTTATTCAAGCGTCAATAATATCATATGCAAAGAATTTTTATAAGAAAACTTCAAAGCTTAACTATTTTAATGTGGTGATGATTTTTTGTATTGCTTTGCTCATGTTTTCTATTTCAAATATTTTTACAGGAAGAAATGTAATAGAAGTGGATAAATCTATATATTGTTCCTTAGGAGCTTCAAATAAATTTTTAGGACAGTTAACTTATATTTGTAATTCATATATAGCTAAAATATCTTTGCTTTTTACGATACTTATAGCTGTTAAGAATTCTAAAAATAAATACAGTAGAACAACTTTAATTATTTTACTTTTGGTACCTTATGGAATAGCAAGTTCCTTTACTTTCTCATCACCAGTAATGTTAGTGTTTTCATTGCTATATGGAGTAATTTATATTATGCTTTATAAATATTTCTTTCAGTATAATTTTTCCCTTAGTGCTATTTTTATTGGAATAATGTATATATTATCAAACATTAAAGGTATAATCTTGAATCAATATCCTACTTTAAATTTAAGTGTTGGACTTTCTTTGGTAATTGTAAGTTTTTTAATTGTATATACTTATAAAATTTTAGAAAAAGAATTTTAAAAAAGTTATAGCATAAAAATAATGTAAAATTATTGAATAAAAAAATAAAATTACTATTGACCAATATACAGTTTTAGTGTACTATGCATATATAACACTAATACTTAAGGAGGTAGATTAATGGATATAAAATTTGATGATAAACTTCCTATATATGTTCAAATAATGAATAGCATAAAAAAGGATATAGTTTCACAAAATTTGAAACCAGGTGATAAATTGCCATCAGTAAGAGAAATGTCAGCAAAGTTTAAAGTAAATCCTAATACACTTCAAAGAGTTTATCAAGAATTGGAAAGAGAAAATATAACTTATACACAAAGAGGTACAGGCACTTTTATTAAGGAGGATATAAGTATGGTAGATAATTTAAAAAAGGATATGGCAAAGGAAATTATAGATAATTTTATAAATGGAATGAAAAACTTGGGTTTTAGCAATGAAGAAATAATTCATATAATCCAGAATAGAATAAAGGAGGACTAATAGGATATGGAAGATTTTATTTTAAAAGCTAATAATATTGAAAAAAGTTATTTTAATAAAAAGGCTTTAAGTGGAATAAATATGGAAGTTAAAAAAGGGAGAATAATAGGACTTTTAGGTCCTAATGGTAGTGGTAAAACTACTTTTTTAAAAATAGCTGCAGGTATTTTAAGGCAGAGTAGTGGAGAAATATTTATAGATGGTCATAAACCAGGAGTATATACTAAAGCTATAGTATCCTATTTACCTGATAAAGATTATTTATTTAAATGGATGAAGATTAAAGATGCAATAGAGTTTTTTAATAGTTTTTATAAGGATTTTGATAAAGATAAAGCTGAAGAACTTTTAAAATTTATGAATTTAGATGAAAATTCTAAAATTACATCTCTTTCAAAGGGAATGTCTGAAAAATTATATTTAACACTTACTTTATCTAGAAAGGCAAAACTTTATATATTGGATGAGCCTTTGGGTGGAGTAGATCCTACTACAAGAGAAAAAATATTAGATGCTATATTAGATAACTATAGTGAAGAAAGTTCCATGATTATAACCACTCATCTTGTAAATGATATTGAAAGATTGTTTGATGATGTAGCATTTATATCAAAAGGAGAAATAGTGTTAAGTGGTAATGCTGAGGAATTTAGAAATGAAAAAGGGATATCTATAGATGAATTATATAGGGAGGTGTTTAAGGATGCTTAATTTAGTAAAATATGAATTAAAAGGATATGTGAAGGAACTTATTATAAGTCTTGGTATAATTATTATACTTAATTTGTTATTGCTCACAAGAATAAAAACATGGTCAAATGAAGGAGTACTTGTATTATCATGTATGATAACTTTTGCCATACTTATTGCAGTTTTTATATGGAATATAACCTTATTTAGTAAGGATATGTATAAAGATAGTGGATATTTATTATTTACTCTTCCAGAAAGTGGTTATTCTATTTTAGGAGCAAAGCTTTTAACGGCTCTAATTCAAAATATAATAGTTGGGTTATCAGCTATTCTTTTCAATTTTATTATATTTACACAAGTTTCAAGTGATTGGAAAGAAATTTTGTCACAAATTTCAGGTTATTTTAATAAAGGATTTATTATACTTATCATTGTAAGTATTGTAGTATATATTGTATATTTGCTAACAATAATATATTTTTCAATATCACTAAGTAGAGTTGCAATTAGAAATAGAAAGCTAGGAAAATTAAGTGCTTTTGCAATATTTGTTGTTCTTTCAATTGTAATAGGTCAACTTTTAAGAATTACATCTGAAGTTTTTCCTGAAACATTCAATATAAATGTAGTGTCACCTAAACTACAAAGTGCTATGTCTATGTATACAATGCATGGAGTTGACATTAACATAGCATCTTTAATTTTTGAAGTTATAATATTTATAGTTCTTTTCATAATAACTTCTTATATTTTAGAAAATAAAATAGATCTATAATTCATAGTATTAAAAAAACAGTACTTAATGTTTAAGTACTGTTTTTATTTTGATAGTATATTTACATACTAAATATTATGTAAACTATATTTAAAGTAAACAATTCACATTAAGATATAAATATTATTTTAAATTAAATAATATATTGATAAAAAATATTTATATTATTAGAGTAAAAAAACTTTAAAAGAGAAAAATAGTAAGGTAAAAATTTTTAGAAAAGGAGAATTCATATGAAAAAATTTGTTTGTACAGTTTGTGGGTATGTCCATGAAGGAAATAAGCCACCAGAAGTATGTCCTATTTGTAAAGCTGATGCAAGTAAGTTTAAAGAAGTTAATGAAAACCTATCATGGGCAGATGAACATAAAATAGGTGTAGCATCAGATGTTGATAATGAGATAGTAGAAGATTTAAGAGCAAATTTTATAGGTGAGTGCACAGAAGTAGGAATGTATCTTGCTATGTCAAGACAGGCAGACAGAGAGGGATTTCCTGAAGTTGCAGAAGCATATAAAAGAATAGCTTTTGAAGAAGCAGAACATGCATCAAAATTTGCAGAACTTTTAGGAGAAGTGGTAAAACCTAATACTAAGGAAAATTTAAAGGCAAGAGTTGAAGCTGAATATGGAGCCTGTGATGGAAAGAAAAAACTTGCAAGTCTTGCAAAAGAAAAAAATTTAGATGCCATTCATGATACAGTTCATGAAATGTGTAAAGATGAAGCAAGACATGGTAGAGCTTTTAAAGGCTTACTAGACAGATATTTTAAGTAAAAATAGAGGATTCCTACTTTTAAAGTTAAGGAATCCTTTTGTTATAAATTATTCGTTTTTAAAAGTTAGACAATTAGTTTCTGTATATAAATTAACTTTATCACCATTAACTTTTATAGAATCTGCATCACATACATTATTTGAATTATGAATACAAGTGCCTACATTACAAGTGATTGAATTACAGCTATTTTTTTGATCATTAACGTTGTTTGTAAGATGGCTATAAACTATGGAATCTAAAAAGGATGCACAACAGGTTTCAGAATCACTATGGGCACTTTTTCCACCAACGTTTACAACGTTAGCATAACAAACTCTTTCATTATTGTGGGAACAGTTTATAACATTACAATTAATTCTTGACATAATATATCTCCCTTCTTGCTTGATATATTAAGAAGTTTAACCCAAAATAAGATAAATTATTTAATACTAATAGAAATTTTTATTGAATTAAATAACTTTTTAATAAAATAAATAGTTGCTATTTGTATATGAAGCTTAGAAATAGTAGTATTATGGATTGTATTATATATCTAAAAATTGTGACCGTTTTTTAAATATATCATATAATAGTAGAATAAATGTTTTAAAGGAGATGTTTATTATTAGTAATAAACCAATTGAATTAAAAACTTTGGAAGATAAAAAGAAGATAGCAGAAAAATTTTATTTTAAAGCATATTATTCAATGTATGAAGATGAAAAAATTAAGTTTTATACAATGGCAATAAAGATGAATCCTAAATATACAGATGCTTATTTTAATAGAGCTGAGGTATTTAGAAGTTTAAAAGAATATTCCAAATCAATAAAAGATTTTACGAAGGTAATAGAATTAGATCCTAAGGATAAAGATGCATATAACAATATGGCTGTTGCTTATTACGAAAATAGAGAATATGAAAAAGCTTTGGACAGCTATACTAAAGTAATAAAATTAGATCATGAAAATTATAATGCTTATTTTAATAGGGGATTAACATATAAAGCTCAAAATAAATATCATAAGGCAATAAAAGATTTTTATAAAACAATTGTTTTAAATCCTGTGGATAAAGAAGCTTATTTTAATAGAGGAATTATGTATTATAATATTGGAAAATACAATAAAGCAGTTGAAGATTATACTAAAGCAATTGAAATAGATAATAAATATGAAGATGCTTATAACAATAGAGGAACAGTATTTTATTTAATAGGAAAATATGAAGAAGCTATTGAGGATTATATAAAGGTTATAACATTAAATCCTAACAGTTTAGAAACATATTATAACATATCATTAATATGTTCAGAAGAAGGTATGAATAGTATTACATGTGGTGAAAATAAAAAAATTATAACAAATGATAATTAGCATTTATATGATGAAGATTGATAGTATTATAGTGGAAAATTTTAACTATCAATTTTCATCTATAAAATAGCCTTTATAAAACCTTTAGTATTTTTTTACAGTAAGGTTCAAGATTTAAAGTTATTGTTCCATTTACTAAAGTATAATTTTTATTATTGTCTAGAAGGTCTAATAAATAAGTCCCATAATTAGGAATATTAAATTTGAAGGATGCAATTTGATTATCTGATAAGTTTAATACAACTAAAATGGTTTCTTTATTATAAATTCTAGCAAAGACAATTTGTTCATTCTTTATAACAACTTCCTTATATATTCCAAATTTTAATGAAGAAGAAAAAGTTCTTATTTTAGAAAGCTGAGTTATTAAATCAAAAAGCTTTTCATTCAATGTTTGATTTTTTATTTCATCTAAGCTAGGTCTTAAAGCTAAATCAGAATTTCCGCATTTTTTCCCTTTAATGCCATACTCACTACCATAGTATAAAGAAGGTACTCCAGGCATTGTAAAAAGCATAGTATATGCAAGATAAATATGATTTGGGTTATTTAATATACTTGATATCCTAGTTACATCATGATTATCAATAAAATTATAAAGATTTAAATTTTTGTATATTCCGTGTTCTCCAAATTGTCTATTAAGAGAATAATTTATTTCAAAATAATTTTTATCATTTAAACTTGAATAAATACCTTTATAACATTCATAGTTAGTAATAGAATCTAACATATTTTCATTTGCCCATATATTATAATCACCATGTATTACTTCACCCATTAACCAAAAATCTTCTTTTTTGTTTTTACAGTAAACTGAAAGTTCTTTTAGAAAGTTTATATCTAGGCAATTGGCAGCATCTAATCTTAAACCATCAATATTAAAAGTTTCTATCCAGTAGGAAACTGCTTTGAATAAATGTTCTTTTACTTCGGGATTTTTCAAATTTAGTTTTACTAGCTCATAATGTCCTTCCCATGTATCATATGAAAAATTATCTTTATAAGGGCTTTTTAAGTTAAAATTAATATTTGAAAACCAATTGCGATACTTTGAATTTTGGTCATTTTTTATGATGTCCTTAAACGCAAAGAAATTTCTTCCTACATGATTAAATACTCCATCTAATACTATTCTAATTCCATTTTCATGTAGTGATTTACAAAGAGCTTTAAAGTCTTCATTACTCCCTAATCTTTTATCAATTTTATAATAATCAGTGGTATCATATCCATGGGTATTAGATTCAAAAACAGGGCCTAAATAAATTGCATTTATACCCAAAGATTTCATATGTGGAATCCATTGCTTAATTTTTTCTATTCTATTTACAATTTGAATTTCAGAATCATTTGAAATAGGAGCTTCACAAAATCCTAGTGGATATATATGATAAAATATTGATTCATGTACCCAAGATTTCATTTTAAACATTCCTTTCATTGAAATATAAATTATAATAATATTGGTAATTAGATGTAGTTATATAACTTAGAGCGTTATATATTACATATTCATTTATTGAGGAGTATAATATATATTATGCCTATCTATGGTAAAATGGTCAAACTTAAATTATAATTTAAATCAGGATTGTGAATAGTTTAAATGTAAAAGAATATATTTTGTATTAAAAATATCTAATAATTATATTTAGGTGGGGGATGATCTATTTTGGAGTCAAATATTATGTTAATTGTGATACTTATTGCATCAGTGGTAGGTAAAGCAAATTCTGTGGCAATAGCTACTTGCATTCTTTTAATGATTAAACTTTTAAATGTAGAAGAATGCATTTTTCCATCTATAGAGAAGAATGGTGTAACTATAGGATTGATATTACTTATAGCTGCTATATTAATTCCTATTGCAAAAGGAACTGTTACATCAAATAATGTAAAAAGTGTATTCACATCATGGATAGGTGTAATTGCATTAATATTATCCTTTTTAACCACTTATTTAAGTGGTCTTGGTTTAAATTATCTTACTGTACAGGGACATGGAGATATTATGCCTGCAATGATTTTAGGATCAGTAGCAGCTGCAGCTTTTTTGGGTGGAGTTCCAGTAGGGCCACTGATTACATCAGGAATGCTTGCAGTAATTGCAAAATTAATACACAAATAATAAGGTGGTATCTCGGATTTGATTATATGGTTTATTGATACATTGAAAATATAACTTATGAGGCAAATTCACAATACAAGTTTTTTACAAATTTTGACTAATAAATGGGGGTAAAAATGAACAAGAAAAAAATCGTAATACTATTGATGATAATAATTATAATTGGTGCTGCATTTCATGTTATTATGACTAATCCAAATTCTAGAGGATTTGTTAATAAAAATATAAATAAAATTGAGGGTAAAACGCTAAATGAAAAATTTGAAACAAAAATTAAATCAGGTAATTTAGCTACAGATTATAAAATAGATGAGGCTATAAGTGATGTAGATAAGTTTAAGTTAAATACTTTAAATGTTCCTATTGTTGTAAATATAAAAGATTTGTCATCTAGTGATATGACAGTGGATAAAGCTAGTGAAGAGAAGGCAAAAAATTTGATAAAGAAATTAAGCGGAAAGAAGATAAATATAATACTAGAACCTTATCCATGGATAGATAATGGAAGTAAATACGAAACAGCTTGGAAACCTAATGATCTAAATACTTTTTTTTGGAATTGGAAAAGTAAAGTATTAAGAACTTTAATTGATGATATTGCAGTACCATATCATGTAGATGCATTGAATATAGGTTCAAGCTTTGTAAATATGGAATTTGCAGAAGGTTATTGGTGTGATACTATAGATTATGTTAGAAAATATTATAAAGGATTAGTAACTTATAGAATGGGTTGGTGGTACACAGCTAAGTGGAAGCCAGAGACAATTACTGATTATGAAAGTAAATTAAATAACAAAATGTTTTCAAGACTGGATTTTATTTCCATTGCAGCTTACTTTGAACTTACAAATAGCGGCACTAATAATGCAGAAAATATATTTAATGCTATAGAGAGCACACAAATATATGATAGAAAGCAGAATATAAAACAAGAAATAAAAAATTTTCATGATAAATGGAATAAACCTATTTTCTTTGGAGAATTAGGATTTCCAAAAACTAATTATGCTTCTGTACATCCATGGAATCCATATCAAAATGATATAACAAATAATATGGAACAAGCTAATTGTTTTGAAGGCTATAGAAGAGCATTTGAAAAAGAATCCTGGTTTTTAGGATTTTCTATATTTGCAATAGGAGAAAATAGTATAGATAAAAGATATTATCCTAGTGAAGAAAGCACAGAAGTTATCAATAATTGGTATAAAGATAGTAAAAAATAATATTATATAAAGGACAAATCAATTTATATTATGATTTGTTTTTTTTTTAAGAATTTTATGTTTTAATGGTTTTAGAATTTCTTATACTTTACCATATTTTTAAAGTATTGCTTTTAAATAGAACATAATGAAATTAAAAAAATTAATATTTTATTAATACTTTATTAAGTAATATTGAATACCATTTATTGATATAATATGTTATAATCATATTATATATTAAGAAGGTGTTACTTAAAAGATAGTAATTGGGAAAATATAAAAGATGAAGAGGGGTTATTAATTATGGATTTTGTAAATAAAAATTTTTCAGGAATCTTTAAAATAGCAATTGGGATAATAGTTTTCATGCTGCTTATTAAAATTTTACCTTGGGTAGCATTGATTGGCGGTATTTTATGGATATCCAGCAAGGCAGTTAAAAGATTCAAAAATTGGAAGAATAAAAAAGAGGTAAATAAAGAAGTATTTGAAACAAATAGTACAGTACATGATGAAAAAGATGAATTTGATCTTTCTGAAAGGAAAATTATAGATGTAGATTATAAGGAAGTATAGAATAAGAAACTCAAATGTTACATTGCAAAATTTTGAAAATTCATGTATTATAGGCTTAAGAATATTACATAAATTTAGAATACAAATTTTCATTATTAGGTGGGGATAAAATGATAAAGACAGCTATAATTACTGTAAGTGATAAGGGATCTAGAGGAGAAAGAGAGGATGGAACAGGAGAAGCATTAAAGAATATATTAGATCCAAATTATTATAGTATAGACTACTATAAAATTATACCTGATGAGTTAGATAAAATAGTAGAAGAGTTAGTATATCTTTCAGATGATTTAAAAGTAAATTTAGTACTAACTAATGGAGGCACAGGTTTTTCAAAAAGGGATGTGACTCCTGAGGCTACAATGAAAGTAATAAAAAAATATGTACCTGGTATAGGAGAAGTTATGAGAAGCGAATCCTTAAAAGTAACTCCTAAAGCTATGCTGTCAAGAGCAATTGCAGGTATAAGAAATGATACTTTAATTATTAATTTACCTGGTAGTCCTAAAGGAGCAGTGGAAAATTTGCAAGCAGTATTGCCTGCACTTCCACATGGAATAGATATATTAATAGGAAAAGCTTCAGAGTGTGCAAGATAGCATAAAAAGGAGGAATAACATGGAACTTACACATATAAACGATGAAGGAAGAGCTAAAATGGTTGATGTAAGTGAAAAAAATGATACTGAAAGAGAAGCAATAGCAAAAGGGTCTATATACATGAAAGAAGAAACTCTTAAAAGAATTAATGATGGTGGAATAAAAAAAGGTGATGTACTTTCAGTGGCACAGGTTGGTGCTATAATGGGAGCTAAAAATACGTCACATATCATTCCAATGTGCCATCCTATTATGATATCAGGATGTGATATTAGATTCAATCTAGATTTTGAAAATTTTAAGATAGATATTGAAGCAATAACTAAAACTGTAGGAAAAACTGGAATTGAAATGGAAGCACTTACTGCAGTTTCAGTGGCAGCACTTACTATTTATGATATGTGTAAAGCTATAGATAGAGGAATGGTAATATCAGATATCATGCTAATGCGAAAAAGCGGAGGGAAATCGGGAGTATTTCAGCACTAATTTTGAAATTATATATTAGGAGGGATGAGGAAATGGCTAGAGTTGTTGCTGTAAATATAAGTGAAGTTAAGGGAGTTATAAAAAAACCAATAGAAAAAGGTTGCTTTAAAGAAAATTATGGATTGGAAGGAGATGCCCATGCTGGAGATTGGCATAGGCAGGTTAGTTTACTTTCACAAGAGAGTATCGATAAAATGAAAGCTATGGGAGTAGAAGGATTGAGCAGTGGTAAATTTGCAGAAAATATAACTACAGAAGGTATAACTTTATATGAACTTCCAATTGGAACTAAGCTTAAAATAGGTGAAACTTTGATGGAAGTAACTCAAATAGGAAAAGAATGTCATAAAGGATGTGCTATACGTAGTCAGGTAGGTGATTGTATTATGCCAAGGGAAGGTATATTTACAAAAGTTTTAAAAGGTGGTTACATAAAATCAGGAGATACAATAGAAAGAATTTAAAATAATAGAAAAATCCTTTAATAGGTTAGTATACTATTAAAGGTTTTTTTGTGTAAAAAAGTATTCAGAAAGTAGTAGTTTTTTGGGGGATCTTAAAAAATTAATAGATAAGGGGGTACAGCTACTTTCTGAATATAAATGGATTAAGTATATTATATACAATTTAATAATAAATATCAACAGATATTTATTATTAAATTGTAAAAATTAAAAATAAAGCTATCCTTGATTGGTTCGATAACTATAATATATGATTAAGGATTGGAGGAAATAGTAGATATGAGATACATTCCAATACTATGCCTTAAAGAAGGTATGAAGCTTGGCAAAAATATATATTCCACTGAAGGTGTTGTGCTTTTAGCTGAAAATGTAATTTTAACTGAAGAATATATAGCCAGTCTTATAAAGATAGGCGTTAATGGTGTTTATATAGATGATAATATATCTTCTGACATAGTAGTACAAAATATAATTTCAGATGAACTTAGAATTGAAGCAATAAAATCCATTAAAAGTATATATAACAATTCTCATAATGTAGGAAGAACAATAAATATGGTTGAAAATATAGCTAAAAGTATTATGTTTGAAATTTTGCGAAGCAAAAATATAATGATAAATATGATAGATATTAAAACTTTCGATGATTATATGTACACTCACTGTTTAAATGTGGGTGTGTTAGCAGCAGTAGTTGGAGTAGGACTTAATTTAGATACTAAAAAAATAGAAAAGTTAACAGCTGCTGGATTATTACATGACATTGGTAAAGTGTTTATCAGTAAAGATTTGTTGAATAAAACTGAAAAATTAACAGAAGAAGAGGAAAAATTAATTAGAAGTCATGCTGAACTTGGATATAGATATATAAAGCAATATTACACTATACCTGTTACATCTTATGTAGGTGTGCTTCAGCATCACGAAAGATTTGATGGTAAAGGATATCCTGATGGTAAAAAAGGAGATGAGATATCACAGTTTGGAAGAATTATATGTCTTTGCGATGCCTATGATAAATTGGTTACAGAAGCACCTACAACAAAGGCATGCATACCTTCAGAAGCCATAGAATATATAATGGCTAATAATGGTCAAATGTTTGATCCAAAGTTGGTAAAAGTATTTCTTAGAAGAGTGGCGCCATATCCTATAGGATCAATTTTAAGATTGAGTAATGGAGAAAAAGTTATTGTAATAGAAAACAATGAAGAATGTTCTATTCGTCCTAAAGTTAGAAATGTAGAAACTCAAGAAGTATATGATTTAACTTATGATTGGAATTTAAGAAATGTAACAATTGTTGATGTAGAAAATATGTAATGGAGATTATGGAGTTATTTATATAAAAGTAATGAAATAACAAAATAATAAAAATGTACCTAAAAATAGATTTTTTTAAATTATCTACTTTAAGGTACATTTTATTATATTTTAGTTTTATAGCTTTTATTTTGTAATAATTTTAAAATACAGTTCATTACTAATTTATTTTAAAGTAATATGATTAACTAATCATTTACTTTCACATCAAGTAAGTCCAATATGAACATTACAAGTGGAATACCTATAAGTAATCCCCATACTCCCATAAAATGTTCGGAAGCTATAAGAATTATAAAAGTAAAGAATATAGGCAATTCAATTTTAGCTGACATCAATTTAGGATTTAAAATATAACTTTCAAGTGAATGAACTACCGCTACCATAATTAACACATATAAAACCTTAGTAAATCCACCTATTTTAAATGCAATTAAGGAAAGTGGTATAAGTGAAATTATAACTCCTGCTACTGGAACTAAACTTAATATAAATATCATAAATCCCAATGAAATTAATTGAGGAAATTTTAATATAGAAAGCATAATAACAGAAATTATAGTATTGGCAAAAGCTATTACAATTTGAGCTTGGATTACCTTACCAAAGGAATTTAAAAAATTATTTCCGAAAAAGCTAAAATATTTAAACATAACGCTTACCTTACTTGTTTTGAATTTTTCTAAAAAAGCAATGATTTTATTCTTTTCCAGCATAAAGAATAAACTTAGCATTATAGCAATGAATACATTGGCACTCCATTTTCCTATATTTGCAGCTAGCTGAACTGTAATATCAAAGCCTGATTTTACATACTTTTGCAAGTCAATTTGTTGTAATGCACTTACTAAGTATTTTTGAATAATGTCTGAGTTAGAATTAGAACTATAATTAGTATTAAAATCAAATATAGGCTGATTTAACAGAGATTTAGTTTCAGTAATAAGTAAAGGTATATAATTTACTATTATTAAAATTATAGAAGTAAATAATAAAGTGTACAAAAGAATTGTAATAAGTTTTTCTTTTACAGGAGTAATCTTTTTTAATTGCCTTACAATTACACCTTGCAAACTATTCATTAAGTAAGTAAATAGAAAGGTCAACAATAACATATTTAATAAAGATTTTAGCAAATACAAAATTATTATTAAAACAACAAAGAATAGAAATCTCTTAGTAGATTCTTTTGAAAAAAATTCTTTTAAAAAGTCCATAAAAAGTCTCCTTAGATTAAAATTTTAGTTTTTATTCCTGTATATTCTAATATAATGTTATTTTTAAGAAATTACAATATATAATTTGTAATTTTAAAGAAAAATATAGTGCTAATATTATATAAGTAATATATTTAAAATATAATATTTAATATGAATATTATATTTTAATATTAATATGAAAGAAATGTATATCATCATTGATATTCCACTATTGATATATATTAGCAATATGATATATAATATACTTGATAGCAAGGGAGGCGGCTAATTATAATGACTAAAATTGCGTTAGTTACAGATAGTACATCTGATTTAGATAAAGAAATAATTAATAAATACAATATAAAAGTATTACCATTAAGGATAGTTTATAAGGATAAAGAATATATAGATAGAGTAAATATAACACCTAAAGAAGTTTATGATAATTTAGGAAAAGAAATTCCACATACATCATTACCATCCATGCAGGATATGGAAAAACTTTTCCAACAATTAGAAACTGAAGGATATACACATGCTATTATAGTGCCTATTTCTTCAGGGTTATCAGGTACATATAGTACATTAAAGTTAGTAAGTAAAAGTTATCCTAATATTATAACTACAGTTTTTGATTCAAGATCTTTAACTTTAGGTGCAGGAGCTATATTGATAAAGTGTGGTGAACTTTTAGAAAGTGGTAAGACTTATGAAGAAATAGTGGAAGTTTTGCCTAAGATAAGAGAAAGTATATCCGTATTTTATGCTGTTGATACATTAAAGTATCTTATTATAGGAGGAAGAATAGGTAAAGTTTCTGGTACTGTAGGTGAACTTTTAAATATAAAACCAATAATATCAATAGATTCTTCTGGAATATACTATACTTATACAAAGGTTAGAGGAAATAAAAAAGCTATAAATAAGTTGATGGATATTGTAAAAGAAATATTAGTTTCTTCCAAATGCAGAGTTTGGGTTATGCATGGTGGTGCTGAAAACGAGTGTAAAAAAATGTATGAAAATTTCAAGCTATTACCTAACATAACTTTTCTTGGTATGGGAGATATAAGTCCTGTAGCAGGAGTACACACGGGACCAGGACTTTTAGGACTTGTAATAATGAGAGAGTTGAATTTTTGAATAGAAAAGTATGCAGAATCATAACATGTGCAAAAAATAATTAGATAATGCATATTAAAAAATAGCTAGTTAGTGTAGTTTTATGCTTAACTTGCTATTTTTTATAGGTTTAATGAAAGGATGAAACACTTATGAGAAATATGTTACTTACAAATAAAGATGGATTAACTGAAAAGGAATTTTTAGAAAGTTATAAGCCAGGAAATTATGAAAAGCCATCTAATACTGTTGATATGCTGCTTTTTACAATGGATAATAAATTACTGCATGATGATGTGAAAAAATTATCTGAAAAGGAGCTTAAAATACTTCTAATAAAAAGAGGAAATCACCCTTATATGGAGTGCTTTGCAATCCCAGGTGGTTTTGTAAATATAGATGAAGCTTTAAATGAAGCTGCTTACAGAGAATTAAAGGAAGAAACAAGTGTAGAAAATGTATATCTGGAACAGTTGTATACTTGGGGAGATGATATAAAAAGAGATCCTAGGATGAGAGTTATATCAATAGCTTACATGGCTTTAGTAGATAAAAATAGTATAAAGCCTAAGGCTGGGGATGATGCTAGTGATGTAAAATGGTTTTCTGTAAAAAAAGAATTTATATTTTCAATTAAAGAAAAAGATGAAAAAAAAGATATATATAATTTAATACTAACATCTGATGATGAAGAAAATAAAATAATTTATAAGGTTACTGAAAAGTATATTAAAAATGGTATTATGCCTAACAAGGAATTAGAATATGAACCTTTAAGCTTTAGTAAGGAGGAATTGGCTTTTGATCATGTAAAAATTATAGATGCTGCACTGGAGAGGTTGAAAAGTAAAATACAGTATACACCTATAGCTTTTATGTTTTTGCCAAAACGTTTTACATTAACAGAGCTTGAAAAAATATATGAAGTTATTTTAAATAGGACTTTACTTAAGGAAAGTTTTACAAAGAAAGTTTTACCTATGTTAAAAGAAACAGACTGTATAAAAGAAAATACTGATCATAGTTCAGAAAAGTATTATGAATTTAATAAAGAATGGAAACACAATTTTTTAAATGAGTAAAAAGTATTTTTATGTTGCATAAAATGAGGTTTTAGTATGGAAATGAATTTAATTTGTTCGAAAAACCTTGAAAGAATTATAGAAGAAATTCTTTCTAATAGAAAAATAGCGATTAGTAAAGATTCTAAAATATGCATAATCGAAAGAGGGTTTGAGTTAGAAAAAGGCAAAATAGGAATATATTTTGATATGGAATCAATAAATGTTTTGATGGGTTATTTGGATTATATGGCCTCAAATAAAGAAAATTTTAAAAATGTAATTACAGGAAAATGTGATGATGATGAACTTAAAGTATTAACTTATGATGATATTTACTACTTTGAAGCTATGGGAAATGATGTTTTTTGCAGGACAGAGGATAAAAAATATAAGGTTAAAGAAAGGCTTTATGAGCTGGAAGAAAGATTACAAAGTAAGGGCTTTATAAGGATAAGCAAGTGCTTTATTGTAAATATAGTTAAAGTAGATCGCATTATTTCATGGTTCAACAGCAAACTTATATTAAAAATAATAGACATAGATGAAGAAATTTATGTTACAAGAAAATATTTAACTGAATTCAAAAAATTTCTTGGGTTTTGAGGTGTTTTAGTTATGAAAGAAAATTTAAAGGATTTCTTATTTAATTTATTTGTATCTTCTCTTATTGGATTATTTGTTGGTATGCTTGAAGTAACTATTACAAATATGAGCAGTATGGTAGCAGCTACATTAATTACTGATTCTTTGATTGGTGCCTTTATTGGAACAATTTCAATGTTTGCTTTTATATACATATTTGAGATGAAAGAAATGGATATAAAAATAGCATTTATAGTAGTGTTTATGATAATAGGAATCATTTCCAGTACACCATCTATTTATTTATATTTTGTCCAAAATATAAATATCTCTGTAATAAGATTAATGTCAATTGTGATATCAGCAGAATTTTTGGGAATGAGTTTTTGCTATTATTCTTATAAAAAATGCTTAGAGCTTAATTCAAAACTTATAAATAAGAAAAAACAGTTTTCCAAAAAGTGAGGCTGTGGCGTTGTCCACAGTCTTTATATTTAAGTAAGCATTTTTAGAAAATTTTTCATTGTATTAGACATATAACTACTGTTTAACCAGACTAGAAAGGTTTCAGTTACTAAATTGGGATTAGTAATCTCTTTATATGTTAAATTTAAATTTGGAATAAGATTTACAGTAGATTTAGGAACTATGGCTATACCCATACATGTAGTAGCCCAAGTTAGCATAGATCTTACATCATCAGTTTCACAAAATATATTTGGAGTAAAATTAAGTCCACTGCAAGCATCAACTATCATAGATTTAAATGCAACATGTACTATTAAAGGCGAATTCTTAAGGTCAATTAAGCTAATTTTCTTTTTCTTTGGTGAAGACAAAAAGCTACTATGGATTGCAGCTACCATGTGTTCTTTGGATAAAGATTTGTATTTAAGATTTTTAGAATCAAAAGGACATCGTATTATTCCTATTTGAATAATTCCATTATTCAAAAGGTCTAGTATTCTAGTGCTGTTTCCCTCTCTTATTTGGAAATTTACTTTTGGATAGAGCCTGTGAAAGTTATTTATATTTTCAGGCAACATTGAAGCTGTAGAGGCAATTGTTCCAATAGCTAAAGTTCCTTCAATGCCTTTATTAAAATCTTTTAATTCTTTAAGAGTAGTTTCAACTAATTCAACAATTTTTTCACTGCGGTCATATAAAAATCTACCTGCATCTGTTAATTGAGATTTTCTAGTAGTTCTTTCAATCAACTTTGTACCAATTTCATTTTCTAACATTTTTAGTTGATAGCTGAGTGGTGGTTGAGCTATATGAAGTTTTTTAGATGCATTAGTTAAAGTACCTTCTCTAGCAATGGTTAAAAAATATTTAATTTGTTTAATATCCATATTAGTAATCCTTTCTATAATATATATAATTTGTATATATATATTATATATTATAAGTATTTTTTTTATAAGTAGTATTTTGCTATACTGAGATAGTAAACATAAATAATTAAGTATTAAAAATATTTAGAAAAAAGTTTGATGCATTTATGAAAACAATATTTTATGTAGGGGGTAATTTTTGTGAAACAGGGATGTATTAGTATTATTTTAGCAACGATTTTATTTAGTAGTATGGAGGTAGCGTTAAAGCTAATTTCAGGTCAATTTAATCCAATACAGTTAACTTTTCTAAGATTTTTAATAGGAGCGGTAATACTTTTTCCAGCAGCTCTAAAAGGTTTAAGAGATAGAAAGATTTTATTAAACAAAGATGATTTTAAAGTATTTGCACTTTTAGGGTTTGTATGTGTTGTAGTAAGTATGACTTTTTATCAATTAGCTATTTTATATAGTAAAGCATCTATTGTTGCAATATTATTTAGTTGCAATCCAATATTTGTAATATTTTTTGCTTATTTTATGCTTAGTGAGAAAATATATAAAACTACAATTGCATCATTAGTTATAAGCATTATAGCAATTATAACTATTATGAATCCATTTCATATGACCAATAATATTTATGGCATTTTGTTTACTATTTTAGCTGCTTTTACTTTTGCTCTATATGGTGTAATTGGGAAGAAATATAGTAAAAAGTATGGTGGTGTTGTGCAAACTTGTTTTTGCTTTCTTATGGGAAGTACTGAAATGTTTTTGATAATATTAGTAAGTAAAATAAATTTTGTAGCACAAATAATTTATCAATCTAAATTTAAAATTTTCTCAAATATACCAATCTTAAAGGGAATTACATTATCTAGTATACCTGGATTGATTTTTGTAGGAGTGTTTGTAACCGGTTTAGGTTATACTTTTTATTTATTAGCAATGGAGAAAACGTCTGCAGCTACTGCTTCTTTAGTGTTTTATATAAAACCTGCATTAGCACCAATATTGGCTTTAATTATTTTAAGAGAAGTTATTAATTTAAATACAATTGTAGGAATTATTTTAATTGTCATAAGTTCATCCATAACATTTATATCTAATAAAAAACGAATAAAATCGGAAGAGGTTGAAGTAAAGGAAGAACTAGTATAAATATTGTAATTTTATATATCTATATGAAATTTTAAAAATTATTTATAAAATAAAATGGGATTATTGTATTAAAGATAAATATTACAATTAATATGCTTTATTATTGAGTTATAAAGTAATATATTGTATATAAGTTTTTTTAATGCAGTAATCCTTTTTTTGTTTTTGTAATTATATGATATAATTTTTATTACATGGTAAAAATACTACAAAATGGAAGGCGATGGGCTATGAAAAAATCAGAGGATATTGTATTTGAATATTTGTATAATAAATGCAAAGAGCAAAAAAGAGAAGGTTTAGTTGAAAAATTAGGCTGCAGTACTAAAGAAATTGCAGATAGTTTAACACTTCAAAGAACAAACGTAAGTAGTATATTAAATGTAATGTGTAGGCAAGGAAAGATTTTTAAAATAAAAGGAAAACCTATTATATATTATGTGAATTTATGTAAAGAACAATGTGAAAATAGTAAAAATTTTAAAGAAAATTATATAAGTTTTAATACTCTTATTGGTAAAAATAAAAGTCTAAAAAAATGTATCGAACAAGCTAAAGCTGCTATTTTATATCCTCCTAACGGATTGCATACGTTACTTTTAGGTCCAACTGGTGTTGGAAAAACAATGTTTGCTGAAGTTATGTATAAATTTGCAATAGAAAAAGGGAGTATCCCTATAAATAGTCCTTTTGTATCTTTTAATTGTGCAGATTATGCTAATAATCCTCAATTAATATTAGCACATCTTTTTGGAAGTAAAAAAGGGGCTTTTACAGGTGCTGATAGGGATAAAGATGGTCTTGTGGATAAAGCTAATGGAGGAATATTGTTTTTAGATGAGATCCACAGATTGCCTCCTGAAGGTCAAGAAATGTTATTTATGATAATTGATAAGGGAATATATACGCCTTTAGGAGATATAGAGAAAAAGAAAATTAGTAAGGTGCGTATAATATGTGCAACTACAGAGAATGTGGATAGTGTGCTTTTAAATACATTTAGTAGAAGAATTCCTATAACAATAAATATACCAATGCTTAAGGATAGAAGTTTGGAAGAAAGGTTTGAACTTATTTGTGAATTTTTTAAGACAGAATCAGAAAGAATCGGAAGAGAAATATTTGTATCAACTAATACAATAAGAGCTTTGCTTCTCTATAGTTGTACAGGCAACATAGGACAATTAAAAGGTGATATACAGCTTGGATGTGCTAATGCGTTTTTAAAATATGTGTCTAAAGGCAAGAAAAAAATAGAAGTACATAGTACAGATTTTCTAAATAATGTAAGGCAAGGCTTATTACTGTATAAACAAAATTCACAAGTATTAGATAATATAATTAATGAGGATATTGAATTAAATTTTAATTCTAAGATAACCAAACATAAGATCAAAATAAATGACAAATATTTACCTAATAATTTTTATGAAAGTATTGAAAAAAGGATACAGGAACTTAAAGAGCGTGGTATAGAAGAAAATGATATTAACTTTTTAATGGATTTTGATATAAAAAAGTATTTAAAAAAATATGTAGGTGAATTTGAACAAGAAGTAAAAAAAGAAGAATTATCTAAAATAGTAGATAAAAAAATAATCAATATAGTAGAAAAATTTTTAGACATTGCATCAAAAAAAATGAAAAAAGTTTTTCCGGTTAAAATATTTTATGGATTATGCCTTCACATTAACTCAAGTATTGAAAGGATAATTAGTAACAAAAATTTACTCAATCATAATTTAAATGAAATATTAGAGAAGGATAGAGAAGAATATAAATTAGCATTAGTTTTAGTAGATAAATTAGAAGAAGAATTTAACATTAAAATACCATTACAAGAAACAGAATTTATTGCTATGTTTTTATGTATAGATGATTTTGATGGAGATAAGATAGCATATAAACCTATTATTGTAGTTGCTATGCATGGAGAGAGTACAGCTTCATCTATGACTGAAGTGGCCAATAAATTGGTAGGTGGTAACAATGTATATGGTTATGATATGACTTTAGATAAAAATCCACAAACAGCTTATATAGAGCTTAAAGATTTTATAAGGACAAATCATCAAGGTTTTGGTGTAATACTTTTAGTAGACATGGGATCTTTAGGAATGTTTGGAGAACTTATAAGTGAGGAAACTGGAATTGAAATAAGAGTAATTGATATGGTGTCTACATTGCTTGTTATTGAATGTGCAAGAAAAGCTCTTACTAACAATAATATAAATATTATATGTGAAGAAGCTAAACAATCAGTAAGTTTTTTAAATAATTACAATATAAGCTTAAGTGAAACTTATATACCAAGAAAGGATAATATAATAATAACAAATTGTATTACAGGTGAAGGTAGTGCCATTAAGGTAAAGAACATGATTGAAGAAAAAATAAATTTATCATCAAGGGATATACAAATAGTTCCGTTATCAGCTAGTGACAGAGAAGAGATGTATAATACTATAAATATATTATCTAAAAACAACAAAATACTTGCTATAGTTGGAACTGTAAATCCTAATGTGTATGGAATACCATTTATACCTGTTTCGGAACTTTTTTTAGATTCCAATTATACAAGATTAAAAGATATAGTAAACAGAATTAAAACACTAGAGAATTTTTACAATGAGATATTTCAAAGCTTAGAAAGCGAAATAGAAGAATTAAATATGGATGATTTTAGGCCTTTGTGTACAAATTTTTTAGATAATGTGAAAGAAAATATAACTGATAATATAGATATATATATGGTTTCTGGATTAATACTCCATTTAGCTTGTGCTATAATGAGATTGATTAATAAAGAAAATACACCTAAATGTACAAATAAACAGAAAGTAATGAGCTATTCAAAAGAATATGATTCTTTAAAAGAAGCATTGAGACCAATAGAGAGATTTTATAATATTAAATTTTCCGATGATGAATTTTGCCACATATTAATTATAATTTTAAATATAGTAAATATATAAGAAATTAGTATGTGTATAAAAATAAACTTGTACAAAAATATCATGTGTATAAATAAATATCATACAGATTAATAAAAAACATCATGTGTATAAAATTTTTAAAATGTGTATAAAGGATAAGATAGGCATAGGGTAAATTCCCTATGTTTTCTTATTTGGCATAGGTTTTGCTATGTAAATAAGTGAAGATAAAAAATATTGTTTAGGGGGAATTATTATGAATATTTTATTGGCATGTTCATCAGGGATGTCTACAAGTTTAGTAGTAAAAAAAATGCAGGAAGCAGCAGCAAATAGAAATATAGAGTGCAAAATTTGGGCTGTTGCTCAAGATAAAGTAGAAGAAGAAATGAAAAAGGCAGATGTTTTATTAATAGGACCTCAAATGAGATTCTTAAAACAGAAATTTGAAACCATGGCAAAAGAAATAGGTATAAATATGGATATTATTAAGCCAATGGATTATGGAAGATGTGATGGCAATTCAATTTTAGATGCAGCTATAGAACTTATAAAAAAATAGTTTTTAATGGGTAAGGTGATAACGTTTAATAGATAAAGGAGTGAAAATTTATGAAAAAGTTTATGGAGATTATCGACAAATATTTAATGCCGATAGCAGAAAAAATGAATAATAATGTATACTTGACAGTTATAAGAGACGCGTTTATGTTAACGTTACCTTTAATTATATTTGGATCTGTATTTGTAGTTATAACAAATTTACCATTTTGGTCAAAGGATCAAATTACAGTATTAGGCAATTATTTAGGAGCAGCTAATAATTCTACAATGTCGATCATGACATTGTTTGTGGTGTTTGGTATAGGATATAATTTGAGTAAACATTATAAAATAGAAGCAGTTTATGGAGCAGCTGTATCAGTTGCAGCATTTATCATATTAACTCCTACTGTAGTTAAAGGAAAAAAGGAAATTGTAGATTCAGTACTAGCATTTGATAGACTAGGTGCTAAAGGATTGTTTGTTGGAATGATTGCAGCATTTATAGCAACTGAAATTTATAGAAGAATTGTACAAAAAAATTGGACAATTAAGATGATAGAAGGGGTACCAGAAGCAGTATCAAAATCTTTTGCTTCATTAATACCAGCATTTATAACATTAAGTTTTTTCTTAATAGTAAGGATAATATTTATGTTTACTCCTTGGGGAAATATGCATGATTTCATATACAGATTTATACAAACCCCTTTAATGACATTGGGGTCAAGTTTGCCAGCTACTTTAGTTGCAATATTTTTTACACAAATATTCTGGTTCTGCGGCTTGCATGGCCAAATTTTAGTAAATTCTGCGTTAGATCCAATATGGAGATCATTATCTTTAGAAAATTATCAAGCTTTTACTTCAGGAGCAACACATTTACCTCACATAGTTACTAAGCAATTTATGGATACTTTCACTGTTTCTATGGGTGGAACAGGTATGACACTTGCTGTACTTGTAGGAATATTGATATTTGCAAGAAGTAAACAGCTTAAGGAATTAAGTAAAATTGCTACTCCACCAGGAATATTTAATGTTAATGAACCTGTAATATTTGGGTTTCCAATAGTTTTAAATCCAATGATAATAATACCTTGGATTTTAGCTCCAATGATAGTAACAGTAATCACTTATTTTGCTATGGCAACAGGAATTGTTCCTCAAACTACAGGAGTAGAAGTATCTTGGACAATACCAATATTTTTTAGTGGAATGTTAGCTACAAATTCGTTAGCTGGCGGAATATTACAACTCTTTAATTTTGCAGTAGTGCTTTTGATATGGTTACCATTTATACTTACTATAGATAGAAAATATAAGAAGGCTGAAAAAGAAGCAAAAGAAGCTATTGAAAAGAATAAAAATGAAATTATAAACAATAAAAACAATTTAACAACTTAAACAAAAATAAAAGAAAAATTAGAGGTGTATGAAATGGAAGAATTAGAGAATATACCATTTGAATTGATATTATATGCAGGAAATGGAAGATCTTATTCTATGGAAGCAATACAAGAAGCTAAAAAAGGTAATTATAAAAAAGCAGATGAACTAATAAAAAAAGCATCAGAAGAACTTGGAAAGGCTCATGAATTTCAAACTAAATTAATTCAAGCTGAAGCAAATGGTCAATCAAAACCAGTAAATATTTTACTTGTACATGCTCAGGATCACCTTATGACAGCTATGACAGTTAGAGATTTAGCAATAGAAATAGTAGAATTATATAAAGTTAAGGTGGGAGATACAATATGAGTATTAAATATAAATTCCCAAAAGATTTTTGGTGGGGAAGTGCAGCTTCTGCCACCCAAATAGAAGGAGCAGGAAAAGAAGATGATAAGGGATTAAATATATGGGATTTATGGTATGAAAAGGAGCCTAATAGGTTTTTTCAAGGTGTATCATCAGAAATTGCATCAAATTTTTATCATAGATATAAAGAAGATATAAAACTGATGAAGGAAATAGGACATAATTCATTTAGGTTCTCAATTTCCTGGTCTAGATTGATTCCAGATGGAACGGGTAGAATAAATGAAAAGGCAGTAGAGTTTTATAATAATGTAATAAATGAATTAATAAAAAATGATATAGAACCTTTTGTAACATTATATCATTTCGATATGCCTCTAGAAATGCAGTACAAAGGTGGATGGGAAAGCAGGGAAGTAGTTAATGCGTATAGCGAATATGCAAAGACTTGTTTTAAATTATTTAGTGACCGAGTAAAGGTGTGGATTACACATAATGAACCAATAGTTCCTGTAGAAGGTGGATATTTGCACGATTTTCATTATCCTAATATAGTAGACTTTAAAAGAGGAATTCAAGTAGGTTTTAACACTATGGTTTCTCATTGTAAAGCAGTTAAAGAATTTAAAAGTTTAAATATACAAAATGGTAAGATAGGTATAGTTCTAAATTTAACACCATCTTATCCTAGAAGCAGTAATATAGCCGATTTAGAAGCGGCTAATATAGCAGATTTAATATATAATAGAAGTTTTCTAGATCCAGTAGTAAAAGGAGAATATCCTAAAGAACTTATACAGTTATTTAAAGAGAATGATTTATTACCTTGTATAGAGAAAGGTGATGAAGAATTGATAAAAAATAATCTAGTGGATTTTCTTGGAGTTAATTATTATATGCCAAGGAGAGTAAAAGCAAAGGAAAATATGCCTAACCCTAATGCACCAATTATGCCAGAAACTTTTTTCGACAACTATGAAATGCCAGGGAGAAAAATGAATGTTTACAGAGGTTGGGAAATTTATGAAAAGGGTATATATGACATAATGATTAATTTAAAAAATAATTATGGCAATATAAAATGTTATGTATCAGAAAATGGTATGGGTGTGGAGAATGAAGAAAGATTTACTAAGGATGGTATTATTGATGATAGTTATAGAATAGACTTTGTAAAGGAACATTTAAAATGGCTTCATAAATCTATACAAGAAGGGTGTAATGTAAAAGGATATCATATGTGGACATTTATAGATAGCTGGTCATGGATTAATGCTTATAAAAATAGATATGGATTTGTACAATTAGATTTAAAAACACAAAAAAGAACTTTAAAGAAAAGTGCCTATTGGATAAAAGAAGTTTCTAAAAATAATGGCTTTTAAAATTATATATATTAACATAGAAATTTAGTAAAAGTGAATAATAAGAAGTACTCTTTGTGTAAAAAAATTTTTATCATTTAAAATTTTTACACAAAAGAGTACTTTTTATATGTAAGAGGTATTAATTTTTATTTTTAAATTTTGTTTAATTTACAAAAACAGAATGTACTTAATGGTTCAGTCTATAAATAGGGAAATTTCATCTATACTTTTACGTATTTTGTTTCGAAGTTTTTTATCAGCAGAATAGCCAATGCTTACTACTAACCTGACCCTTTTAGATTTTGGTATGCTTAACAGTGTTTTTAATTCTTTTTCATTAAACCAACCCATAATGCATGTAGATAGTCCTAATTCAGTAGCTGCAAGACATAAATGAGCAGTTGCAATACCAATGTCTATGGAAGAGTAATCTTGATTTTTAATAGTTCCTCCAATACGAGCTTTAATATCCGATTTTTCTTCTAATATTATAATAAATGCTGGACATTTATCTGTAAATTTATTCATAACTAAGTTTTGAAGACATTTTGCAACTTTAAATGATAGCTCTTTATTGTTTACAACTATGAATTTCCACGGCTGACCATTGCAGGCAGAAGGAGCAATTCTACAAGCTTCTATACAAGCTATTAGCTTTTCTTTTTCAACTGGTTTATCCTCATAATTTCTACAACTTTCTCGTTTATTAATTAAATCAAAATAATTAGTCATAAATATCTTCCTTTCACAAATAACTTTATCTAGTAACTTTTTAAGTATATAAGACACAAAAATAAATTTAGTAAGTTAGTTTATTTTTGTATATTAAATCACTAGTGTTTAATTAATGGATTGAAAATCCTATTGACAAAATTTCTATGTAATAA
>NZ_JIBU02000025.1 GCF_000633595.2 Clostridium drakei | reverse complement strand
ATAAAGCTTTACAATCCAAAGGACTACCGTCCTAAAAATTTTTTAAGTGCTAAACTTCTGATTAAATTATGATTTATAATAGATGAATTTTTAATTATCCCATAAAAAAGACTTAAATCTCAATAAAATTGAAATTTAAGTCTTTTTCTAATTATACAAACAACTTAATGATTTAGAAATTTTAATACACCTTATTTAATAACTTTAGCATTAATATTAATTTTCTATTTAAATACTTTAACCCTATTTTCCAAAGATTCAAACTGTTTATCATCAGGTTGTGCTGTTGGTTTTCCAAATGGCATTTGTCCGATAAGTTTCCAATTATTTTGTATAGACCATTCTTTTTTAATATCTTCTTCAATTAGCTCATTATAGTGTTGTAATGATACACCAAATCCTTCAATTTCTAATGAAGTCCATATAATATACTGATTTATACCACTTGATTGTTGTGACCAAATGGGAAAATTATTTTTATAAGCAGGAAACTTCTCCTGAAGCCCTTCAATTACACTATTGTCTTCAAAAAATAAAACTGTACCATATCCACTTTGAAATGAATTTATTTTATTCTCGGTAGAACTAAATTTATCAGCTGGAACTATCCTTCTTAAAGCTTCCTTTGTAATATCCCATAATCTATCGTGGTGTTTTCCAAGTAACAAGACTACTCTTGCACTTTGAGAATTAAATGCTGATGGAGCATGTTTTACGGCATATTCAATAATTTCTTTAATTCTTTCGTCAGAAGTTACAGCTTCTTTACTAATTCCATAAAATGTACGTCTGTCTGCTACAGCAGAATAAAAATTTTTTTCCATATTATCATTCCTCTCCAAAAAATTTAAATATTTTTCACATTAATTATTTTTACCATTTATTGATTAATTATTTTTAGCTTACATAATTGTTTAATTATTATATATTGTTATATTTATTATCTAGTTTAAATTTATTATTATATAAAAATAATAATTAGTCAATAACTTTTTTAATAAATATTCAAAAATACTCCCCTTTCCACTAACAGATTTTATTTCTAAATCTGCTTATCTTAAGGGGAGTATAACATTAATTTTGTGATTTTATAACTTTTGATCTTAATATTAAATAAGAATCATATATATTCTATCAAGTGATTCTTAAACTCAGATGGAGCTTACTTATTCGGATAAAAAAATAAGCTATATTAATCTTCTATCCCAACATATATTCTCTTATTGATTTTTCCCTTACTTTTATAGTCTACTATTTTTATTTTTCCAACTTCAGAAGTATTTTTTACGTGAGTTCCTCCATCTGCTTGAAGGTCTAATCCCTCAATTTCAACTGTTCTTATTTGTTTAATTCCTTCTGGTAAAAGATTTATTTTAGTCCTTATTAGGTCAGGAATTTTAAAAGCTTCTTCCCTTTCTAAAATATTTACCTTAAGTTCTCTTTTACATTGTACTTCCTTGTTAACCTTCTTTTCAATTTCCTCTATTAGTTCCTTATCGAAATTTTCGAACTCAAAGTCCATTCTTCCTTTAAGACAATCCATGTCTCCGCCAGTTACTTGTGCTTTATAATCTCTCCATACAACACCACATAAAATATGCATAGCTGTATGAGTTCTCATTAATTTATATCTGTGTTCCCAATCTATTTTTCCTGTACACATTTCATTGACTTCAGGAAGTTTTCCATCAATATAGTGGTATACATCATTTCCTTTTTTCTTAACCTTTTTAACAACATACTTATCTTCAGCTATTTCCAATACCCCAATATCACAAGGTTGACCACCTCCCCCTATATAAAACGCTGTTCTATCCAAAATAACAGCATTTTCAGCCTCATCTATACCAATAACTTTACATTCAAATTTCTTTATGTAACTGTCCTTTTGAAATATTAATTCAGTCATTTCTCATTCCTCCTAAATTTTATTTAAAATTATTAAATTGGATAAAAGTTTACAACTATAGCTTTAAGAGTACTCTTACCACAACTTTTATAAGTGTGAGAATTTGCCGATGAAAAACAAATAGAATCTTCCTTTTTAAGCAAATAATCCTCATTATTTGTTGTAAGTACAAGTTCTCCTTGAATAACACTGATATATTCTTGAGATTTTTCAGAATGACCAACAGAAGTATAGGTTGCCTTTGAATCCAATTCAAGTAAAAATAACTCAAAATTTCTATATGGTGTATTACCATAATAGCAGTAAACACGATAAGTTCCATCTTCACTATTCTGATGTTCAGCTTCTGATTTTTTTACCACAGAAGTTTCATCTTCATGTTTATCAATTAGCACTGTATAAGGAACATTTAAGCCCTTTGCAATTTTCCAAATAGTATTGATAGTTGGATTTGAATCTCCCTTTTCAATTTGTGAAAGCATTACTTTACTCACTCCAGATAATTCTGCTAATTGCCCTAAACTTAAATTTCTTTCTAACCTCAAACGTTTAAGATTTTCTGCAATTATTGGATTCAAATTCATATATTAAACCTCCTGTTAAATAAATATTCAAGTATTGTTAATTATATTTTACGTTTGTTATTTATTATTTACAATTCATTAAATATATTATACATATCATAAGTTATAATTGCAAGTTCTATTTTAAAAATATTTATTTGTCTAAAATTTAACCCCCATTAATAACATTATAAGAATTACTATTTGTAACCTTTAATACTTTAGAATATAAAAATAATGCGAAGCTTTGCCTCGCATTATACTCATATAACATCATAATTAATGAAACTTTACCTACACTTAATAGTTGAATAAAAAACAGTGCCTAAAATGATAATTCCACCTAATATTTCTCTTAAAGTTGGTATTTCTCCTAGTAAAAAAGCAGCAAAGACAATACCGTAAACTGGCTCAAGACTGGATATAATACCTGCTGTTTGTGTTTTAATATTCTTTAAGCCATTTATGAATAGAGAATGAGAAATTCCAGTGAAAACTGTACCTAATACTATAAGCAGCACTATATCTCTAGAGCTAAAAACAGGCTTCTCCAAAAATAATGAAGGCATTAATACAATTGCTGCTACAAATTGTTCATAAAAAGCAATTAATGAACTTGAATATTCTTTTACATATTTTCTATTCATCATTGAAAGAATAGCATAAGTAAATCCTGATACTATTCCCCAAAGAACTCCTTGTGTTAGATTATTTCCAAGTTGAAACTTTGGAACTACAAGAAGTACTCCTAAAAATGTAATAACTGCAATTACAATATCTCTTAACTTAATTTTTTCCTTGAAAAAATATGGTTCAAGAAAAGTAACAAAAACAGGAAAAGTAGAAAATGTAAGCAATCCTATTGCTACTGTAGCTGTCTGTATGGATTTAAAAAATGTACTCCAGTGAATAGCCAAAATTATGCCCATTACTATCAGATAAAAATAATGCTTTTTTTCTTTTAGCTTTATATCCTGCTTTAAATAAAACATTAAAATAAGTAGAAATATACTTGAGAAAACAACTCTTCCAAGAACAATAATCATTGGTGGCAGTGATAATAACTTTCCAAATAAACCTGATAAACCGAATAAAAAAACAGCAAAATGAATTTGTATTAAATTTTTATTTTTTATATTCATATAGTTACCCCCCAATAAAATCTCAAAGATTATCTTATAAATGTGAATTTTTCGATTAACCACTTTTCATAAATAACATTAAGCTGCAGCAGTTATTTATGATGGATTAATTATTAAATCCACTAATCACGGAAGATAAAAATACTTGTGTCTTTTCATCATAATTCCTCCTAAATTTACTTTCTATATAACAGGGATAACCATTTTTAATACGTATTAGCCTAATATTTAATAGCTATAAAAATATAATACTAATATTATGTGATTTATTTAATTTTTATATTGCTTTAAAATATACTTATCATTTTAGCATCCTAATATTTAATTTTCAATAATGTTTTTTACATAATTATGAAAATAAACTATTTTAAAATAAAAAGAAGATGCTCTAAATGTATGTTTACATATTTCACATCTCCTTTATTATATATAATTTTTTTATTTGTACTGAAAACCCCATTTTTTGCATTGCTCTATTCTTTTTCCATCATCACCTTGCTCTTTATCATATGCAAACTTATTAAGCAAAGCACAAGGAAAATCATTACATTTTCCACAATGCAAAAGTCCTCTATTTTCACAGCAAGATTTCACTGGACAACTTTCACCCCAAAAGGGTTTATCAATATATACACAACCTTTACAATTAACTTGTTCTCTATATTTGCATTCTGAGCATAAAATACCACATCTTGATTCTATCATTCTTTATAATCCCCCAATTATAAGCAAAAATTTAACTTTCAAAACTTATAAATACCTATACTAATTCTTGTATAAACTCAATTGGAAACATAGTACGCTTAGCTGTTTCTTCAGGAGTTAAACCTTGGCTTAAAAATCGATTTATGACACTTACCATACTCTCCCCAACTTCAATAATATATTTATCGGGATCATAAAATCTAATGACTCTCTGTCCCCATGAATATTCTTTAACATCATGAACATATTCTATATTATCAAAGCTTTTTAGCCTTTCTACAAATCCATTTAAATCTTCTTCTTCAAAATAGAGTTCAAAATTATTTGACTTATGTAAAACTTCATTTTCATTTATATCAATAAGTTCAGCAAAACCCTTTTGTATCGCAAAACCCTTTTCAAAAGTAACATTTGCTCCAAAGTCCATTGTCACCTTTTGATTAAGCACCTTTCCATAAAATCTTTTTGAAGCTTCAATATCACTAACAGCTATAAGTGGACATACAAATTTCATTTAAATCTCTCCTATCTATACTTTCTTAACATCATTTATTATATATTAATATTTAAAAATTTCATTGTAAAAATCGGACATGTTTTTGAAAAATTCTTTAGGAGAAATTCCACATATTTGTTTAAAATCGTGGATAAAATGTGATTGATCAAAATAGCCTAAGATTTGAGCTGTATTTATATAACTTTTGTATTCAGCTTTTTTTAGCATATTTATTGAATAGTTTACTCTAGAAATTCTTAAAAATGTCTTTACATTTATTCCAATATATTCATTAAGTAGTCTATTTAAATGACGCTCACTTATATATTCACTTGACGATAGCTCTTTTACTGTTAATATTCCATTGGTAATTTTAATTCTTTCTAAGGCAGCATCAATCACTGCATTTTGTTTATTATTTTTCTCTACTGATTTCAACAAAATCATATTAATCATTGAAATCATATCATCTACATTATTTAAAATTTCCATAGCACATCTTAAGGAATCATATAAATGCTTGTCAACTTCATCTACCTGTGTCTGAATATCACATAGCTCTGATTGTTTTATACCTGTAATAGCATGTAACCCTCCAGGTATAAACTCAATAAAGAATCTTATTTTTTTAAAGTTCACATCATTTTTTACTATAACTGTTTTTGTTGTTGCACCCCAAAGTCTTAATGAAAAATCATTGTTTTCATAAGTATATATAATACAACCACTGCAGTCAGGTATTAAAGTTAAATTATTAATATTATCACTGCACTTTCCCATTTCCTTTGGGTTTGGAAATAATATAGTATAGTGTGCAATATATTTTCTAAGAAGAGGATGAGGTGCTATGTATATATAATTAGATGTTTCTTTTATTTTTAAATGCTTTTTTACTAAAATATCATTAAAGAACAAATTCTATTCCTCCCACACAAGTATACTTGATATAGCTTTGTTTAAAAAATTACCTTTATTATAGTACCCTCTCCAACCTTGCTTTCTATATCAATCCTAGCATTATGAATTTTAGCAATTTCCGCACATAAAGAGAGTCCAAGTCCTACACCATTGTTAGCTCCTGCTCTAGATTTGTCTACCATAAAAAATGGTTCCATCACCTTTGATATGTCCTCTTCTGGTATACCAATTCCGCTGTCCTTAACTTCTAGTATTATATTGGAGCTGCTATTTTTATATGCTTTCAAGTATATTTTATCACCAATTTTAGATGCCTTAATAGCATTATCAATAAAGTTAGTTATCATTATCATTATTAATTCTTTATCAATTAATAAATTTAAATTTTCATCACAAATTTCCAAATGAATATTTTTCTTTTCCAATTTCGGATGTAGAGAATTTTTAATTTCAATTAGTAATTGAGAAGTATTTTCACTTTTCTTTTTGAAGTCTTCTTTTCTCAAAACTATTAAGTCCATTAACTTAAAAGATAATTTTTCCAATCTCTTTCCTTCACTATATATATAACTTAATGAATTTATAAAGGTTTCTTCATCATACTTAGTGGTTCTAAGAAAATCAGCATATCCTATTATAGAAGTCAATGGTGTCCTGAGTTCATGAGCCAAATTATCAATAAATCTCTGTTTGTCATTTGAAGCTATTTTAAGTTCTCCTATTTTATCCTCTATAACATCTGCCATATCATTAAAATTTTTTGATAACGATCCAATTTCATCATCTGATATTACCTTTACTCTTTCACTAAAGTTTCCAGCAGCTATTTTCTGAGTAGTTTTAATTAATTTATTTATAGGATTTACTATAAATTTACTTAATGCTATGGTTACTGCAGCTAAAATTATACATACAAATATATTTAGTTTTAAAAGAAGATTTAACAAGTATTTTTTATTTTTATAAATACTTGAAACATCCTTAACATAAGAAATTTTATAGTAATTGTTATCTAAATTTATTTTTTTGGTTATGAATAAATAGTTTTTTTCATCAATATCACGTATTATATACTTTACCTTATTAAGGTGAACATTAAGTTCATCTCTTTTATCTGATATATTCATACTTAAATTAGTAAAAATAACTTTATTGTTATTATCTATTACCTCAATATATATATCCTGTTTCCCAAAATTGTTTAAATATGTATTAATCATTGAATCTATACTTTGTTTATCAAGCTCAGTCTTGTAAGAATTAGACTCTTTTTGAATTTTAAATAAAAATAAATTTGATTCTACAAAGGAGCAAAGTCTCTGCTCTTCATTTATTCCAGAATTAATTTCTGTATTAAGATTTAATTTAAAATTGCTGTTAATTAAATATATTGATGAAGGAACAAAAAACATTTCAAATATAGCTAATGTGCATAAGAATATCTTTTCCCAAAATCTCATTTAACCCTCCAACCTATATCCTAACTTAAATACAGTTTTAATCTTATCCTTCCATAGAAGCTTTTTTCTCAATTTTTGTATATGGTTGTCTATAGTTCTAGTTTCTCCAACATAGTCATATCCCCAAATTTTTTCTGTTATTTTTTCCCTGGTTAATACAACATTTTTATTTTGTACCAAAAACACTAATAATTCAAATTCCTTTAAAGTAAGCTCTACAGCTTCACCTGCTTTTTTAGCTGTCATTTCTTCTAAATTTATCTCTACATCTTGAAAATTTATTACATTAGTATTTTTATCATAGTGTCTAAGTACATTATCAATTCTAGCTAATAATTCAATACCTTCAAAAGGTTTTGTTATATAATCATCTGCTCCAGCTCTAAGTCCATATACCTTATCTATAACAGAAGTTTTAGCGGTTAAAAATATAACTGGAATTCCTAGAGGCTTTATCTTTTCAAGTAGTGTAAAGCCATCAATTTTGGGAAGCATAACATCTAAAAGAATTAAATCAAAACTGTCATTTTCAATTTTCTTTAAAGCTTCTTCCCCATTAAAGGCTGCTTCACACTCATAATTTGCCATATTTAAATTCAGCTTTATTAAATTGGATATTGGCAATTCATCCTCAACAACCAATATTTTTATCATTGCCTGCTTGTCCTCCTGATCACTTAGATTTTTCAATATACCCAATTACTTTTTAGTTTCATAAGTAATTTAATATTTTATCTAAATGAAAATAATCAGATTAAAAAAATCTATCTGACTATTTTCATTTTAGATTTATACAAAGTTACATTTCTTCGCTCAATAATAACCAGCAATTTTCATATGCTGCTAAGAATTTTATTTACTAATTAATTTTAATTTCTCTAGTTTGGCTATCAATGTCCTTTTGCATAGAAGGCAAAGTCTTAATAGTATTTAGTTGATAATGTACTACAGAATAATTTTTAAGATTTATTTCAATTTCGGAATCCCTTTCATTATCTAGCGTACATTTTACTAACAGCCTGCCCAAATTAATATTCTTATCCACTTTTATAGTATTACCTTCAATTTTCTTTCCTATTTTTTTGAAGAAGCTTAAAGTTGTATTTTTAATCCTATTATCATTGATTACAGGATCTAAATCCTTATCCAAGTCATTTGTAGCTCTTACAAATA
Organism: Clostridium drakei; assembly: GCF_000633595.2. Taxonomy (GTDB): domain Bacteria; phylum Bacillota; class Clostridia; order Clostridiales; family Clostridiaceae; genus Clostridium_AM; species Clostridium_AM drakei. The sequence continues at coordinate 48,991 of NZ_JIBU02000025.1, read as the reverse complement.
ATATTTCACCATCTTTTTCATTTATAGAAACAGAATATGATCCCATCTTATTTTCATCATAATTTTTAGGAGTGAATAAAACATATATTAGGCTCTGATCTTTCACTTTAGCCATATTTTCTGCCTTTACTTTTGCATCTTCTGGATGTTCTTTTGAGTATTTTTCCCTTATTTCTTCGAATTTTTTTACATCTTTTGAACCTTCTTTTGCATCTTTCTTGTTTAATTGTTCTGTTTCCTTTACAATATCAGCTGATCTGTCTACTTTAATTTGTGAAAAATAGTTTGAATCTTTTCCCATGTAATTTTTCATTGCTTCTGTAGCTATTTTAATTGCTTCTTCATCGCTCATAATTCCTTGCTGTCTAATATTACTACTACTTTTATTTTCTGCTGCTACAACTACATTTTTAGTAGTATCCTTTTTTTCACTTGCATAAGCAATTCCTGAAGCACCCCCTACTACTAATAAAGCCAATACCCAAACCAATATTCTTTTTCTATTCATTATAAATACCTCCAAAATTATATTTAGCTGTTTAGCATGCCAAACATCCTCACTACAACATAAAGTATATATTAGAGATATGTAAAAACCATCCTTCACTTGTCACCAAGTTGTAAAATCTATGAAAAATTTATCATTAGATTTTGCATTATTATCTATATTATTATAAACTTTGGTAAATATAAATGTAGCGGAACCTAAAGTTATTAAGATTAAAATATTACTCTGAAAAAACCATACTGAATTTCTCCAATATGGTCATACACATGATAGGCTTTTATGAAATTTCACCATATAAAAGGAATAATCCTTTTAGTACTTTTTTCATATTCCTTATAAATCATTCCAAAACTATCTTCTAAAGTTTTTTCTTCAATGATAATCCTGTATCCATAAACCATAATAATAACAAGAAGTGAAGCTATTATACCAACTAAACTTCTAAAACACAATGCAGTACCTAACAAAGACAATATACTCCCACTATATGCAGGATGACGAAGATATTTATAAGGTCCAGTCTGTATTATTTTCTGCTTTGAATTTACTTGTACAGATAATGTAAAAAATTTACGAAGTGTGTATATAGAATATGCTCGTAGAAAAACTCCTGTTATCATAAATATGCTGCCTACCCAAAAAAGTAATATAGGAATTGTATTAGAAAAAATTTTTCTACAAATAGGATTTAAAAATATTATAGAACAAAAGCCAATAACAATAAAACTGTAAGAACCTCTATCATTATTTTTCTTATTTCCTGCATTTCTTTTATTGTTCCATTTAATAAAAATCCACATTAGCATTTCGGAAATAATAAAAAATAAAAATATCACTTGAAAAGCATTTTTGAGAATAAGTGTTTCAAAATAAGAATTTCCAAATAAATACACTAACATTCACTCCTTTTATTTAATTAACTATTAATTTTATTACTTAATATTTTGAATTACAGATCTATCCACTTCATTAAATTATTTAACGACGTTCTTTAAGCATTCTATTTATGTAATTTGCATCATTTCTGCTATTCAAATATAAACTTAATATAGTTATTCCATAAGTCAATATAAGCATAGTAATAATTTCAATGACATCATATATGGACTCAATTCTAATTAATTTTGTAGGCATTCCCAAGGTAAAAGTTATAATTATAATCATAAATAATTCAAGGCTCATATGTACAAACTGTGATTTAACCTGCAAATTTTCCATAAAGTAAAGAATTATTTGTATAAATATAATTATTATAAGCATACTAGCGTAGGATTTTACTTGAAAGTCCCCTTTATTCTTTATAAGGCACATAACTATTAATATGGTAGATGCCACTGTATATGCAATACATCCTGCATAAAAATACTGATTGATTTTCTTCATAGTTTTTTCCTCCACTTTAAATATACTTATATTTTTAATTTTATTTTTACATCAGCCACATAACTTCTATTTATAATAAGTTTTTCTCCATTATATAAAGTAGCTAATAATCTCCCATTAATTTGACTCTTCACTTTTTCTAATTTTTTTATATTCATAATACAAGATTTATTTATACGAGCAAATTTTGTTCCACTAAGCTTTTTTTCTAATTCATATAGTTTCATATTGCTTTGATACACATCTTTTTCACAATAAATATAAGTTCTATTGTCTACACATTCAAAATAATAAATATCTCTTGAGGAAATTTTTACATATTCATTTTCTATTCTTCCAGTTATAGTAATTTGTTTTTCAGTAAGACATTCAGTTAACTCCTTTATATATTCATTATTTTCTTTACACAAAATATGAATTTCAATTTCTTGTATTGAAGGGTTCTCAATTATTTTTATTTTCATAGATTTCCTCCTTTAAATCAAAGGATATCATAAGAATTTACTTATAACAATTATTTTCCACCTAAGTTGCATTTTACACTTAGTAAGTTGCATTTTTTATTTTCCATAATTTAAGATTCTATAAAATTATTCATACATATAATTTATTTGCAAATGTAAAAAGAAGGATGCCCCTATTACACCCTTCTCATCTACAATATTAAATAATATCAGTGGAATCATAACTTGGCTGAGATTAAACAAATTTCATTAATTACTATGGTATTTCACCAATTTATCTCCAATCCTACTCCAACTTCTTTTACAGGCAGAACCTTATGTATTTCTGCTTTAACAATAAATGAAGTACAGTGGCAAGGGTATAACTCTTTTATATTGTTCTGTTTAAAATACTGAATTGTTTTACTAACTCGTTCATCAACTTCAAACAAATGAAATCCGCCTATAACACCTAATACTCTATTATCCTTACATACTTGTTTTGCGTATTCTATTATGTTGCATATTCCACTGTGAGAACAACCAGTAATAATGTAAATGCCATCTTTACTTTTATATACCAATGCAGAATCATCCATTACATAATCATCAATAAAATTATCACAAACAGCTTGTTTACCTATAGATTTTCTATTTTCAAAAGTATTTGTTTCAGGTATTTCCCCTAAAAAAGTTATATTCTTACTAACTTTAATGGGTTCCTTCGAAAGAATTAAATTACATTTTTCTTTCAATTCTTTCTCTAAAATTGGAGAACAAATTTTTAAATCCCCTACTACTTTTTCTTTAAATGCATCTGGATGAGCAATAATAGAAATGATATCTTTTTTATTCTCATTAAAATAGTATTTTAATCCTCTTGTATGATCATCATGTCCATGAGAAATAACTATACTGCTTATCTTGTCCAAGTTTATTCCAAATGCTTTAGCATTTTTCATAAATAAATCAGAATATCCTACATCTAATAAAAAGCTTATATCTTCATCTTCAATATAATATGAAACAGCAGGTTCACCACAATAATACTGATCAATATAGGTATTGTTATCTACCAAAACTTTTAATTTCATCTTTTTACCTCCCTCCAATTGCACATATATACATTATAATCTAGTATTGCCAAGTTAAAAGTAAATTTTAACCATATTTGTATTTTTAGCCAAAAGTTTTTCCATCTGTTCACTTATTTTTAAATACAAAAGAAGGAAGCTTTAAAGAAAAGTATATCTATTCATGCAAGCTAAGTCTTTTTGTTAGTCTACTTATATGATTTTTCTTACCAATCATTCCAATACCAACAAGATTCAAATCATCAGTTTTGTATTCAGCAACCTTTGCACGATTGTCCACATAACTACAGCATATTTAAAAAGATATACTATTCATAAAGCAATTTTTTTAAAAGTATTCTCATAAATTATACATCTTAAAATTCAATATCATATAGTATATTATTGCATCGTTATATTTTCATACTACAATATAACATTTAATACGTCTACAAAGATAACCTTTAATTTCATTTTAAATTTTCCTTAAATAAAAATAAAATCAGATGTTCCCTTATATTACTTGAATTATGTGTTTCACATCATTCTGTACATTATAATTCATATTATGCTTTTTTTTACTTTCTTGACTTTTTATTTGTTTCATTATATTATTCAAGATAGATGTTCAAGGGGGAAAACACTTATGAAAAGTAAAGAAGACTATGTTTCTCGTGCACAAGTTGCATTGTGGAATACCAGTATAAAAATTGCTGACAACCTTAGAGATTTAACTGAATTTGGAATAACTGAAACACAGTTTAATATGTTAGATTTGTTATCAAAAAAAGAATCATTCAAAGTTACAGATTTAGCTGAAAGAATGGGAGTTAAGCCAAGTGCTATAACAACAATGATTGATAGATTAACTAATAATGGATTAGTTTGCCGCAGGCATGGCGAAAAAGATAGAAGAGCTGTATTAGTTTCTATAACAGATGAGGGCAGAAGTTTAATAAGTAGGTTTGAAGAAAAATGCCGCAGAGTACTAAAAGGCTATCTTTCTTATTTAGAACCTGAAGAATTGGAAACTCTAGCTTCTATTTACGAAAAATTAGGCAAACTTAATATAGATATAAACAAAATTGAATATTAATTTCTATACATCAAGTGATTCTTAAACTCAGATTGGGAAATATGCCTAAATGGTATTTTACTAGCTTGCTTAGATAAGAGATATTACTCACATACAAACTCCACCTGAGTCTAAGAATAACTTGATCATTCCAGTTTTTTCAATATATTTTTAGTAACTTCTATTGAATTTAATAATACTAACAAATCTTCTGATGATAAATTTATAAGCTTATTTTTTAAATTTTCCTTAGCTATTTCAATTATTTCTAAACAATATTCCTTACCCTTTTCAGTAATATTAATATTGATTGTTCTCCTATCTTTTTTATTATGAACTCTATAAACCAAATTTAAACCAACTAATTTATCTATAACAATTGTCATTTGCGGACTTGAAATAGTTAATTTTTTACATAATATTGAAATTGGTAAACCTCCTTCCTCATTAATAATCCCTAATACCATTAATTGATTCAATGGAAGAATTTTAACAGGTACTGTATGTGGAAGATTTTTAATATATACTGTATCAAGTTTTATAACTTTTTTTAGCATCATTGGAAGAAAGGTAATCAAATTTTCAGCTAATGCATCCACAGGATTATTACACATATGTTTTCCCCCTTATAATTTAAATTTAAAAATGCGTTGATTCTATAATTACAAGATCAACGCATTTTGTTAAGGACTCAACTTTTTCAAAGAACATTTGACAGAGGACTTGGAATCTATATTATTAAAGTTAAAGTACTTACTTAGCTATATTAATCTTATCTCCATTACTTAATAAATTTTGTCCTTCTACAATTACATTTGCTCCTGTTTTTATATTCCCAATTACTTCTGTAACTTTTTCATCAGAAATACCAACATCCACAGATAATTTTTTAACTTTTCCATTTTCAGCTATATAAAGGTAGTTTACATTGTTTTCAATTTTAAGTGCTTCATTAGGAACTGTCAATATGTTATCTTTCTTTTCAGATGGTAATGATACTTTTGCAAACATACCTGCTTTAAGTTCTCCTGTTGGATTACTAATTTTTACTTTTACAGTATAAGAATTATCTTTAGAACTAGAATTAGGACTAATTTTATCTATTACTCCTGTTATTTTTTTATTATCCAATGCACTTACACTTACCTGTACAGATTGTCCAACTTGAATTTTTCTAACTACCTTATCTGGTATGCTTATTTCTGCAGTAAAGCTGCTGCTGTCTATTATGGTAACTGATCCAGATTGACCACCAGCAATTTGACCTACTTTAACATCTTTAGCAGATACTACTCCATTAATAGGTGAAGTAATTGAAGCATCATTTAATTGAATCTGTGCAGCATTTACGCCTGCTTGAGATTGTGCTACTTGAGCTGCTGCTGCTTGTGTGGATTGAGGTCCCGATTTTTGAACTATAAGATTTAAATTATCTTGAGCTGCCTTTAAATCTACAGAATAATTATCATATTTAACTTTTGCATTATCTAAATCCTGTTTAGCTATGGCTCCTGAATCATATAATTTTTGCATTTTGTCATAGTTACTTGCAGCATCATTATAAGATATTTGTGATTTTTCAACTGATTGTTCAGCACTTGTTATTTGCTGTTGAAGTCCAGAATCACTTGTTCTTGCCAAATTAGCATTTGATGCTGCTAAGGCTGCTTGTTGAGATTGAAGTTGCGCTTGAAGTTGTGCTGCATCTAGTGTAAACAATACTTGTCCTGCTGTAACTTTGTCTCCTATATCCACATTTACACTAGCCACCTTTCCCCCAGCTTTAGGTAGAACAGTCACCTCTTGAACAGGATTTAATTTACTTGCATATTCTAATTCAGTAGATATTGAACCAGCAGCTACCTTTTCCACTTTTACATTTTTAACTTCTTGCTTTCCTTCTGATTTTTTGTTCTTTCCAAAAATAGAAACGCATACAACCACAACAAGTATTAATGCAACACTAACTATTAATTTCTTTTTATTTAAACCATTAATATTAAACTTCATACTTCACAGCCTCCTTATGACTTTTCTTTTTCTTAAATACAGCTTTAGTTAAATCATCCATTAATGTATAAACTACTGGTATTACTATTGGAGAAAGTATAGTTGATGCTACCATACCACCTATAATTACTATAGCCATACTTTGCTTCATTTCACTACCTTCACCCATGGATAAAGCTACAGGAAGCATTGAAACTATCATTGTAGCACTTGTCATTATTATAGGCCTCAATCTGGTAACACCAGATTCAATAAGCGCATCTTTTAAGTTCATTCCTTTTTTCATTAATGTATTTGTATAATCTATTAATAAAGTACCATTCTTAGATGATAAACCTTCAAGCATTATAAGCCCAATCATTGACATAAGATTTAATGTCTGCCCTGTTAACGCCAACAAACCAAAGGCACCTATTATAGCACAAGGAAGGGATACCATTCTTATAGCTGGTGTTAAGAAAGACTCGTAAAGTACCACTAGTATCATATAAACAAGACATAATGAAGCACCCAAGGCTAATCCAAGAGAGCTAAAGGAATCCGCCATATTCTTTTGAGTTCCTCCATAACTTATACTATAGCCTTCAGGTATAGATAGAGATTTTAATTTAGCTTTTATATCATTTGTTACTTCTCCAAGAACTCTACCTTGAAGATTTGCACCTATAGTAACAACATCCTGTTTATCCTCTCTAGATATTGATGGTTCACTATCTACTTTTACAATTGAAGCAACTTCACTTATTGGTATTTGTTGTCCAGCTGCATTTGTAATTTTTATAGATTTAATATCTTCAGCATTTTTTATCTGACCATTCATAAATTTAATTGTTATATCATTTTCTGTATTATTTGCTCTATATACTCCTGCTTTACTACCCGCTAAAGCAGTTCTTACAGAACTTCCTATGTCAGCTGATGAAATTCCATACTGTGCAGCAGCTAAACTATCTATATTTACTCTTAGTTCACTGCTTTTTATATTAGAAGAATTACTTACATCAATAACTCCAGGCACTGTTTTTACTATTTTTTCAACCTGCTTTGATAAATCCTCTAAAGTACTCTGATCATCTCCTTTTATATTTATAGAAACAGGCTTACTGCTTCCACCACCAGATTGTGATTCTGTTACAGTAAAATCTACTCCAGTCATGGTTTTACCAAAATCACGAACTTGTGCTGCTAGCTTGGTTTGGCTTTTTTTACGTTCATTTTTAGAAACTAAATTAACCATAATCTCGCCTGTAGCCTTATCTGAACTTCCTTGTCCATTTGATCCAACCATTGTAAAGTAGCTTTTTACCTCTTTCATATTCTTCAAATATTTTTCAACCTGAGTAATTTTTTCATCTGTCTGCTTTAAAGTAGAACCTGGTGTAAGAGAGAGATCAATTGTAAAACTACCTTGATCGGCTGTAGGTATAAACTCAGATTTTAATATTCCCATTGGTATAAGGGCAACACTGAGTATAATACAAATGACAACAGCAGATAACACTTTTTTTCTATGTTCTAAGGACCACATGAGAATACTTTTATATTTTTCTAAAACTTTGCTAAAAAATCCATCCTTTTTGATTTCTTTTTCTTTATTTTCTTTTTTAAGTATGCGAGATGAAAGCATTGGTGTAACTGTAAAGGATACTAAAAGAGAAAATATTGTAGCTACAACTATGGTAAGTCCAAATTCCCTAAATAACTGTCCTATCATACCAGACATAAGAGAAATAGGTGCAAATACAACTATGTCACAAAGACTTATGGCTACCGCAGCCATTCCAACTTCATCACGTCCATCAATAGCTGCTCTTATAGGGTCTTTACCTAACCCTAAATGCCTTTGTATGCTTTCTATTACAACTATAGAATCATCCACCAGTGTACCTACAACCAGGGATAATCCCATAAGAGACAGCATATTAAGAGTAAAATTAAACTTATACATCATAAAGAAAGTAGCTATAAGCGATGTAGGTATAGCAACCAAAACAACTAAAGAAGAACGGAAACTACGGAAGAATAAGTAAAGTACAACTGCAGTAGTTATAATTCCTTCTATAAGATTGTGCTGTACTTGCTTTAATGAAGAAGTAATGAAAGTAGTGGTATCAAAGGCAATATCAATTTTAATATCCCCTGGAATACTCTTTTTAATTGATTCTAACTGCTTTTTTACACTATTTGCTACTTCTACTACATTGGCATCACTTTGCTTTCCAACTACAACTGCCATAGTTTTATTACCATTAAATCTTATTTGTGTAGTTGCATCTGGCGCTTCCAGCTTTATTTGAGCAATTTCACCAAGACGTATACTTCCTCCATTTGCTGTAGGCACTAGCATATTTTTAGCATCATCTATATTGTGAAATTGACCAATTACTCTAACAGCTTGATCTTGCTTGTCCTGCTTAATCTCACCAGCAGGTACATTTAGGTTAACTGACTTTAATTTGCCCATTACAGTATTAGTACTAATTCCGTAATATTCCATAGCAGTTTTATCAAGCTTTATCATTAACTGCTTTTTATCAGCACCCATTAAACTTACGTTTCCTACACCAGGCACTTTTTCTAATTTCTGTTTTAATATATCAGATTCATTATATAGCTCATCATAGCTTACATTTCCATTTAGAGAAATTGCTAAAACTGGTATAGCATTAGTATCCATCTTAAGTATAGTAGGTTTATTAGCATCTTCAGGAAGCTTTGAGGAAGCATTTTCAACTGCTTTTTGGACATCTGAGTATGCAGTGTTTAAATTAGCACTGGATTTAAAAGTTATTGTAACAGTACCATAACCTTCCTTTGCTGTGGAATTAATTGTATCAACACCACTTATTCCTGATACTGAATCTTCTATTGGTTTTATAACATCTTTTTTAATGTCATCAGCACCAGCACCGCTGTAAATTGTACTAACTGTTATAACAGGGTTATTCATAGAAGGTAGTAAATTTGCTCCCATTTTTAAATAGCCAAAAGCACCAAGTGCAACTAATAAAATTACTACCATCCACATTGCTGCTGGCCTTCTTACAGATATTTCGGTTATCTTCATTTTTATCCTCCTAGCATAAAGTTGTTAATATTTAACGCATATTACATTTTAACCTATATTAATATTTAATGCATATTAAATATTAATATAGGTTAAATTATAGTATTATTTTACATGGAAATCAATAGTTTTTTTATTATATAAAAATGAATTTTTAGTATCTATTTGTTTTCCAAAAGTGTATTTATTACAAATAAAAAAACTAGCATAAATTGCTAGTTTTTACTCTTATTTAATATTTAAACTTTATTCTTTTTTTACTATAAATTACATTTAAACTAACTCAGCACTTTTAACTATTTCATCAACAGCTATAGAGCATAATCCTGCTAAATCTTCTACATGCAATTCTTTAACTGCAGAACAATCATAAAGAATAGTAGCATCAGCTGGGAATTCATCATCTGCTAGCCACAATCCAAAAATCATGGGAACATTAGGCAATACATCAATTTTTATTCCTTCATCTCCAACCTTAACCTTTTCTCCTCCTAATTTAAAACCTGCTTTTAAAAAAAGCTCTCCTTTGTTCCCAAATACTTCAATTAATTTATCTATGCCGCTCTTAGCAAATCCATGATATGCATAACCTACTCCCTCTAATTCTCTAAATGGTACCCACTTGTTTGTAAATCCACTATTAGTAGCTCGATATAGATAGCTCAAAATTAACATTTTATGAATTAACATTCTGTTTTCATTATTTGATACATTCTTTTCATTATCATCTTTTATCACAATATTTCCATCTGGATAAGAAATTAAGTACTCTTTATTAAAATAGGTTAATGTAAATTGCTTCTTTTCAGAATTATAATAAGCTCTACTTTTTTGAGCTATATCTGCTGGCTCATATTTATAAAATTCTCTACACATCTTTTCATAACAAAGCGTATAATTATTTTCTCTCTTTTCCACCATAACAAAATCTCCTTATCATATTTACTATTTAATTATATTTAGTTTGAATAAAGGTATATTATTGTTTATAAATTTGATTAAATAAATAAGCTTAGAATGTAAATTTTGTATTCTAAGCTCATTTTCAATTATTCAATTTTAATAAAGCATTGTTTTTTACTAATGAGAATTAAATAGTTTTAACAAATTTACTTTCTCACCTTAGACTATACTTTGTCTTTGTCTTTCCATAATAATATTGATACTGTTTTTAACAAAATCCACTGCTTGAGTTTTTGTTTGGCCCTTATGTTTAATTTCTTTGTCTTCCCTTCTAGCAATTGCTTTAAATGGGTAATCCTTTTCATTATTCTCTATAACTGTTATTTCGTACCCTCTATAGTTTTCCACACAACGACCCCCTTTATTATGTTTTACATATTTATTATAACATATTTTTAATATTTTTAATATTATGTTATTTTATTATTTACATATATATTAATAATGGCAGCGCATGAACTAAAAAATTCAATACGCTGCCTAATTTATTACTATTTAATTACTTTTTTACCACCCATGTATGGTTGTAATACAGTTGGGATGTTTATAGAACCGTCTTCATTTAAGTTATTCTCTAAGAATGCAATTAACATTCTTGGAGGTGCCACTACTGTATTGTTTAATGTATGTGCAAAATATTTTCCATCTTTACCATCTACACGGATTTTCAAACGACGTGCTTGTGCATCTCCTAAGTTGGAACAGCTTCCTACTTCGAAGTATTTTTTCTGTCTAGGAGACCAAGCTTCTACGTCTACTGATTTAACTTTTAAGTCTGCTAAATCACCAGAACAGCACTCTAAAGTTCTTACCGGTATATCTAAAGAACGGAATAAATCCACTGTATTTTTCCATAATTTATCATACCACATCGGACTATCTTTTGGTTCACACACAACGATCATTTCTTGTTTTTCAAATTGGTGAATTCTATAAACTCCTCTTTCCTCAATACCATGAGCTCCTTTTTCTTTTCTAAAACAAGGAGAATAACTAGTTAAAGTTCTTGGAAGAGTATCTTCTGGTAATATAGTATCAATAAACTTACCAATCATAGAATGTTCACTAGTTCCGATTAAATATAGATCTTCACCTTCGATTTTGTACATCATAGCATCCATTTCAGCAAAGCTCATAACTCCAGTTACAACTTCACTTCTAATCATGAAAGGTGGAATGCAGTATGTAAAACCTCTATCTATCATAAAATCTCTAGCATAAGAAATTACTGCTGAATGAAGTCTAGCAATATCACCCATTAAATAATAGAATCCATTACCAGCAACTTTTCTTGCACTATCTAAATCTATACCATTTAATTTTTCCATAATATCAGTATGATATGGAACTTCAAACGCTGGTACATCAGGTTCACCAAAACGTTCAACTTCTACATTTTCACTATCATCTTTACCTATTGGTACACTTGGATCAATTATATTTGGAATAGTCATCATATCAGTTTTTATTTTATTTTCTAATTCAGTTTCTTTTGCTTCCAATTGAGCTAAGTGCTCAGAATGCTCAGTAACCTTTTTCTTCATTTCTTCTGCTTCATCTTTTTTACCTTGAGCCATTAATCCACCAATTTGTTTTGAAATCTTATTTCTATCAGCTCTTAAAGAATCTGCTTCCTTCTTTATATTTCTAAGTTCAGCATCTAACTCAATTACCTCATCTACTAAGCCTAACTTATTATCCTGGAACTTATTCTTTATATTTTTCTTAACAATTTCAGGATTTTCTCTTACAAATTTTAAATCTAACATAATTTTACCTCCTAAGTTAAATGTAATATATTATTGTGTCTTTTTTTTAATATAAAAAAACTCTCATCCCACACATAAAATGGGACGAAAGTAATCCGCGTTGCCACCCAAATTGCTAGCATATAGAACACTAGCCTCTTGATATAGTACTGTAGAGGATACTAACCTTTCGATTCATCACCGACAGCTCCAAAAGTGGAAAGATTTAACCTTTCACCGATTCTCACCAAACACCGGCTCTCTTAAGAAATTTATAAATCGTAGCTTTTATTATCACTGCTTTTAATATGTATTTCATGTATCATTATATACACATTCATAATGGTTTGCAAGACCTTTTTATGAAATTCTTTTATTTATTGGTTATTATCTAAAATTTTGATAAAATATCTTTATTATTTTTTACCTAACCTTTGAAAATTATACATATGTGTAAGATTATTTTAAAAAATTCTGTAGAAAGATAACAGAAAAATAATTACACTATACTAAAATATTTCCTTCCAAATATAATGCTACTTCACCTGATATTTTCACCTTATCACCTAAGTCAGCACAATACAGTTTTCCTTTTCTTTCAGACAACTGCAAATCATTAAGTTCTTTTTTATTTAAAATCTTGGACCAATAAGGAATTAATGTACAATGTGAAGAACCAGTTACTGGATCTTCATTTACTCCTAATTTAGGAGCAAAAAATCTTGAAACAAAATCTACTTCATTTCCCTTTGCAGTTACTATAACACCTACAGAATCTAATTTTTTAAGTTCTTCCATGTTTAATTGAAGATTTAAAATATCCTCTTCCTTTTCAAATACTGCCATATAATCTCTAGCTTTATATACTTCCACTGGTACTTTACCTAAGCCTTTGATAAGTGCTTCTGGTACCTCACACTTTTCTGCTTCTCTTGATGGAAAAATCATTGTAAGTAAGTTTCCATCTTTTGAAACTTCTAAAACACCACTTTTAGTATTAAATTTTACTAATGAAGCATTCTTATCAATATAATTAAATATAACATAAGATGTAGCTAATGTTGCATGTCCACATAAATCTATTTCCCCTTTTGGAGCAAACCATCTCAATTCATATTCACTGTCCTTTTTAACAAAGAAAGCAGTTTCAGCTAAATTATTTTCTGCTGCAATTTTTTGCATCAATTCATCATCAATCCACTGCTCTAGTGGACATACTGCCGCTGGATTGCCTCCAAATTGCTTATTTGTAAATGCATCAACTTGATAAACTGGTATTCTCATTTTTAACTCCTCCATTATATTTATTTTTTATTAAATGTAAGCTTAATATGCTAATTTACCATATAAAACATCAATGGCAGCACTACCTATTATTCTTAACTAATTCATAATACTTGTTGGCACAGCACACATACAATGTATGTATTAAGCAAATTATAGCATTGTGATTGTATGCTTTCAATGTTATAATTGTATGTACTACAATTATGTTAAACATAAGGATTAATAATTTTTATACATAAATAAGAAACTTTAGGAGGTCTATATGCCTGTAAATTCTTTTGAAAATTATCCAATGTCATGGAAACCCAATAAGTCCCAACTTACAACACCACTATACCTTTCAATTGCAAATTTATTAGAATATAATATAGTAAATGGACATCTTGCTCCAGACACAAAATTGCCCCCTCAAAGAGAACTTGCAGATTACTTAGATATTAATCTTAGTACTATTACGAGAGCATTTAAAATGTGTGAATTAAAAGGATTGATTTATGCTACAACTGGGAAAGGAACTTTTGTTTCACCAAATGCAGGTGCAACAATATCAATAATAGATGGCAAAGCAGAAAAAAATTACATAGAACTAGGAATTATAAATCCTATTGACCAGACTAATTATGTTGCAGCAGACATAATGAAAAGTATCTTATCAAAGGGATACGTAGAAAATTTATTAAATTATAACCATCCATTAGGAAGTCCGTATCATAAACTTTCTGGTCAAAAATGGCTAAATAAATATAATATAAATACTGATGTTGAAAATATTGCAGTTACATCAGGTGCTCAAAACTCCCTTGCAGTGACGTTAATTTCACTTTTCCACTCAGGTGATAAAATTGCAGTGGACACTTACACTTACCCTAATTTTATAGAGCTTGCAAACATGTTGAACATTCAATTAATTCCAATAAGAGGAGACATTTGGGGAATGAAGTCTGAAGAATTAGATTCTCAGTGCAGACTAAATAATATCCAAGGTATATACCTTATGCCTTCTTGTAATAATCCTACAGGAATTTTAATGAATATGGAACGAAGACAGGAAATTGCAAAGGTTATAAAAAAGAATGATCTTATTTTAATAGAAGATGATATTTATTATTTTCTTGCTCCACAAAATTATGCTCCCATTACTACTCTTATACCTGAACAATCCGTTTATATAAACAGTGTTTCAAAGTCTTTATGCTCTGGAATAAGAGTAGCTTTTATAGTATATCCTGAAAAATATTCCTCAAGTATAACTCGAGGAATATATAACATAAATCTAAAAACTCCTTCATTAAATGCAGAAGTTATTTCTGAAATGATCAATACTGGAATTGCAGATAAAGTAGTTAAAGATAAATTATCAATTTCAAAAGAGCGTAATGAAATCTATGAAAAGCACTTTAAAGTGGAAAATTCAAATGAAAACTCTATGAGCTTTTTTCGCTGGCTTCCACTAGAACAAAAATTTAATGCAAATCAATTTGAAAAAAATGCTTTATCAAATGGAATTCACATTTATCATTCAGATCGATTTTTAGTGGGAAATAACCACGAAAATCAATTTCTACGTGTGTCTCTTTCTTCACCTATTGATAACGATGAATTAGAAAAAGGACTATATATATTAAAAAATATGCTAGCTGAATCAGATGATAAAACAGGTGTAAATCCACTAATAATATAAACAGCACAACTTTTTTAGAGGACAATTGTCCTCTAAAAAATAATTGATAAAATATTTCAAATAAAATGCAATTCTAAAGAGTTGCTTGTTTTAATGATAGAATTTATAATAATATAAGATTCTGTTATTACACACTTATATAAAGGAGTGAAAAATAATGGCTATAAATATGAACTTTAGAATAGAAAAAGATTTACTTGGAGAAAAAAAAATAAACAGCAATGCTTATTATGGTATAAATACTGCAAGAGCTTTAGATAATTTCAATGTATCTTCCAAAAAAGTCAACTTACATTTGATTAAAGCAATTGTTACAATAAAAAAATCTGCTGCTATTACTCACAAGAAACTAAAAGAATTATCACCCGAAATAGCAGATGCAATTATAAAAGCTTGTGATAAAATACTAAAAGATGAATTCAACTCTGAATTTGTAGTAGATGCTCTGCAAGGCGGTGCTGGAACATCTACTAATATGAATGTAAATGAAGTAATTGCAAATGTTGCTATAGAATTACTTGGCGGCGAAAAAGGCGACTATTCTCTTGTTCATCCTCTTCATCATGTTAATATGTCACAATCAACTAATGATGTATATCCTACTGCTATACGAATTGCTGCTATAAAGCTCTTAAGGCCTTTAAGTTTAGCTTTTGCCAATCTTCAAGAGGCACTTCAAATAAAGGAAAATGAGTTTGCAGATGTATTGAAACTTGGAAGAACTCAACTTATGGATGCACTTCCAATGATGGCAGGTCAGGGTTTTGGCGCATATGCACGAGCAATTTCTAGGGATAGATGGAGATTGTACAAGGTTGAAGAAAGACTTCGTGAAATAAATATAGGCGGTACAGCTATTGGTACTGGTATGAATGCAACTTTAAAATACATATTTCTTATGACAGACATTCTTCAAGATTTAACTGGACTTGGATTAGCTCGCAGTGACTATCCTATGGACACTACTCAAAACATGGATGTCTTTGTAGAAGTTTCTGGTCTTTTAAAGTCTGCATCTGTTAATTTAATAAAAATATCCAATGACATACGTCTTTTAGGTTCTGGACCAAGAGGTGGAATTGGAGAGCTTTCATTACCTGAAGTTCAAGCTGGTTCTTCTATTATGGCTGGAAAAGTAAATCCAGTAATAGCTGAAATGGCCGCTCAAACTTCGATGAAGGTAATATCTAATGATGCTGCTATTACCTATGCTGCAGCTTCTGGTCAATTAGAATTAAATGCCTTTGGTCCTTTAATTGCTGAATCACTTTTAGAATCCCTTGAAATATTAACCAATGCAGTAAATATATTCACAGAGAAATGCATTAATGGATTAGAAGTTAATGAAGGTAATTGCATTCATAATCTTGAATCTTCTGCCTCTATAGGTACAGCTCTTGTTCATCATATAGGCTATGATAAAGCTTCTGAAATCGCAAAAAGATCACTAAAAGAAAGTAAAACTATTAAAGAACTTTGCCTTGAAGAAAAAATCTTAACTCCAGAAAAACTAAATGAAATACTAAATCCTTATGAAATAACTAAGCCAGGAATCCCTGGAATGAAAGAAGGTAAAAAACAATGAGCAATTTAAATGAAACCCCACGTGCAAACAGGCTACACATAGCACTTTTCGGAAAAAGGAATGCTGGAAAATCAAGTATTATAAATGCTCTTACAGGACAAGAAATAGCACTTGTTTCTGATGTAAAAGGAACCACCACAGACCCTGTATACAAAGCAATGGAAATTTTGCCAATTGGTCCTGTAGTTCTAATAGATACTGCTGGTCTTGATGATGAAGGCGAATTAGGTGAACTCAGAAAAAAGAAAGCTATGGAAGTTTTAACCAAAACAGATGTTGCCATTTTAGTCATTGATGCTGAGATTGGTGTTACTGATTTTGATAAGGATATATTATCTAAAATTAAAAGAAGAAATATACCTGTTATAGGAGCTTTAAACAAAACAGATACCAATAAAATAAATGCTGATACTCTTTCTGAAATGCAAAATCAGCTGGACTTAAAATTAATCCCTGTGTCTGCTGTTTCCAATAAAGGTATCGACTTAATAAAAAATGAACTCATTAAAATTGTACCTGAAGATGAAGATAAGTTTAAAATTGTTGGAGACCTTATATCTCCTGGTGACTTTGTTGTTTTAGTTACTCCTATTGATAAAGCTGCTCCAAAGGGAAGACTTATACTTCCTCAACAGCAGGTTATAAGAGATATCCTTGAAAGTGATGCTATAGCTGTTGTCACAAAGGAATATGAACTTAAGGAAACTTTAGCTAACTTAGGCAAAAAGCCTAAGATGGTAATCACTGATTCTCAAGTATTTTTAAAGGTGGCTGCTGATACTCCAAAGGATATTCCTTTAACTTCCTTCTCAATACTTTTTGCAAGGAATAAAGGAAATCTTACAGAACTTGTTAAAGGTGCTAAAGCCATAAAAAATTTAAAAGACGGTGACAAAATATTAATTGCTGAAGGATGTACTCATCACAGGCAATCTGATGATATTGGAAAGGTTAAAATACCAAGATGGCTTAGACAAATTACTGGTAAAAAACTTGAATTTGATTTTGCATCTGGAGTAAGCTTTACAGAAAATATAAAGGATTATGCTCTCATAGTTCACTGTGGTGCATGTATGCTCAATAGAAAAGCTATGCTTTATAGAATTGAGCAAGCTCAAAATGCTGAAGTTCCTATTGTAAACTATGGTGTTCTAATAAGCTATGTTCAAGGTATATTCGATAGAGCTTTAGAAGTATTTCCAATGGCAAAGCTTACCTGGGAAGAAGAATAATCAATAATAAAGAAAGAGATATTTTGAAACTAATTGCTTGTTTTTAAAATATCTCTTTTAATTATTATCTTAACTTTTACAAATACAATATTTTAATTTACTTTTTTAACTCCGAAAGTTGAGCTATATTTATTTCGTTGAAGTGGTTGAAGTAGTATTAACTCCTTTTAAATCGTACAGCTGTTCAGAATTTCCTCCTTCAAAACCTTGAGATTTAGAATTTGAATCTTTCCACTGACTTTCTGAAACAACTTTACCATTTGCCTTAACCCAATTCATTATTTCATTGTTTCCACCTTGACCACCTACCATAACATATCTTACTTCTCCTTTGCTCACTAATTCCTTAAACTGACTCAATGTAATTGCATTATCATTTCCAAAGAAGCCTGAGGTCATTACAGCTTCACCAGTTTTAATTATTATGTCTGAAGCATATCCATTAGTAGATGATGTTACAAGAATATATTTTTCATTTGTTTTATTTTTTTGTAAAAATTCTATAAGCTTTGAATTATTACTGTTTGAATAACTTGCACTTCCTCCACTCGCTTGTTTACTAGTCATTAATGACAAGCTAGCAGATGGGAAGCTTCCATTCATATTACAAAAGGCAGCAGTACTTGACCAAACTGTAGGTGCAACCAAAAGTCCTGTAAGCGCAGCAGCTAATACTATTTTCTTTAACTTTATGTTTTTATTTTTTAGCAAATTAAAAGCAATTAATATTAATGAAGATCCAAAGCATAAAACTGACATCATTATCATCATAATCTTTGCAACACTTGATGAACTATAATAATAAGATATGAGAAGCATTTGAACTAATCCATCTGCAATAAGTGCTGCTGGTAAAATCCATGACTTCCATCCACCCTCTTTATAGAACTTCCACATTGATACAACTCCAATTCCTGTTAAAGCTGCAATTGGTGCTGAAAGCATAGTTAAATAGTATGGGTGAAACAACCCTGTTGTGAAACTAAAGTATATAAATTCAGGAAGCATCCATATAAACCATAGTGCCAACGATATTTTCTTCTTATTATTAGAAGATTTTTGTATTCTTTCCTTTAGTACAGCTGCTATAAAGCCAAATATTGCAAGTGGGAAAAGCCAAATTATCTGATCTGACAAACTATTATTGGAGAACAATCTTGTAATACTTGATTTTTCCTGGCCTCCAAAGGTTCCTCCACCTTGACCGCCACCATTTCTTCCTTTTCCTGGGCCACCGCCACTAGGAGGTGTGCCTTGTCCTTTGCTACCACCATTAGGAGGTGCACCTTGCCCTGGACCATTATTATCAGGTGTTCCTTTTCCAGAAGTATTACTAGAAAAATTTTGTGTACCATTACCTGAATTAGATTGTTCTTTTGTGGCGCTAGAAGTAGCATCTGTTTGTGTTTTAGATGTCGTTTTCGTCTTGTTGCTTTGTCCTGGAGGATTACCACCTGGATTACCCTTTGCCCCAGAACCTGATGTACTACTGCTAAGTCCAAGCCTTTCTAAGCCATTATGCTGAACTATAAGTTGTATAACTGAATTACTTCCACTGCTTCCTACATAAGGTCTATTGGCAGCAGGTGTTAAATCTACAGCTGCAGCCCAAGAAAATGATATTGCTAATAAAATAGCTGTTCCTGCAATAAGATGTACTATTCTCTTTTTTATGGAAACTTTATTAAAAAGAAGATAAGTTATATATAAAGCTGGTGCTACCATGTATGCCTGTAACATCTTTATATTGAAGCCAACCCCTACAAGCGCTAAACTTAACAGAAGATATTTTAGTTTTCCTTTTTCAGCTGCTATAGAAAGTGCCCAACATGCTAAGAGTAAAGTTAAAACAAGCAAGTTATCACAAGTATTATTTCTACTTACTGCAACAAAAACTGGTGTAACTGCAAGACATAATGCCGAAATTAACCCTGCAGCAGTTCCAAAGGATCTTTTTACAACACGATATATAACCCAAACGGAAATAACTCCTGCAATAGCCTGTGGAAGTATTATACTCCATCCACTGTATCCAAATATTTTAGCAGATATAGCTTGTATCCAAAATCCAAGTGGTGGTTTGTCAATTGTTACAAATCCCGCTGGATCAAAGGATACAAAGAAGAAGTTTTTCAAGCTCATAGTCATACTCTTTACACCTGCAGCATAATATTCATTTCCATATCCCTCTATATTTAAATTTGCCAAATTTAATACTGAAGACATTATTAAAATTATTATCAATCCCAAATTCTCTTTTGTAAGTTTTATCTTTTTCATTTTCACTTTCCTAATCCTTTCTATTTATTCCAATTTATCAACAATATTTACAATTGCTTTTGAATATTTAGCTTATGTGTATATCTTACCGTTTAATTGTTACAATTTAGTTGCAATTAAATAACAATTTGTCAACAATCACAATTAATGAACATGCTTATAAATTGACAAGGTTTACATATAAGTATATTATTATATTTGTACTATATCTTCATTATTTGTATTGAAAAGGAGAGTGCTTATGAAAATTACTGAAGGCTATATGCCATATCTAGAATATAAGACTTACTACCGTATAGTAGGTGAGTGTACAGGAAATAAGAAACCGTTAGTTTTATTACACGGTGGTCCAGGTTCTACACATAATTATTTTGAAGTACTTGATAAGATTGCTGAAGATGGACGTGCAGTTATTATGTATGATCAATTAGGATGTGGATTATCTGCGACACCTTCTCGTCCTGACTTATGGTGTGCTAAAACATGGATTGAAGAATTAATAAAGTTACGTAAACATCTTGGTTTAGATGAAATTCATTTATTAGGACAATCTTGGGGAGGAATGCAAGCAATTGAATATGCTTGCAAATACAAACCTGAAGGAATAAAAAGCTATATCCTATCCAGTACTTTACCATCTGCTTCACTATGGGAAAAAGAACAACGTAGAAGAATTGCATACCTTCCACAAGAAATGCAGGATGCCATTGCTAGAGCAGAAAAAACTGGAGATTATTCTTCAAAAGAATATCAAGCAGCAGAAGCAGAATTCATGCTTCGTCATTGTGCAGGGGCAGTAGAATCAGATTCTCCAGAATGTTTAAGACGTCCAAAAGTTGCTGGAACAGAAGCTTACATAACTGCCTGGGGACAAAATGAATTCAGTCCATCTGGCACATTAAAAAACTTTGATTTCATGAAAGAGATTGAAGATATTCAAGAACCTTGTTTAATAATCAGTGGTTTGCTTGACCTTTGCTCACCACTTGTTGCAAAAACAATGTATGACAAAATTCCTAATTCAGAATGGGAATTGTTTGAATTCAGCCGTCACATGCCATTTGTAGAGGAAAATGAAAAATACATAGAAATACTTAATAAATGGTTGAATAAAAACGACTAAATTATGAGTAAAAAATAGGCTGTCTCTCTAAGAAATTTACATACAAAATGTTGTAATGTTAATTCTTAAAATGACAGCCCTTGATTTATATATTTATTATTAAATAAATTCCAACAATTTATTATCAATTCTCAAGATTCCTTAAAATAAGCTACTGATATATTCTATTTCCATATAACTCCTTGTGGAACTATTTTCATAAGGCATATATCGTCACCCATTTTTATACTTTTTAACAATTCCACCTCTACTTTACATTCAAAGGCTTTTTCAAAAAGAACTTTACTATACCCAGTTGTACATTGACACCAAGTATTAGTATCCAATCTATCCACATCTGCAAGCATTGGACATGGACAAAAATGAAATTCAAGATATAATTCTCCATTCTTATAAGAAAGCCCTGCTGCTTTTGCCTTATCTGAATTTGCGAATTCTTCCATATTTGAAGATAATTCTATTAACTCTTTAACCAGTGCTAATTTTTCATCCATACCATACCCACACTGACAGTGCGCTCTAATATTCTTAACCTTTGACTTATCAAAATGGTTTTCTAATCTCTTCATTGTAGACTTCACCCATGTAGGATTACCCTCTGTTTTAGCCAGCTTATCTTTTCCATACACTATTTCTCCTGCAATTTCATCATTACTGGCACTTTTAACAGCTTCATAAATTACCTGCTCTTGAATTTTCCTTATATCAAACATTTTCAAATCACTCCATTTTTCTTATTTTATTTAATTATGAATTGTAAATTTATAAAATCCTATTTATTTAAATTTTGATTCTTATTATAATGATAATCATATACGCAAATTTGTTTATATTACTTTTAAAAACATAAAACAGACTCCTTTCAACTCGAACTATATCCTTGTTACAGTTCTTATTATACTAAGGCGTCTGTTTTTTCACTTCTGAATTCTTGCTCTATTTAATAGGTATATATAAATCCATTACAACATGCATATCTTCCCAGTCAATAGCTCGATAAATATCTAATCCATATCTTTCATCCATTTCATAACCACTGTCTGGCAGCCAAATATTAAATACCCCCTGAAAAGCAGTAAAAATATCTTGTATCAATCCATCAAAGCGACAAAGTGCAAATTTACCTCCTTGAATAGTTGTAACATTGTCTAGTGAACAATTTTTATCAACTGTCATACATATATCATATAAACATTGATCTAAGCCTGTAATACAAGGATCATCATAAAACCTTTCAATTAAAAGAGTATCTTCCTTAAAATAATCTTTATATTTTTCTGTGAAATCATACCAATTTTTCCCTAACTCAATATAGTTTCCAATATATCTTTCATAGATAACCACAAAATCATCCAATTCCTGTATAAGTATCTCTTGATCGTATTCTTCAAATGATTGGAACTTAGCAAGCTTATCTTGATAAAAAGGATGAGGTACACATGTAGTGTTTTTATTCTTTCGAAATTCCGCTGGAGAAATATTATGGTGTTTCTTAAATGCAGAACTATAATTTGATGGACTGTATCCATAATCATATCCAATGTCTGTAATTGATTTTTCTTTTTCAATTTTGAGGTTTAAAGCACTTTGCTCCATTTTTGAGCGTTTGATAAAAGCATAAATACTTTCTCCTGTTTCTTTCTTAAAAACTCTGCTAAAGTAATATTTTGAAAAATGGCAGTAATCTGCAACATCTTCAATAGAAATTTCCTCATCTAAATGCTGCATAATATAATCAATACTTTGATTTACTAATTCATTTGTAATCATAATATGCCCCTCCACCACGTCCTTCTATTGGTTCTTTGAAAATAAGAAAACTCCACCTGAGTCTAAGAATCACTTGATAATAACTAAGCATTAAATTATAATTCGTTCAAATATCAAAATCTTCAGATTTAAAATTGCTATAATAGCGTCCTTTTTTTGCTGTAAATTTTAATACGCAATAGTCAGAGTCAGTCACACCTTGTTTATAGTACATAGTATCACCATCCTGCCATAATTTTTCTTTTGCTTCTGGTGTTTCAAGAATTTCTACCATTCCAACAAGGCTTATCCCTCGAAAAAAACGCTTATTAACAAAGTATATACTTGCTTTAGAATTTTCTCGAAAATATTTCACTTTATTTGATGATGTGTTTGTGGAAAACCAAAATGTTTTAATTCCTTCACGCTGGCGTGGAGATAACATTGCCTTACTGATAGGGAATCCCTCATTATCTATATAACTAATAATTGTCAGATTACTTTTATCAATCAGATTACCAATTGTTTGTTCTGGATTTCTCATTATTAAAAATACCTCCTGCTTATGTTTTCTTTTATTTTAACAGGAACGCATCAAGTTGTATATTACACACTTTTTTGTATGCATAGATTTAAAGTAACCCTTTTTCTTTCAAGAAATCTTCTTTGCCATCCTCCTTCATAAGATCAATTCCAATTTTCTGCATAGTAATTACAACTTCTAACATTTGTTTTCCTCTTTCAGTTAACGAATACTCTACTTTCAATGGATATCCATTAAATTGTTTCTTTTGAACCATATCAAAATCCTGCAATTCGTTCAAATGTTGAATCAACATTTTTTGTCCAATTCCTTCTATGATTTCTTGCAAATATACTAAAGAAGAAGCTCCTTTTCCAAGTTGCCATAATATAATTGGTTTCCATTTTCCACGAATAATATCGTGTGTTAATTCTAAAGGACAAGTATATTCATTTCTTAATTTCATTACCATCCACCTCAACTACAATTTACTATTACCAAATTATTTTACATAATTCAATTAAAAGTAATCTTTTATAAACTCTTACACTTTATTTTTGTTAGCATCCATAAAATTTTAGATATTTTTGAATATTTTCTTGTATATATTTAATACTGTGATTACCAGGGAATACATGATTTTGAGAGTTTATGCCCTTTCCTTTTAATATTTCATGTAAAATTGAACAACCTTCATAAAACTTACCTTCATCCTTATCTCCAGCATCAAGATAGACATCAATGTGAGAAGAAATATTATTATTTCTTGCAATATTTATTGGATCATATTTTTCCCATATCTCCATATCTTTAAAATATGGTTTGTCTTCATCTTCAAGCTTCAACTCTAAAGCAGGCATGTGTCCTCCTACTTTTGAAAACATATGCTGATGTCTTAAAGAATTGTGAAGAGCTATATAACCACCAGCAGAAACTCCTCCTACATATCTTCCTTCTTTATTTTTTATGGTATTGAAAGTTTTATCGATGTTTGGCACTACTTCTTTTATAAAGTAATCTTCATACATTCCTAAATTTATAATTCTACTATTGTCTGCAGAATCAGATACTTCTTTGCATATTAAGGATGAATTTAGTCCACGACTATTTTCAATTCTTGGACATACAATTATCATGGGCTTAATTTCTCCACTTTTTATCATCTCATCAGCTTTGATATTTATATTCAGTTCAAGCATTATATTTTCATTTCCACTTCTTCCATGCAAAAAATATAACACAGGCAGTGGAGTAAAAATATCATAACCTTCAGGTAAATATACAAGCATTGACATCTCTTTATCTAGTATATCACTATAAAAATTTACTTTTTCTACTTTTGATTTATTCATTTCTATATCACCTCATTTAAAATTTCAACTTAATCATTAGAATAATTTTGCTGTTACCAATAAAAGGCACCTGTATTATAATAACTCTATTTACAGCATAATTCCAGAATTATATTGCTCAAATTTAGCACAATTTTGATATGAGGATATAATTATTTTAATCTGCTACTATTAACCTTGTCCCACTCATTTTATCATAAAATAATTTTTTATCTTTTGAAAAAAAGTGTACTGTGACATTTCGTATAACTGCTAAGTTTAATAAGAATACTAAAATCATTAAAATATAATTAAGACAACTGTTTAATATACTTCGATTTAATATATTACCAATAAAAACTATATAATTTACTCCAAAAAAACCATAATATAGTGCACCATATCTTATAAATACCTCTTTAAATTTTAATTTTTTATCCTTACCTGTAATCTTTATTCTAAGAATCCATTTTCCAAAAGTGCTACCATTAGTAAAATAAGTAATCAATATAAAATAGATGAATACAAATATATATATTTTTAAATGCCCTAATGTAATTATTGATAAAATAATAAAAATCCCCCAATCAAATATAAAAGCTAAGAATCTTCTTATAAAACCAATAGTAATTTGTTCAAGCTGAACACTTTCATCCAGCTTACTAATATTAGGCAATAATTTCATGAATGCTGGTGATATAACATATCCTAGATATCCACCTAAAGTATTTAACATCAAATCATCTACATCAAAAGTTCTATAAGGTGCATTGTAAAAACCATATACTGCACTTAACTGAGTAAGTTCAAAAAATAAAGAAACACAAAATGATATTAATACAATCTTCTTAAGACTCTTTTTAAAATAATAGTTCAAATAAATTCCAAGTGGTAATAACAAAATCCCATTAAAGGCTGCTTGTAAAAAAGCCCTTTCTTTAAATAAATGAAAATAAGTTGAAGGTTTTGCTATCTGAACCTTTGTTTCTCTTAAAATATCTAGTATAAATGTAAATGGTATTAATTGAGTGTGCTTAGTTCCAGGTTTTTGTAAACTCAGTACATCATGTGTTTTAGGCAGTGGCAATATAATAAGATAATATGCTGTTATCAAATATAACAAAAAAGAGTATAAAAATAATGCTCTGTAATAATTGACATATCCATGTTTTCTATATTGATATATCAAAAATGGCAGTGTAAATAATGCTGCAAAAATTGGAAAAGTAATTACTGCTGCCTTTATTGGAATAATATATTCTGACATTTAAACACATCCCCTCATAACTTACAATATATAATTATATAGCTTAATTTTTATAATATAATTTAGTATTCCTTAAGATTTTCTTAAAACTTTTATAAATGCCTTAAAATTCATATATAAAATCCATTGATTAAGGCACAGCTTTTTAGCCGTGCCTTAATAATTTTAAACTAGGTTTTATACATTATTTTATGATTCAACTTTTGCACATACGAAATTTTAATTTAACATAAAAATCACATTGTGACATAAGAGTACAGTTGAAAGTTACCTTTATAATTACATTTACTTATGATGAACTTGATGATGAAGCTGCTGCTGTGCTTGCTACAATGCAAGCTGCAATTGCTGCTTGTTCTTGAGCAATAATAATAGCATTAATACTATTTGCTAGTGCTACCTTAAGTACTCCCTTTTTCATTTCATCTATATAAAAATCACAAACCAAATTAGCTGAAAGTATAGTTCTCATGGATTTATCTAAACTCCACATACCATAACCATCTTTTTCATAAATAAAATCATTAACCTCTTTTATTTCTCTAACTATCTGATTTTCATTTCCTCCAATAAGAGTTAAAACTCCTAGAGTTGCAAGTCCACTATATTTAAGCTTGCATTTTTCATCTTTAAGTTTGTTATAAAGTGAATTTGCTTTTTCACATTTTTCATAAACAGACTCTTCCCCAAGTGCCATAATATGAGATAATGTTTGAAGATCATTTCCCTTCCAAAATCCTTCTTCATTTAAAGCTTTATAACACTCTTCTACTTTTTCCATAGTTTCCTTTACATCTAAATCTGTAGCAGCAAGTACTGCAGCAAAAACATAATCATCAGTAGAAGTTAACCAAAAATGCTTTTCCTTCATGCCTTTGTAAAACTCATCCATTCTTTGAAGTTTACAATTCCACTGTTCTTCAGGTACATCTTTTACTATAGTATAAGTAGCTAGTGGCAAATATTCACTTTTTCTAAAACCATATTGTCTCATTTTTTCATGAACCTCTACCATATTCTTAAAAAAGCTTTTATAATTTTCTTCAAAACTCAAGAGAGTAGATATAATCAATAAATTATTCCCTCTATAATCAGATGTCCATCCTGTTTCTTCCTTTATATAATTTTTTATTTCTTTAATTTTATCTGCATTTACTCTTTCCCCTCTTACAGCATGCATCATTGCACAAAAATGTTTTAATATACCTGTATCCCATTTAAAGTTTCCTTTAAGTTCTTTGTAATTTTCTGCCATCAAATTTGCTTTTTCCTTTATCTCTATATTCATAATATTTTCCTCCGCCATTTCATCTTAATTTTATTATCACTTAAAATATTTACCTTGTACATATATATTAAAAAAAAATATTCAAAAAATGTTAAAGGAAACCTTAAGAAAACCTTAAGATTTATTTTAATGCATCTTACATACTCAATATTGCATGTTAAAAGCAATCTATAGTTTATGTTCATAAAATTAACTACAATGGGATTATAGAGAAAAGGAGGTACTTTATATATGCTGAAAGGATTTATTTTAGGACTTTCAAGTGGGGGGTATTGTCTTGCTTCCTGTATTCCCGTATTTGTTCCATATATTTTAAGTGAAAATAAAAAGACAAAATGGAATTTTATTTGTTTATCAAAATTTATGTTAGGAAGACTTCTTGGTTATGTATTATTTGCTCTTTTAGCGTGGATTACAGGAAACTTTATAATAAAACAATCACACTATAAAGAATTTATATTTGCTATATCTTATATATTTTTATCATTTACTCTTATAATTTACACATTTTCAAAGTCTCATAGAGTCTGCAATATTAAATATTTTAGTAAGTTTTTTAATAACTCAAATAAGGAAAAAAACTTTGCAACTATACTACTTTTAGGATTTTTAACTGGCATAAATGTATGTCCACCATTTATTTTAGCTTTCTCTGATGCTGCTTTCTTTTCCAATGTTATAAGCAGTATTTTATACTTTGCTGCCTTTTTTATAGGCACTGCTATTTACTTTATGCCACTTCCTTTTATAGGTGTCTTAAAAGGAAAACAAATTAAATTAGTAGGTCAAATGTGCTCTTTAGTAATTGGAGTGTTTTATATGTATTCAGGAATTATAATGCTTTTTAGGGAGATGATTTTAAAATGAATAATTTAGAAACTGAAAAGACAGCAGAAACAAGTAAGAATAAAAAAATAATAAAATCAATAATAGCTTGCATACCAGTGTTACTATTAAGTATTGTTTTAATGAGCGGAGGCACTACCCTTCCAAAAGAACCTTTAATGAAAATTTCCCTTTTCATAGTTTATATTTTCATAAACATATTATTTTTTCTTATGGTATACACAAAGAAAACCTATAAATACAGGAAAATATTTTTTGTAACCTATGCACTGCTTTTTGCAGTGAGCTTTATGACTAATTTAATAGAAGTAAGAGGCAGTATTTTCTATAATGAATCTACTTTTATTAATGGAGAAACTCCTTTTTGTCACATGGTAATTCCAATGATCATAATACCTGCTGCTTTAACTAAAACCATAATTTTCCCCGGTTCTCTTTTAACTGGATTTGCCAGCATTGCAAGTATGATAGTTATTTGGCTTGGGGCTACTTTAGCCTTTGGACGAGGCTGGTGCAGTTGGGCTTGTTTTTATGGAGGTTTTGACGAGGGGTGTTCTTCATTATGCAAAAAAACAATATTAAAGATAAGCAAAAAATGGGCTTATCTACCATTTGCTATTTTAATATCCATTGTTTTATTATCTGCAGCTACTCTTTCTCCTGTTTACTGTGATTGGCTTTGTCCTTTTAAAGCAGTTACAGAATCTGAACAAATAACTTCCACAATAGTGTTAATTAAAACTATAGTTTTTTGCTCTTTATTTTTAATTTTGGTCATAGTACTTCCTATACTTACTAGAAAAAGAACTCAATGTGGACTATTTTGTCCCTTCGGAGCTTTTCAATCTCTCTTTAACAAAATAAATATATTTGAGATAAGAATAGATAAGGATAAATGTTTAAATTGTAAAAAATGTGTAAGGGAATGTCCAACTTACTCAATAGATGAAAACAGTCTTTCAAATGGAAAGGCTTTAATAACCTGTACTAAATGCGGAAAATGTATAGATATATGTCCTTCTTCTGCTGTATCTTATCATATAAAAGGAACAAAAATAGGAGTAAAAACTAATTTATCCAGATACCTTTTTCTTTACCCTGCCTATATTTTTGCACTCACAATTGGTGGTGGAGCAATAGTTAAAGGATTATATAGAATTTTAAAGCTTATAACTACAGGCAGTTTTTTTTAAAAGGAAGGTGAATGAAATGATTAAATTAAAAGCTTTTTTAGGATACTTTGCTGCTGTTTTATCTTTGTTTGTAGTACTAGCTACTTTCATAGCTAATGACTGCTTAGCCAAAGAGTTTGTCAATATAACTTCATTAAAGGTTTCTCCCTTATTTACTGGAGGTGAAGTATATAAAACACTTGCTTCTAAAGATGCTGAAATAAAAATACACAAACCTGTATTTCAAGGACTTTTTTCTGATAGATCTGAAGGCTTTGTAGAAGTTGATTATACAAGTAAAAACACACCTAGTGTAATTTCTGAAAGTATAGATTTTGATAATGACGGAAGGAATGATTTTTCCATAAAATATAACACACAAAACAATACTTCTGATTTTAAGTCTTTAAATAAAAATGTTGTTTCCTTAAAAGGAGTATATAAAATAAAAAATGGTTATGCCATAAGAGTAAATTTAAAAAAATAAACTTTATAAAAAATAAGCTCCACCAACTATAATCAATTATAGTCAGTGGAGCTTATTTCACATTTATGTTAATCAACAATTCAATTAATAGTTTTACATAATGTACTATAATACAAATATTTCAAAATGTTTTAATTTCATTTTACTATTGACATTTTTCAAATTATATTTATATAATATATATAGACCAGTCGTTATATTATTAGAAAGGATATTAATTCAATGAAAAATAAAACTGATTCAAGAGAAAAAATACTCACAGCAGCAGCAATGCTTTTTCAAATTAAAGGATATAATGCTACAGGATTAAATGAAATTTTAAAGGAAAGTGATTCACCTAAGGGTTCTTTATATTACTATTTTCCAGGTGGAAAAGAAGAACTGGCTTTAGAAGCTATAAAGCTTACCAATAAAACTATTCAAAGAAGATTACAAAATACACTAAATGAATACTCAAATTCTATTGAAGCTATACAAGCTGTAATTAAAAATATTATGGAAGATTTAAAGAATGATGGAAAATTAAAAGATATTTCTTTAAGTCTCATAGCTTTAGAAACTTATTTATCAATTGAACCTTTAAGAAAAGCCTGCGAATCAGCTTTTCTAGATATACAAAATATGTATACTAAAAAGTTAATTGAAAGTGGATTTTCTAATGAAGCTGCACAAGAATTAGGCCTTTTTATACAAGTGATGGTTGAAGGAGCTATTACAATATCAGTTACTGAAAAAAATCCCAATGCACTCTTGACAGTTAGTAAACAAATAGGTATTTTATTAAATTCATACACAAAGAATAAATAACTCAACTTCGGTAAGCACAAAATTTTGACTTAATATAATGAGCATAATACGACGTAACTTTTTAAGTGGAGTCCGCATTGAATATATGGTGTATAAAAGCCAACCGTTCATTAAGGAGCTCTAATATTAAAAATTGCTTATAACAATGTAATTAGATGCGTACACTTGAACTTGCTAGTTTGAATTTTAACTTTTATGCAGTGATATATGATAAGTGTGTCATCACATTAGCTAAATTGTTTTACTATTATTCTTAGTTCTAAGTTTTGGAAAGCCTTAGAACTTTAGTCCTGTTTGAGGGAACCGAGTTTGACAAAGTTCTTAGGCTTTCCAAAACTTAGAACTTTAGAATAATTAAAACATTTAGCCGTGATGACACACTTATCATATATCACGGAGTAAAAGTTAAAATTCAAACTTCCACTGCATCCTTGCGCCGCAATATTTTTAAAGTGCTTATTTATGCTCTTAATATATAGACTGGTCTATAGAAAAAATTTAAGGAGATTATATTTTATGGAAGCAAAACAAATTTATACAGAAGAAAAACAGCAATGCAATGCAAAAGCAATTATGTTTGTATTACTGCTTGGAAGCTTTATAGCACTATTTAATGAAACAATACTAAATGTGGCATTTCCTAAATTAATGGTAGAAATGCACATTACAGCTACTACAGCTCAATGGCTTACCACGGGTTATGTATTAGTAGTTGGAATTCTTGTGCCAGTTACAGCTTTCCTTATTCATACTTTTACTACAAAACAACTATTTTTAAGTGCAATGATAATTTTTTTAATTGGAACACTATGTGCTGTATTTTCTAATACCTTTACAGCACTATTAATTTCAAGAATAATTCAAGCCTTAGGTACTGGTATGCTCATACCTATTATGATGAATTCAGCTTTAGTAGTAACTCCACCAGAAAAGCGTGGTTCAATAATGGGGTTATGTGTTTGTATAATCACATTGGGACCTGCACTTGGTCCAACAGTTTCCGGTTTACTTCTTCAGCATTTTAGTTGGCACTCATTATTTATGCTGTTAATTCCAATTTTATTGATTTGTATTATTGGAGGTTATATTTATTTAGAAAATATCTCTGTAATAACAAAACCTAAAATTGATTATTTATCCATACTACTATCAACTATAGGCTTTGCTGGTATTATATATTCTGTAAGTTCAGTTGGTACTTCAAGTTTATTATCTACTGCTGCTATTTTTGTAATTGGACTAATAGCATTAATTTTCTTTGGAAAACGCCAATTATCTTTAAAGCAGCCAATATTGGAAATACGATCATTTAAACATCCTGTATTTGCAATAGGTACACTACTTATTATATTAATGCAGATGTTTAACTTTTCAATAAATGTTATATTACCACTACTACTGCAAAATGGTTTAAAGACATCCTCTTTTACATCAGCAATGGCTATATTACCACCAATTCTTCTTGGATGCGTATTAACTCCATTTGTTGGTAAGATTTATGATAAAATAGGCGGAAATATAATCATTCCATTGGGTTTCGCAGTAGCGTGTATTTTTACTTTTGTGTTATCACATATTTCACCATCAACTCCTATAATCACAATTACTCTTATATATTGTGCTATAATGATAGGAATATCTATGGCAATGTCAACCAGCCAAACCACTGCACTTAGTGAATTACCTGGCAAAAATCAAGCCGATGGTGTTGCTATAGTAAATACTGCAATGCAGATAGCTGGTGCTTTAGGTTCAGCTTTATTTGTAGGTATTATGACAGCTTATCAAAATATATATCTGAAAAATATAAATGGTGCTGCAGCTCCAGGTAATCAAGTAAATGCAATATATAGTGGCTTTAATCATTCTATAACAATTGCAGCTTTACTAATTGGAATAGGTTTTATATTGTCCTTAATTCTCAGTAAAAAAAGTAGAGCTAGAAATAATAAAAATTAACATAATGCTCACCTTGACAAAGAAAAATACTTGTACTATAATTTAATCTAAATTGCATAAAATGTTGTGTTTGCCCCTCCCTAAGGATATTTGGAGGGGTTTATTATTTTTAAACAAAGGAGAATTAACTTTATGAATGAGGGCGAACAGTCTATCCAAAAAAAATTATTACTTTTAATTGTTTCACTATTTTGGTTTGGACAATATGTTTATATTCCATATCAAACACCTTATCTTGCTTCCATTGGTGTAACTTCTTCCATGATTGGAACTATTGTTGGTGCTTATGGAATTTCACAATTGCTATTAAGACTTCCTGTAGGTGTTATGGCTGATAAGAGTGGAAGACATAAGCGTTTTATTATGATTGGTGCTTTTTCTTCAGGTGCAGCATCTATATTTCGTGTTATCATGCCAAATGGATTTGGTTATTTAATTGCAAATATCTTTTCTGGACTTGCTTCTGCAATGTGGATTTGTTTCATGATTTTTTATATGAGTTTTTTTTCAAGAGAGGATCAGCAAAAAGCTACTAGTAAAATCATATTAGCAAATAATTTGGGTATGTTGTGTGGATTTATTACCAGTACTTTATTTTATGATAAGCTTGGTATGAATTTTATTTGTACAACCAGTATAGCTGCTGGAATATTAGGTGTTATATTGAGTTTATTTATAAAAGAAAGAAACAATGCTCGTACTTCTTCCCCATCCACTAAAAGCTTGTTGTCAGTATGCTTAAATAAAAAATTAATATTTTTCTCCTTACTGGCACTTATACAGCAAGGTATTCAAATGACAACAACTATGTCCTTTACTTCTCAAATAATTAAGGGATTAGGTGCTTCTTCATTTATTATAGGATTATCTTCAATTATTTATATGCTGTCATCAGTTTTCTGGGCTGGTTTTGCCAGTTCAAAGCTTTGTTCTAAAAAGGGGTCAAGCTTTTGGATTCCTTTTGTATTTTGTGTTATAGCAATATATTGTATTGCTGTTCCTAACCTTCATATTATTTATTTAATTTGTATATTTCAAATTTTACCTGGAATGTCTACAGGGATACTTTTTTCTCACCTTACCGCACAGGCAATGGATGGCATAAGTGCAGATAAAAAGTCTACTGCCATGGGATGTTTCCAGGCAATTTATGCAATTGGCATGACAACATTTCCCCTTTTAGCAGGAAATATCATTGATTTTGCAAATATATCTGCTGCTTACTTAACATTAGCTGTAATTGCAATTGTAGGCTGCATTACTTCTATAAGTTACTATGTTATAAAAAAACCGCATTTTAAAAAACAAGCTAGCTAAAAAATTGGCTTATTTATAACTTAAATAAACTAACAAATCATATAATAAGCTGTAATAAACGTTCTATACCAAAATAAAAGCCATGTATAAATATGAAAACAAACTTAATAATATACATAGCTTTTATTCATAAAAATTTATAATTTTTTTAATTATATATGCATTTATTTTGAGCATACACATATAATACTTCTTCTTTTACCACTGCACTTATTCAAGTTACATATAACTTATAAAGGGAAAGTGAATTGAAACTTCAACCCCGGCTCTATATTCAGAATCTATAGTTATATAATGTCCTAACTTTCCTGCAAGCTTCTGACTTATATAAAGTCCCATTCCTGTTGAATGTTGCTTTACCCTTCCGTTGTAACCTGTAAAGCTTTTTTCAAAAACCCTTTCAATATCTTCTTTCCTTATACCTATACCATTATCCTTTATGCAAAGAATTTTCTCCTTTTGCTCTACCTTGGCATATATTTTTATATTTCCACCCATAGCTGTGTATTTTATGGCATTGTCCAGAACCTGTTTTATTATGAATTTAAGCCATTTATAATCAGAATTAACCTCTATATCCAAATTTTCTACTTTCAATTTTATATCCTTATTTATAAACCAGGAAGCTTCACCCTTTATGCTGTCTTTCACAATCTGTTCAATTTTAACAGTATCTATTCTGTAATCTTTAGAAAAATCATTTATCCTAGAATAAAATAATACCCTTTGAATATAATCTTCAACCTTCTCTATTTCCATTTCTACTGCATATAATAGTTTTTCATTGTCATTATTTAAATTGTTTTCAATTATAAGCTTGGAAGCTGCAATAGGAGTTTTTATTTCATGAACCCAGGTGGTTAAAAATTCAACACTTTCATTGTTATTGTTAATAAGCTTTTCTATTTGTATATTAGCATTTTCATGTAACTTATTAATTGTATCTAAATAAATTTTTTGCTCTGAGTTTAAAGGAGAAGGTAAGCTGTAAATCCAATCTAATCCTTCCTTAGTTATCTTCTTGATTTTACTTATATGACAAGTAATTATACTATAATCAATTGAAAGATATATTAAGAACATCAAAAAAGAAACTGAAACTAAATATTCCGCATTGGATTTTAACATTCTTATGGATTTATCAAAGAAAATTACTCCACCTATAAATATCATTAATGTAATAAAGAAAATGATTAAACTTCTTCTATCCCTTAAATATTCTTTTAAACTCATACTATATACCCCATACTTTTTTGGGTTTGAATGTAATTTTCCAGTCCAATATCCTTAAGTTTTTTTCTGAGCCTTGTAATGTTTACAGTCAAAGTGTTATCATCAACAAAGCTCTCATCCTGCCAGAGACTTCTTATAATTCTATCACGACTTACTATGGAACCTTTGTTTTTCATAAGTATATGAAGTATTTTAAATTCATTTCTAGTAAGCTGAAGACTTTTGCCATTATACATAATAGTGTCATCTTTTAAGTTTAGTATTAAGCCTTTATGTGTAATTACATCTGACTCTAAATCATTAAAATAAGCATAGGTTCTTCTGAGCAGTGCATTTACTTTAGTAAGTAAGATATTTATAGAAAATGGCTTAGTAAGATAATCATCTCCACCCATATTTGTTGCTATTATTATGTCCATTTCCTCAGTTCTTGAAGATATAAAAATTATAGGTACCTTTGAAAGCATTCTTATTTTTCCACACCAATAAAAGCCATCATAAACTGGCAAATTTATATCCATAATCACCAAATCCGGCTTATATTTTATAAATTCTTCTATGACCATATTAAAATCTTCTATTTTTTTGCTCTCATATCCCTGCTTTTTCAAAGCAGTAATTATTTCTTCTCCTATGATTTCATCATCTTCAACTACAAGTATTTTAAACATAAACACACCTTACCTAATGAACATGCACTAAGTTCATTATATGTTTCCTTTCCTTAAAAAAATGTAATATTATTCTTTCCCCCACACAATATTAGTATAGGAATTTACAGTTGTAATGTAATATATAAAGTAAATACATATATAAAATAGCATTATCACTATACAATATTTCATTATTGCTTCATTCATTAAGCTTTGAAACACCATTAAAGCTGCTGTACTGTGACAAAGTGCAATTATTAAAGGCATTCCAAAAGTTATTGATAATTGTTTTGCTACAGACTTCTTTATTTCTTTCTTGTTCATTCCTATCTTTCTTAAAGTTAAATATCTCTTTTTATCATCAGCTGCTTCCATTAATTGTTTAAAGGAAATTATACTTCCTGTTGCTAGGGAAAATAATATTCCTAAAAATATTCCAATAAAAATAAATACAGCTCCGCCCTTATAAAATCCCTGATAAGTATCGTAATAGGAATCTATGTATATTCCTTGTGGAACAACTTTACTTAATTCCTTAGTAAGCTCTTTTGATTTTTGTGGGTTTTGAACTAAATATCCACTTATATTAATAACTTCACCCTTACTGCTTAAATCACTAAAGGCTTTATCCGAAACTACAATAGTTTTTGTTGTTATAAAATAACTTACTACCTGCTGATCTGTAACTTTTTTAATATTAAAATCCATTTGTAAACTGCCTGATTTAATTGAAGTCTTACTATTGATATAATCTTTTTCTTTATTAGATACTTCACCAGATTTAATAAGTAAACATTCATTATCTCCTAAATATATCTTATTTTCTCTATTTTTTATAGCAATCACACTATTGTAATCACTTTGTGATATTATTTTCCCTTCAAAATCATCTTTTTGCAGCACAGGCAAATTAACCTTTGCATTTATAAGCTTTAAATTATTTACTGAAATCAATTTGTTATCATTATATTTATTTATCACACTTCCAATTTTTTCACTTAATTCTTTATTTGTATTCATAAACTCATAAGAAAAAGGCATACTCCTAGTTATATCTTGTTCTGTGGTTTTATAAAAAGAATAAGCTGTTCCAATAGAAGTCAAGGTTACTGAACTTAAAAGTGAAATAATACAAAGAGTTTTTGCATTACTTTTTATTCTATAAAGAATTTGAGCTGTAGACAGCATATTTTGTCCTCTATAATAAAACATTTTATTCTTTTTAATAGCTTGTACAAATATTATAATTAAACTATTAAAAAGCATATATGTACCTATAGATACTAAAATAACTATTGGTATACCCAATCTTATAAGCTGTACTGTAGTTTTATTATAAGACATAAAGTACCCTGATAAAATAAATACTAAGGATAATACTGACATAAACCACGATGCTTTTGGTGTTTTTTCTCCCTGCTTTTGTGCACTTAAAAGCTCTATTACCTCGTACCTATATATTATACTGTAACTGTGAATAGAATTTAATAAGAAAAGTATAAAAAATACCAAAATGGTTATATAAAAAGCTTTAAAAACAATAGTAAATTTTATATTCAGAGTTTCCCTCATTAAATAAATGAGCATAAGCGAAAAATATTTTGAAAACATCACTCCTAAAATTATTCCACAAACTATTGATAAGCTGCCAATAATTAAATTTTCATAAAATAACATTTTTGCAATTTGCTTTTTTTCCATACCAATCATGGAATATATACCTATTTCTCTTTTCCTATTCTTTAAAAAGAAGCTGTTTGAATACCATATGAATATAAAAGAAAATAAAGCAACTATAATAGCTGAAGCTTTAAATATAAGCTTAACTGTAGGCTTATTATCTGCAAGCTTTACAAATACATCATTAAAAGCAATAGAACAAAAAATATAAAATATCATAACTGAAAATACAGCACTTACAAGATACATAATATAATTATTGAAGTTTTTCTTCACATTATTTACAGCTAAATTAATGAAGGTCACTGTTTTCACCTCCAAGTGCTGATAATACCTTTAGAATTTTATCAAAAAATTCTTTTCTATTTCCATTACTGATTATTTCAGTGAACAAACTGCCATCCTTTATAAATATAACTCTTCTACAAAAACTAGCTGCAAAAGCATCATGAGTTACCATTAAAATTGTAGCATTTTGTTCCTTGTTCAATTCACTCATACAGTTAAGCAGTTCTCTTGATGATTTAGAATCAAGAGCGCCTGTCGGTTCATCTGCCAGTATAAGTTCTGGATTAGTTATTATGGCTCTAGCTGCAGCTGTTCTCTGCTTTTGTCCACCTGACACCTCATAAGGATATTTATTGAGTATACTTTCTATACCTAAAGCCTCTGCTATTTTCTCCACACTTCTTTCTATTTTCTTAACACTAACTTTA
The DNA here is from genome assembly GCF_000633595.2 of Clostridium drakei. GTDB lineage: Bacteria > Bacillota > Clostridia > Clostridiales > Clostridiaceae > Clostridium_AM > Clostridium_AM drakei. Next base: position 10,505 of record NZ_JIBU02000025.1, on the reverse strand, counting down.
GAAAGCGTTAAAGGCAGTATTATATTTTCCTTTAAAGTTAAGGTATCAAGCAAATTATAATCTTGAAATATAAACCCTAAACATTCTCTTCTGAACCTTGAAAGTTCAGGTTCCTTTAAATGCACTATATCTTTGCCTCCTATGTTTACATTACCAGAAGTAGGCTTGTCTATAGTAGCTATAACATTTAAAAGTGTGGATTTTCCTGCTCCTGATGGTCCCATGATTCCAACAAAGTCTCCCTTTTTCACTTCAAAACTAATTCCATTTAATGCATTTGAAACATTTCCACCATGACGTCCGCCATATACTTTTTTTATACTTTGTACAGTTAATACTTTCATATTGTAAATCTCCTCAATATTTAGTTTCAATTCTTAACTAAATTATACAGAGCATTTATAATATATACCATTTCTTTACCTTACAATATGAGCAAATCAATGTTACATTAATGTAAGGATGTAAAAATAAGTAATATAACTCCATATGATAACTCTTCATTTATTTGCTTGAATATATAATCCTCTATTAATACTTAAATCCTAAAAGATTCCAATAATTTAAAAACCACATATATAGTATTCCTGTAAGAGCTACAAGCAAATAGCATACTCTAGCATATAATTTACTGTTTTTCTTCATCCAATCCATTACTATAAAAACTAAAAAGAGTAAGTTTAAAATTAAACTCAATATTGGCACACATAGTAACAATTTAGCCCCCATACTTATGCCATATCGTGTTGGTTCTCCCAGTACAAATAATGCTGCAATAAAGAAAGTAACATTTAATAAGCTTATTACAGAAGCCATGTAAAAATTAGTTTTTTTCAAAGGATTTGTCTCACCATTTTTCTTCTTTATCCTATTATAAATTATCCTTCCAATAGAACATATAACTACAATTAAGAATATTATTAAAGAAAATAAAGCTACTCCTATTTGCACGCCTGAAAGCTCATACCAATTAAGCTTTTCATACGTACCATGCCAGCTGTCCTGCTGCTGTGCCAAGTAATAAATTTTTCCAGCTTCATTCTTCTTAAATATAATATACTCCCCATTGTCAGCCCTTTTAAATACTAATGGTTCTACTTCAGTAATATTAGTAGTATATTCATTTCCTACAAAAACATCTTTACCTTTAAGTGTCAAAGTTTTTTCATCTTTTAAACTTATAGTTAAGCCTTCACCTTCTGGAAAGGCATCCCCTTTATGAAAAGTACTTACAGGGTTTTCGCTAAATCTATATGTGCCTACAAAATTCTTTAAATCACTTTTCCCTGTAAAAACATTTTTATTATCTTTTACTGCTTCTTTTTGTGGAAAATATTTTTTAACCATTTCCCCTACTATTTCATCAGGTACATTATTCATTCCTTGATTTACGGATATAAAAGCCCCTAAATTCTCCTCTGGAAACAAAGTCATATCACTGTATATATTATCTGGTGAATATCCAAGATGTTCAATAGCTCTATATCCATTTATAATTTTTTCATTAAATCCATAAGCCATTCCTGGAAGTTTTTTATCAAAGGCTGCATGTTGACTGTGCATATTAATGGCTGTACTTTCCTTTAATATTCTTTCATCTTCATATGAACCATTATTTAAGTGTGCTATCATAAATTTAGCCATATCTTCAGAAGTTGATATTATGCCTCCAATGGCATAATTATTGAAATATCCTTCCACTTCCTTAGCCTTTGAAATTTTACTATTTTCATAATTGTAACCACTCTCTAATCCTTTTGGATTCATATCTCTATTTAATGTGGAATTGTTCATTTTTAGTGGTTTAAATATGTTATTTTCAATAAAACTATTAAGAGGTTTTCCCGAAATCTGTTCAACAATTCCTCCTGCTAGTGCTGTATCATAACTGCTGTAATTTATAATATTTCCTGGCTTTCTTACCACCTTAGGCAAATGTTTTTTTAAGAAATCATTCATAGACACTAAATCTTTTCTATCCTTTGACAAATCTGCTATTCTGTTATCATCTATTCCTGATGTATGTGTAAGAAGCTGTTCCACTGTTACTGGATTTGAATATTCATTTTTTAAACTATACCCTTTTAAATACTTATTTACATCAGTTTTTAAATCCACTTTGCCTTGTTCATAAAGCTGCATCATTGCTGTATAGGTAAAAAGCTTTGATACAGATGCTATTCTTATTAATGTTTTATCTGCTGTCATAGGTACTTTATTTTCTAAATCAGCATATCCATATCCTTTGCTAAAAATAACCTGTCCGTCTTTAACAACAGTAATTACTGCTCCTGGAACGTGCTGCTTTTCCATCTTTTTTTGAAAAGCAGTGTCCATAAATACTTTCAAATCATCTTTATTACTTAACAAGTCATCATTTGAATTAGTCTCTGCAAAAACTGAAATGCTGTTTCCAAAACATATTATAAACATTGATATAATTGCAAATATCTGTTTTACCAACTTATTTTTTAAGAAATTTATATTTTTTTTAGATCCTTCATAACACATGCTCATGTTCCTCCATAACTTTAGCATCTTAAGAAATTAACTAGCATTTTTCTTAAGATTACTTATTTAAAGTTTCAAGTTTAGAACTATACATATTCTTTAACTTTAACCTTTAAATAAATTATAAAAAACAGCTTTAGCATGAGCCATTTATTTACCTTACAATATCCATTAAATAAAGTTACATTATTGTAAGCATGGAAGCTTAACTTCAAGTTAAATGCAGAAACATTATTAATTTTATCTGAAAATTTATAATTTAAAAGCAAATATTAAAACCAAGAATTTTTGATGTTTTAATGATAAACTTTCAAAAATTCTTGGTTTTTTAAATTTATTTAACTCATTGTTTTATTTAATTGTCAACTAAAAATATATTTATGACATATCTACTTTTTTATCCTTATTTATTGGAATAGGAACAATATCTGGAATCATGAGATTCTCAATATCTGCCTTCAAAATGTTAACAGCCATTTCAATTTCTCCTCTTTCCAAATAATCAATTAAAACCATATGCAAACTGGTTCTACTATAATGCTTTCTCTGTACAAAGCAAATAGTTTGAATATTCATGGCATCTTCCAGAAGTTTATATGCATAATGATTGCCATAAATGGAGAACAATTTCAAATGAAACTGACAATTATAATTCCAACGAACCATAAAATCATTATCTGGACAATTGGTGTGACCCATGCAAATATTTTTCAATTCTTTTATTGAGGTTTCATCTATATACATGCAATAATTTTCTAAAAAAGAACACTCTAAAGCAGAACGAAATTTTGTAATTTCCAATAGTTTATTAGAACTTGGCTGAATAATTTTATAACCCTGCCTTGGAATACTGGCCAATATATGAGTTCCAATAAGCTGTGTAAGCGCTTCACGTATAGGTGCACGACTAACGCCATACTTTTCCATTAAAAATTTTTCAGTTAAGATAGTATTTGGAGAATATACTCCATTAATAATATCAGAAAATAAAGCATTATAAATTTGATTTTTTAATGTATCCAAGCTTTTTTCACCCATAAAACGACCTCCTTATGCCAATATTGTTGTCAAGTTATTATACATTTAAAAAGAAAGGAAGTCAATATAAAAAGACTTGGTTCCAATCAATAAATAATTCAACATCTGTGATCATATCACAAAATAGTACATACCATTATTTTTTACATTAAATTTGAAATTTTTTCATTATATATCCAATGTAATCAAATACATTGCACAAATATCACATATAATATTGATTATTACATTTTCCTGTGATATGATTAGGTTGCATGTTGAAGTATACAATTACATAATATAAAGCAATAATTATTACTATTACAGCTATACTAAATATTCTTGTAATCATATTAGGAAGAAAAATAATTAATTATTATATATTAGGAGGTATTTTTAATGAATAAAATTCAATATGATAACTACGTTAAAATATTAAAAGGAGAATTAATTCCTGCTATGGGATGTACAGAACCTATTGCTATTGCATTTACAGCTGCAAAAGCAAGAGAAGTTCTTGGGCAGATACCAGAAAAAATGCTTGTTCGATGCAGTGGAAATATTATTAAAAATGTAAAGGGAGTTATCGTACCTAATTCTGGTGGACAAAAAGGTGTAGAAGTAGCAGCTATCTTAGGTGCTGTAGCAGGAAAAGCAGATTTAGAGCTTCAAGTTATCAGCGAAGTACAGCAGGAAGACATTGATAAGACTAAAGAATTATATCAAAAGGGAATCTGCAGCTGTGAATTAGAAGAAGGAGAAGAAAATCTTTTCATTCGTGCAGAATTAACAGCTGGACAGGATGTTGCAGCCGTAGAAGTTAGAACAAAACATAACCACATTGCCAAAATCGAAAAAAATGGCAAAGTATTATTTGAACAAGCTGATGTTATAACTCAGCAATCTGGAGATAAGTCAAAGCTTAATATTAAAGATATACTTCAATTTGCTAATGAAGTAAACTTGGATGATGTAAGAGATGTTATCAGCACACAAATTAAATGTAATTCTGCTATATCAGAAGAAGGCTTAACTCATAATTGGGGTGCTCAAGTTGGACAAACACTTATGAAATTTGGCGGTAATGATGTTCGTACTAAAGCAAGAGCAGCAGCAGCAGCAGGATCTGACGCAAGAATGAACGGATGTGCTCTTCCAGTAGTCATCAACTCAGGAAGTGGTAATCAAGGAATCACTTGTACTATGCCAGTTTTAGTTTATGCTGAAGATATGGGAGCAGATGAAGATAAACTTTACAGAGCTCTTGTTTTAACTAACCTTATATCGTTACATCAAAAACGTTATATAGGAAATTTATCTGCTTACTGTGGAGCTGTATCAGCAGGAACAGCTGCAGCTTGTGGTATTGCTTATCTAAATGGTGGCGATTATGATACAATAGGAAAGACTATAATCAATGCTGTTGGTAATGTTGGCGGTATTGTATGCGATGGAGCTAAAGCTTCATGCGCAGCAAAAATTTCAAGTTCAGTAGATGCTGGAATCATGGGTTACGAAATGGCAAAACATGGTTTAGTATTCCCATTTGGAGAAGGAATTGTTGAAAAAGATTATGAAAAGACAATTCAGAACATCGGTCGTATGGGACGTCAAGGAATGAAATCCACTGATGTAGAAATTCTTAATATCATGATAGGAAAATAACTTTTTATAATGACTACCGGCTAAAGCCGGTAGTTTTCTTTATAGCTATAAACGGCTAATTTTCTTTTTATAATTTTCTGTATTTAAATCTGCTTTAGTTTTACTTTTGTATAGCCTAAAAGCAGTAAGCATCCATCCCATTCCACATATAATAACCAAAATAGCATATACCCATCTCATTCCATATATAAATACATCATCTCTTCCTACTATATAATCTACAACATGATAACCTATTTTATAGCTCATACAAACATATAAAAAACTTGTAGCTAATGTAACTCCAAAAATTTGTCCTAAATTTCTTGTAAGTGAATTAACACTACCTGCAATACCCAACTTATCTTTTGGAACAGAAGACATTATCAAGGAATTGTTAGATGGTTGAAATAATGCATTTCCTAATGCTATTACACTTACAAAACTTATTATAAGCATTATTGATGATTTTTCATTTAAAAAAGACATAAGTAAAAACCCCATACTTGTAAATATTAATCCTAAAAAAGTTAAAAATTCTGATCCAATTTTATCTGATAAATTGCCGCTTAATGGAGAAAGTACTGCAATAATTAGAGGCTGCACCATCATGATCACTCCTGCGGTCCTTGAAGTTAACTTAAGGGTATCCTGAAGATAAAAAGGTATTAAAATACCTGATGCACTTAAACATACAAAAGAAATAAAAGCACAAAATAAACTTATAGAAAATACATTATTTTTAAAAATATCCAACTGCAAAAGAGGATTATTTATTTTATCTTCCAATTTAATAAATATTACAAAACTTATAATTGATACTACAAAGCCTAAAATAATTATAGGATTATTGTATCCTATTTTTTGTCCCCAAGTTAAAGCTGTAAATAAACATATAACTACTATAAAAAACAGAACTGCTCCTTTCATATCAATTTTTTCACTATTGCTTTCTGATTTAGGAAACACCTTTAAGCCTAATATAAATGCAGCAATACCTAAAGGTACATTAATTAAAAATATATAATTCCATTCCATTACAGATATTATAAACCCTCCTGCAGGAGGACCTATAAGTGTTCCCATTGCTACAAAAGATCCTAAAATTCCTAAAGCTTTACCTCTCTCATTTTTAGGAAATACTTGAGTAATTATTCCTTGATTATTAGCCATATAAGCTGCTGCACCAATTCCTTGCACTATTCTAAAGAACACTAATTGTATTAAATTATTTGAAAATCCACACATAAAAGATGCAAGTGTAAAAATAACTATCCCAAATCTAAATACTCTTATTTTTCCCTTTATGTCCCCTAGCCTTCCAAATATTAAAATTATTGAACAAATGGTCATTACATAACTTACTATTACCCATTCTATAGATGCCATAGAAACTGATAACTTTTTTGACATTACTGGTAGTGCCACATTGACAATGCTAGAATCTATACATGCCATAAAAGACATTGATACAACTACAAATAAAATAGGCCATTTATTTTTATATATATCTTTATTTATCTCCTTCATAATTTATCCTTTCTTTATAATGCTAATAGCACATTATTGATATTTACAATTTAAATTGTTAATCTTATAATATCAATATATACAGTATATTTCATGGATTATATTGCTTTATATTAGCACTATTTTGATAAGGATGTGTTTTTAATGAAGGATTACTCAAACTATTTCTATAAAAAAATGCCTGATGAAAACTTTTTTGTGGATATATTTAAAAAAGAACACAATAATACTGGACCTGCCTTTAACATCCACTGGCATGAACATATTCAATTTTTTTATATTACCGAAGGTGAAGGCATACTTAACTGTAATTCTAAAAAAATAAAAGTTAAAGCTAAAGATATAGTGATTATAAACAGCAATGAGATGCATTATATTGAAAGCTTGTATGATTATTTATCCTACTATGTTATTAGAGTTGGTTTACCATTTCTTTTTAGCAACCAAATAGATTCCTGTCAAACTAAATTTATAGCTCCTTTATCACAAAATTTAATTTTATTTAAACCTTTGGTACGTAATGACAATGATATATTGAATTGTATTAATAAAATAATTGGTGAATACTTTAAAAAAGAAATTGGCTTTGAATTAGCTGTAAAATCATATATATATGAATTGATTGTATTATTAATTAGAGGCTACATAGAAAAAATTCTCACTAAGGAAGAATTCAATTCTCAAGTCAATAATTTAAAACGCTTTAGTGATATACTAAAATTTATAGAAAATAATTTCACTCAGAAAATAACCATTAGCAAACTTGCAGCTATGGCTAATGTGAGCAATTATCACTTTTGCAGACTGTTCAAACAAATCACTGGCAAGTCTACCATAGACTATATAAATAAATTAAGAATAGACAAAGCTATAGACCTTTTACACGAAAACAACCTTAACATAACTGAAATAGCCTTAAATTGTGGATTCAATGATACAAATTATTTCAGTAGACTTTTTAAAAGGTATAAAAATATTTCTCCTGCAAAGTTTAAGAAAAATTCAATTCATATTTAGTATTAAATGCTATAATAATGTTGTTTAACTTGCAGATTTAAAACAAAGTAACAATTCTAATTATATTATAAAAAGATAGCTATCTGAAAATACATATACATTTTCAGATAGCCTATTATTTTTTATAAATGAAATTTAGTAACAGAATTACAAAGAAATTGCATGCTCCCCTTTGGTGCCATCAATCCACGTTCTAATAAATCAGCTAATGCCTTTGTCTTATTAGAAACTTGCTCCTGAGTCCATGAGAATATACCAGGATCAAATAAAAAGCAGTATGTAGATAAAATAATTTCAGCAGTTTCTTCTGGTCTATCACACTGAAATAACCTTTCATCAATACCTTGTTTAATAATATCTGTAATAATTGGAGAAAGAGATGATAATATTTTTGCAAGAGATTTTTGATGTATTGCTGCATTATGTTGTTGATGCAGATATGAATCAATTGAAGATAATATCATAGAACTTCTATAACTTTGAATCAGTAAGGATAGTTTTTCTATAGCATTTACTTTTGAAGTATCAATAACGACCTTACATTTATCAATAATTTCATTATATACACGTTCAACTAGCGCATCAAAAATTTCTTCTTTAGATCTAAAATAATAATATATACTTCCCTTTCCAATTCCAGCTTTTTTTGCAATATCACTAACAGAACAAGTAGCACCTTTTTCCTCTGCCAATAAATCCATCATAGCATTCAGTATTAATTCTTTTTTATCCATTCACAGCACCTACCTTAAATTTATTGTAGCACAATAAATTTAATTTGACCAATGGTCGAAAAAATGATAACATGAATGTATAAATCTGACCGGTAGTCGAATTTATTATTAAGAAAAATCACTATGTAATTAGTTCAACTTATATTTTTATAGGAGTGACCTTTATGATACAGATAATTATTTTTGTAATACTTCTTATTTTAATTATTGGAACCTTTATAACGGAACTTATCATTGGTGTATTGTTGTGGATAAGAAAAATAAGGAAAAAAGTTCCATTAAATAATAAAATCTTAAAATTAAAAAGAAATACCATCATTTTAGGAAGTTTATTTATATCTATGCTTATATTAATAGCATTTAGTCATTTTTCAGCTAGTACTCCCTTAATTGTGGATAAAAATGGAAAGACTGTACCTGAAAGCATTGCTGAATTAAGGAGAGTAGAATTAAATGGCAAACAAGAGTGGGTTAGCATAAGAGGAGAAAATAGAAATAATCCAGTATTACTATTTTTGGCAGGAGGCCCAGGTGGAACCCAAATGGCAGCAGTACGCTATAATCTTCAAAAACTTGAGAAAAATTTCGTTGTTGTGAATTGGGATCAGCCTGGTTCTGGAAAATCCTATTATGCTACAAATATTAAAAACTTAAATGTAAATAATTATATTCAAGACGGATATGCACTAACTAAATATTTATGTGAAACATTTAAAAAGGACAAAATTTATTTAGTTGGTGAGTCATGGGGAAGTGCCCTTGGTATATTTTTGGCTGAAAAATATCCAAAAAAGTATTACAGTTTTATTGGAACAGGGCAAATGATTGATTTTTCTAAAACAGAAGAATTAGATTATAAGAAAGCTATTGAAATAGCTGAGATTAAAAATGATACTAATAAGATTTCAAAACTAAAATCAAATGGCTATCCACCATATTATGGAACAGATGTTACTTGGAAAAGTGCAGAGTATTTAAATTACTTAAGCTCTTATATGGAAAAAGACCCGGAAATATATAATTCTCGATTTAATACATGGAGAGATATCTTTTCACCAGAATATGATCTTATAGATAAGATTAACTTTATGAGGGGACTTATTAATACCTTCAATCATGTTTACCCTCAACTTTACAATATTAATTTAAGAAAAGATTATGCAAAAATAGAAATACCAGTTTATTTTTTTATAGGAAAGCACGACATTAATGCTCCTCTTTCATTAATTGAAGACTATTACAATATTTTAGATGCTCCCCATAAAGAAATTATTTGGTTTGAGCATTCTGGACATAGTCCTTGGATTAATGAAAGTGATAACTTTGTTAATCAAGTGAATAAAATTCTAATTGGAAAATAAAGCAAGTATAGGAAGTGTTTCAAATTAGTAGTTTTAAAAATACAAAATTATACTATAAGATTTTAAATATATCATATTTTTTTGAAAATTTATTTAAAAACAAAGAAAAAATACTTGATAGTTTCGGAATTAATAAAGGATATATTGTTTTAGACTACGGCTGTGGCACAGGAAGGCACTTAAAATACTCATCTAAGCTAGTAGGCGCAACAGGTAAAGTTTACGCTTTGGATATAAATGAAGCTTCTATTGAATTTGTAAAAAAACTTGTAAATAGAGAAAGCCTTAAGAATATTACCTCCATCCTATTAAAGGATAGTTTACAATTAATAAATAATGATTCAGTAGATGTAATATATGCTTTGGACATGTTTCATCAAGTAAAAAATCCAAATAAATTTTTTAAAGACTTACATAGGATGATTAAGAAAAATGGAAGGTTATATCTTGCAGATGGACATCAATCTAGGAAAATTACTAAACAAAAAATTGGTCAATCAAATTTATGGTATATTGAAGAAGAATATGAGGATTATATAAAATGTAAACCAAGAAAAATATAGATATCTTACTAACTCAACTTTCACATTCTAAAAATATTACGACGCAAAGGTGCAGTGGAAGTTTGGACTTTAACTTTTACTCCGTGATATATGATAAGTGTTTCATCACGGCTAAATGTTTTAATTAT
>NZ_JIBU02000024.1 GCF_000633595.2 Clostridium drakei | reverse complement strand
AGCCTTAGAACTTTAGTCCTGTTTGAGGGAACCGAGTTTGACAAAGTTCTTAGGTTTTCCTAAACTTTAATGTTTATTTTTCTTCATAAAATTGATAGAATAAAACTGGCACTTTACTTTACCTATAGACCCAATTTACATAAATTAACAAAGGGGATGCATTTAATGAAATTTATAGAAAATATTTCAACAAATCCACATTATAACTTAGCTCTTGAAGAATATGCATTTAGAAATTTAGAGGGTGAGTATGTTTTACTATGGAGAAACTGCCCATCAATTATTATTGGAAAACATCAAAATACAGTAGAAGAAATTAATATGGAATTTGTAAAACAAAATGATATTAACGTTATTAGAAGGGTTACAGGAGGCGGTGCTGTATACCATGATCTTGGCAATTTAAATTTTTCATTTATTACAAAAATTAAAGAACATAATGCAAAAATAGACTTTAAAACCTATAATATTCCTATAATTAAAGCTTTAGAAAATTTAGGAGTAAAATGTGAATTATCGGGTAGAAATGATCTTGTAATAGATGGTAAGAAATTTTCTGGAATTGCTCAAAGCGTTTCAAGAGAAAGAATATTAAATCATGGAACGCTACTTTTTAATTCTAAATTAGATACATTGTCTAAAGGATTAAATGTAAAAAGAGATAAAATTGAATCAAAGGGTATTAAATCTGTATCCAGCAGAGTTACTAATATTAAGCCTCATGTTAAATATGATGTTGATGTCCTAGAATTTAAAGAATTGCTGCTAAAAAATATATTTGCATATTTAAATGAACCTATAGAACTATATGAATTAACTAACAATGATAAAAAATCCATACAAAAAATGGTAGATGAGAAATATGGCTCTTGGGAATGGAATTTTGGCAATTCACCTAAGTTTAACTATAAAGGATATAACAGGTTTGAAGGTGGCTGTGTAGATGTTAGACTTCATGTAAAAAATGGACTAATAGAAAATTGTAAAATATATGGTGATTTTTTTGGTAAATGTGACATAGAAATTTTAGAAAAAAAACTAAAAAACATAAAGTATGATAAAGAAGAAGTAAAGAATACTTTGCAAGATACTAACATAAATGACTATTTAGGAAAAGTTACAAAAGAAGAGTTGTTATGCTGTTTATTTAGCTAATATGAATAATACCTGAAAAAGCTAAAATCATATTAAATTCTGCAATAAGAAGTGATTTCATTCTTTAAAATCTACTTCTCATTGTGGGATTTAATATTTTATGGTATTTGTTGATTTTTTTTATAGAAAATGATATATATATAATTGTTTTTAAACTGCAAAAGTTTAGTTATATGATTTTCAACCAGTAAATAAGGAGGATACACCTAGTACAAAACTTTAATTGAAATTTTACTACTAGGTATAGGGGAATTTAATGAAAAAATTTTTTAAACGATTACTAATTATTTTAATTGCTGCAATCATTATTTTTATTTCTATATTTCATAAAAGAATCATATTAACCTACACTCTAGTTAATAAGTATGTCTCTTTAAAGAATGATAATATGAGAACTCCAAAGATTAATGGATTAAAAATGTCTCAATCCATGAATTACAAAGATATCATATATAAAAATACTAATGGAGTTCCGCTGACACTGGACATTTATTCTTCACTAAAAAAAGATAATAATCCATCTCCAGTAATTTTATATGTTCATGGTGGCAGCTGGGTTTATGGTGATAAAAATATTCCAGACGTACTAAGTCCTGTACTTAATACTTTCAGAGAAGAAGGATATACAATTATAAGTACTTCCTACGAATTAAATAGAAATAAAGCTGATTTCAATAAACAAGTTGCAGATATTAAAGATACTATAAGATGGATATATAAAAATAACTCTACTTACAATCTTGACCCAAATGAAATAGGAGTTATTGGTGTTTCATCAGGTGCTCATCTTTCGCTTCTTGCTGGATACAGCAGTAATGATGATTTTACTGATGATAAAGCTTTAAGTAAGTATTCATCCAAAGTTAAATATTTAATTGATTTTGCAGGTCCAACCGATTTAAATCTTTTAAATACAAGTGATTTAAATTATGACCTAACAAAAATTTTTAATTCAATAAAAGATAAAGATATTGTTATAAAAAAGTTCAACCCTATGAATTATGTTAATAAAGGAATTCCAAATACATTAATAATACACAGCAGTTTTGATCCTATGGTTCCTTACAAAAGTTCAAAAGAACTCTATGATAAATGTGTTCAAGAGCATGCCAAAGTAGAATTGATTACTTTAAACAGCAGTGTACATGATTTATCAAATATCTCAAGCACTGATATTGGTTCTATGTCTGAAGGATTATTGAAATTTGTAATATTTAATTCTCCATTATAACATAAACAAAGTTGTTGCATTAAGAAATTTAAACACACTGTAAATTAGTAATATTAGCACATTGCGACACAACTTTTTAGGTGGAGTCCGCATTGAATATATGGCTCTTAATAAAAAACGTAGCTTTCATAATACTTATTGCCTAGTTTATATATTTAAACTATTTTAATAATATCCTCTGGCACATCCTAAAAAATATCAGAAGCTTATTAAAAAATTTTTAGGACGGTAGTCCTTTGGATTATAAAGCTTTACGAATACTTACAGTAGAATTAATACATTCCTATTTTTACTGGAAATTATATGAACAAGATTTGGAATAATTAAAACATTTAGCAGTGATGAACCACTTACCATATATCACGGAATAAAAGTTAAAATCCAAACTTCCACTGCACTTTTGCCTCGCAATGTTTTTACATTACGAATTATATATTCACAGATTGTACAATAGTTTTTCTAAAGAATTCCCTGTCTATATCATAAAAAACACGGCAATTAGGTTCTTTGTTTAAATTATGTACTTCATCTACATAACTCATTCCCTGTGTAATACCGTCCCTTATATCAATTTGAACATATTGATCCTTATATTCAAACATTTCTGGATTTGTAATGGCAAGTATAGCACATGGATCATGAATTGCAGCATCATTAGCTGCATATGTTGAAATGATTTTTACTATTGTATCAGATATTGTGTTATGGAATTTTCTCATTTCATTTAACTCAATATCAGTTAAAGTTGCCTTTAATGTAACATTCAAACCGCACATCATCAATTTAACACCACTGTTAAAAACAATATATGCAGCTTCTGGATCTGTAAAATAATTGAATTCGCTGCATGGAGTTGCATTCCCAATATTTATTCCACCACCCATTATGCTGATTGCAGCAATTTTGGATTTTACTTCTGGATGAGTTGACAAGAGTAATGCAATATTAGTTAATGGTCCAGTGGCTGCTATGTATATAGGTTCATTGCTTTCCATTAATATTTCTCTTACAACCTCTATTGCACTTAAATCACTTAATTTTGATAATTTATCATCGCTAAATGCATTTGCACAGTTACCAAATCCATCTAAACCATGTACAACCGTAACAGGTTGAGCCTTTTTAATAATTGGCTTTTCTGCTCCTTTTGCCACTATACAATCCAAACCTAATAGCCCAGCCATAAGCCGAGCATTATGAGTAGTTAAATCAATTCCTACATTACCTGATACTGAACAAATAGCTTTAATATCAAATTCTGGTTTTGAATGGGCTACAAGAATAGCAATAATATCATCCACACCAGGATCACAATCTATAATTAAGGGATATTTTATCATAGTTTACGCCTCCAATATTTAGGTATTACTGAAATTATAACAGGTTATTCTATTTACTTTAATCTCATTTAAATCACCTATCTGTTAAATTATATCTAACAGGAGTATATTTACTTTCTTTACCTGGTACAAATACAGAAACAGTATATCCTATTATTTCAGAACTAGCATTAATATTTGAGTTTATATTCCCTTTCGAATCAATATAAACAATACCATTTGTATTATATCCAAAGCTTCGTTTACCAGAATAGAGGATACCATACTGTTCTTCAGTCCAGTTCATTACTGTTTTCTTAAGTGGAATTACTTTCATTGTCTTAATTAATGGTTCTAAAAGTTTATCATCATTATAATTTGCACTTACATAACCTTTTAAATATACAATTATATTCTTTGATTTCTTGTTATCATAACTAATTAGATAACTTTCAATTTCACCTTTTGTATTCTTACCATAAAGATATGTATCAAAAGCTGTAATTTTTCCACTAGAATCAAAGTTAAGACTAAAATTATTTGCAACATATAATTTTTCAGGCATATGAATCTTTTTATTAATATCTGTAAATATTCCTTCTATACCATTTTCATATATATTATTATGTTCAAGTTTTACAGTTTTTTTATTTTTTAAATCACTTAAGAACCATGATAGTTTTCCATTATAATTTATTGCACTATGATATATTTTCATTCCATAAAAACTTGTTATAAAAACTATAATTATTGCAACTACACATGTCCATATAGTTTTATAACGTGAATATAAACTATGTTTATATTCACTGTGCTCAGGTGTAATTGCTGGATTTTTCACAATTCTAACTACAATAATTATAAACCAAACCAGAAAAAATATCATACATAGTTTTAATACATTTATATTATTATTAACTCTTCCAAATTTACATAAAGTATCTAATTCATAAAATGAAATCCAATATACTAATATAAATATTGAGCAAGTTATCATTGATAAAATTAATTGTTTTTTTGTAATTTCCTTATATTTTTTCATTTTTCCTCCTATACTTTATCCCACCGCTACCATTGCTAATATCTACACCTAAATCTAAGAATCACTTGATTTTATTTTTTATTAATTCATTATATTATATAATGAATTTTCAATACTAATATTATAAACTAAAATAATTAATAAAATAGTAAAAATTCAAAGCTATACTGAAGTACATGCAGCTGAATTAATCTGCATTACTTATAGGATTCATTATAACTGGTTTAACTCATCTCTTTTATACATATCTATTACTAATTCTACTACTTCAATATGAAATATTATAGATATTAAAGCCTAATTTCACATTGTAATAAATTTGTAATTCAACTCATAGTATTATATAAAACAAGCCTCTTAAGATAAATGTATTTTAAAATTACAGGTGGTGTATTGAAAATGATAAATAAAGTAGCTCTACAACTTACTTCTCTGATTTGTACAGAAACCTACAACAATACTAAAGACAGAGCAAGAATACAATATGGTTTAACTGTGCTTTTAAGTGAAGGATTTAAAACTGTTTTTCTATTACTATTTTTTAATATAATACATAAAGAGAAATATTTCTATTTTTCCTTACTCATAATTCTATCCACTCGACTGTTTGCTGGTGGATTACATTTAAAAGGCACCTTGAATTGTTTAATTACAACAACTCTGTTGTTTATATTAACTAGCGTTTTGGCACCTTCAGCACCTAAATTGCCAGCAGCATGCTATTTGCTTGTAAGCATAATTAGTTTAGTGATAATTTTAGTACGAGCTCCAATATGTAGTGCAAGGATACCTATAAAAGATAATAAAACAAAGCTGCAATATAAATTTACAGCAGCTCTAGTTGTAGCTATATGGACTATTATTTTATTATTTTTGGAAAGTACAACCTATGTTAACTGTGGCTTCAGCACTATATTAGTACAAGGTGTACAACTTGTGCTGGCTAAAAAGCCGACATTATAAATTTTTTAATAAACTTATATAAAAAATAAGGAGGATATTATGAAAAAATTATTTAACAGTTTCAAGGTAAAATCAATATTATGCGTACTTCCCCTATTTTTAGGTTCATTTTTAACTGAAAAGTGGCCTAACTGTTTTATCTATATTGGAGAGCCTGAAATTCCAGAATGCTTAAAAAAACATTAATTGTATAATTTAATACTAAAAACTGTATAGTTATTTTCAAAGGATAGTTGAATTCTAGCTCCATAGGATTCAACTATTTTTTTTACATTATATAATCCATATCCACGGTCTTTTCCTTCTTTAGTAGAATACCCTGCATTAAAGATCTTTGCAATATCATTAAATTCTATTCTTTCACCTGTATTTCCAACTTTTATAATACAACTTTCTTCTAGGTGCCCTATATTTAAAAATATCTTTTTTAAATTATTTTCTGAATTTAAAACAGCATCAAAAGCATTATCTAAAAGGTTGTTTAAAACCTCTGAAAGTTCATAGTTTTTAAAAGGGAGCTTACAACCTCCTTCAATAATATATTTAAATTCAATATTGTTTTTGGCGGCCTCATTTATTTTATTGTAGATAATAGCTGCCACCACCGTGTTATCTATTTGAAGTATCTTCTCCATATTTTCCAAAGAAGCATCAAGAGAATCTATATATTGTATTATAGTTTTCTTTAAATTTTTTTCATCGGATACTAAAACAAGGCTGTAAACAGTATTTAAATGGTTTTTAAAATCGTGTTGTCTCCTTCTTACATCCTCCAATAGCTGAGATATTACAGGAGCATATTTCTTATAATTTTCAAGTGATCTCTTTATTTCATTATTTTTCATTTGATACTCAAATAAAACCAAATTCGCTATAATAAATACTAATGGAATCATAAGATATATTATAATATCATCCAAAAATTCAGGTCTTTTAAAACCCCATATCCACTTTGAAATAATCACATATGTGAGAAGATTCACAGAAAAAAAGTATATTTTAGAACTTTTCTGCTTAAAAAAAATCATCAATTTTCCATAAGATATATATCTATAAATACAATAGCTTAAAAATATACAAATAAAGTTTGCAATAAGTGAATATATGAAATTATCTTCCACCATAAAGCTTGGAATAAACAATCTAAATATAATCACTATAGCAAGCTGCATTATACCACAAATAACTATAACCAAGCCAAACTCCAATAATAAATCTTTTGTATTTTTTTTAAACATAAATTTAATTGCTAAAAGTAAAAAAGAATAATTTACTAAAAACTGCATAGGCATATAAATATAATTTGTAATTAGAAATACCGATGAAGTAAAAAGTATAACAAGTAAGCTTTTATATAATCTCTTTTCACATTTTCTATTAAACATATTCCAAATCAGCATAAAACTTCCTACTTCTATAAATATTAAGATAAATATTTTATAATTATCCATTTATTTCCTCATCAACAACATTATTAAACCTTTCCATTATACGTTTCTTATAATTATTTCCTAACAGTGCAGTTTTGTCAGTATTATAAAAATAAATCTTATAAGAAGTTTTATTATTAGTTTTTTCAATTTTACTGATATATTTTATATTAACTAGATAAGACCTATGGCTCTGAAGTATATTCTTATCATTTATCATTGAATTTAATTTCTTAAGGGATAAATAATCTATGGTGAAGGAACCATTTGTAGTATGAATTATTGAAGTTCTAATAAAAACTTCCACAAAAATTATTTCATTAACAAATATTTTTACTTCAATGTTCTTTATGGGAACAATTATAAATTTCTCATTAATTTCCGTAACAGCAACTTGTGCTCTTCCATCTGACATTAAAAGCTCTGTCATTCTTTGAATTTGTTTCTTATTATAAGGCTTTATTATATAATCGTAACAGTGAATTTTCTTAAAAGCTGAAAGCATATATTCCTTGTAAATTGTCACAAATACTATCCAGTTTAGTCTATATCTTTTTATTTTCCTTATTTCAAGAGCAAATTTAAAACCTGATTCATTTTTTAAATTAATGTCCACATAAAAAAGATCAATTGCATTTTGACTTGCTATCTTAAAAGCTTCTGTCGTATTTGTGGCTTCATATACTTGATACATATCACCTAATTGTTTTATAATCTCTGATAGGGTCTTCAACTGAATATGATCGTCTTCTAAAATTAATATATTGTACATATAGTTATCATACCCCTTTATATTTATTTATCACTAATTAAATATTCTATATTAATTCAGAAATACCTTTCCATA
Organism: Clostridium drakei; assembly: GCF_000633595.2. Taxonomy (GTDB): domain Bacteria; phylum Bacillota; class Clostridia; order Clostridiales; family Clostridiaceae; genus Clostridium_AM; species Clostridium_AM drakei. The sequence continues at coordinate 28,739 of NZ_JIBU02000024.1, read as the reverse complement.
AATTCAATAATTTATTTAACTTAATTAAATATTTACATAAATTAATAACAAAAATAAGGTCTTTTATGAAAGGTTTAACACATTCTAAAATAATATATGCTACAATTAAGCTACAAACACATATTATTTTCTAAACTCTCCTCATGAAGTGAGCGGATTGCACCTATAAATATATAAAAGGAGTGTGGTCTTGTGAATCTAAATTTTATTATCACTATTCTATGTATCACAATGCTAGGAATTGTTGCTATGCTTCTTGGTTTTTGTTATAAACAAGAGTTAATGAAAGCTTTGTTCCAATCAAAAACGACTTTAAAAAAAGATGAGATTTCCTCTGAAATAACATTAAATTTGGACAAAAAAGAAAAAGAATGCAATAAGTAGCTCTGCCAAGCTTCCTACTGCATCTAGAAAAATTTATTTTTAATACAATAAGCAAATTGATCAATACCGCAATCCACTCACTCAATAAGTATATCACAAATTTTGGAAATAAATCAATATATAATTAAAATTTATTTATCTTTTTTTCATAAAATATTCTCTCAGAAAATCTGGAAAATATATAACTATCTTATATAAAAAAGGAACAGCAACTTTATAACGAGCATTAAGTCTTTTTTTTAAAATTATATCACTAATAGCTTGTGCTGCCAATTTAGGATCAGCTTGTTTTTGCTTTTTTCTATACTTGTCATCTGATTTATAAAAATGTGAATAACAAGAATTTGGATTTCCCATAACATCACTTGAATTGTCTACTAATGTGTTAAAAAAATTGGTTTTCATGGGCCCCGGCTCAATAACGGTACTCTGAATATTGTAGTTGTGTAATTCTAAACGCAGTGTGTCACTTAATGCCTCAACTGCAAATTTTGATGCACAATAAGCTCCATTAATGGATTGAACAAATTTTCCTGAAATGGATCCAATATTTATAATCTTACCAGATTGCTTTTTACGCATTTCTGGAACAACTGCCTGAACCATGTTAATAATACCAAATACATTTACATCAAACATATTTTTAGAACTATTTATATCAATTTCTTCTAAAGCTCCTCTAAGTGAATAACCTGCGTTATTTATAAGAATATCAATTTTATGAAATCTTGATATCACTTCATTTATTGTACTGTGAATAGACTCTTTTTGTGTAACATCCAGTGGTAATTTTAAAGATGCAGATAAATCTTTTAAAGTTTCCACATTCCTTGCTGTTGCAACAACCGTACATCCTTTTTCAGATAATATATTACAAAGCTCTCTCCCAATTCCTGTAGAGCATCCAGTAATTAAAACGACTATTTCATTTTTCATAACAATCAACCTCCAGTGCTAAAAATTAATTACATCATAAATCACCTGGAGATTTATTGCATTATCATTTGTTAAGATTTAATTTTCTTCTTATTCTGCTAAGGGACACAGGAGTTATTCCTAAATAGGATGCAAGATGACACTGCTTAATACGGTCTTCCAAACCAGGATATGTATTAAGAAATTGTTTATATCGCTTCACACTATCTAATAATTTAAAACTAATTGCATGCTCTTCTTTTATGACAAGTACCTTATCAATCATTTTCTTGTAAAATAAAAGTAATTGATAATTTCCCTCCACTATTTTTTCAAAATCAGAAATCTTGACTACAAGAATCTCACTATCTTCTAGTGCTTGTATACAATACATGGATTCTTTTTGAGACAGATATGCTGCATAAGAAAATAATATATCTCCTTCTGAATAAAAATATTTTGTTACATCATTGCCTGATTTATCAATATAATAAGAGCGGAAGACACCCTTAATAATAAAACCTATTTCAGTAGATTTTTCACCTTCCTGTAAAAAGAACATATCTTTTTTTAATACCTTAGGCTTAGAAATATTCTTTAATAAATCAATACTTTGCTCATCAAGAGAAATCCCATTACTTTTTAAAAGGTTCTCCCATAAAACATTATTTACATTTTCATTCATGTAAAAAACTCTCCTCTTTCAAATATTTACTTAAAGCATATCATAAACTCTAAAATTTACATAGAAAGTGTAAAGCATTAAATTTCTGGAATATATAAAATAATAATTATATACTAAAAACTTTATATTTACTTATTTACATGAATACCTTCATATAAAACTGGTATCGCTGCTGCTGTAAGTATCATACCCATAAAAGCAGGTGCAGCATGTCCAAGTGCTACATATATTTGACCTCCAATGATAGGTCCAATCATTCTTGCTAAAGCTTGAATAGATTGGCTGACTCCTTGAATCCTTCCTTGTTCACTAGAATCCACAGATTTGGAGACCATCCCATTGAACGAAGGACCAAATATGGAATCACCAAAACCAAATATAAACATTCCAACAATAAAAATAGGATAAAATGAAAACAAAGCTGATGCTGCAATAAAACCATAGCCTATAATTTCTGAAGCCATTCCAAGGACTGCTATCTGTTTATCACTGAGTTTTATCAAAAGCTTTGGCATTATTAAGCTTTGTGAAATTATGTCTTGAAATCCCATAATTGAAAACATAAGTCCAATTATTGCAGGCTTCCAATTGAAGGTATCCATCGTAAATTGTGAAAAAACTGCCTGCAGAGACCCATTAGGTATCCAAAGTAAGAATGCTGATACAAGCAGTCTTTTTAAGTTTTTTATAGAAAGTATGCTTACAAGCTGTGTAAATGGATTCAGTCTTACAAAAGTAATCTCTTTCAGTCTATTATTCCTATGAAGGCTCTCAGGCATAAAAAAGAATCCATAAACAACATTCAATATAGTTATTATTGCTCCAAAATACATTGGAACAGAATAACCAAACTTAGCAAGTAATCCACCTAAAGTTGGCCCAATGACAGTACCAACACCCACAACTGCACTGGCCCATCCAAAGTATTTAGTTCTCTGATCTGGAGGAATGATATCTGCAAAGTATGCTAAAATAGTGCTTATGTCCCCACCTGTTATACCATCTATTATGCGTCCAGCAAATAGTATCCATAACGCTCCTCCTATACCAAAAACTAAGTACCCCACTGATGAACCCAAAAGGCATATTAAAAGTACTGGGCGACGACCATATTTGTCACTGAAAGCTCCAAGTACTGGAGCTGCAAAAAACACGCAGACTGCATAAACAGAGGTAAGCAGCGTAACAACTATAGCTTGATCTCCAGGATTGCTTATATATGGCTTAACTAAGAATGGAATCACAGGTGCTGCGATAGTAAAGCCTAATCCACAAAGAAACATAGATATGATACCAAATATTAAAGCCTTTTTATCTATGGCTTGTTCTGTGTTCATCTCCTTGCATAATCTAAATATGGGCATTTAAATTCTCCTTTCAAAAGTTATATTTTTGTTTCTTTGCCAACAAATCAGTGACAATAAAATACAGCCTTTTCTCAATAAAGTTAGACTTCCTGTGGTTTCATTTTCATTATTGAAATCAATATCTATATCTTACCTCATTATTTCAGTAATCGTTCCGAAACCAACGATGAACCGATATTCTTCAAAGCAGTTTGCAGCTCTTCCTTTTCATGCACCGGTCCATTTCGCAAACCAGTAACAACAGGTACCTCTTTAACATCAAATTCCAGCAACTCAAACATGTGCTTTGTATAATCAATATAAGACTGGAATAAGTCGGAGTCAGGATTACCTTGATTAAACGTAAGAATTAGCTTTTTTTGGGCGGCATTTTCTTCTTGGAAATACGGAGAGTATCGCGGAGAAAATCGAGCAAACATCCTGTCGATAAATATCTTCGCCTGAGCACTCATCTGCATCATATAAATCGGTGATCCGAAAACAATAGTGTCAGCATGATCCATGGCATCATTAAGTTTCTCCATATCATCTTTGATAATACACCCCTGATCGCCCTTATGGCAGGCCCAGCAACCCTGACATGGTTTAATATCAAGATCACCGAAATTGAAGCATTGAGTTTCAGCGCCCTGTTCCCTTGCACCTTCAAGTATTTTGTTTACTATCCAAGCGGTATTGCCTTCTTTCCGTGGGCTTGCCATAAGTCCGATAATTTTCATATTTTCTCTTTTACCTTCTGGTCTGCTTACGATTTGTTCTGTACATTGTGTATTCATTTTAAATTCCTACCTTTCTAAAAATAGTCATTATGTTTCCTTGGCAACATAATCATTCTACCATTTTATTGTTTCCTCGTCAACAATAAAATAAAGCTGTGTAAAATCGCTAATATTTCAGCGTTTTCACACAGCTCTGCTTTAAATTATTTCTTGATACAATCACACTATTCAAAATCACTTTGATCTTTTATTTCTAGACCTTGTTTTTTTATTTCTGCATCCAAGTGCCTACTATACTTTTTCATGAAGCTAAGCATCATATCTAATTGTTCCTCAGTTACCTGATCAAATACAACTTTATCCCTCTGTTGAAACTCTTTATGCAATCCCTCATGAATTTTATAAGTTTCCTGCCCCTGTTTAGTAAGCCTAAAGTATATTTCTTTCTTATTATCCGTCTTCTGATAGCTTTCAATTGCCCCTTTTTTTATAAGCTTCTTAGTTATTTTACTTATAGCACCTCTAGTCATGTAAAAAGATTCTGCAAGTTTTGTAACATTAGAATCTACATTTTCTTCAATATATTCGATGCAATGCACTTCAGAAGACGTATATTCTTTAAGACTAGCTTCCATCTTAAACTTATTAAGTGAAACCATCTTGTTGTATACATCACTAAAGCCCTTTATGATATGTTCCGCTTTATTCCTGTTCATGGTTTGTCCTCCCATCTGTTGACACATTAACAATATTATATTAAACTTTTGTTTCTATTTCAACAATTTAAAAATATTGCGACACAAAGGTGCAATGGAAGTTTGAATTTTAACTTTCATTCCGTGATATATGATAAGGGTGTCATCACGGCTAAATGTTTTAATTATTCTAAAGCTCGAAATTTTTGAAGGCCTAAGAACTTTGTCAAACTCGGTTCCCTCAAACAAGACTAAAGTTCTAAGTCTTTCAAAAATTTTGAGCTAAGAATAATATTAAAACAATTTAGCTAATGTGATGACACCCTTATCATATATCACTGCATAAAAGTTAAAATTCAAACTAGCAACTTCAAGTGAATGTACATAATTACATTGATATAAGTAATTTTAGTAAGCTAAATTATATTTTTAATCATAACTTACAACGCCTAAAGATTAAGGCGGAGCCTGCTGTTAGGCTAATCTATTTAGTTTAAAAAGTAGCTGTTTTCTATTCTGTTAAAATATCTTAAAAGAAACTTATTATTTACGTGATTGAAAAATATAATGCTAAAACATACAAGTATTTTTCAAATACATTTAATAATCAACTAACTTACTATTTTTTCAGGCTGCGCCATAAGATATGTTAAAAGTAGCCAAGAATATACATAAACTAAGTAATAAGTATTATGAAAGCTACGCTTTTTATCAAGAATCATATCATTATATATTATAAGCAATTTTTTATATTAGAATTACGATAGTTACTACACAACTTTTTAGGTGAAGGGAGCTTTGAATATATGGTGTATAAAAGCTTTTGAGTGAATTTAGGGGCTCTTATGTCTAAAATTTAAGAAATCTCGTAATTTGAATCAGGACGGGACATTTGATCGGGTAGAGATTTTTTAAATTTTAGGCATTAGAGCTCCTTAATGAACGGCTGGCTTCTATACACCATATATTCAATGCGGACTCCACCTAAAAAGTTGTGTCGCAATGTGCTTATATTAAATCAAAATTCCATATACAAAAATTAAGTCATACTTAGTGCAACAGTCCCATCAACCCTACGCAATCATTATAAATCATGTTAGAAAATTAAAGCATCTTTTTCACTGTTTCAGCAATACTATGTGAATCCAGACCATAATATTTATAGATAGCAGTATCAGCGCCAATAACACTGAATTCATCAGGTAACCCAATTCTCTTAAACTTGCAGTGTATACCCGCTTCTGCTATAACTTCAGCTACTGCACCGCCAAGGCCACCATTAATACTCTGATCTTCAACAGTTACAACAAAACCTGTTTCCTTTGCAGATTTTAAAACTATATCAACATCAAAGGGTTTAATAGTATGCATATCTATGACTCTAGCATTTACACCTGTTTCTGCAAGCTCCTTTGCTGCCATAAGAGACCAATACACGCTGTTACCTGTCCCAATTAAAGTCAAATCATTGCCTTCCTTTACAGTAATAGCTTTACCAATTTTAAATTCATAATCATTATCTTTATATACATCTGGCTCCGCACCTCTTGCAATACGAATAATCATAGGTCCTTTATAAGTCATTGACTCTCTTACCAATTTTCTACACTGCCCTGCATCTGCTGGAACACAAATTGTTAAGTTTGGTATTGCTCTATAAAATGACAAATCAGCAATAACATTGTGGGTAGGACCTCCTCCAGATGTAACCCCAGAATGAGTTCCAATCAATCTTACAGGCACATCATTATAAGCAATATCTGTGTGTATCTGATCTGCTGCCCTCAGAGGAAGAAATGGTCCAAATACTTGTGAAAATACAATTTTGCCAGAAAGAGCTAATCCCGCAGATATACCAACCTGATTGGCTTCCGCAATGCCAATATTAAAACAACGTTCAGGATATTTTTTTATAAACTTTCCAGTAGATGTGGATGGTGCAACATTATCAGAATAAGTAAATGCAAATTCTAATCCTTCATCTGCCATTTTCATTAATTCGACCCCATAAGCTTCTCTTGCGGATGATAACATCTGATCAAAATCGAAAGTTGTTTCAACTGCCATAATTTATCTCACCTTTCTATTATTTTCTATTGATTTTAGTGCCTCGTCCAACTGCTCTTTAGCAATTCCGCCACCATGCCATACTGCATTATTTTCCATAAATGAAACACCGCAGCCCTTAGTGGTATTTGAAATAATACATATTGGCTTTCTTCTAGTTTCTGGATCTGCTGGTGGAAGAGATTGCAGGGCACTACAAACTTCATACATGTCATTACCTTGAATCTCTATAACATCCCATCCAAAAGCTTTTATTTTATCCCCTAAAGGATCAACATTCATTACATCCCTTGTGAAACCAGTCATCTGTAGGCGATTTTTATCAACAATTGCTACAAGATTGCCAAGTTTATAGTGTCCTGCTGCCATAAAGGCTTCCCAATTTGAACCCTCTTCAATTTCACCATCTCCTATGATACAGAAAGTTCTCCAGTAGGACTTTGACATTCTAGCACCTAATGCTAAACCGGTAGCTATGGATAATCCATGACCTAAAGAACCTGTTGATGCTTCAATGGCAGGAACATATTTTCTATTAGGGTGCATACCAAATTTGGCAGTATTTAAGGTTTCAAAATGTTCCACCATATATTCCATTGTATACATGCCTAAATCTGAAAATATAGTATACAATGTTTCTCCACAATGACCTTTACTTAAAATCAATCTGTCTCTTTTTTCCCATTTAGGATTTTTAGGATCGTAGTTCATGTACTTGTAATAGAGACCAACAGCCATATCAACGATAGACAATTCTCCTCCAAGGTGACCCATACCTATTTCATAGATAAATGAGCATAACTTTTTTCGAATCTCTACTGCCTTATCTTCTAATTGTTTAACTTGTTCCATATCAACATTACAATACATAATAGGCATCTCCTTTTTTCATTTATTTATAGAGGTTGTTAAAAATCATTACATTTGATAAGTATTTTGGGATATTTTCCACTAATTTGAGCAGCGAAAGCTTCTTCTGCCTGATCAATAGTAAAGATTTTCTGTATAAAAGGTTTTAAATTCATTCTAGGCATAATTTCAGTAGCACGTGGAAATGCATATGGAGCTACATTTATGCTAGAAATAGTCAATTCCTTACTGTACAGTTTGTCATATAGATTCAGTGGCATGTCATAGTTTTTTGGAAACATTGCAATATAGAGAACAGTTCCTCCTTTTGCAGCTATTTCACTAGCTGCTGGTGCAGCCTTAGGTGATCCCGAAGCCTCTATTACCAGGTCAAAACCCAATCCATTAGTTATTTTATTGGATTCTACACATACATCCTGCTCCAAAGGATTGATAATATAATCAGCACCAAATTCTTTGGCAAGTTCCTGTCTTTCCTTAATAGGTTCTATAAGTGTAAGTGACGTAGCTCCAAACATCTTCATTGCTTGAAGTGACAATAATCCTATAGGTCCTCCTCCTGAAATGGCAACTCGTTGGCCAATTTTCATATTTGTTTTGTCCACAATTCTAACTGCAATTGACACAGGCTCTAACAAGCACGCTTCTTCTAAGCTTACATCATCTGGAACTTTAAATACCTGAGATTCATGCCATACTACATATTCGGACATACCAGGCTTATTATCCGGATATTCACAGAACTGCTCCTGACCATTTCGGCAATAATAACATGTACCACAAAATCTTAAAAAATTTCCTGCAACCCTGTCCCCTACTTTTAATCCCTTTTTAACAGCCTTTTTACCAATTTCCACAATAGTGCCTGAAATCTCATGTCCTATTCCAAAGGGAGGTTCAAGACCAAAAATTCCTTCTACTAAATGTGGATCAGAACCACATATTGAACAGTAAGCAACCTTTATCTTGACATCCTCATCTCCCATTTCCTGCTCAGGCATATCTATAACCTGAACACGTCCCCTTTTATTAACATCAGGATCTTTTAAACTTCCTACCTTAACACAAGCAATAGTCTTCATAAATTTAAGCCTCCTTATTTTATAATGTTGTCTGGAATCCACCATCAACACTTATATACCATCCATTAATATAATCTGATGCACTACTTGCTAAAAATACGGCAGTCCCCATTAAATCATTAAGTTCACCCCAGCGACCACTTGGAATTCTATTTGTAATTTTGTTGTAAAAATCTTTATCAGCACGCAAGTCCTTGTTAACATCAGTTGCCAAAAATCCAGGACAAATAGCATTGGTTTGAATATTATACTGCCCAACCTCATTGGCAAATACTTTTGTTAAACCAAGAATGGCATGTTTACTTGCTGTATATGGTGGACATTTTTTATCCGCAGTAAAGGATAATGCTGAACCAATATTTATAATCTTACCAGAATTTTGCTTAACCATTTCTTTAACTACCCTGTGACTTAGATAGTATACAGAGTTCAAATCAATATCAATAAGCTTTTGCCATGCTGAATCTGGATACTCTAAAAATTCGGCAAACACACTTCCACCTGCATTATTCACTAGAATGTCAATTTTTCCATATTCTTTTAAGCAAGTATCAACAACTTCTTCAATATAATCCTTTTTTGTCAAATCTCCTTTCAAAAACTTAACCTTCTGACCAGTTTCTTCTATGAGACTCTTAATTTCAGATACATCATCTGTAAAGTGAGGTATAAAAAGATCAGCACCTGCTTTTGCAAAAGCAACTGCATAAGCCATTCCAAGACCTTGATTTGCACCTGTAACTACAGCTACTTTACCTTTAAGCGAAAATGCATTCATTGAAAAATCACTAAGCTTTTTTTCCATAATAACACCTTCCTATATTTATAATTTTATTGATTGGTCAGGGATTTCCTCTACTAGCTCAACCAAACAATTTTCTTTATCATTTTTATGTCTTATATCTAATTCAGCCATTATATCAGCTACTCTTTCTTCTGTTAAATTATAAAATATCATGAATATGATCAATGTAACTACGCAGACAGCAGCTGGTAAAATAGATGTCATAATTAGAATTCCATTTAAAGATTTTGCAGTTTGAGATACATTAGGAATATATCCAACATTAGCTAATATCAATGTAGGTATAACTCCCCCTACTGCTAATGAAACCTTTAATCCAAGAGTAATAAGTGAGTACACAACTGCGGCATGTCTTTTGCCAGTATTGTACTCAGCATACTCAACTGCATCCGGAATGATTGACCACAAACTGCCCATAAGTATACCATAGCCAAATGCAGCTACTGATTTAGCTATCATCATTACTGTAATTTGTGAAACCGGAATAATATATAAAACTGCTGATCCAAGGGCACCTAAAGCCAAACCAAGTGCAACAGTGTTTTTCTTTTTTATACGCCTAAACAGCATAGGTACAAAAGGAACTGCAACAACTGAAGGCAAAACATTCAACATAGAAAATAAAGCAACTAGGTCTTTTCTATTTACGTTATAAGTCATATAATAAATTCCTGAAGCTGATTGTATAGATGAAAATGCATAAACACCTACAAACAGTAAAAATAGTATGATACCTGGCTGATTATGTGTAATCTGATTAATAAACCCTTTAAGAGTAACTGGATCTAAATGAGATTTTACTCTTATACGTTCATGTAAAGTGGTATAACTATAAAGTAAAATAGCTCCACAAATAACAGAAAGTAAAATAATAGTCATCTGGTAACCTTTTGCTGCATCACCTCTACCGAAAACCTGTGATAAAATAGGAATAAACAGAGCAACTATTACACCACCTGACTGAGCAAACATCATTCTTACAGAATTTAGCCTAGTCCTCTCCATAGGATCTGCTGTCATGACAGTTGTACAAGATACATATGGATTAATTATGAAAGTATATAATGTGAGCATCAAATTGTACGTGGCATATGCCCATATCAATTTGCCCGTATGTCCCAAATTAGGTACTGTAAAAGTCAAAATACCTGCAATGGCAAATGGAATAGCTCCATAAATAAGATAACTTTTGTACTTACCATGCTTTGGATTCATTCTTTCTGCAATAACACCCATGGTAGGGTCCCATATCATATCCCATCCTCTAGAAATAAGAAACATAACAGAAACTTCTACAGCAGTTAATCCATAAACATCGGTATAATAGAATGTCAGGAACATTAAAATTGATTGAAAAACTAAATTCATTCCACCATCTACAAGGGAATATCCCACTACTTCTTTGGTAGGAAGTTTATAAAAGCCAGGATTATCACCACTTTTTTCATACAAATTTATTGTTTTTGCCTCCATTTCGTCAACTCCTTTTCAAATTTATACTTGTAATATAAAACCAGATATACAGAATGACTTGCAATTTTTAATCCCCTATAAGCTAAATTCTAGTAAACGATTACAAAGATCACCTCCAAATTAAGTTATTCTTAGACTTAGGTGGAGTTTTCCTGTAAGAAATAACTCTTACCTGAACAAGCTCGTAAAATGACATAGTTCAAAAGCTTAACTCCTCCTTTTTACTTACCACCTCTTGATTACTAATTTTATATTATTTATTCTCAACTTACGTGTGCTTTTTTTATGAAAAAGTGTGCTTTTCTATATTAATTTAGTAATGCATAATTTTTAAATATATTTTTTTAAACAGATACCTTTTTCATATATTTAGCAAATAATATTTACAAAATTTTAATATACATATACAATAAAATCATAGTCGAAAACCTATATATACTAGTAATTCAGGTGTTTGGGAGGTATTATGTAAATGTTTTCTAAGATTATCTTATATTCAGAAGATAAAATTGCTAATATACTATATAACTTCTATAAGACAACTAAAAATAATTTTTCCATTTCTTATATTGCTAATTCTTATAAAAATAGTATTGAAAAAGCAATAGAGCTTAATGCTGAAGTTATAATCATTCAACTTAAACATCCTGTATATAAAATTCATAATTTTTTCTACGATTTAGCAATGTCAAATATATACCCAATGGTCTTAATTTTTAATATTATTTCAGAAAATCAAATTATATATTCAATTACAAGTCATAAAGACATTACTTATATTAATAAAATAAAATCCTTTTTTACCCAATCTTTAAGTGAAAAATACACTTGCCATTTTGACTATATTGGCGAAGAAAAAGATTCAAACTTAGTAATGAATTTCAGAATCAGCAAACTAGAAAGAACCGAATATCTAAAAGATATTTTACGTGGAGTAATTAAAAGTGAATTTTTATATTATAAAAAAAAAGTAAACTTAAATTTAAATTATTACGGTTACTATGTGTATATTTGCAATCTTATGGAGATCGAATATTCAGATCACTATTTGAATAAAAATATTTATTACCTAACTGGAGAAGAATTTATTAAAGAATGTGAAGCTGTTCTTTATGAATATAGTGGGGGTGAAGTTTTTTATATTAATCCAAACATTTTGTGCATAATTATCAATGATTTTAATTGTACAAGTATTGCCACCAAGCAATGTAAACTTTTTGAAATTACTAGCAAATTAAATAGCATAACAAATTCAAAAACTGCATTCAGATATATGAGCAACTATATTAAAGATGTTGAAAATATAAGAGATGCTTATGAATCTTTCCATTATTTAAAAACATATAACTTCTTCTGTTCTGATGCTAAGTTACTCACTCAAAAATATATTAATTCAATAAAAAAAGACATAGACCACACCCTAATAGATAACACTATAAAAGAAATAAAAGAACTTATAAATTATGATATTTTCAATATTGAATTAAATAAATTGATATATAAACTATTTTTAGATATTATAAAACCAAGTTTTGATTACAATCTTTATTATTATTGCCATACTTCATTGTCATCGGAATTAGTTGACAGATATAGCAATCTATATAAAAAAATATTGCCAGATAGTTCACCGCACAAAAAAGTATTTTTTACCTCTATAGAAGATAAATGCAGTGAATTTGTCAATTCTGTAAATCAACTTAGGTCTGAACTTTCTGATAAATATATGATAAAAAATTCTATAGTTATTCAAGTATTAAATTTTATACATATTCACTATATGGAGGATATCACTATAAATCTTATTGCATCCAGCTTAAATATTAGTAATTCATATTTAAGCCAGATATTTAAGAAGGAAATTGGTATGAGCATTATAAAATACATTATCAACTATAGAATAGAAAAAGCCAAAGAACTTTTTTCTTCAAGTGATGACCTAATTTACAACATTGCTGAAAAAGTTGGCTTTTTTGATGAAAAACACTTTTCAAAAACATTTAAAAAAATTACAGGTCTGACTCCTATGCAGTATAAAAAGAAAAATGGAAAAGCCAAATATATCTAAAAAATATATTTGGCTTTAATTTTATTAAAAGTGTTGACCCTAACATTATGTCATAGTGTAATATATAATCAAGGGTTAAAAATACTAATAAAACTCATGCCGGCAGAGTGTTAGGCAGTATTAAAGCTCTAAAATCAAAGTTTGAGGTGAAGTTATGAGAACAGTAAAACAGGTTTCAGATTTAACAGGAATAAGTGTGCGTATGCTGCACCACTACGATAAAATTGGATTATTAAAACCAACTAAATTGACAGAAGCAGGTTATAGACTTTATGACGATGAAGCTCTTGAGACCCTGCAGCAGATTTTATTTTTTAAGGAACTTGATTTACCTCTAAAAGAAATTAAAGAAATCATAACAAGTCCTCACTTTAATAAGATGGAAGCACTAAAAAACCATAAGAAACTAATTATTTTAAAACGAGATAGATTAAATGGTTTGATAGAGCTTATAAATAAGACCTTAAAAGGAGCGAATACAATGAGTTTTGAAGAATTTGATATGAGTGAATATTATAATGTACTGGAAGAATTTAAGAAAGAAAATAAAGATAAAGTTATTAAGCACTTTGGAAGTATAGATAAATTTGATAAACTGCTTAAAAGAGGTACTGATACAGAAGCAAAACTTGCTAAAATGGCTATAGAAGAATATGGAAGCATAAAAAAATATGCTGAGGCTGTAAAGAAAAATTTGAATAATTCTGTGGCAATAACTAAAGCTGAACAAATTGATAAATTTAAAAAAGATTGTTTTTATGAAAGAAATCCTGAACTAAAAGAGCTGTATAAAAAACTCACAGCTGATTTAAATAAAGATCCTGCATCAAATGAGATTCAGAAAATTGCTGGTGAAATAACTAAAGTTGCTAAAAGAGATTATGATGCTTTTAAAAATGAACTTGGAGATTATTATTGGCTTACTATTGTACGACTTTATTCAACATTTCCTAAAGAGTTAGAAAAAGTTGATAAGGAAAATGGCGGAGTTGGTATGGCGTGGATAGATGAAAGATATGGAGAAGGTGCATCAAAGTTTATTGGAAAAGCTTTAAAAACTTATTTAGGAGATTATGAGCCTAAAATAGAAACACTATATAAAAGACTTACAGCTGACTTAAGTAAAGATGCTTTATCAGAAGGAATTCAAAAAATTATTTCTGAAATAGTAAATGAAACAGAAAAACAGCATAAAGCTTTAAAAGTAGAAGTAGGAGAAAATTACTGGAGCTATCAGGCAAATCAGTATTTGTCAGAGTCTATTTTAATAAAAGTAATGGATAAAAAATATGGAGCTGGTGCATCTAAATTTATTGGAGAAGCCTTGAAGTTTTATTCTGAAAATAATAAGTAGGCTCACTAACAAGAAACCCTAAGTAGAAATCTTTTCTATCTAGGGTTTCTTTATGAACATGATTATGCATTTTTTTCCTAAGATTTTGATTTGTTTTTGGAAATTACGTCAAAGGCAACAGCTGCCAAAAGTACAATTCCTTTAATAGACATCTGCATATCACTTCCTACTCCAAGTATGGACATACCATTATTGAGGACACCCATAACCAAAGCACCAATAATAGCACCCATAACTGTACCTACACCACCATATGCTGATGCACCACCTATAAAACAAGCTGCTATTGCATCTAATTCAAAGTTTAAACCTGCCTGAGGAGATGCGGAGTTAATACGTGAGGCAAACATCATACCTGCCACTGCCGATAAAACAGCCATATTCACATAGGCCAAGAAAAGCACCTTGTTTGTATTAATACCAGAAAGTTTTGCAGCCTTTTCGTTGCCACCCATTGCATAAAGGTAACGTCCAGGAACAGTGTTTGTTGTAAATATGGAGTAAACTAAAATGAGAAATCCTATAAATAGCAAAGCAATTGGAATGCCTTTATAAGATGCAAGCCAGTAAAAAAATAAATTAATTACAGCTACTATAACTACAATTTGAGTTATAAAAAGTGATAATGGACTAAGCGGAAAATCATTTTTTTGTTGTTTTGATCTCTTTTTTAACTGTAGAACTACATATACAATAGATATAATGATACCTGCAAAAATAGCTGTAAAATTTAACTTTGTTCCAAATCCACCAAAAATATCTGGTATAAATCCAGAACTAATATTTTGAAAACTCTGTGGAAATGGCGCAAGAGTTAATCCTTTGAGCATTGTAATAGTAAGACCTCTAAAAAGAAGCATTCCTGCAAGAGTTACGATAAAGGATGGTATTCGTATATATGCAATCCAAAAACCTTGCCATATTCCAATAATCACTGAAAGTAGAATGGCAATTAATATAGCAAGTCCCACACTCATTTTCATAGTTATTATAAGTGTACCAGCTACAGCTCCAATTAAAGCACATAAAGATCCTACTGAAAGATCGATATTACCTCCTGTTAAAATAGCAATAGTCATACCGATTGCTAAAATGAATACATATCCATTTTGAAGTATTAAGTTTGTTACATTCATAGGAACTAAAAGGACTCCACCTGTTGCAACTTGAAAAAAGGCCATTATTAGTACTAAAGCAATAATCATTGCATATTGTCTTATATTGTTTTTGAACATTCTTTTAAATACTTCCATTATTTTACCTCCCCGTTATCTTGCTGGCATGCTGCTTGTACCTTTCTATTTGTGCTCTTCATTATACATTTCATTATACTTTCTTGTGATGCATCCTCACGTGAAAGCTCACCCACAATTTTGCCTTCATTCATTACATAAATTCGATCACACATCCCCAATATTTCAGGAAGTTCTGAGGAAATAAACACAATAGACTTTCCCCTATCTGCCAGCTTATTAATGATTGTATATATCTCAAACTTAGCACCCACATCAATTCCTCGAGTAGGCTCATCTAATATTAATACTTCAGGATCTGCAAAGATCCATTTACTAAGCACTACTTTTTGCTGATTTCCACCAGACAGATTCCCAGCATTTTGAAAAACACTTGGAGATTTAATATTTAATTTTTTTCGGTACTCCTCAGCTACTTGAATTTCTTTATGGTCATCCACAAATTGTTTATTACTTATTTTATTAAGATTTGCGAGAGATATATTTCTTCGAATATCTTGCATAAGAACAAGACCTGCTGTTTTTCGATCTTCTGTAACATATGCAAGACCATTATCTATGGCTTCACGAACATTTTTAAGAACAAGTTCTTTGCCATCTTTTATAATTTTCCCGCTTATATGTTTACCATAGGCTTTGCCGAATATGCTCATGGCAAGCTCCGTCCTTCCAGATCCCATTAGACCTGAAAAACCCACGATTTCACCCTTGTGAACCTTAAAACTTACATCGTCAATGACCTTTTTATCTTCAATAAAAGGATCATATACAGTCCAATTCTTAACCTCAAATACAATCTCCCCAACTTTGGATTTCCTAATAGGAAATCTATTTGTTAATTCACGGCCTACCATACCTTTAATGATTCTATCCTCACTTAAATCCTTGTCCATTTTATCTAAAGTCTCTATTGTTCCACCATCACGAATAATAGTAATAGAGTCTGCTATCTTTAAAATCTCGTTTAATTTATGAGAAATAAGAATAGAAGTAATTCCCTCTTTTTTTAATTCTAATAATAAGTTTAATAAATTATTTGAATCCTGTTCATTTAATGCAGCGGTAGGTTCATCAAGGATTAAAAGTTTCACATTTTTTGCCAAGGCTTTTGCGATTTCAACAAGTTGCTGTTTACCAACACTAATATCTTTGATCAGTGTATTAGAATCATCATTTAGTCCTACTTTTTGCATTAATTTCTTTGCATTTGCATGAGTTTCATCCCAATTAATAAAATTATGCTTTGCTTGCTCATTTCCAAGGAATATATTTTCTGCTATTGAAAGATACGGAATTAGGGCTAATTCCTGATGAATGATACCAATTCCAGTTTTTTCACTATCCTTTATTTCCTTAAACATACATTCCTTACCTTCATATATGATTTCACCACTATAAGTACCATATGGATATATTCCACTGAGCACATTCATAAGAGTTGATTTTCCAGCTCCGTTTTCACCAATTAGAGCATGAATTTCTCCAGGCTTAACTTTAAGATTTACATTATCAAGGGCTTTTACACCAGGAAAAAGCTTTGTAATATTTCTCATTTCAAGTATAAATTCATCCATACCTACATCTCCTAACATCATTCTGATATCTGAAAGCCGAATACCTAATGAAAGGTCTTCGGCTTTAAAATACAACTATGTTTAATTTCTACTTCAAATCAGATTCTTTATAATATCCGCTGTCTATAAGAATTTTTTTATAATTGTCTTTATCTGCATAAATAGGATCACAAAGGAATGATGGTACAACTTTTGAACCATTGTTATATGTTTTTGTGTCATTTACTTCAGCTTGTTTACCTTGAACTATTGCATCCACCATTTCAACAACTTTATTTGCAAGTGTTCTTGTATCTTTAAAGATAGACATTGATTGTTGATCATGGATCATTGCAAGTATATTTGGTTTATCACAGTCTTGACCAGTTAAAACTGGATATGGCTTATTTGCACCACCGTAACCAGCATTTTTAAGAGCAGCAACAATACCAATTGCTAAACTATCATTTGGAGAAAGAACAACATCAAGCTTTGTTCCTTTTGAATAAGTTGATGTAATTAGATTATCCATTCTTGCTTGCGCTTTAGCTGAATCCCAACCTTGAATAGCGATAGTTGTAAAATCTTTTTGTTTACTACCTACAACAAGTTTGCCATTGTCAATATATGGTTGTAGTACGCTCATAGCGCCTTTATAGAAAAAGGTTGCATTGTTATCATCTGGTGAACCACCAAACAATTCAATATTAAAAGGACCTTTTCCCTCCTTAAGTCCAAGCTTTTTTTCAATATATTGACCTTGAATTACGCCTACTTTAAAGTTATCAAAGGTTGCATAATAATCTACATTTGGACTTTTCATAATCAATCTATCATAAGCAATAACCTTGATTCCATTATCTGCTGCTTTCTTTAAAACATCTGTAAGAGCGGCACCATCAATAGATGCAACCACAAGAACTTTACATTTTTTTGTAATCATATTTTCAATAGATTGTACTTGAGCATTTACATCATTGTTTGCATATTGCAAATCAACCTTATACTTCTTAGCTTCAAGCTGTTTCTTCATGTTTTCACCATCTTGATTCCAACGTTGAAGAGATTGAGTTGGCATAGCAACACCTATAACACTTGTTTTTGCCCCATCATCTGATGCTGAAGTCGCTGTCGTAGCTTTATTACCACATGCTGATAGACTAAGAGCAAGTACCCCTACTAGCATTGTAGAAAGTAATTTTTTCATTTTAGTCCCCCCTATATACAAATATTTGGTATATTTTAATAGTACAACATGTGTACGTTTACCTGAATGTAATTCTTTGCCTAGTCGTAATCAAATATTGCGCAATTTTTACGCAAAAAAAGACTAGAGCAGTGCAAAAAAATACTACTCTAGGTTTTGCTGTGTTTAAACTCTGTTGGGCTTACCCCTGAATATTTCTTAAATACTTTACTGAAATAGTTAGGTTCGCTGTATCCTACTGAATAACATACATCTTTAATGGCCATAGAAGTGGTTATTAGGAAATCTTTTGCTTTGTTGATTCTTACTATGTTTATATAATCAGAAAAATTAAAACCCAGTATTTCCTTGAAGGTTCTACTAAAATAATAAGGACTTAAATTAAACTTTGCTGCTGTCTTTTCAAGATCTATTTCTTCTTGAATATTATCTATAATATATTGCTTTACAGCTTTAAAAAGAGCAACTTTTTCCCTGTCAATATTTTGAGACTTTCCAGTAGTATTTATATCACCAAAATAATAAATGCCCTTGTCCTCTAATTTATGCTCCAAAGCACTACAAGCTTCTTCATAGGATTTGTGAAGGAGTTCAAAACCACCATAACACATTCCAATGCCAATATACAGAAATACCCCAAAATTTTTCTTTACTTCACGTTTGATGTCAACTGCAAGTGTAACTGCATTCTGTTTTATTTCCATTTTTGTCTCTATGTTTATTTCTTCTTCCAAGTTTTTTAATTGAATAAAATAAACTAGTTTATCTGTAAAGAGATAACTTCCAATTGCTTTGTATCTATGATTAATATATTCTTTTACATACTCTCCAAGATGAAATTTAAAATTTTCATCTTTAGGCGCTTCTTTTAACTGAGCAACAATAGAATATCCATTTTTAAAATCTAAACCAAGATATCCTTTGTAAGTTTGGTAATCAGTTAAATAAAGGGTATCATTAATAATAGAATAGCTTAATTCATTTTCCAAAATGGGCAAAAGGGTATAAAGTTTTTCCTGATTTTCAATTTCCTGTCTTCGTTTCTCTTTCTCACTATTAACAAAATTAACTGCTTCCTTTATCTTTTCTATAATTTCTCTCCTGCTGAAGGGCTTTAAAATATACTGCTTCACATTATTTTTAACAGCTTCAACTGCAAAATCAAAATAATCATAAGCTGTAAGAATGATAAAATAAGTATTGGGAAGAAACTTATTAATTTCTTGTATCGCTTTAAGTCCATTGATACCAGGCATTTTTATATCTGTAATAATGATATCTGGTCGTATTCTTTCTGCTATTTCTATTGCTTCTCTTCCATTTTTAGCCTCACTTATTTCAAGGTGATCCGCAAATGCAGTAGTAAGCATACTAAGCATTGAATCTCTATCATACTTTTCATCATCAGCTATAAGCAATTTTAACATATATCTTTCAGCTCCTTTATAGGGATTTTCAAATAGACCTTTGTACCAAAGTCTTTTTTACTCTCTATTTTAAAAATGTCTTTTTGTCCATATATTAATTCAAGCCTTTGAACTACACTTCTTATGCCCATTCCCGTTGTATGTCCAATATGCTCAAGTTCAATGTCTCCTGAAATAATTTTATTTAATGTTTCCTTGTCAATACCACAACCTGTATCCTCTATAAGCACTGTACATACATCTTCCTGCTGCAAAATATCAATATTTATAACCCCCCCCTCTTCTTTAGGCTCTATACCATGTATAAATGCATTTTCAACAAAAGGCTGAAGGGTCATTCCAGGAACTAATACCTTTGCTAAATCTCCTCTTACGTTAAGATTAAATTTAATCCGATCTCCAAATCTTAATTGTTGAATAAACATATATTGCTTAACCACAGTAACCTCTTCTTCTATTGAAGCATTTCTGTCCATCATTCGGAGGCTATACCTAAGTATTCCTGAAACTGATGTAATAAGGCTTTCTGTTTGCAAAGCATTTTCTCTTATTGCGGTCTGGTTAATACAATTTAAGGTGTTGAATAAAAAGTGGGGATTAATTTGAGATTGTAAAACTTTTAGCTTGGATTGTTTAAGGGCGTTTTGATATTTTAATAAATTCATTTCCTCATTTCTAAGCTTCATTTCCAGTTCCGCTTTTTCCTCTATGAAGTTTATATGTTTTTTTATATCGTGAATCATTGTGCTAAAAGCTTCAGATAATATATCTAGCTCATAAATGAAAGTTTTTTTTCCTTCATAAAATGAAAAATCACCATAGGATACTTTTTTAGAAGCCTCTACTAATTCGTGAAGTTTTTCCAATATATTTTTAAGAAAAAATAAAGTATAGAGTATACTTATTATCAATGCAGTTATGATGTAAAATAGTAATACTTTATATATGGTCTTTTCTTTTTCTTTAAGCTTATTATAAATTTCATTATTATAACTTAAATAACTTTCACTTAACTGCGTTAGGAATGTGTTACTATAAGAGAAAATTTCTTTGGTAAAAATATAATGCTCATAATACAAATCTATTCCACCTTGTTTTGAAGAAATTTCAATAGTAGCATCTCCAGAGGTTTTATAACTTCTTAGGGAATTTTGAAGGTCTCTTAGAATATACTTGCTGTGAAGATCAAACTTTCCCTCAAGTAAGATTAAATTATTCATAGCCTTATCATAGCTTGTCTCATATTTTTTTTTACTTTCTTTAGAACTTTCAATCATGTACTTATTAAAATTAGTAAAGGAATCATTGAGAGAGTTTTTAACTTCCTTCGTTAAACTCATTTTATTTAGCATATTATCATATGAATATGTTATTTGTTTGCTTATAATAAAGGATATAATACTATTAGTAGCTATAGGAATAATTGTAATAATGACAAATATTATAAACTTCCTTCTTAAACTACTTGTTTTCACTATCATACTCTCCTCGTGTTTTTTTAAATTCATCAATGTTATATTTATTAACTACACTAACATCTGTAAGAAATATACCCTTAGTATCTTTACCTTCCATAATATCCATTATTATATTTACTGCTTTATATCCCATACCATAGGGATCTTGTACGATTGTAGAAGTAATAATTCCACTTTTTATATAATCAAGGGTTTCAGGCAAATCATCAAAACAAATGATTTTAACTTTTTCTGCAGCTCTCATGCTGATTAATGCTTTAGCTGCACCTTGTCCATCTAATGCTGAAGTACAAAATATAGCTTTGATATCCTTGTTATTTATCAATATTTTTTTAGTTGCAAGCTCTGCTTCTAACAGGTATGAATCTGAAGACTCAATTTCTGATATGTTAAGTTTTGAATTATTCTTTATATACTCAGTGAAACCCTTTATTCTTTCTATTTGATTCTTAACATTTTTCCCACCCATAATAATACCCACATTGCCATAGAGACCAACATTATGAATCATTTCCTTGGCGCCAACTTTGCCTGCAGTAATGTTATCGGTACCTACATAAGCCAAACGCTTACTATTTTCTGCATCAGAATCCACTGTTACAATTGGAATTCCACCTGCTAATACTTTATCGATAACAGGTTTATACATCGCTTCATCCTGAACATAAGTAATAATTCCACTTACCTTAGCAGCATAGGCCATATTTATAAACTTTATCCCCTCATCTACGCTTGCAGTATCTGGTCCTTGAAAATCAATCACAGCATTTCTTTGTTTCGCTGCCTTTTCTGCTCCTAATTTTATATATTTCCAATAAGGATTTGAGTACACATGACTAATTAGTGTTATTTTAGGTTTAATTTTCTCATCAATACTAGGCGGTTCTCTAAGAGCAGTTAAAAGCAGTCCATTCATTACTATAAAGTATAAAATAAACAATGTGCATTTTATAAATACTGAAAAATTTTTCATTTATTTTCACCCCATATGTTAAATTATAACATATTTTACTTTATATATGGTGCAGATGTTGATGAAAAATGCTTTGGTATAAAAACTTTCCAATTTCTATATTATCCGCTGGCCATTTTGAACTGTTTGGATAATCAAATTACAAACTAAATTTGACACAAAACTTTTAACAAGCTGTAACATTTTTGTAATACAAAAGATTTATTATATATCCATACCAAGAAATAAATTGTGAAATTAAAAAAATTGAAAACATAAAAAAATTAAAGGAGTGTATTAAAATGAATAGGAAAAAATTAATGAGTAAAATAATAACTGCAGTAATAGCTGGTGGTGTACTAATTTCAACTGGAACTGCTGTCTTTGCCGCAAATAGTACTAGAAGTTCTTCAAATACCAACACTACTAAGCAGGAAGCTAGAATGAATAAGGAAAACAAATCAGACATGATGAAATCACAACTTGATAAGTTAGTTACTGCTGGAACTATTACTCAAGCTCAAGAAACTACCATATTAAATAAAATTAGTCAGGAAGAAACAAATAGACAAACTGACATGGATAAGATTAAAAATATGACTGAAGCTGAACATCAAGCTTACTTTGAAAGCAAAAAAACTTCAGAAAAAACTGATTTTCTAGCCTCTCTTGTAACTGATGGCACTTTAACTCAAGCTCAAGCTGATGCCATAAAGACTGCACTTCCTCAAGGTCATGATGGCAAAGAAGGCAAAAAAGCCAGCGGTATGCCTGCTGATAAAATGAAAACTCAACTTGACACTTTAGTTACTGCTGGAACTATCACTCAAGATGAAGAAACTAAAATAGTAAACTACTTTACTGAAAAGCAAACTGAAAGACAAGCTGAAATGGATAAAGTTAAAAATATGACTGAAACTGAGCGTAAAGCTTACTTTGAAAGTGAAAAGACTACAGAAAAAACTGATATGTTTAGTGAACTTGTAACTGCTGGAATTATATCTCAAGATAAGGCTGACGCTATTAAGGCTGCAATGCCTGCTCCAAAAGCTCATAATGCAGCTCAATCCACAACAACAACTAATCAATAGAAAATGATAAAAACCACCAAACTGGTGGTTTTTATTGCCTTTTGTGGATATACCAATAAAATGTATTTATATATACCAAATGTTATTTCTACTCTTTCTTCCAAACCAAGAAAATGGGTATTTTAATCCTTTTATAATTAATTCTGCTTTTCTTGCTCTTATATTGCACTTTTTCACACAGGAAAAGCATCTTATGCACTTATTATTATCTATCATCAATGTGTTAGAGTCTATAGCTTTCGTAGGACAACTTCTTGCACACAAACCACATCTATTACATTCCCCTTGAATAACAGGTTTCTTCACCCATGATTTCACCATACATTCTGGAAATTTTTCAATAAATAGCGGCAATATTGTATTTGGAATACTTACTTCTTCATTTATTCCCTTATTTATTTTATCTTGAATGGCTAATCCAAATAGCTTTGCCTGCTGAAGATCCTTCTCATTAGGTCTTCCACTGGCAACTGGTGCTTCTTCTAAAGAATAAGTATGTTCACCAATAAACGCTCCTGCACCTATTAATGAACAATTTTGCTTTCTAGCCAATTTCCTATACTGCTTAAGACTTAATCCATAATTCATATTGCCATATACCGCAATCCCAACTATTTGCTTTCCTTTTGTACACTTCATTTCAAAGCATTTCATAATTCTTGAGAGAATACGTCCTCCATAAACTGGAGATGCAAATATAATCAAACCAGCTTTAGAAGGAACTATTTTTTTATAAGAAGTCATATCAACTCTGGTAAAAACAATATCTCCTCTTATACCTTTTGAAAGTGCATTTACTATTTTTACTGTGTTTTCTGTTGCAGAATAATATACAATTTCACATGTCACTATTATCACCTATTTTTCAAAACAATTTGCATTCCACTATTTTAAAAATTTATTAAATTGTCCTTTGTCTTCTTCAGATAACGTATCGGACAAAACATTACGTTCCATCCTATATTTTTCACTATATTCTTCCATCATTTTCTTATTAGCTAACTCTATTTCGCCCATTAAATCCATAGCAGATAATAAGGCTGCTCCGTTTCCTCTAATAATTATCTGTTCTAAGTTATCTGAAGTAGCAACTGTTATACTGTAATTTCCGTGGTTCTCATGAACAAACTTTTCAATATATTGATCTGCAGTTTCCGCTTCTTTTGTATAAACAACATGAATGTTATTATAATCATATATTTCCACCTGATGCCCCTGAACACGGTAAGCATCAAAAACTACGATAATTTTATTTCCTTTAATACCTTGATAATTACATAAAATATCTAGTAATTTTGTCCTAGCTGCATCAATATTATCCTTTGCAATTTCCTTTAGACCCTCCCAAGCAAAAACAATATTATAACCATCCACCAATAGGTAGTTTTCCTTTGCTATATTATTTACACTGCTATAAGTATCAGTTTTATAATGACTCTCTAAAGCAGTTCTCCTTTTTTTCCAAATAGATTTTTTACCTTGATTGGCATAAAAGGTTCTATTTATGATCTCGTCAATTTCATCTAAGCCTATAGATTGCTCCTGTGCTTGGGATGATTTTTTTGTTATTTGTGAACTAGTGCTTTCTTCTTTCTGCAAATAGCTCTCTAAATGCATATGATTTTTAACCTCATCCCAATTCACTAAAAAACCAGTACCGTTAGCACAAAAAACTGAACCTGTAGGATTTGCTGTATCTCTTTCTGGATCATATCCAATACTTTTTATAATTTCATCTGAATTATGGCAAGGTGCATATCCCTTTAAACTGTAAAATAATCTTCCCTTGCCTTTGGTATAGCTAATAACATCTCTTTGATAGTTTCTCATGGTAACCACAGGAGCGCTTCCTACAACTGTTGCTATGTCTCCATTTACCCCAGTTATTTCGCATGTCCCATGCATTTTTTCAACATCCGTCATAGCCCTTCCCACCATTTTTTCCGGCAGCTCTAATTGAAATTCATAATATGGTTCTAGCAATATAGAATTTGCCTGCATAAGCCCCTGTCTCACTGCACGATAAGTGGCTTCTCTAAAATCACCACCTTCAGTATGCTTTTTATGAGCCCTTCCTGCAACTAATGTTATTTTCATATCTGTTATCATTGAGCCAGTTAAAACACCTTTATGAGCCTTTTCTTCTAAATGAGTCAGTATCAATCTCTGCCAGTTCTTTTCTAAACAATCTTCACTACAGTTTATAAAAAACTGTAACCCACTGCCAAGTTCTCCAGGTTCCATCAACAGATGTACCTCAGAATAATGTCTTAGAGGCTCAAAATGACCAACACCTTCTACAGTATTCAAAATTGTTTCTTTGTAAAGTATAGTTCCAGAATCAAAGGTTACATCAATATCAAAACGGTCTTTTATAATGCTTTGTAAAATTTCAATTTGTACTTCTCCCATTATTTGAACCTGAATTTCTTGCAAATTCTCCTCCCAAATAATATGAAGTTCAGGCTCCTCCTCCTCTATTTCACGCAGCTTTGGAAGCATTATTCTTGGATCACAGCCCTCTTTTAATATAACCTTGTATGACAAAACCGGCTCAAGCAGTGGTTTAGAAGATGCTCTTTCAGCACCAAGCCCTTCATCTGGATAGGTTTTTGTAAGTCCAGTAACCACACATATTGCTCCAGCCTCTGCTTCACTTACAAGTTCAAATTTCTGACCTGAGTAAATTCTAATTTGATTTATTTTCTCTTCCCAAATATTATATGTACTGTTTTCCATGTCTGCAGTTTTATTGGTTAAAGCTGTCTTAACCTTTAAGCTTCCTCCAGTTATCTTCATAAAGGTTAGACGGTTTCCTTGATCATCTCTAGAAATTTTAAATACTTTTGCACCAAACTCCTCTGAATAGAAAGGTCTTTCAGAATACTTTACTATTCCATTAATAAATTCTTCTACACCTTCTAATTTAAGTGCAGACCCAAAATAGCATGGAAAAACCTTACGACTCTTTATTAATTCAGAAATCAGAGCGCTTTTAATTTCACCTGTTTCTATAAAGTTCTCCATAACCTTTTCGTCACACATTGCAACTTGGTCATAAAAGATCTCCATATCATTTTCTTGGAACTCTATACATTCATCATTTAATCTATCTTTTAGCTCTTTCATAAGCTTTTCTTTATCAGTACCTACTTGATCCATTTTATTAATGAATATAAACACCGGGATTTTATATATAGACAATAAACGCCATAAAGTTTGGGTATGACCCTGTATTCCATCAGCACCACTTATGACTAATATTGCATAATCTAATACTTGAAGTGTTCTTTCCATCTCTGCTGAAAAGTCTACATGCCCTGGAGTATCAAGCAAAGTAATTTGTACTTCATCCGCCTGAAATATGGCTTGCTTTGAGAATATGGTTATTCCTCTTTCTTTCTCGAGACTATAAGTATCTAGATAAGCATCTTTATTGTCTACTCTTCCTAGCTTTCGAATTTTTCCACTTAAATATAGCATACTTTCTGATAATGTTGTTTTTCCCGCATCTACATGTGCTAATATTCCTACTACTATTTTTTTCATGATCTATTTCAATTCCTTTACTTTGGTATCAACTTATATATGTATTATATCTTGTTTAGCAGCAAATGTCTTGAGTAGACAAATAAGTTGATAATTTAATAAAAACTTTCAATGATATATTTCCTTGGTCTAATGGCACCATACCTCATGTTTAATCTGCATCCTAACATTCCCATTTATTTTTCTTCATATCAACATGATTCTCATCTTTAAAGGATACACCTTCTTCTAATAGCAGAAATCGTTGTTCTTGCCATCCAGGTACCAACCTTCCAGCATGATTTACCACACGATGACATGGATATCTCCCATAAAATTCTGCTTGGCTAAGAACCTTCCCTACAAGTCGTGCATTCTTATCCCTACCAATGAGGCTGGCAATTTGTCCATAAGTAGCCACTTTCCCTTCTGGGATTTCTTCCACAACGGAAAGTATTTCATAAATTAATTGTTCATTCATAATCTTTTTCATATATTCACCTACGATATAAATCCTTACTTGGATATATTGTTATATCTTTAAACAATATTTTAATATTTAATGTTCTGTCTTGGTGATAAAAAATAAACATTTATTTTTAACTAATTTTACAATAGCCATAAAACAAAATAAATATTCTAGGGACTGCTTAGTGTTACCATCACTAAGCTTTTCTTATTTATATAATATCAAATTTTTATAAAAAATAAACATATATAATTTTTTCTTTATTAAATATATTTACTGTATTTTTATAATATAGTTAAACTTATCTATTCTAGTATACCTTCATCTCTTAATAAGTTAATAATGGTACGGTTAACCGTAAGTATTTAATCGGATAACCTAAAAAGAGACATTTCTAATTTAAATGTCTCTTTAAAAATCAGCTATATTTAAGAAGAGTCTTATAAAAAAGTAACTCTGCAAAACTTTTTTAATATATATTTTTAAAAGAATTACAAATCCAATTAGGTATTTTTCTATCTTTCCATACTATTTTACCGTTTTCAATTGACATAACTATTTTTAACATTTCCGTATTATCATATATATTAATTTTATCACATATATCAATAACTCTATTTAAATTAACTAATGATTCAATATATCTTCTCTCTATAGCTTCAGACGAGATTCCATGTCCACCTTTGCTAATTCTTATTCTAACTCTTTCTTTAGCTATCTCAACATTTTCTACACCTATATAATTCATTACAAGATAAAACCCATTTTGTTTTGCTAATTTTATATTTTTAATTATACTTTTACCTGATAATGTGGTTTCTTGGTTAAATGATATTCCTTCTAAAATATAATGCTTTATTAATTTTACAGCTTCTCTTGCACATTTTATTTGAAGATTATCATCTTGCCATGATCCAATCTTTGCCACCATCTCATCAGTGTTTATTCTTTTCTCATCTTTATTTTCATTATAATATATTGATTTGTATATAGAGGTTTTTCCAGCACCATTTACACCTGCAAATATAGTATAGACTTTCATCTTATCTACCTATAACTTTCATTTGCTCTCTTTGAAGAATCATATTTGATAAATTCGCATAAAAATCTTTTTCTTCTTTTGTTTTTGCACCTTGGAATAGTTTCATTACATCACTATATGAATAACTTAAAAAAATATCATATAGACTTTTCTCTTCATTCTTCATAAGACATTCCTCCCTATAAAAAAACTATTATTTAGTCGCTTGCGGAATTCCGCAAGCGTTGATTCGCCTAACTTTTTAGCCGTTAGGCT
>NZ_JIBU02000023.1 GCF_000633595.2 Clostridium drakei | reverse complement strand
GAACTTCTTAATGAAGTGAGTTTTCCTTCACAGCATATATCAGCCGGAATACAGTTGAAATTTACTTCGCTTACATATGCTTACGTCGTAATATTTTTACTTTGTGAATATTTGGAATTAGGAGAGATAGAATGTCTTTAAACATTAAAATAGAAAATTTTGAAGGACCTTTTGATTTATTGCTTCACTTAATAAAGAAAAACAAAATGGATATATACGATATTAAGATATATGATATAACTAATCAATATTTGGAGTATGTAAAAGCTATGGAAGAAATGGACCTTGAAATAACTTCGGAATTTATAGTAATATCAGCTACACTAATTGAAATAAAGTCAAAGATGCTTTTACCCAAACCTAAAGTTGATGAAAATGCAATAGATAGTGATGAAAAGGACCCTAGAGAAGAACTAATAAGCAAGCTTGTTGAATATAGAAAGTTCAAGGAAAGTGCCAAGTTTTTTAAGCATAGAGAGCAAGGCATAGGAAGAATGTTCAGTAAAAAACCAGAAATAATAGAAGAGAAGAGTAAGAGCTTTGATCCAAAAGATTTTCTTAAAGGAGTAACTATGCTTCATTTGTTTGAGATTTATAGCAAGCTTATGAGTATATATAAAAATAAAATAAATACTGAAAATGTAATTAATAAAGAAATTCCATTGGACAAGTTTAAGATAGAAGATAAAATTGATTATTTAAAGGAAATTATGATAAATGATAAAAAAATCGTTTTTTCTAATATAGTTAAACATTGTTCTAACAAAATGGAAGTAGTAGTTACATTTCTTGCGTTATTAGAGCTCATGAAATTGAGAGTTATAAAAGTAGTTCAAGAAAATAACTTTAAAGAAATTTATGTGGAAAGGATAAATAATAATGAAGGATATTAATATAAACCAAATGGAAATAGAAGAGGTATCGTCTAAGAATATATACTTTTCTATAATAGAATCTCTATTATTTGTATCAGGTGAACCAATAGATATAAAACAAATTTCTTCAATAATAGAGTGCAGTATAAAGTTTACAAAAGAATTGATGGCAGAAATGATAAAACATTATGAAGAAGAATCGAGAGGAATAACAATAATAAAAGTAAATGAAAGCTATGGATTGGTAACTAAGTCAAAAAATAGTGATTACGTGGAAAAACTTTTAGGTACAAACTCAAGGCAGTCATTGTCCCAAGCAGCTTTAGAAACTTTAGCTATTATTGCATATAAACAGCCAATAACAAGGATAGATATAGATGAAATAAGAGGAGTAAAAAGCGACAGAGCTTTAACTACTCTTGTACAAAAGGGTTTAATTAAAGAATCAGGAAGATTGGATGTTCCAGGTAGACCTATATTATATGGTACTACTGAAGAATTTTTAAAATATTTTGGTTTAGAAGACCTTAATGGTATACCAAACCTGGATGATTTAGTTGGTGATAGTATAGATGAAGAAAAAATTGAGGATTAAATATTAAAGATTAGCTGATTTCGTAATTAAATCGGCTAATCTTTAATATTATTCATTAGAACTTTTTTCAGTTTGATTTTCTTCAGATGTTTCTTTGGATTCTTGTTTTGAATCTTTTTTATGATTTTCTGTATTTTTTTCTTTAGTTATATTTTTGATAAAATCCATTACTTGAGGAATTGAGTCAATTATTTTATCGTAAGTATTTTGTTGATCTAAGGACAAAAGCCTTACAGAATCTTGTTTTGTAACCAGAAAAGCTACAGGTTTTACAGTAACACCTGCGCCAGAACCGCCACCAAAAGGATAAGAAGATCCTGTACCACCTGTATTTCTATTATCAAATTCACTTCCTCCAGAAGCAAAACCAAAGGAAACTTTAGATATTGGAATTATCAAAGTGCCATCTTTTGCTTCTACAGCATCACCTACTATGGTATTAACGTCTATCATATCTTTAATATTTTCCATAGTGCTTTTCATTAAATTTTCTATAGGATGATTATCCATAATAAATTCCTCCATTTATTTAAGTTTTACTAAGAACTATTTTTTTATTTATTCTCCAGATTCTATATGTTATATACAGTATATAAATAACTTTAGCAAAATTAACAAAAATTATACTATTTAATTCTAGTTTTAAGATAAACTTTTTTAAATCAGGTACTATGCAAATAGAATGTTTTTTTATTTTAAAAGGATAATTTAATAATTTTATTAATAAAGGAACTAATGCACAAAATAATCCATGGCATATAGCTGTATAAGCAGCATCATCTAAGCCATACTGAAGATTGAATTTAAATCTTAATGTAGGTTTGAATTTATTTCTATTCAATAAATGTAAAAGTAATTTTATATCTTCAAAATAAAAGTTTAAGTTATCCTTGCTTTTATTTTCATTTCTATCTTTTTTTTCATAAGATTTAAATTTTGAAATCAACTCTATATTATATATGTACATACATAATTTTTTATCTACATATTTAATTTTAAGCATAATTGGTATTGGTATTAACAATATTAAAATAATAATACTAAAAACTATTAGCACTAAATTTTCCTCCAAAATTCCTCTAATAACTATCCTTTTGTGTATTTAGATTTACAGAATATTAAAATTCGATAACCACATTCATTAATAATTATATCCATTAAAGGAATTTATATAACTTGATAGAAAAAATTTATGGGTTAATTTAAATATTAAATGAGAAAATAATTATATACATAGTTTCAAAAAATAAAACTATGTTCGAAAGGAGGAATGTTATCTGTGAAAAATAAATTTAAATATATTAATATATTAATCTTAACAGTATTCATAGTAACTTTATTTGTATCCATAGATGTTCGAGCTTTAGAAAATAGTAATGATAATGGTAAAGAGAATGTTACTAAAGATATATATGTAGATGCGGGGTATGCTATAGCGTTAGATAGTAAATCTAAAGTGGTACTTTATGAAAAAAAGGCATATACTTTAGTTCCAATGGCAAGTACAACTAAAATAATGACTACATTGGTTGCCATAAAGTATGGTGATTTAGAAAGAAAAATAGAGGTATCTGGAAAATCAGCTGGTATAAGAGGATCCAAAGTAGGTCTTAAAAAAGGAGAAAAGATATCATTAAAAGAGCTTCTATATGGCTTAATGCTTAGGTCAGGAAATGATGCAGCTATAGCTATTGCAGAAGGTGTAAGTGGAAGTGTTGAGGAATTTGTACAGCTTATGAATGAATATGCAAGTGAAATAGGTGTTCTAAATACACATTTTCATTCGCCACATGGATTGGATTATGAAGATCATTACACAACAGCTTATGATTTAGCACTTATTACTGCAAAAGCTAAGGAAATTAAGCTTTTTAATGATATTGTAAGTTCTAAAGATGTGGATGGTAAAACATATAATTTCACAAGAAGTTACCATAATATAAATAAAATATTATGGGAATTGCCTGATGCTAATGGTGTAAAAACGGGATATACAGGTAAAGCTGGTAAATGCTTGGTAACTTCAAGTAAGGTGCAAGGAAATGATGTTATTGTTGTGGTTTTAAATTGTAGAGAAAGATGGAAAGAAACAAAGAAAATTTATGATTATGTTAATAAAAGCTATCAATTTAAAAAAATATTTTCCAAAGGAGAAAATGCTGGAAGTATAAATTTGAATAAGGATATTTTAAATCTAGAATATGAGGATGATATTGTTATTCCATTGAAAAATAAAGTTAATTATAATGTTAAAATTATAAAACCAGAAAAGATAGATGGAGTTATTAAAAAAGGAGATAAGGTAGGAAATGTTTGTATATATGCAAATGAAAATATAATTTATAAATCAAATCTTATTGCATCAAATAATTATAAAAAATTTAAAATATGGAATTTTATTATGAAATAACATAAATAAAAATATTAAATTCTATTTCAAATATTTATATTTAAAGGTATATGCTTATAAAATAAATGTTATAGTCAAAATGCTATACGTAAAAGAGTATATACCAATTTTTTATAATTATTTGGTAATTTATATTATTTTAAAGTAAAGTTAACAAAAAATTTACAAAATACATTGTAAGATTATTCAGATATAATTTTAACAATAATATTATGTTAATTAGTACAAAATTTTTAATAAAAAGGTTGTATATTCATCAACAAAAATATTTTATTTGGATGCAAAAAGAATTATGTTTTAAATAGCAATTAATTTATTGAAAATAATAAAAAAATTAAATTTTTTATTCAGAAATAGTTTGTAATGTAAAGGGGATTAATTAAATATAACTAATGATTTGATACTAGAAGATAAAAACTATAACAATGAAAGTATATATTATGTAATACAATAAAATTAATAGTTAATTTAGATAATATAGAATGTAATATAGAAAGTATAACAACAAAAAATGAATAAAAAAGTTACAGTTAATCCACTAATAAATATAATGACAAATGAAATGTAAAGGAGAAAATGTTGCATAATAAGAAAAATTGTTAAGGTTCATGTGAAATTTATTAATATATACAATTTGTGGCTTTAAAATCGAATTTTTTGAGGAAACAGTAGAAAAATAAGTATGGATTGATTTAAATTTAACATTGTAATAAAATGAATTTGATCAAAAAAATGTAATTTCAGTAAGCGAAAAAGGTAATATATTATGCTAAAATATTCATAAAATAGCATTAATATGTGCTTATTTTATAAAAATTTACAATATATATAAAAAAAATATGAAATAAAATACTTAAATGGTAAAATAATGACGAATAAGCAATGAAAAATAAGTTTATATACAATTTTTTCGTAAGCGTTTGCAAAAGCATATTGTAATTAAATTTTTAACATGTATAATTAGACTTAGAGAGTTAAGTTCCTTTATATAAAAAGTAGAAATGTTAATTTTATATGATGTAAAATTAAAAAAGTAACATTAAAATTGCAAATATTGTACTTGGGCAAAGTTATAATATAAAAAGAATTTTTTTATATTAAAACATTTTAAAATTACTATAACAGCAATTTTTTTATATTAGTACAGAATGGAAAATTTAATTAGTACAGGCTTATAATAAAGGTTAAAGCAAATAATTTTATATCAAAATTATGCATATACATGAAAAATTAAAGTATTAATAATTAGTAATGATATAAAATTTTATCTCTTATAATGGATATAGATAAGATTTTGAAGGGGTGAGAAGTATGAATAGAGAAACAGAAGGAATTGTAATTCAAATAGAAGGTAATATGGCTAAAATTAAAGCTAATAGGCATGGCGACTGTTCAAATTGTGGAGCTTGTCCTGGGGATAAAGCTATGGTAGTAGATGCGATAAATACTATTGGAGCTAAACCTGGACAACATGTCAGTTTTGAAATTAAAGAAGTAAATATGTTGAAGGCAGCTTTTGTAGTCTATATTTTGCCTCTTATATCGATCTTTATAGGTGCAGTAATTGGAGGATTTATAGCTAAGAAGATTGCACAAGATACTATAGTGTGCCAAGTAATTGGTGGAATAATAACATTTATACTATCCATTATATATATAAAGTTTTTTGATAAAGCTGCTAACAAAGATGAAAAAATGAAACCTATAATTACACGTATTTTATCTTAAGTTTAAATGTATTTTTTAAATTTTTGCTTAAAGTTAAATTTATATAAATTTTCTTTATAAAAGATTAGATCATTAAAATTATGTAAAAGAGGTGTTTAAAGATGTTTAAAAGTTTCCGAGGTGGGGTACATCCTAATGACAGAAAAAGTTATACTTCAGGTAAAGCTATAGAAGTATTGCCAGTACCCAATAAGGTTACCATTCCTGTTAGACAACACATTGGCGCGCCTTGTTCACCAGTTGTAAAAAAAGGTGATGAAGTAAAAAAAGGCCAGGTTATTGCAAAAACAGACGCTTTTGTTTCTGCTAATATTCATGCCTCAATATCAGGTACAGTAGTAGATATTGGTGATTATAACCATCCTGTATTTGGTAAGTGCCAAGCAATTGTTATTGAAAATGACGGGAAAGATGAATGGGTAGAAGGAATACCTATGGAAAGAAATGACTGGGAAAAGTTAGACAAAAAGGAACTGCTAAATATTATTAAGGAGGCAGGCATTGTTGGAATGGGAGGAGCAACTTTCCCTACACATGTTAAGCTTTCTCCACCACCAGATAAAAAGGTTGATACATTTATTTTAAATGCAGCTGAATGTGAGCCTTATTTAACAGCTGACCATAGAATGATGCTTGAACAAAGTGAACGTATTGTTAATGGTGTAAAAATAACAATGAAGGTTCTTGGCATTGATAAGGGTTATGTTGGTATAGAACAAAACAAACCAGATGCTATAGATGCTATGACGAAGGCATTTGAAGGAACAGGTATACAAGTTGTTGGACTTCCAACTAAATATCCTCAAGGTGCTGAAAAAATGTTAATCAAAGTTTTAGTGGATAAAGAAGTGCCATCTGGCGGATTGCCAGCAGATGTAGGCGTTGTAGTTCAAAATGTTGGTACTGTTGCAGCTATAAGTGATGCAGTACTTAAAGGAATTCCATTAATAGAAAGAGTTACTACTGTTAGTGGTGGAGCTATAAAAGAACCTAAAAATCTTTTAGTAAGAGTTGGTACATTATTTTCAGATGCAATAGAATATTGTGGAGGTTTTTCAGAAACTCCAGAAAAATTACTTTCAGGCGGTCCTATGATGGGAATGGCTCAATCCCATATAGATTTACCTATAATTAAAGGTGTATCTGGAATACTAGCTCTAAGTAAAAAAGATATTAACTCAGGAAAAGAATCAGCATGTATTCATTGTGGACGCTGTGTAGAGGTATGTCCTATGCACTTAGTTCCAAGTAAACTTAGTATTCTTGGCGAAAGAGGTTTATTCGAGCAAGCCAAAGAAGAAGCAAATCTTTTAGATTGCGTAGAATGCGGAAGTTGTGTTTATGTATGCCCTGCTAAACGTAATATTGTTCAATATATAAAATATTGTAAGGCACAAAATGCAGCTCAAAATGCAAAGAAGAAATAAGGGGGAGAATATTAATGGCTGAAGTAGAATTAAAAGACAAGCTATTTACTGTTTCTGCATCACCACATATTCGTTCAGAAGAATCCGTTTCTAAGATTATGTGGACTGTTAATGCAACTTTAGTACCAGCAGCTATTTTTGGTATTTGGAATTTTGGAATTAATGCATTAGTTTCAATTATAGCAGGTATTGTATCTGCAGTAGTTTTTGAATATGCAGTACAAAAAATAAGAAATAAACCTATAACTATAAGTGATGGTAGTGCTGTTTTAACAGGATTACTTATAGCAATGTGTGTATCACCAAAAGTTCCATTTTATATGGTTATATTTGGTTCATTTATTGCTATAGTTATAGCGAAGCATTCTATGGGTGGACTAGGTTATAATATATTTAATCCAGCTCATATTGGAAGAGCAGCTATGATGGCTTCATGGCCTGTATTTATGACAAGTTGGACAGTTCTTCGTGCTTCAGGTGTTGATGCTGTAACAAGTGCTACACCATTAGGAATTTTAAAATTGCAAGGTTATTCAAAACTTATTGAAACTTTTGGAGGACAAGCAAATCTTTATAAGGCATTATTTATAGGTACTCGTAATGGTTGTATTGGTGAAACTTCAACAGTTTTATTAGTGCTTGGAGGATTGTATTTAATTTATAAAAAATATATTAATTGGGAAGTACCTGTTGTTATGATAGCAACAGTTGGCATTTTAACTTGGGTATTTGGACCATCAGGTATGTTTACAGGAGATCCAGTATTCCATATGATGGCTGGTGGATTAATAATAGGAGCCTTCTTTATGGCTACTGACATGGTTACTACTCCAATTACGCGTAAAGGACAAATCATATTTGCTTTTGGAGCTGGATTAATTACTACATTAATTAGATTAAAAGGCGGATATCCAGAAGGCGTTTGTTATTCATTATTACTTATGAACTGTGTAAGTCCTTTAATTGATCGTCTATGCCCTCCAAAAAAATTCGGAGCAAGGAGGTAATTTAAAAATGGCAGAACATCATGTAGAAAAACAATATAGTGTATTTCAAATAGCTATGAATTTAACAGCAGCCTGTTTTATATCAGGAATAATTATAGCTATAGTATATTTTGTAACTAATCCTATAGCTGTAAAAAACAGTAAGGCTCTTGAAGTTAAATCAATGCAGAAGTTAATTTCTGATGCGGATAAATTTGAAAAAATTCAAGGAAAAGAAGGATGGTATACTGCAAAGAGTGGTGGAAAAACTGTAGGTTATATTATTCCAGTTGAAACAAAAGGTTATGGTGGAGCAATTAAAATGCTTGTAGCTGTAACAGAAGATGATAAGGTAATTGATTATAATATACAGTCAGCTAATGAAACACCAGGACTTGGAGATAATGCAGCTAAGGAACCATTTAGAAAAGAATTCAAAGGTAAAAAATCAGAGGATTTAGAAGTAGTAAAGGATCCTTCAAATACCAAGAATATACAAGCTATGACAGGTGCGACAATTTCTTCAAGAGCAGTTACAAAAGGTGTTAAAGAGGCTCTTGATGATGTTAAAAGCTTGAAAGGAGGTAAATAGTAATGGGTGATTTGTGGAAAATATTTAAAAAAGGTGTAGTTATGGAAAACCCTATATTCGTTCTTGCACTTAGTTTATGTCCTTCACTAGCAGTAACTAGTACAGTAATAAATGCTTTAACTATGGGACTTACTGTTATGTTTGTTATAACTGCTAATAATATGTCAGTATCTTTCACTAGAAAATGGGTTAACCCTAAGGTGCGTGTACCAGTATATATTACTTCTATAGCTACTATTGTTACAGTGGTAGAATTATTATTGCAAGCTTATGCACCAACGTTATTTAAAGCATTAGGTATTTATTTAGACCTAGTAGTTGTTTTTGCAATTATTTTAGCTCGTGCAGAAGTTTTTGCTTCTAAAAATAAAGTACTTCCATCAATGCTTGACGGATTAGGAATGGGAGTAGGTTTTACTATTGCAATGCTTATTATTGGAGTAATTCGTGAATTCTTTGGAATGGGTTCTATAATGGGAATTCCAATTTTAGGTACTTGGTATAAGCCTATATTGATGATGATTTTACCTCCAGGTGCATTTATGTTGATTGGATATTTAGTAGCACTGTTTAAAATCCATAATGAAAAAATGGCTAAACGCCAACCTGAGGGAGGTAATGCATAATGGAATATTTAACTCTTTTTGTAAGTGCTGTCCTTGTAAATAACTATGTCTTAACAAGATTTTTAGGATTATGTATTTTCTTTGGTGTTTCTAAAAGTCTTGATGCCTCTATAGGAATGGGTATGGCAGTTGCTTCTATTTTAACATTAAGTTCAGCTCTTGCATGGGTAGTTTATCAATTTGTATTATTACCATTTGGTTTAACTTTTTTAAGAACAATTGTATTTGTACTTTTAATTGCAAGTTTTGTACAGCTTTTAGAGATGATTATAAAGAAACATGCACCTGCATTATATAATATGTGGGGAATTTATTTATTACTTATTGCTACAAACTGTATAGTACTTGGTGTTCCAGTTACAAATGTAGAATCAAATTATGGATTCTTAAAAAGTGTAGTAAATGCTTTGGGATCAGGTGTAGGTTTTGCATTAGCAATAATTTTAATGGCTAGTTTAAGAGAAAAATTAGCTTTAGCAGATGTACCTAAACCTTTGGAAGGTCTTGGCATAGCATTTATTTTAGCTGGCATGCTTGCTTTGTCGTTCCTTGGTTTTTCAGGCATGATTGCTTTATAGAAAGGAGCTGAGGGTAATTATGGAAACTCCAATTATAGTTTTGATTGTAATGACTTGTGTTGGTCTAGTATTTGGTTTTGTATTAGCTTTTGCTAATAAGAAATTTTCTATGGAAGTAAATCCTCTTATTGAAATGGTTGAAGATGTTTTACCAAAAGGTCAATGTGGTTCTTGTGGATATGCTGGATGTAAGGCTTATGCTGAAGCAGTTGTTAGCAACCCAGATGTACCACCGAACCTTTGTATTCCAGGTAAAGATGTAATTGCTAAACAAGTTGCAGAATTAACTGGTAAAGCTGCGGAAGAAACAGAACCAAGAATATCACATATAAAATGTAAAGGTTGCGTTGATAAGGCAGCTAGAAGTTATGATTATGAAGGAATACAAGATTGTGTAGCAGCTAGCTTGTTACAAGGAGGACCTAAAGTTTGTTCATATGGATGTCTTGGATTTGGAACTTGTGTTAAGAGCTGTCCATTTGATGCTATGACTTTAGGAGAAAATGGATTACCAATAATAGATGAAAATAAATGTACAGGCTGTGGAAAATGTGAAACAGTTTGTCCTAAACATGTTATAGAAATGCGTCCAATGACTAGTCATGTGGCTGTTAATTGTAATTCAAAAGATAAAGGAGCAGTAGTGCGTAAAGCATGTACTGTGGGATGTCTTGGATGTGGACTTTGTAAGAGAAATTGTCCACATGAAGCTATAGTAATAGAAAATAATATAGCTGTAGTGGATCATAGTATTTGTGCTGAAAAGTGCGATAATCCAACTTGTATAGCTAAGTGTCCAACAAAGGCTATACAATCTCTAGTTGGAGATGTAAAGCCTGTAGTTGAAGTAGCTAAACAGGAAATTGCAGCGAATACTGAAAACAAAACAAATGTTGAGAATAAAGACAAGTCAGAAAGCTAAAATTAATTTTAATAATTTTAAGGGTGGAAATTCTTTAATGAGTTTCCACCCTTTTAATGTTATAATATAAGACGATTACAATATTAATGAGTAATAAAAAGTTGTTTTTAAAGAGGGAAATGTATGAAAATAATTACGCTTATAGAAAATATTAAAGATGATTCAAATAATTTAATTAATGAAAAAGGGCTGTGTCTTTATATAGAAAAAGATAATAAACATATACTTTTTGACACAGGAAGGACAGGTGAATTTATTCATAATGCAGAAAAGCTAGGTATTAATTTAAGAGAAGTAGATGCTGTAGTATTATCCCATGGACATGGAGATCATGGTGGAGGGTTAATACCTTTTTTAAAAATAAATAGTAAAGCAAAAGTGTATATGAAAGCAGAAGCTTCAGAAGAATACTATTTTCATCTTATGTTATTTAATAAGAATATTAGTATTGATGGTAATATTTTCAAAAATTATTCTCATAGAATTGAGTATGTAAAAGATTTTACAGAAATGATGAAAGATGTCTACATTATTACAGATATAAATAAATATTATGAAATTCCTGAAGGCAATAAATATATGTTCGTTAAAAAGAAAAATGAATTAGTTAGAGATAAATTTGAACATGAATTAATCATGGTAATTAAGGAACAGGATTATATAAGTATATTTACAGGATGTTCTCACAATGGTGCTGCTAACATGATAAAAACTGCTAGAAATAAGTTTAAAGATTTAAATATCAAAGCAGTTATAGGTGGATTTCATTTAGTGAAAATTCCAATCGTAAAATTATTAACTGCATCCCAAGATCAAATTGATGTACTTATAAATGAAATTATTACTTCAAATGTGGAAAGAGTGTACACAGGACATTGTACAGGAGAAAAAGCGTATAGAAAATTAAAAGCTACATTAGGAGATAAAATTCAGTACATTAAAACAGGCACAGAGATACTAATTTAGAAAAGCGGAAAATCCTAATTTAACTAACCATGATACAGAAAGAAAGTGTAACTATTTTTAATTCATTATAATAGTTATGATACTAAAAGCTTGTATGTTTTGGTTGAATTGCTTAAGAGCGGTATACTTGTAAAAAACTTTATGTTAGTGTTATACTGAAAACAGATGAAATATTTAGAATATTACATAGCTAATGATAAAATAAACTTTTAAATAGATGTTCTATATAGCATTTATTTAAAAGTTTATTTTATCATTAGCTATATTTGAAAGGAATGATGGAAATATGAAACCATTAAAATTAGTAGTTGTTGGAGTTGGACATGTTGGGTCTTATGTACTGGCTGATGCCATGAAACTTGGTCTTTTTGGTAAGATTGGAGTAATTGACTTGGATAAGGGAGTAGCTCATGGTGAAGCACTAGATCAGAGTCATGCTACAGCATTGACTTATATGAATAATATTGAAGTTACAAGCGGTGGCTATGAACAATGTAAAGATGCTGATGTTATTATATGTGCAGCAGGACCAAGTATATTAAAAGACCCAGATCATCCTGAAGCTATGCCAGATCGAACTCTTTTAACTACACATAATGCTGGTGTTATCCGTGAAGTTATGGCTGAAATTACTAAATATACTAAGAATGCGGTCATCATTTTTATTACTAACCCACTTGATACTATGGTGTATATTGCTGAAAATGAATTTGGATATCCAAGTGGAAAAATATTTGGGACAGGAACGATGCTGGATTCTGCTAGATTAAGAAAGACAGTTGCAAATCTTTATAATATTGATCCAAAGTCTGTAACTGGTTATATGATGGGTGAACATGGTATGACTGCATTTCCGGTTTTAAGTAAACTTAATGTTGCTGGCATAGTGTATAAAGAATTTGCTTCTTATTATAATGATGTAGAACAGCTCAATGCAGAGGAAATTGGTAAAGAAGTAGTTAAGACTGCTTATGATGTTTTAAATGCAAAAGGATGGACTAATGCTGGTGTTGCACAAGCAGCTGTAACTATGGCAAAATGCGTTGCTTTAGATGAGAGAAGTGTTTATCCAGCATGTACAACTCTTAGAGGTGAATATGGTCACGATGGTGATGTAGCATTAAGTATGCCATGCTTAATTGGTAAAGATGGAATCATTAGAAGAATTGCTCCAAAACTTGATGATTGGGAGACAAGAAAATTGAATGGAAGCATTGATTATATCAAGAGCACTATGAAAGAAGCAAAAACTGGGCCTGAATTTTTGAAGAAATAATAACAATGAACATTTAAAAAATATTGCAAAGCAATATTTTT
Organism: Clostridium drakei; assembly: GCF_000633595.2. GTDB lineage: Bacteria > Bacillota > Clostridia > Clostridiales > Clostridiaceae > Clostridium_AM > Clostridium_AM drakei. Next base: position 457,921 of record NZ_JIBU02000023.1, on the reverse strand, counting down.
TAAATGTTTTTAAACATAGGAATTTTATTAATATGTTTTGTTAAAAGCTTAGTAGAAAGACCTATAAAGTATCCTGTTACTACTGCGGATACCAAAAGTACTGGAAGATAAATATATATTCTAAAATCTTTTATAACCAGAGAAGCTACGAATAGTTGACCTATGTTATGAAATATAGCACCACATATACTTATTGTCCATAGGCTTACAGAATCCTTAAAATATTTATAAAGCAGTATCATTACAATATTACTTAATAGTCCGCCAGCTATACTGAACATAAAGGCGGACATAGATCCACCAAACATTGAACCTAAAAGAGTTCTTAGAAACATTATAAGTAAGGCTTCTTTCCAACCCATTAATATTAGGGCAGCAAGTGATATGATGTTGGCAAGGCCTAATTTTATTCCAGGAAAAAGTACAGGTATTTGTGCTTCTACTATATATATTACCAGGGCAATACTTACTAAAAAACTTAAGAATACCATTTTTCTTGTTTTTTTCATTGCTACACCTTCATTAGCTTGATATTTGGTCAACTTTAGCATTTTTGCCTTCTATAGTTATCATTAATCTATGAGGAAGACAAACAGAACTTTGACCTGGTTCTGATATCCAACCGGTTTTAATGCAAATTTTATCAGGGCAATCCGCATCTTTAATTCTTATTTTTCCGGGAAGCACTTCTATAACATTAAAGTGATTGCCATTATAAGGTACTCTTATTTCTTGTGCTTCTTTTACAGTATCTAAATCTATAGTTTTAATTACCTTTCCGTCTTGTTTTATATTAGCTATATGATGAGAACTTTTTATATGCTGTTTATATAAAAAAACTGAAATTGCACTTATTGCAATTAGAGCTATTATTAGTATAGCAGCTATTTTATCTCCTTTTTTCATATTTTGTCTCCTTTTACATTTTTTGGGCAACTATGGTAAATAGCTTTGGAATGCCTTTATCTTCTGGCTTAGGGCCTTCACTTTCTTGTAATGTCTTTATATATAGATTATTATTGGCAATAGAAGTTACAATTTCACCTATAGTCCATTTTCTTAAGTAAGCCTTTTGAAAAGCATTTTTTTCCTCGGCTGTAAGATTTTCTATTCCAGGAATAAATTTCATATAAGCTACATCAGTTTCTTCTATAGCTGTACTAAAGTAGTCTCCAGTAACTTTATGCCTTTTTCCTCTGTTTGTAATTAGTTTTGTAGATATGGGATGAAAATCTTCAATCATGAAAGTTCCGCCCTTTTTTAAAAGTCTTGAAGCAACATTAAAAAATGGATTCAAATCTGTAAAGTAATGAAGTATACCAAGTTCACAAAAAACTATGTCATAATCTGATGTGAATTCTTCTTCTGGTATATTGAGTACATCTGAAACTATATATCTTATATGTGTGTTACAAGCTCTAGCTAAATCTAAAGCATATCTTGAATTTTCATAAGAAAAATCTACAACTGTGACATTTGCACCCATTAATGACAGTGATATTGCCTTAGTTCCGTGTGAACCTAACAAATTTGCTATTTTTTTATTTTTAACATTTATAAAATACTTACTTAATAAACCTAATCGCGAAATAGGATCTGTTAGTATCTTTTTTGAAGCCTCTAAGGGAGTACCGAAACGATAAACCCAAGCATCATATGCCATTTGGTTCCAAGCAAGTTCATTTATTTTTGTGTGTTCTTCCTGCATATAAACCTCCTAAAGTATGTCATGAATAAATAATTTATTTTAACAATAATCATTACTATAAAATTTTACTATAACACTAATCTGTTTACAATGCTAAAGCTAAAAATAAGGAGTTTCTTTTTAAAATTGGCTCTGAAAAATTATATTAATGTATAAAAACTATAAGGTAACAAAATATAAATTATAAGTATTTACTTAAATATATAAGTAGGGAGTATAGTAATGAATTTTATAAAATTTTTTTTGATTTTTATTCCTATTAGTATAGCAGCTGAATTTATGAAACTAAAGCCTATATGGATTTTTATAATTTCAGCTCTTTCTATAATACCATTGGCTGGATTTATGGGAGAGGCTACAGAAGAGATATCTGTATATTCAGGACCAAGGATAGGTGGATTTTTAAATGCAACCTTTGGGAATGCTACAGAACTTATTATATCTTTTTTTGCTTTAAAAGCAGGACTTTTTGATGTAGTTAAAGCTTCTATTGCCGGCTCTGTTATAGGTAATATACTATTAGTACTTGGAGCAAGTATGCTTTTTGGAGGATTAAAATATAAAGTACAGAAATTTAATAAAAAGATAGTGGAAGTTTCTTCTAGTATGCTGCTATTTGCAGTTATAGGACTTTGTATACCAGCCATATTTACTCATACAGCAAATAAAGAATTAATTACTTCAAAATATGAATGGTTAAGCATTTCAGTTGCTTTAGCTATGTTTATAATATATTTATTAGGATTATATTTTTCATTTCATACACATAAGGATTTATATGGATCAGAACATATAGAAAATCAAAAAGCAAAGTGGAGTTTAAAAAAATCTATATTAGTTTTAGTTTTGTGTACTTTAGTTATTGCTCTAGAAAGTGAGTTCTTAGTTGGATCTGTAGAACCAATGACAGAAACTTTAAAACTAAGTGAGTTCTTTGTAGGTATAATTATAATTCCTATAATAGGAAATGCAGCGGAACATAGTACTGCTATAGTTATGGCAATGAAAAATAAAATGGATGTAGCTATAGAAATAGCTATAGGCTCTAGTCTGCAAATAATATTGTTTGTAGCACCTATACTTGTATTTTTAAGTCTCTTATTTAAGCCTATGAGTATAATATTTAATGAATTTGAGTTGGTAGCACTTGTAGTGTCAATACTTATAGTAAATAGAGTAGCTAGTGATGGAGAATCTAATTGGTTAGAAGGAATTCAGCTTATTGCTGTATATATCATAGTAGCATTAAGTTTTATTATTTGAAATTTTATATTTACTAAAGTAGAGTTAAATACGAATAATGAAATAAACATACAGACTGATTGTTCGCGAATATGTAAATTTTTTAGATAAATTTTTATTTATTATTTGTATTATCGCATATTTATGATATAATTTAAGCGAATGATAATTTTAAATTAATATAAAATGTTCGTGAAACTTACTTATATAAAATAAGGGGGATAAAAATGGCAAATTATGTTAAAAGAATATTTGTAGAAAAAAAAGCAGGATTTGATGTAGAAGCACAAAATACATTACAAGATCTAAAAGAGAGTTTAAGTATTAATGGGTTAGAAGGAATTAGATTAATCAATCGTTATGATATAGAAGGAATATCTGAAGAAGAATTTGAAGAATCAAAGCATACTATTTTTTCAGAGAGGACTGTTGATGTAGTTTATGAAGATAAAATAGAAGTTGATGAAAAACACAGGATTTTTGCTGTTGAATATCTACCAGGACAATATGATCAAAGAGCTGATTCAGCATCTCAATGTGTTCAAATACTTACTCAAAGTGAAAAACCAACTATTTTATCTGCAAAGGTATATATAGTAAGTGGAAATATATCTGATAAAGAATTTGAAGAAATAAAAAAATATTGTATAAACAATGTGGACTCAAGAGAAGCTTCTTTACAAAAACCAGAAACTTTAGAAATGGAAGTTGTAGTTCCAGATTCTGTTGAAGTACTAGATGGTTTTATAGAAATGGATGATGAAAAAGTTAAGGCTTTTGTACAAGAAAAAGGTCTTGCAATGAGTGTTGAAGATTTAAAATTCTGTCAAAAATATTTTAAAGATGCAGAAAAAAGAAATCCAACAATTACTGAAATAAAGGTTATAGATACATATTGGTCAGATCACTGCAGACATACTACCTTTATGACAGAACTTACTAAAGTGGACATAGAAGAAGCTCATTTAACTAAACCTATAAAGGATGTATACAAAGACTATTTATCTGTTAGAAAAGATTTATATGGTGATAAAGATAAGCCAGTTTGTCTTATGGATATAGCTGTTATAGGTATGAAAGAACTTAGAAAAAATGGACTTTTAGATGATTTAGATCAATCAGAAGAAATTAATGCTTGCAGTATAGTAGTAGATGCTGATATAGATGGAAAAAAAGAAAAATGGCTTGTTATGTTCAAAAATGAAACTCATAATCATCCTACAGAAATTGAACCTTTTGGAGGAGCAGCAACTTGTCTTGGTGGTGCTATAAGAGATCCTCTTTCAGGTAGATCATATGTATATCAAGCTATGAGAGTTACAGGAAGTGCAGATCCAAGAACTGCAATAAAAGATACTTTAGCTGGAAAGCTTCCTCAAAAGAAAATAACAAGATCAGCAGCTCATGGATATAGTTCTTATGGAAATCAAATAGGACTTGCTACAGGTCAGGTAGCTGAAATATATAATGAGGGATATGTAGCAAAGAGAATGGAAATAGGAGCAGTTATTGGTGCAGCTCCAATGAAAAATGTTAGGAGAGAAGCTCCAATACCTTCTGACGTAGTTATTTTAGTTGGTGGAAGAACAGGAAGAGATGGCTGTGGTGGTGCTACAGGTTCTTCTAAAAAGCATACAGAAAGCTCTATTTTAACTTGTGGTTCTGAAGTTCAAAAAGGTAATGCTCCAACTGAAAGAAAAATTCAAAGATTGTTTAGAAAAGAAGAAGTAAGCACTATGATAAAAAGATGTAATGACTTTGGTGCAGGTGGAGTATCTGTTGCTATAGGAGAGCTTACAGATGGATTGAATATAAACTTAGATTTGGTACCTAAAAAATATGAAGGACTTGATGGAACAGAACTTTCTATATCAGAATCTCAAGAACGTATGGCAGTGGTAGTTTCAAAGGAAGATGCAGATAAATTTATAAAATATGCAGAAGATGAGAATTTAGAAGCTGTAAAAGTGGCAGATGTAACTTCAGATAAAAGATTGAAGATGTACTGGAAGGGAACACCTATAGTAGATATGAGCAGAGAATTTTTAGATACTAATGGTGTAAGACAGAAGATAGAAGTTTCTGTGAAAGCGCCTAAAGAAGATGAGAATTACTTTAATATAGATAGAGATGTAACTGATTTAAGAGATCATTGGATTAATACATTAAAAGACTTAAATGTGTGTAGCCAAAAAGGTTTAATAGAAAGATTTGATAGTACTATTGGTGCTGGTACAGTGCTTATGCCTTTTGGAGGAAAATATCAAGATACTCCAGCAGAAGGTATGGCAGCAAAACTTCCAGTATTAAATAAAGAAACTAAAACAGGAACAATTATGACCTTTGGATATAATCCTGAAATTTCTACATGGAGTCCATTCCACGGTGCAGTATATGCAGTAGTAGAATCTACAGCAAAGATAGTTGCTTGTGGTGGAGATGCATCTAAGATAAGACTTACTTTCCAGGAATACTTTGAAAGACTAGGAAAAGATGCTTCAAGATGGGGTAAGCCATTTGCAGCATTAATGGGTGCTTTATATGCACAAAGACAATTAGGCATTGCAGCTATAGGTGGAAAAGACAGTATGTCAGGAAGCTTTAAGGATATGGATGTACCACCAACACTTGTATCATTTGCAGTTAATGTAGTAAATACGGATAAAGTAATTTCATCAGAATTTAAAAAGTCAGGAAGCAATATTGTTATAATTCCTATGACTAGAGATGAATATGATCTTCCTAACTTTGATGTATTAAAGAAAAATTTAAAAGCTGTAACTTCTATGACAGAAAAACAAGAAGTACTTTCAGCTATGACCGTTAGAAATGGTGGTATATGTGAAGTTGTAAGTAAGATGAGTTTTGGAAATAGGATAGGTGTTAAATTAAGTAATGTTACAGAAAAAGAATTATTTGCACCAATGTATGGTTCTATAGTAATAGAAGTTTCTAAAGACTTAGATTTAAATAAAGAGTTAGAAGGAATTGAATATAAGGTAATTGGAGAAACAATAGAAGAAGCTTCAATATATGCAGCTGATTTAAAACTAGATATACAAGAGCTTTATAAAGCTTGGGAAGGTTCTTTGGAAAATATATTCCCAACAAAGACAAAAGAAATAAATGTTGATATAAAGAATATAGAATTCAAAACTAAAGATATAAAAACACCATCAATAAAGGTGGTAAAACCAAAGGTATTTATACCAGTATTCCCAGGAACAAACTGTGAATATGATTCAGCTAGAGCATTTAAAAAAGCTGGTGCTGATGTAGAAGTTATGGTACTTAAAAATTTAAGTGCAAAAGATATAGAAAAATCTATAGATTATATGGAAAAATCAATAAAAGCTTCTCAAATAGTAATGCTTCCAGGTGGATTTAGTGCAGGTGATGAACCAGATGGTTCTGGTAAATTTATAGCAACAGTATTTAGAAATCCTAAAATAAAGGAAGCTGTTATGGAACTTTTAAATAATAGAGATGGATTGATGTTAGGTATATGCAATGGATTCCAAGCTTTGATAAAATTAGGCTTAGTACCTTTTGGTGAAATAAGAGATATAGATGAAAGCTGTCCAACACTTACTTATAACAAAATAGGACGCCACGTATCACATATAGTAAATACTAAAATAACATCAAATTTATCACCATGGTTTAGTAATGTTAATGTAGGAGATGTACATTCAATTGCAGTTTCTCATGGTGAAGGAAGATTTGTTGCTGATGAAATAACCCTAAAGAGACTTATAGAAAATGGTCAAGTAGCAACTCAATATGTAGATTATGAAGGAAATGCTACTTATGATATAAGATTTAATCAAAATGGTTCAGTATATGCTATAGAAGGTATAACAAGTCCTGATGGAAGAGTGCTTGGTAAAATGGGACACTCAGAAAGAAAAGGTGACAATGTATTTAAAAATATACAAGGAAGCAAGGATCAAAAATTATTTGAATCAGGAGTACAATACTTTAAATAGTCGATAATAAATAGCTAAGAATTGATATTTAATAATATATTTTGTGAAAATAAACACCTGGAATTATGATTCTGGGTGTTTATTTTTTTTTGAATTATGAAACTTTATTTTTATTTGTTATAATATATCTGAAATGAATAATAAATTTTTGTGGAGGTAAGAATTATGCTTATTTTATCTGAAAATGATATTAAAAAGGTATTTGCAATGAAGGATGCTGTAAACGCTGTCAAGGAAGCTTTCTCAATTTATTCTCGAGGAAAGAGTGTAGTTCCTCTTAGAGTAAATATTGATGTGAAAAAGCATGAAGGTCAGAGTTTATTTATGCCAGGATATGTGGAAGATTTAGATAGTATTGGAATAAAAATAGTTTCGGTTTTTCCTAAAAATATTGAAAAAGGAAAACCTTCTGTTCCTGCACAAATGTTGCTTTTAGATGGTACTACAGGAGAAGTGTGTTGTATAATGGATGGAACATACTTAACTCAACTTAGAACAGGAGCAGCAGCAGGAGCAGCATCTGATGTATTAGCTATAAAGGATGCTAAGGTAGCTGCATTATTTGGGGCTGGAGGGCAGGCTATTTGCCAATTAGAAGCCATACTTGCAGTTAGGAAAATTGAAAAAGTTAAGGTTTATTCTAGAGATGCACATAAGCTTGCAGAGTTTGTGAAAAAAGCTAATCTAGAATTAAAAAACTATGGAGCTTGTATAGTAAGTGCTGAAAGTCCAGAAGAAGCAATTAAGGATGCAGATATAATTACTGTAGTTACTACATCAACAAAGCCGGTATTTCCAGGTAATTTAGTTAAAAAAGGTGCACATATAAATGGCGTAGGTTCTTATACAAAAGATATGCAAGAATTAGATGAATACATAATAAAAGGAGCAGATAAGGTTTTTGTAGATTCAAAAGAAGCAGTTTTAGCTGAAGCAGGAGATTTTATAAAGCCTATGGAAAAAGGGGTAATAGATGAAAATAGAATAAATGGAGAGCTAGGAGAAGTTATATTCGGAAAAATGGAAGGTAGAGAAAATGATGAAGAAATAACTTTATTTAAAACAGTAGGAATATCAGTTCAAGATGTAGTTACAGCATATAAAATATATAAAAAAGCATTAGAAGAAGGAGTAGGAAGAGTAGTAGAAGTGTAAAAAATGTATATTTGTTTTAATATAAGTCAATAATATATGAGTAAACTTTTTTTACTCATATAATGTTTAATATAATACGTTTGAACTAGTATTTTAGATTATACTAGTTCTTTTTTTTATAATTGGATAGTTTTAATATGTAAGGTAAAAGTAAAAGTGCTTTGTTCTAAAATCTACAAGAAACTAATATAAATACTACAAAGATATTTCCTAAGAAATATATAATTTGTATTTGATATTACTTTTTATGGAGGTTATAGAATGAATTTTAAAGAATTAATAGAGAATGATAGAGAAAAAAGAAAAAAGGAAAGCTTTCAAGGTACTTTTCTTGATTACCTTGAAATTTTAAAGGAAAATCCAGACGCAGCTAAACTTTCGCATAAAAGAATATACAATATCATAAACAGGCTTGGGGTAGAGGTTTTGAAGCCAGAAGAAAACTTAAGAATAAGAAAAATATATGGAAATGAAACTATTAAAAGTTATGGATTTTTTAAAAATGAATTTTTTGGCATAGAAAAAACATTGATGAAAATAGCAAGTTATTTTTATTCAGCAGCTATGGAAGGTGAAGAATCAAGGCAAGTACTATATTTAGTTGGTCCTGTAGGATCAGGAAAATCCTCTATAGTTGATTTGTTTAAAAAGGCAATAGAGCAAAGTGAACCTATATATGCTTTGAAAGGTTGTCCTATGCGTGAAGAACCTCTTCATCTTATTCCTAAACATTTAAGAAAAAATTTTGAAGAAATGCTAGGTATGAAAATAGAAGGAGACTTATGTCCGGTATGCAGATATAGGTTGAAAGAAGAATATAATGGTGAATATGAAAAATTCCCAGTAATTAAAACTGGATTTTCTATAAGATCTAGAAAAGGGGTTGGTGTAGTACCTCCTGTAGATCCTAATAATCAAGATACATCCGTATTAATAGGATCTGTAGATATATCTAAAATGGATTTATATCCAGAAGATGATCCTCGTATATTTTCATTAAATGGGGCTTTTGATATAGGAAATAGAGGAATGGTTGAATTTATAGAGGTGTTTAAAAATGATGTAGAGTATTTGCATACTATAATAACAGCTACCCAGGAAAAATCAATACCATCTCCAGGGAAAGGATCTATGATATATTTTGATGGAGTAATTATTGCGCATTCTAATGAAGCAGAATGGAATAAATTTAAATCAGATCATACTAATGAAGCTATATTAGATAGAATTGTAAAAGTTGAAGTTCCATATTGTTTGGAGTTAAATGAAGAAACTAAAATATATGAAAAGATATTAAAGAAGAGTAATTTTAAAGCACACATAGCACCTCATACTATTGAAATGGCAGCTATGTTTGCAATACTTACAAGGCTTATACCATCTAATAAAGTGGATACTCTTACAAAATTAAAAATATATAATGGTGAGGAAATAGTTGAAAAAGGTACTACTAAGAAAATAGATATTACTGAGCTTAGAGAAGAAGCAGGACTTAGGGAAGGCATGGATGGAATATCTACAAGATTTATAATTAAAGCTATAGATAATGCGCTTTCTGATTCGGAATATGATTGTATAAATCCTCTAAGCGTCATGGAGAATATAATAAAGTCAGTAAAAGATTTAGATGTAGCTGATGATTTAAGAAGAAAGTACTTAGCATTTGTCCAGGATACTATGAGAAAAGAATACAATAAGATTCTTGAAAAAGAAATAACTAAGGCATTTATTCAAAGCTTTAGGGAACAGGCGGAAAGTTTGTTTAATAATTACTTGGATCATGCAGAAGCTTATGTAAATAGAACTAAAATAAAAGACAAATCTACAGGAGAGCAATTAGAGGCTGATGAAAAATTTATGAGATCTATTGAAGAGCAAATAGGAATATCAGAGGGTTCAGCTAAAGGTTTTAGATCTGATGTGACTTCATATATGTTCTATATGGTAAGAAAAGGAGAAAAGATAGATTATACTTCATATGAACCTTTAAAAGAAGCTATAGAAAAGAAAATAACTTCTTCTGTAAGAGAGATGTCTCGTATTATTACTAAATCAAAGGTTAGGGATAAGGATCAAGATAAAAAATATAATTCAATGGTAGAAGAAATGAAGAAAAATGGATATTGTGATCACTGCTGTAATGTAATACTTAAATATGCCGCTAATAATCTATGGAAGGATTGATAATATGGGCATATTTAGAGAGTTTAATCCTATAGGACATGATAGGGTTGCTGAAGATAAAAGAAGGCATAGGGAGTTAGTAGAAGATTCTATTAAGAAAAATTTGGTTGATATATTATCAGAAGAAAGTATTATTGGTCAAACAAAGAATAAAAAGATAAAAATACCTATTAAAGGACTTAAAGAGTATCAATTTATATACGGAAAAAATGTACCTGGTGTTGGTAGTGGAGATGGTACTGAAAAAAGAGGAGATGTTATAGGTAAAGAAGGAGAAGGAAATGGTACTGGAAACAAGGGTGCTGGAAATACAGAGGGTGAAGATATATATGAAACTGAGATAACTATTGAAGAAATAATGGAGTATGTTTTTCAGGATTTAAATTTGCCTAATTTAAATAAAAAAAGGTTTTCTGAAATATTATCAGAAGGTTCAAGAAAAAGATGTGGATACCAAAAGAGTGGTATTCCTCCAAGGCTTGCAAAGAAAAGAACTGTCATTGAAAAGCTTAAAAGAAAACAAGGTATGAAAAGAGCTTTAGAAGAAAGACGTAAGAGTAATGACATAAAGAAAGCAGCTGAATTCACCCTAGAAAATGATGAAACTATAGGAAGATTCCCATTCAAAGAGGATGATTTGAGATATTATAAAGTAAAACCTACTAAGAAGAAAGAATATAATGCAGTAGTTATGTGCATTATGGATACATCTGCTTCCATGGATCAAAACAAAAAGTATTTAGCAAGATCTTTCTTCTTTATGCTATATCAGTTTGTTAAAATGAAATATTCAAGTGTAGAAGTAGTTTTTATAGCACATTCTACATCTGCTAAAGTAGTTACTGAAGAAGAGTTTTTCCATAAGGTAGAATCGGGAGGTACGTATATATCTAGTGGTTACAATAAAGCATTAGAAATTATATTGGAGAAATATAATCCTGAGCTTTGGAATATATATTCATTCCATGTAAGTGATGGAGATAATTGGAGTGAAGATAATGATAGAGCTGTAAAGGCTGTAAATGAATTATGTGATGTATGTAATTTATTTGGATATGCAGAAATTATGGCCTATGGATATACTAGTGCCATTAAAAAGAGATATGCTGCAGAGATTAATAGAGATAATTTTGTATCTGTGGCTATGAAAAAGAAGGAAGATATGTGGGATGCACTTAAGGAAATGCTTAGTGTAGATATAAAAAATGACTATGAATAAGGAGGTGAAATTTTGGAATATACTGTTGCAGAATTAGAAAAGTGGGATGAGATAATAGAAGGAAAGGTTAGAGAAGTAGGCCTTAATTATTATCCTCAAGAATTTGAAATCATAAACTACAATGATATGCTTGCATATGAGGTGTATGTAGGTATGCCATCTATGTATCCTCATTGGAGTTTTGGAAAAGCTTATGAAAGGTTAAGAACTTTATATAATTATAATCTTACAGGACTTCCATATGAAATGGTAATAAATTCGAACCCATGTATTGCATATTTAATGAAGGATAATACACTATTGCTTCAAATACTGACAATAGCTCATGTATATGGACATAATGATTTTTTTAAAAACAATAGATTATTTAAAGAATCTACTAGTGCGGATTATACAGTAGAGATGTTTAAAAATCATGCAGATATAATTAGATCTTATATAAATGATCCAAGTATAGGATATGTGGAAGTTGAAGAGATGCTAAATGCAGCTCATGCTTTAAAATTTCAAACTAATAGAGCTTCAGGTATAAGATATTTAGATGATGAAGAAATAAGAAAAAGAAAAATAGAAGATTATAAGAATATGGAAAACAATAATAGTATTATAGTACCTAGAGAGAAACCAGAACCTCCTAATATAGAAAAAATACCTCAGGAACCTACAGAAGATATATTAGGCTTTATATCAAAATATGGAGACCTTGTAGAGTGGCAGAGAAATATTATAGAAATAGTAAGAGATGAAACTAAATATTTTATACCTCAAATGGAAACAAAAATTATGAATGAAGGATGGGCTAGTTTTTGGCATTATAATATTTTGAAGAAGCTTGATCTTCCTCAAAATCTATATATGGAATTTGTAAAAAGGCATAATGATGTAGTAGTTCCTCTTCAAGGAAGCATAAATCCTTATTTTTTAGGATTTCAAATTTACAGTGATTTAATAGAAAAATATGGAATTCAAAAAATATTTGAAGTGAGATTTGTTGAAAGAGATGAATCCTTTATTAGAAGATATTTAACAAAAGAACTTTGCATAAAGTTAAATCTATTTCAATATGTTAATAAGGATAAGAAATACATTATTGATGAGATATCAGATGAAGATGGATGGAAAAAAATAAGAGATGCTTTAAGTAATTCTTGTGGAATGGGTTCAATTCCTTATATAAGAGTTATAAATATGTCAAAACTAGATAAGACATTAACATTAGAACATGTTTTTGATGGAAGAGAACTTCAACTTAAGTATGCAATAGAAACAGTTAAGTATATTGTGGATCTGTGGAAACACAAAGTAGTACTAAATACTAATATAGATGGAAAAAATGTTAAAATTGTTTGTGATGAGAACAAAAAGATAATTTATGAATAGATACTAATAATAAGCATATTGCAATGCAATATGCTTATTTATTTGTAGGTTAAATTTTATGGCATCATTGCAGGAAAATCAAGCCCTGTTTTTTCATCTAAATTAAACATTAAATTCATATTTTGAACTGCTTGACCTGCAGCACCTTTCATAAGATTATCTATGCAGGAAGCTACAATAACTCTTCCAGTTCGCTTATCTAATCTTATACCTATATGACATAAGTTAGAGCCTTTAACCCATCTAGTTTCTGGCATGGTATCTGTAATTTTAACAAAGAACTCATCTTTATAAAAATTTCTGTATATTTCATATAGTTCTTCTTGAGATTTTTTACAAGATAATTTACTGTAGCATACTGAAAGAATTCCTCTATTCATAGGTACTAAATGAGGGGTAAATGTCAAAGTTATTTTATTCCCACATATATTTCCAAGTTCCTGTTCTATTTCAGGTGTATGTCTATGTTCAGCTACTGAATAAGCTTTAATGGAATCATTACACTCTGTAAAAAGGTTTCCTATGGAAGCACTTCTTCCAGCACCAGAAGTTCCTGATTTAGCATCTATGATGATAGATTGTTCATCTATTATATTTGACTTTAAGAGAGGTGCTAAAGCTAATATGCTGGCTGTTGGATAGCATCCTGGATTTGCGATTAGAGAAGCTTTTTTTATGTCATTTCTATTTAGTTCTGTAAGTCCATAAATAGATTCTTCTAAAAGTTCAGGACATGTATGTTCAACTTTATACCATTGTTCATAAATATTCTTTGAATTAATTCTGAAATCTGCACCTAAATCAATTACCTTTACTCCTTTTGATAAAGCTTTTTTAGTTATATCAAAGGATTTACCATGAGGAAGTGCCAAAAATAGTATATTTATACAATCTAATTTATATTCAGCCTCTTGAATATTTATGCATACATTATCTATAAAACCGTTTAAGTTTTTATAAACATCATTATATAGTGTATTCTCATAACTATGAGAACATAAAAAGACTATTTCAGTAGAAGAATGTTTTTGTAATAACCATACGAGTTGTTGACCTGCATAGCCTGTAGCTCCTACAATACCAACTTTTATCATTTTAATCACTCCTTAATGTAATAAATTAGAATAAAATAATTATACACAAAATGAAATAATTATTCAATAAAAATAAAATAAAACATTGAATATTAATAAAAATCATAGTATAATTATTCGTATAAAATTCAAAGGTTGGTGGAGTTCATGATAAATGTAGAAGAAGTTGTTTCATTGGATATAGATCCTTTACCATATATGAAAAAGTTTATAGGTAAAACTTTTGTAATAAAATATGGTGGAAGTATTATGAAAAATGAAAGTGCGGTAAAAGCATTTATGGAAGATATAGTTTATATGAAACGTTTAGGAATAAATATAGTTATTGTGCATGGTGGGGGTCCTGAAATATCAAAATGGATCAATGTGATAGGAATGGAAACTAAGTTCATAAATGGCCTTAGGGTTACTGATGAAAAAGTTATGGATGTAGTGGAAATGGTATTGTCTGGACATGTAAATAAAGATATATCAGCTAGTTTGAGTAAATATGGAATTAGTGCTATAGGATTAAGTGGAAGAGATAGTAATTTAATAAAGGCAAAAAAGAAATATTTATATAATAATGGTAAAAAAATAGATATAGGTTTTGTAGGAGAAGTTGTAAATATAAATAAAAATTTTTTAAGTAATATAATTGAAAAAGGAAGAGTGCCTGTTATAGCACCTATTGGATGTGATTCTTATGGAAATAAATATAATATAAATGCAGATTATGCAGCTTCAGCTATAAGTTCAGCGTTAAAAGCAGAAAAATTTGTTATACTTACAGATGTGGAAGGTGTTTATACAGATATAAATGATAAAAATTCTCTTTTAAGTGATATATCAACTGAAGAAATAAAGAGATATATAGATGAAGGTGCTATAAATGGAGGTATGATTCCTAAAATGGAATGTTGTGTAGAGGCAATTGAAAAAGGTACAAAAAGTATTCATCTTGTAGATGGTAGAAAAAATCATGGATTGATTTTGGATATAATATCAGGAAAAGGAACTAAAATTACATTAAAGGGAGGAATAAATCAATGTCAGAAAGTAATATAATGAATACCTATGGTAGATTTGGTGTGAGTTTTGAAAAAGGAATTGGATGCAAGTTATATGATAATAATGGAATAGAATATATAGATTTTGTTTCAGGAGTAGCTGTAAATTGTCTTGGACATAGTCATCCAAGCATAATAAAAGCAATTGAAGAGCAAAGTAGAAAAGTAATGCATATATCTAATTATTATTGGAATAGTAAAGGAATAGAACTTGCAGAAAAATTATGCTCTTTAAGTAAGCATGATTCAGTTTTCTTTTGCAACAGTGGTACCGAAGCTATGGAAGTAGGAGTAAAGGTTGCTAGAAAATATGGTAAAGTTCATGGTGGAGAAAATAAAAATGTAATCATATATATGAAAGATTCTTTTCATGGAAGAACTATGGGTGCACTATCCGTAACAGGACAAGAAAAATATCAAAAGGATTTTAAACCTTTAATTGGTGGAACAAAAAGTGTAAAATTTAACGATATAAAAGATTTAGAAGATAAAATTGATGAGAATGTTTGTGGTGTTATAATTGAACCAATTCAAGGTGAAGGTGGAATAAACGTAGCATCAATTGATTATCTTAAAGCTGTAAAGAAGCTATGTGAAGAGAATAATGCATTACTTGTGTTTGATGAAGTACAATGTGGAATAGGAAGACTTGGAACTTTATTTGCATATGAAAAATTTGGAGTTGTTCCAGATGTTGTGTGTATGGCTAAAGCTCTTGGAGGTGGATTTCCTATAGGAGCTGCAATGGTTAATAAAAAAGCATCTGTGCTTGAAAGGGGAGATCATGGTAGTACATTTGGCGGAAATCCTCTAGCAGCGGCAGTTAGTTTGGCTGTTTTAAAAGAACTAGTAGATGGAGGAGTAATAAGCAAAGTAGATGAAAAAAGCAGTTATATAAGATCTAAATTAGGAATTCTTAAAGAAAAGTATTCTATAATAGAGGAAATAAGAGGAATAGGCCTTTTAATTGGAATAAAGTTAAATGTTGATGTAAAAGAATTTAGTAAAAGATGCTTTGAAAATAATTTATTAGCTGTTACAGCAGGGAAAGATGTTATAAGATTACTTCCACCACTTAATATAGAAAATCAGGATATAGATAAGGCTGTAGAAATTTTGGAGAAGGTTTTAAAAACTTATAATTAACACTTAAAAATTTTTAGAATGCATGAAGAGTATTTTGACTTTTCATGCATTTTTATTACATTGATATTTAGAAAATTTATTGATATCATAATTGTAAGTATCATATAAATTAAAAAAATTATAGAAAATGAGTTCAAAACAAAAAACATTATGGTTTTGAGGTGATTTGATGAAAAATGATGTAGAATATGGAAAAGATTATTGGAGTGAATTTACTAAAAATGAAAAATGTAATGAAAAACTAAATCCTATAGTGAAAGAGTCTTGGATAAGATGTAAAAAAAGCGGAATAGATTACATAAATGGAAATATTATAAAAGCCTCAAAGAGTGAACTGAATTTAAAATTAGAAAAAAATAAAGAACTTATAACTGTTTCAAGGCCTATAATGGAGAATTTATATAATATAGTTGAAGGTTCTGGGTTTGTAATAATATTAACAGATAGAGACGGATATATTATCGATTTGATAGGTGATGAAGAACTTATTAAAATTGAAAATTCAAATTTTGTAGTTGGAACTTCTTGGGCAGAAGAATCTATAGGAACAAATGCTATAGGAACAGCACTTTATCTTGATAAACCTGTGCAAGTAATAGGTGCAGAGCATTACTATGAAAAAAATCATTTTTATACATGTTCTGCAGCTCCTATACATAATGAAGATGGATATATAATAGGCAGTATAAATATGTCTGGAAACTATTCAAAAGCCCATTCACATACTACAGCTATTGTAGTATCTGGAGCCTACTCTATAGAAAATCAGCTTACACTAATAAAATCAAATAGAGTTTTAAACGTAATCTTTGATTCAATGTCTGAAGGTATGTTACTTTTAGATGAAAATTTAAAGATAAAAAGTACAAATAAGATGGCTTCAAAAATATTAGGTATTTCTACGGAGGAAATACTTAAAACTAGTATAAATACCTTACTAAAAAATATAGATTTTATAAAAAATGCATTAAATGTGGATAGAAATTATCATAATTTAGATTACAATTTTTATGTGAAAAGTAGAAGAATAAAATGCAGTATCAATGCATTTCCTGTTATTATAAATGAAAAAGTGAAAGGTACTGTAATAACTTTTAATAGTGAAGGGTATATGCATAAGGTGGCAAGCACTATAGCTGGATTTAGTGCATCTTACAAATTTGAAGATATAATAACTAAAAGTGAAGATATGAAAAAAACTATAGAATTTGCTAAAAGAGCTGCTTTAACCAGTTGTAACGTACTAGTAGAGGGACCAAGTGGGACTGGAAAAGAACTTTTTGCACAATCAATGCACAATTATAGTGATAGGAGTGGTGGACCTTTTGTAGCTGTTAATTGTGCTTCTTTACCAAAAGAACTTATGGAAAGTGAACTTTTCGGATATGAAAAAGGTGCATTTACAGGGGCAACTAAAGAGGGGCATCCAGGAAAATTTGAATTAGCTAATGAAGGAACTATATTTTTGGATGAAATTGGAGAACTGCCTTTAGATATGCAATCTAAGCTTTTAAGGGTACTTGATAACAATAAAATTACCAGATTAGGTGGAACCTATGAAAAAATATTAAATGTAAGGGTCATAGCAGCTACTAATAGAAATTTGCAGCAGGAAATAAAAAATAAGAATTTTAGAGAAGATTTGTATTATAGATTAAACGTGATGAATATTAAAACTATAGCTTTGAATGAAAGAGTAGAAGATATAGAAACTTTAGCAAAATATTTTGTTTATAGATTGAATTTAAAGAATTCTAATAATGCTAAAACTTTAAGTGAGGGATATTTGAATTGTATAAAAAAGTATAGTTGGCCAGGAAATGTTAGAGAACTTAGAAATGTTGTTGAACGTTCTTATTATTTATGTGAATTAGATAACATAAATGAAGAGTTTTTATATGACTATATTGTTAAAACAGAAACTACAATTACACAAAATCAAAAAGGAATTATGTATATGGAGGAAATGGAAGCAGAAAATATAAGAAATGCTATAAATCAGTCAAATGGCGATTTGATAAAAGCAGCACGTATACTTAATATAAGTAGAGCTACTATATATAGAAAAGTTAAAAAGTATTCTATAAAATGATTTGTAAAGATATTCCTCTCAAATTGTGAAAAATATAACCTAAATCTCAAAATTGAGACAATAAAAATCTCAATTTTGAGATTTTACTTTGTTAAAACATTATAAAATGATGTTTTTATAATTGGCATGAGTTTTGCTAATAATATTAGTGAAAATAAACTTAATAATATTAAAATTTTAATAACTATAGTTTAGGAGGAATAAATATGTCAAGATTTACACTACCAAGAGATATCTATTTTGGAGAAAATACTTTAGAAACTTTAAAAACTTTAAAAGGTAAAAAAGCTGTAATTGTTGTTGGAGGAGGATCAATGAAAAAATTTGGCTTCCTTCAAAAAGTTGAAGAATATCTAAAAGAAGCAGGAATGGAAATAAAATTAATAGAAGGTGTTGAACCAGATCCATCAGTTGAAACAGTTATGAAGGGTGCAGAAACTATGAGGGAATTTGAGCCTGATTGGATAGTTTCCATAGGTGGAGGATCACCAATAGATGCAGCTAAAGCTATGTGGATATTTTATGAATATCCAGAATTTACTTTTGAGCAAGCTGTTGTTCCTTTTGGAATACCAGATTTAAGACAAAAAGCTAAATTTGTTGCTATACCATCTACAAGTGGAACAGCTACAGAAGTTACTGCTTTTTCAGTCATAACTGATTATAAAGCTAAGATAAAATATCCTTTGGCTGATTTTAACTTAACACCTGATGTAGCTATTATAGATCCAGCTCTTGCTCAAACAATGCCTGCAAAATTAACAGCTCATACAGGTATGGATGCTTTAACTCATGCAATAGAAGCCTATGTAGCAGGATTAAGATCATATTTCTCAGATCCTCTTGCAATGCAATCAATAGTTATGGTAAAAGATAATTTAATAAAATCCTATGAAGGAGATAAAGAAGCAAGAGATGAAATGCATATAGCACAATGCTTAGCAGGAATGGCATTCTCAAATGCACTACTTGGAATTACTCATAGTATGGCACACAAGACAGGAGCTGTATTCCACATTCCTCATGGTTGTGCAAATGCTATATTCCTTCCTTATGTAATAGATTTTAATAAGAAAACATGTAAAGATAGATATGCAACTATAGCTAAAACTTTAGGTTTAGCAGGAAATACTGACGATGAATTAGTGGATTCATTAACTTCTATGATACAAGAAATGAATAAAAAAATGGATATACCATTAACATTAAAGGAATATGGAGTAACAGAAGAAGATCTTAATGCAAACTTAGATTTTATAGCACATAATGCAATATTAGATGCATGTACTGGATCGAATCCAAGACCTATAACTGAAGAAGAAATGAAAAAGTTATTCAAATGCACATTTACTGGAGAAAAAGTTAATTTTTAATTACTAGTGTAGCAAAAATTAAGTATATCTATAGTATGTAATAAATTAAATCTCAAAAATGAAATAATCTTATTGCATTTTTGGGATTTTTTTAATAGAATTTATTAAAGAGTGATGTTTTTTTATTTTACTAATGCAAAATTCAAATATGGGGGTAGGAAATGTATAAAATTGTTGAAAGAAAAGAATTAGCACCAAGTATTTTTCTAATGGAAATAGAAGCACCAAGAGTTGCAAAATCAGCTAAACCAGGACAATTTATAATAATCAGAATTGATGAAAAGGGAGAAAGAATTCCACTTACTATTGCTGACTATGATGAAGCAAAAGGAACAGTGACTATAGTAATTCAAGCATTAGGAGCTTCAACTAACAAATTATACAATATGAAAGCTGGAGAATATTTAGCAGACTTTGTAGGTCCGCTAGGACAACCATCAGAATTTGTGCATGAAGATTTAGACGCTTTAAAGAAAAAGAGAATTATGTTTGTAGCTGGTGGAGTAGGAGCTGCACCAGTATATCCACAGGTTAAGTGGTTAAGAGAAAAAGGTGTAAATGTAGATGTAATTATTGGAGGAAAGACAAAAGATCATTTACTTTATGTAAAAGAAATGGAATCCATCGGAGCTGATGTACATATTTGTACAGATGATGGATCAGCAGGTTATAAAGGACTTGTAACAAATCTTTTAAAAGAACTTATAGATGCAGGAAATAAGTTTGATGAAGTTGTTGCCATAGGACCAATGATTATGATGAAATTTGTGGCTAAGCTTACAGCTGAATATGGCATTAAAACTATAGTAAGTTTAAATATGTTAATGGTAGATGGTACAGGTATGTGCGGAGCTTGCAGAGTTAGTGTAGGAGATGAAGTAAAGTTCACTTGTGTAGATGGACCAGAATTTGATGGACATTTAGTTAATTTTGACGAAGCTATGAGAAGACAAACTCTTTATAAGAGTGAAGAAGGTAGAAAACTCATTGCTAAGGAGAAAGAAGAAGGACATACTTGCAGCTGTAGAGGAGGCAACAACTAATGAGTAATGATAGAATGAAAAAAGTACCAGTAAGAGAACAAGAACCAAAAGTGAGAGCTGCAAATTTCGAAGAAGTTTGTTTAGGATATAATAAAGAAGAAGCTGTACAAGAAGCTCAAAGATGTTTAAATTGTAAAAAGCCTATGTGCGTGTCACAATGTCCAGTATCAATAAATATACCTGGATTTATAGAACATGTTAAAAAAGGAGAACTTGAAGAAGCAGCTAAAGTTATAGCACAGTCTAGTGCACTTCCTGCAGTCTGTGGAAGAGTATGTCCTCAAGAAAGCCAATGTGAAGGAAAATGTGTGCTTGGAATAAAGGGAGAAGCAGTATCTATAGGAAAGCTTGAAAGATTCGTGGCTGATTTTTCAAGAGAAAACAATATAGATTTATCAGAAAAACAACCTAGTACAGGTAAAAAGGTTGCAGTTATAGGAAGTGGTCCAGCAGGACTTACTTGTGCAGGAGATTTAGCAAAACTAGGTCATGATGTAACTATATTTGAAGCTTTACATGAAGCAGGTGGAGTTTTAGTTTATGGAATTCCAGAATTTAGACTTCCAAAGGAAACTGTAGTTAAACATGAAGTAGAAAATGTTAAAAAACTAGGCGTTAAGATAGAAACTAATGTAATTATAGGAAGAACTGTAACTATAGATGAACTTGTAAATGAAGAAGGTTTTGATGCTGTGTTTATAGGTTCAGGAGCAGGATTACCAAAGTTTATGGGAATACCAGGAGAAAATTTCAATGGAGTATTTTCAGCAAATGAATTTTTAACAAGAAATAACTTAATGAAAGCATTTAAGGAAGAATATGAAACACCTATAAAAGCAGGCAAAAAAGTTGCTGTAGTAGGTGGAGGAAATGTTGCTATGGATGCTGCAAGAACAGCTTTAAGATTAGGAGCAGAAGTACACATAGTTTACAGAAGATCAGAATCAGAACTTCCAGCTAGAGTAGAAGAAGTACATCATGCAAAAGAAGAAGGTATAATTTTTGACCTTCTTACAAATCCAGTGGAAATTGTAGGAGATGAAAAGGGCTGGGTTAAAGGAATGAAATGTGTAAAAATGGAACTTGGAGAACCAGATGCATCAGGCAGAAGAAAACCTGTAGAAATTCCAGGTTCAGAGTTTGTAATGGATATAGATACTGTGATAATGTCTCTTGGAACATCACCAAATCCATTAATATCTTCAACTACTAAAGGATTAGAAATTAATAAGAGAAAGTGCATAGTAGCAGAAGAGGAAACTGGTTTAACTTCTAGAGAAGGGGTATATGCTGGTGGAGATGCTGTAACAGGAGCTGCAACAGTAATACTTGCTATGGGAGCTGGAAAGAAAGCTGCTAATGCTATTCATGAATATCTAAGTAAATAGAAATTTAAAAAATTTAAATCTCATATATTTTTATATGAGATTTAATTTTTTTTTGCAAATTAAAAAAATATTATGTATAATAATAATATACTTAAAGATAAAAATTACTTTTGTGTAGATATTATGGTTTAATTACAATAAATTGTATTAAAGGGAGAATGTTTAAACATGATAAAATTATCTATTTTTGAATTTTTTTGTAGAGGTATTCCAGAAGCGTTTGTTTTTGTCCTTGCAAGTTTATTATTTACAAAAAAGATAATTGATAAAAAAAAGTTGATTATATCAAGCATTCTTTATGCGATAATTATTTATTTGGTAAGACTTCTTCCAATTCATTTGGGAGTTCATAGTATTATTCTTACTATAATTTATCCTATAATATCTGTTTTTATAAATAAGATAAACATTAATCAATCAATATTTTGTACATTGATTGAATTTGCAATATTATCAATTTGTGAACTGACAAATTTATTTGCACTAAGTTGGCTAAATGTTGATATAAAAATAATATCGCTAAATCCAGTAAAGAAAGTTTTATATTTTTTACCTTCATTAATATTATTTAGTGGTATAGTAGCATTATTTTACATAACATCATGTAAAAAGCATAGAGTGGCTTATTTAAGTGTGCAGAAATGATTATATTTTATATTATTTAACCAAGAAGATTTTTATATATTTTATTATAATTACAAGTTATAGTCACAAAATAAATTATATGTTATTATCTACATTAATTAAAAATTATTTTTAATTAATGTAGATAATAGTAATTTTTTAATTATAATATGACCGTATTGTTCCTTTTATGTACAAATAATGTTATAATTATTATAAATTCTATATAAGGAAGGATTAATAATATTATGATACAATTAACTTTATTGGAATTTTTCTTAAGAACTATTCCTGAATCGATTTTGCTAATATTTTTTACTTATTTGTTTTCTGGGAAAAAAATTAATAAAAAATATTATTTCGTATCAACTATAATTTTTGCAATAATTGCTTATTTAGTAAGAAAACTTCCAATTTATTTTGGAGTTCATACTATTATCAGCATATTGATATATATTATAGTAAATGTTTTAATAAACAAAATACCTATTGATGAATCTATATCTTCTATATTAAGTGGAATAATATTATTATCAGTTTGTGAATGGATAAATTTATTTGTATTAAATGATTGTTTAAAAATAAATATACAAGTGATGATGAATCATCCAATGATGAAAATTTTATATATGATGCCTTCTCTAATATTATTTATATGTTTAGTTTGGTTACTATACTTATTTGTATTTAAAAATAAAAGAGAGGATTCTAAAAATGTTTTTAATTGAGAGTTTATCAAATAGAATAGGATGTAAGATTGCTAAAAGTTTAAAATTGGACAAGGATCATGAAGAAATTATGGCGTATGGAGCTTTTAATTTGTTACAGATTTTGTGGTCAATTTTATGGATTGTATTATTTGGAATTGTTTTTAATATGTTAATAGAAGTATTTATTGTATTTTTTACTATTAATATATTAAGAAAATATTCTGGTGGAGTTCATGCTAGTTCTCCAGGTACATGTACTATTATTGGAACAACTGTATGTGTAAGCCTTGCTTTAATTATTCATAGATTATATTGGAAATTTAATGTATATGAGATATTTTTTTTATCAGTAATAAGTTTAATATTCTCATATAGTATAGTTTACAAATTTGCTCCTGTAGATAGTATTGCTAAACCAATTGTTAAGATGGAAACTAAAGAACGTTTTAAAAGAAAATCTATATTAATACTTAATATTTTAACTATGATCATATTTGTAATATTAGTTTTTTACTTTAAATATAGTGATGTATTTTTATTGAATAGTATTATGTGCATATGTGTAGGTGCTGTCTGGCAGTCATTTACACTCACAAATGAAGGAAATAAAATATTAACTAAAATAGATAATATTTTAAAAAATTTTATAAGGAAGTGAACGTATGAAAAAAATTTTAAAAAAGGCTGCTGTAAATTTAAGTGCTAAAGTTCTTAAATCTTTTGCAATTTCTACATCGGCATCAGCATGTTCAGTAAGTTTTTACCAACCTAAAGAGCCAAAATGTCTTAGGGAAAAATAATATTTAAAAATATAAGGATCAAGTTTTTTGATCCTTATATTTTTAGAATGTAATAATAAAATGTATGGAAGTGAAAATTATGAATAGTATTGATAGGAATAGAAAACAAAAAATATATAATATCGTGTCTATTGTAAAATTAGTTTCATTATGTTTTTGTGCAATTGTATTTTATAATGAATTTTTTATAGGGAACAAAAATATTAGTAATGAAAATAATAATTGTTTTTACATTGTTGAATTAGGTTTCTCGATTTGCTTAATGTTTTTAATTTATTGGGGTTGGTCATTTTTTTCTATAAAGATATTTAAGCTTAAGTATCTGAAAATAGTACAAATGATAGAGAACATAGTATTTATTATAATATTTTCATTTTCTATTTTCTTATCCAATAGTTATACAAGTCAATATAAATTTTTATTTCTATTTTTAATTATAACATCAACTCTACAATCTGGTATGAATTATGGAATGAGCATAGCTTTAATTTCATCTGCAATAATATTGATAATGGATTTAGTTTATGGACCTTCTAATGGAGTTAATTTATATTTTGAAAATGATTTAATTTTAGTTGGAGTTTTTATTTTGACAGCTTGGCCATTAGGACATTATGTTAAAATTGAAAGGGAAAATTTAAAACAAAAAGATATGCAGCTTAAAACATTGAACAGTAAATTAAGTAAACAGGAAAAACATCGTAAGTATGTGGAAAAAATGCTTTTAAATAATGAAGCTTGTTACAATTTACTTATTGAAAATTCAAGAGATGCAATTTTTGTTCATCGTGATGATAAAGTAATATTTACAAATGAGAGTGCTGTAAAATTAGTTGGATTTACAAGAACAGAGGATTTAAATGAAAAATCTATTTTTGATTTTATTACGGATGATGAAAAAAATAATGTGAAAAATAAATTCAAACAAATATATGATAAAGAAATAACTAGATTAGTTTTTGAAGAGAAGGTAATGAAAAGTAATGGAGATATAATTATTGTGAAAAATACTTCTACATATTTTATATATGAAGGAAAACAAACAATATTGAGTATTTTAAGTGACATAACTTCAGAAAAGCAGGTAGAAAAGCTTGAAAAAGATGTAGAGGAAAATATAAAATTATTAAATGAAACTCGTGAATTCAATAAAATGATAACGGAATTTTTTTCAAATATATCACATGAATTGAAAACTCCTTTAAATGTTATATTTTCTGCAGTACAAGTATTAAATTTATATATTAATAAAAATGAAGGAGAAAATATAGAAAAACAGCATAAGTATCTTAAGGTGGTAAAACAAAATTGTTATAGGCTTTTAAAGCTGATTAATAATTTATTAGATATAACTAGGGTGGATTCAGGTTTTCTGAAACTTCATGCTGGGAGGTATAACATAGTTAGTGTTGTTGAAGATATTACTTTATCTGTTGTATCATATGTGGAAAGCAAAGGAATAAATCTTATATTTGATACTGATGTGGAAGAAAAAGTAATGAATTTTGATGCAGATAAAATTGAAAGAATCATTCTTAATTTATTATCCAATTCCATCAAATTTACTAATTCTGGAGGAAAAATATATGTAAATATGAATGATCTAGGAAACAGTATTATTATTTCTGTAAAGGATACAGGTGTTGGTATACCTGAAGATAAGCTGAAAATGATTTTTGAAAGATTTGGACAAGTTGATAAAACTCTAAGGAGAAACAGTGAAGGAACGGGTATAGGATTATGTCTTGTTAAGTCGTTTGTAGAAATGCACGGTGGAACAATTGAAGTTAAAAGTAAATTAGGAGAAGGAAGTGAATTTATTATTAGACTTCCGGAAATAATTACAGAACAAGAACCCAGTGAAGAA
This sequence comes from Clostridium drakei, assembly GCF_000633595.2. Classification (GTDB taxonomy): domain Bacteria; phylum Bacillota; class Clostridia; order Clostridiales; family Clostridiaceae; genus Clostridium_AM; species Clostridium_AM drakei. Next base: position 431,858 of record NZ_JIBU02000023.1, on the reverse strand, counting down.
AATTCTATATATGAGACTAACATAGAAAGAATTAATATTGAATTTTCAGATATATATTCTCAATCTACATAAAATACTTTCAAATTTTTATAGAAAATGCATAAATTCAATCCTTGAGTGAAAAATAAATATAAACTCAAGGAGATGATTTGATTGAAAAAGTTATTGTATATTACTGCTAGTACAAAACCAGAAGAAATGTCTACTAGTAAGACCGTAGGTAGGGAATTTGTTGATCGATTTATAGAACAATATTCAGAGTACCAATTAATGGAGCTTGATATTTATAATGAATATATTCCTGAGATGAATTATAAATATTTTAAGTGTAGGGCAGAATTGGTTTCAGGTCAGGAATATGAAGCATTGTCACAAGATGACAAATTAGCGGTAGATAGAATAAATGAATTATGTGATCAATTCTTAAGTGCAGATGTTTATGTAATTGCGGCGCCTATGTGGAGTGTGATGTTTCCAGCCAAGTTAAAGACCTATATTGATTGTATTATACTTAACAATAAAGTTATTAGTGTAACTCCTGATAAGGTTAAGGGTTTACTTGATGATAGGGAGAGAAAAATGGTGTATATACAATCTTCAGGAGGGGTATATCCTAAAATTTTTTCAGGTAAAATTAATCATGGAGTAAATTACATTCATGATACATTTAAGTTCTTAGGAATAAGTAGGTTTGATAAAATCATGGTTGAAGGGGTTGACATGCCATCAATTGGAAGAGAAGCAGCAATAGAAAAAGCTTTTGAAGAAATGGATGATATAATATCTAATATGCAATAGAAGTACATAAATTATTAAGTATGATAAGTAACTTACATAAAGAATCACTTGATAAGGCAGTTAATTAATTCTAAAATAAGGAATTACTAATGAATATAATATTTATTAGTAATTCCTTATTTTTAATGATTATTTAAAGTGCTATTATAAGTTTTTATAAAATTTAAGTTTTTAGATATCTGCATTAAATTTATTTTACTATTAAATCAAGAGCTTGTTTTAGATCACTTATTATGTCTTCTGCATCTTCTAGACCAACGGATAATCTTACAAGACCATCGCTTATTCCAGCAGCATGTCTTTCTTCTGCTGAATATGGTGAGTGAGTCATGGAAGCAGGATGTTCAATAAGAGTTTCAGAATCTCCTAAGCTTACAGCAAGAGTTGCTAGCTTTAAACTATTCATAACTAGAGCACCTTCTGCTACACCGCCTTTTAATTCAAAGGAAATCATAGCACCTGGAAGTTTCATTTGAGATTTAGCAAGATCATTATATTCGAAACTTTCAAGACCAGGATAATATACTTTTGAAATAGCAGGATGTGCTTCTAAGAATTTAGCAACCTTTACAGCATTTTCGCAATGTCTTTCCATTCTTATAGGTAAAGTTTTCATGCCTCTTATAATAAGGTATGCATTAAAAGGACTAAGTACTGCACCAGTCATATCTTTTAATCCAAAAAGTTTAACTTGATCTATAAATTCTTTTTTACCAACTGCGAATCCAGCGATAACATCTCCATGTCCATTTAAGTATTTAGTTGCAGAATGAACAACTACGTCAGCACCTAATTCTAAAGGTCTTTGTATATAAGGAGTACAGAATGTATTATCTACAAATACAAGGCAATCCTTATTATTTTCATGAGCTACAGTAGATATTTTTTTGATATCATTAATTTTTAATGTTGGGTTTGCTGGAGTTTCAAGATAAACAACTTTTGTATTTGGTTTTAATGCTTTTTTTATGTCTTCAATGTTTGTTGCATCAACAAATGTTACATCAACGCCAAATCTTGTAAGACCATGATTTAAAAGAGCGAAAGTGCATCCATATAAAGTATCTGATGCAACCACATGATCACCAGCTTTAAGTGCAGTCCAAAGTGCAGCAGAAATTGCGCCCATACCAGATGCAGTAGATACAGCAGCCTCAGCACCTTCTAATAAAGCTAATTTATCTTCAACTTCTGAACAAGTTGGATTTCCAAGTCTAGAATATATATAACCGTTTTCTTCACCGGCAAATCTTTTTCCTCCTTGTTCAGCTGAATCAAATATAAAAGTTGATGTTTGATATATTGGAGTAGCTAAAGATCCAAATTGTTTATCACCAACATGACCACCATGTATTGCTAATGTGTTAAATCCCATTTTTTTAATATCTTTCATAAGAATTTTAACCTCCCTAAATGTTTTTATTTACAATAATTATAAAAGCAAATTCTGTGCCAATATCAAAGAAAGGGAGTTAGCAGTATTGTGTAAATGTTTTCAACCACTTTTTATTAGAAAGTGTAAAATTTTATTTACACTTGTAAAAAAATATTTACAGTTTTAAAAATTTATATAAAAATATATGGAATATTTAATGAAAATCTATTTTGTACTTATTCAATTTATTTATTATAGTAGTATGAGATACTCCAAGAGCTTTGGCAGCTTTTCTGCAACTTTTATATTTTTTTATAGCTGAAATAAGAGCTTTTTTTTCAGCATCTTCAACTACATCTTTTAATTTAAAATTAAAATTGAATTCATAGTCATCTGATGGTATTTTATGATTCGAATTTTTTTCGAAGTCCATAATTAAGTTTTCTTCTTTGAGAAGACTTCCGTGACATAGATTCATAGCTCTTTCTACAACATTTTTTAATTCTCGTATATTACCAGGCCAATTAGAATTTACAAGCTTTTCTATAAAGGCCATTTCAGCACCTTTTATATTTTTACCCATTTGCTTATTCAAGTTTTTTATAAAAAAATTAACTAACATAGGTATATCTTCAATCCTATCCTTAAGGCAAGGGATATATATAGGTATTACATTAAGTCTATAATATAAATCCTCTCTAAAAGTATTTTTACTAATCATATCTTCCAAATTTCTATTAGTTGCTGCAATTATTCTTACATCTATTTTTTGTTCTATACTACTACCTATTTTTCTTATGGTACCTTCTTGTAAAACCCTTAAAAGCTTTGCTTGAAGAGAAAGTGATAATTCACCAATTTCATCCAGAAATAAAGTACCATTATGTGCTGCTTTGAATAAACCGTCCTTACCTTTTTCAATAGCTCCAGTAAAACTACCTTTTTCATATCCAAAAAGTTCACTTTCTATAAGATTATCAGGAAGAGCTGCACAATTTATAGCAAGAAAGTTTTTATTAGATCTTGAACTTAATTTATGTATAGCCTTTGCAAACAGTTCTTTTCCTGTGCCGCTTTCACCACGAAGAAGTATAGTAGAATTACCATTTGCAACAGCCATGCATATTTTTCTTATATTTATCATGGAAGCACTATTTCCTATAATATCTTTAAAAGCTAAGTCTTCTTTGGAGATAATAACATTTGTCATTTCTATAGCTTCATTAATGTCTTTTAGAGATGCAACTGCAGCTAAAGTTTGTCCATTGTCATCCTTTACAGAGCGTCCTGAAGTAATATAGTGAAAATTACCTTTAGTATTTTTTGTGAATATTTCAATGTTATCATAATCCTTACCAGTTTTTAAAAGATTAATAATAGGTTCATCATAGCCTAAAAGTTGCTTTACATTTTTTCCAACTATACATTCTTTTTTTGTGTGAAATATTTTTTCACAATAATTATTAAAAAGTTCTACTTGTTCATCGTGATTTATGGCTAATATACCATCTTGAACAGCATCAATAATGGCAAGAAGTTTCCTTTCGTTTTTTTCATAAGAAAGTAGCTCAACTTCTTGTACCTTTATGACACCGTCTATCTTAAGTAGTTTTTTTATGATACTTATTTTTTTAGCTAATTCTTGTAAATTTTCAACCTTTATATATACTTTGTTTGGAAAGACTTCTAGTGAATGAATGCTTATGTTATTTTCATAAAGTTTCTTTAAAATATCTAAAACCATTCCAAGTCTATCTTTAGAGATTATTTCGAGCCTTAAATAATTTTTCATAAATATCACTATCCTTTTAATGTAATATAGAATTGCTACTTAAATATTGCTTATTCTATAATTTTACGTTTAAACAAATGGTTAATTCAAGTGGAAGTTAAGTATTATAAGATAATAAAATAGATTATACATGTAGTATTTCAACCTATTCATAAAATGTTTTTAAAATATAAATAGTTGCTTAACTATTATGACACAGTATTGTAACAATTAGCATATATAATAATAATTATACTAAGTTATTAAAACTTGGAGAAAAATAAAAGATAATAAAGTCCCCCTTTATTATATATACAACGTTTGAAAATGGCTATTAGTTTAAGAACTAATGGTTATTTTCATTTAAGAAACAAAATTTAAATGCTATAATATTATTAAATGAAGAAGCTTAAAAAATAAGGGAGATATAAAATGAGAGAATTTAAATTTAAAATTTGGAATGGTTTTACAATTAGTAAACCTTTTTTTATATACGATATGAAAGAACAAGATATAAATGAAAAATGTGAAATATTGCAATATACAGGCCTTAAGAATAAGAATGGTAGAGAAATTTATGAAGGAGATATAATTGCTATAAATAATGAAAAAATTTCATTAAAGCTTCCAGTGAGGTTTGGAAAATATAGTTTTTCAAAGTATATTGGAGAATGTGGAGAACTTAGTGATTCCACTGATTTATATGGATTTTATGTGGAAAATGAATATTTATATATTCAAATGTTAAATGGTAATATAATAATTGTAGGAAATATATATGAAAATTCAGAGTTTATAAAGAAATAATACAATATTTTAACACCAAATTAATAATTACATAAAAATAGTGATTTATAATAGAATTAAAAATATTAATAAATGAGGTGTTAATATGAGTGATAAACTTATGAATATGATTAAAAAGTTGTCTGATGCATCAAAAGTTTCAGAAGAATATATTATACATAATATAAAAAAATCAATTGAAATGGGAATAGCAACAGAGAATGAAATTGAAAAATTGATTAATAAAATAGTTGACTAGTTTAAAATTATAATATTTTTAAATGAACTTAAATTGCTAAAAATTAATATAATATAATAATTATACTTTATAATAAGGGGAATGATTTTAAATGAAAAGTATAACTTATGGTGAAGTTGATTTTAAAAATATGGTTGAATTAATTAAGAACTATGTTAGTGAAAGACCAGAAAAAGAATATAAAATATCTATAGGTACTGATTCACAAAATTTTGATTTAACTAAAGTAGTTATAGTAGTAGCTGTTCATAGGGTGGGAAATGGTGGAATATTTTTTTATGATACTAAAAGAGTAAGCAAAATTACCAATATACGTCAAAAAATTTTTTATGAAACAAATATAAGTATTAATATTGCCACGAAATTTGTGGAACTATTTGAAGATAAATACTTTAAATATGATATATCTATACATGTAGATGCTGGAGATAATGGACCTTCATCTAAGGTTATAGCTGAAATTACATCATGGATAAATTCTTGTGGTTTTAATTGTAAAACAAAGCCATATTCATATGCAGCATCATCCATAGCAAATAGGTATTCTAAATAGTATTGTAAAAAAGGCATTTAAAATGTCTTTTTATTTTTATCTTCAATTTGTAAGTAATTTGGTTAATGTTACAACAGTTTAGTTTGAAATTTTTTGTAAAGAAATTAAGTATTTTTAACGATTTGCAGATTTATTTGCCTAATCAAAGTTTATACTAAATATAAAGCAAAATGTAGCAAAAAATGAAATAAGATGATATTATTTTAATTGAGGGTAAATTATTTAACAAGTTAATAATTATATCCTATATTTAATTAAAATTTATTAAAATCAAAAAGATAAGTCATTAATAGAAAGGGGTATCAAATCATGCAAAACTTCAACTATTCAATTCCTACAAAAGTATTTTTTGGGAAAGGACGAATAAAAGTACTTGGTACTAATATAAAACAATATGGAGCTAAAGTTTTAATTGTTTATGGAGGAGGAAGTATAAAAAGAAATGGTATATATGATAAGATAGTTAATATTTTAAAAGAAGAAAACATTGATTTTTGTGAACTTTCTGGTGTAGAACCAAATCCAAGAATAACAACAGTAAGAAAAGGTATAAAAATATGTAAGGATAATAATATAGATTTTGTACTTGCAGTAGGTGGTGGTAGCTCAATTGATTGTGCTAAAGCTATAGCAGCGGGATATTATTATGAAGGTGATCCATGGGACATTGTAGTTAATCCAAGAAAGATAAAAAAAGTTCTTCCTATTGCATCTATATTAACTCTAGCTGCAACAGGTTCAGAAATGGATGTATTTGCTGTAATCTCAAATACTGAAACTAATGAAAAACTAGGAACATCTCATCCTGATATGGCACCTAAATTTTCCATTTTAGATCCTGAATATACTTTTTCAGTACCTGCCAATCAAACAGCATCTGGAACAGCTGATATAATGAGTCATACTTTTGAATCTTATTTTACTAATACAAGGGAAACATTTATACAAAATAGAATATCAGAAGCCATTCTTAAGACTTGTATAGAATATGGTGTAAAAGCAGTTAAAGATCCTGAAAATTATGAAGCAAGAGCTAACCTAATGTGGGCTTCAAGCTTAGCTATAAATGGATTACTAGCATATGGAAAAACACGTAACTGGGCTGTTCATCCAATGGAGCATGAATTAAGTGCAATATATGATATTACTCATGGAGTAGGACTTGCAATTTTAACACCTCATTGGATGAAGTATGTTTTAGATGAAAATACTGTAGATAACTTTGTTGAATATGGAGTAAATGTTTGGGGAATAGACAAAAATCATGATAAGATGTCAATAGCTAATGAAGCTATTGAGAAAACTAAGGAATACTTTGTTTCTCTAGTATTACCTACAACTTTAAAAGAAGTTGGTATAGGGGAAGATAGATTAGAAGAAATGGCAAAGAAATCTGTAAGTAGAGGAAAGATTGGTGTTATTAAGGCCTTAGATGAAAAAGATGTGCTAAGTATATTTAAAGCAGCACTATAGTTCACATTATACACTAAGTTGATTAACTTTTGCTAATGTTAGTACAGAAGTATACATTAAGCATTTAATTTTGTGAACAATACTTAAATATACGATATGGCTGAATAATAAAAGTGAAGTAAAGCTGTGGTGGTAAGAAATTTACATACAATAAATATATTGTAGTATTTATTCTTAATGCCACAGCTCTATTTTTTAATTAAGATTAAATTTTAATTGCTAACTTGAACATGCTAATCATGTTTATTTATTTAAGATTTGAATTTTTTTAATTGATATATCTTTTTATATTATTCTACTTTAGGTAAAGCAGATTTATTTATTGGTACTTGAATATTTTTTAAAATTTCTTTATCGAATATTGCTACTAATAAAAATGTAGATAGACATGCTAACCATTCCATGAATATAACATGAGGGAAAATTCTTACTGCAGGTACAAGCTGCCATAAGAAAAGAGTTACTATTCCAACTATGATAGTGCAAAATGCTGAGTTTCTTCTACAAAGCTTAGGTAAAAATATAGTAAATAAAAATGTAACAGTAAATGCTGTAGATAAACTTAAGCCTATTGATATAGTTTTTAAAATGCCGCCTATAGATAAAGCCAATACAAAGGTTATTACTCCTAAAATACAAACAAGTATTTTATTTATAACTAAAAGTTTTTTATCATCAACCTTAGGATTAATAAATTCCTTGTAAACATCATGAGAAATAAGAGTAGCAGACCCTAAAAGCATACTACAAGCAGATGATACATCTGCTGCCCAAAGTGCTGCAAGAGTTATTCCAGCTACTAATGGATTTAAAGACAATATCATTTTAGGTAATGCCATAGTAGCACTTACTCCTGGAAAAGCTGTTCTAGCTGACATTCCTATTAGAGCACACAAGAATCCTATAGGAATCATAAGTAATCCTCCAAGTATAAATCCATTTCTTGCAGTTTTTGCATTTTTAGCAGCAAAAGTCAATTGTACAGGACCTTGCATTGACATGGCTTGAGTAGTCATTATTAATATCCAGCTAAGTACAACCCATATACCTGTTCCTTGTATAAAATTAAAGTAAGGAACATTATGAGGAAGCTGTTGACTTAAGTTGTGTAATCCTCCTCTAGAAGATACAGCTAGTATTGTGCATAGGATAATACCTATATATTTTAAAGGTACATTAAACAAATTACATAATCCAGCAGACCACATACCACCTATAAAGGTTATACCTATAAATACGCAAGCACTTATTATCATACCAGTTTTTAATGTAAATACTCCTGGTAATAATGACGATAAAATTGCACCACCAGCGATGTATTGAAGAGATACAACTACAATTTGAATAATTATTTGGCAAATAACACATGCAACTCTACTTTTTTTATCATAAAATCTACCAAAAAGCTCAGGTACAGTTGAAACATTAAAATCTCTATATTTACCAGCTAAAGCAAGCCCCATTACTATAGCTCCAAATCCCCAAGCAACATTGTACCATCCAGCTGAAAGCCCCAAACTATAAGCTTGTTCAGCAACTCCTATAGTGGAAGAACCTCCTATAGCAAGACCTATAAGTGAACAAGTTACAAGAGGTACAGTTAATTTTCTGCCTGCCAGAGTATAACTTTCACTGCCTTTACCAGCTCTTTTTTTAGCAAAAAAGCTTATTATAAAAAGTATTATTATATATAATGCAACTATGATTAAAGAAATATTCATTATGATAGCCCCCTTTTTGTAGTAGTGTTAAATTTAGTAGTGATGTTTAATTTAAATTTTTAAATAAAAAATCGCCCCCTGGCCAAGGGACGAAAAATCGTGGTACCACCCTAATTGATTAATAATGATATTTAATGAAAGTAAGGTTATGAACAAAATAAAAAAGGTGTTACCACAACCAAGGGACGAACTTAGTCGTGGTACCACCCTACTTTCAGATAAATAAAATATTAATCATCTCTTACTCTTAACGCGAGTTAGCGGCTCAGCCTACTAAAAATTCAGCTTACAGTTCAGGAATGTATTTCATTAAGTTTTTTGAACGATTTTCACCAACCATCGTCTCTCTGTAGAATACACTTAATTACTTATGTCCATCTTCACATTTAATAATTATTTAAAGAATATTATAGATAAATTTTTAAATAAATACAAAACCTGAAATTCCTTCTAAGAATTAAATAACATTAAAATTCTTCAGTTTACTATAAAAATTTTTAATTTACTCTATTTTGCATATTTTGTATAATTAACTTTCATTTATAGTTATACCAGCTGTTGTATGAGGACAAAAAACTATTGCAATACCATCGTTTACTGAACTTTCTTTTATGGATTTTTTTAGCAAGTTGGTTATATTTATAAATTCATCAGATTTTGTTGTATTAATAGAATAAGTAAATAATTTTGACATTTAAATTACCTCTTTTCATATGTAATTTTAAAGTTGGGTTTATTTATAATTGTAGATTTAATATAGAGTTAATTCAATTGAAAGCTTTTATTTTAAGTACAATCATATAAATTTTTTATAGCTTACAGTATTATAATAATAAACAATAAATATTTATTGTTTTTCAATAAAACAATATTGATTTTAAATAAACACATTGGTATAATTTAAATATAATAAAAAATAAAAAATTAGGAGGTCAATATGATGAGAAATTATATGGAAGATGAAAAGAAATTTCAGTTTATTAATGTGGCTTTAAACGTATTATTTTAAGTTGAGGTTATAGGCTGTATCATGTTTCCTATATTGTGGTGTACTTTTGACTTTAGCTTTAAATTTACACAAGCTAATATAATTATGACTATTTTATTTTTTATAGCATTTATAAACTGTATTATAATTACTAATGAGATTATAAAAATGAATAAAACTTTGATTGAAAAAAATCCATTTGTAATAAACAATGTGAAAAGTATGAGAAATATAGCTTTAAATATTTTTCTAATAGGTTTGTATATTTTTATAAAGGATAGACTTAAATTTGGATATCATTACTTTTTTGCTTTTCATTCTGATCAGTATGGACCTTATTGTGATATGGATTTTTTAATATTTATTATTATGAGTATTTTTATGATCATTTTAGCTGAAATGTTTAATCAGTCTATTAAAATAAAGCAAGATCATGATTTAACTATATAAAAAATTGCAAGAAGGTGTGATATAGATGAAAATTTTTAGAAACAATATTTTAACGTTAATTGAGCAAACAAAGGTAAAGTTTGAAGATATGGCACAATCAACAAATAAAGTAAGCAATATTAGATCATATAATAAGTCTTTTCTTAATGCAAGTTTAAGATTTCTGAAGGCATTATTAAGCTTATTTCTAATTATTGAAATAATAAATTTGCCATTAATAATTTTAGCATCAATATATTCTATTTATAAAAATAGTAATATGCAAAATAATTTAATGAATGTATTATTTGGTATAACCTTTATTATAACCCTTATCTGTATAATAATTATTACTTTTGAGCTAAGAGAAATAATTAAAGCTTTTATGGACAAAGAAGTGTTTGTACTAAAGAATGTTTTGAGATTAAGAAGGGTAGGTTTTTCAACTATCATAGTTGGAGCATTTATATTTATAAATAACATTATTAAATATGGAACTGGAGTTTTTATACTCTTAAATATAGAAAATGGAATTACTTCAAGAATAGATACAGTTTTGGGTATATTTATAGGAATTATAATATTGGTTTTTTCTGAGATATTTAAAGAAGCTGTAAAAATTAAGCAAGAAAATGACTTGATGATATAGGAGGAGATATATGCCTATTATAGTTAATTTAGATGTAATGATGGCTAAAAGAAAAATATCTTTATCAGAGTTAGCTGAAAGAGTTGGTATTACAAATGCCAATTTATCTATATTAAAAAATAACAAAGCAAAAGCTGTTAGATTTTCCACTTTGGAAGCTATATGCAAAGAACTAAATTGCCAACCAGGGGATATTTTGGAGTATTCTGCAAAAACCGAAGGCGAAGATGATTTAAATGTTACGAAGTAAAAATTATGCGACGTAAAGGTGCAGTGGAAGTTTGGATTTTAACTTTCATTCCGTGATATATGATAAGGGTGTCATCACGGCTAAATGTTTTAATTATTCTAAAGCTCGAAATTTTTGAAAGCCTAAGAACTTTGTCAAACTCGGTTCCCTCAGACAGGACTAAAGTTCTAAGGTTTTCAAAAATTTTGAGCTAAGAATAATACTAAAACAATTTAGCTAATGTGATGACACCCTTATCATATATCACTGCATAAAAGTTAAAATTCAAACTAGCAACTTCAAGTGGATGTACATAATTACATTGCTATAAGTAATTTTAGTAAGCCATAATCATATTTATGACTATAATTTATAACGCTTAAAATTAAGGCGGAGCCTGATGTTGGACTAATATATTTAGTTTAATTATATTCTGTGGAAATGTCTTAAAACAGACTTATTATTTTTGCAGGCTGCGCCATAGGATATTATTAAAATGGTTGAAATATACATAAACTAGATTATAAGTATTATGAAAGATATGCTTTTTTCTGAAGAGCTATAATTATAATGTATTATAAGCAATTTTTTATATTAGAATTACAATAGTTACTACACAACTTTTTAGGTGGAGGGAGCTTTGAATATACGGTGTATAAAAGCTTTTGAGAGAATTTAGGAGCTCTTATGTCTAAAATTTAAAAAATCTCGTAATTTGAATCAGGACGATTCAAGCCGCGAAAGTCCCAGGACGGGACATTTGAGCGGGTAGAGATTTTTAAAATTTTAGACATTAGAGCTCCTTAATAAACGGTTGGCTTTTATACACCGTATATTCAATGCGGACTCCACCTAAAAAGTTGTGTCGCAATATGCTTATTTTGTAAAAAAATTCAATTTCATAAATATATATTCAATTTTGCCTTTGATTTAATAGAGTAATAACCTTAAAAAAGAACAAAATAAGACCATAAAGTGTAGTACAAATCTTATTAAAGAGGAGGAATATACTATGTCAAACAATAATAAAGTTTTAGTACCACAAGCTAAAGAAGGATTAAACAAATTTAAAATGGAATCAGCTGCTGAAGTTGGTGTAACATTAAAGGATGGATACAATGGAGATTTAACTGCAAGAGAGGCTGGGTCAATAGGTGGAAACATGGTCAAAAAAATGGTAGAAGCTTATGAAAAAGGGCTATAATATAGGATAAAAGAAACCCTGTACTCATATTTTGAGTACAGGATTTTATATTGTTACAATTTAATACTTATGATGATACACAATCATAGTAATAAAATATACTATAGGCATAAAAATTAAGGTAGCTATAGATAAATTACTTGCAGATATATTTAGGAAGTCAGTTCCCATAGTAACAATAAAAACGTACCAATAGGTTATCCAGAAAGCTCTATAACCAGTTTTGTTGCGTATAAAAATGTTTCTTTCTTCATTTTCTGCTTTTACACTTTTGATCAATTTAGGTTTATTCTTTCCAAAGGTGTAAATCAAAATACCAATTATTCCTACAGGGGTGAAGCCAATTGCTATACCAGACATAGCATGCTTTTGAAAATTTAAAACATATCCTACAAATAATGCTATAAGACCGATAAGAGCCATAATAGTATAGTAAAATATACTTTTTTTTATTTCTTTATTGACATCCATTTAAAATTCCTCCTCTTCAAATATAAATATTTTTTCAATGGATAAATTAAAAGTTTTAGCTATTTTGTAAGCAAGTAAAATAGAGGGATTATACTTTTCATTTTCTAAAGAAATAATTGTTTGTCTAGATACATCAACTTTTTCAGCTAGATCTTGTTGTGTAAGGTTAAAGTTTTCTCTTAGCTGCTTTATTTTGTTTTTCAAAGATTATCACCTCCGTGTAAAGTTAACTTTACATCAGTTGGAAAATATAACTTAATTATATTGAAAACATATTTTAATGTTAAGTTAGCTTTACATTAATTATACACATAAATATTATAAATGTAAAGTTAACTTTACTACAATTTACATAAAATATTTATTGATTTTTATACAAAAGTACTGTTGCATTTCTATAATTATTTGATATAATAAAAGTAAATAAGATATTAAAAGGTTTTCATATAGGAAACTAACTAAGGTGATTTTTCTGGAATATTTGTAAGCTTTAATTTTGAACCTACAGCATTTGAACGGGAGCTTAATATTTAAATATGTATTTGAGCTATAAGTCCAATAGATGTTGGCATATTCAAAGAAATATTTGTGAAAGCACCCACCTATCGTAAGGATAGGTGTCAAAATTAAAGTAACGGTATTTTGGAGTTATAAATTAGAAGTTTTGCTGGAATAAGCATAATTATAAAGGGAGGCATATACCTCCCTTTATAATTATGCTTAATTTTTTTGAGGGCTGAATTAAATAATAACATTTTAAATTTTACAACATATACATTAATCAGGAGGTGAATTTTTATGAGTAAATTTGCAATAGATCCTGGACATGGAGATGTAAATGGGAGCTTAGGTGGAGATGGCGGCGAAGTTGGTTATCTATTTGAACAGGATTGCGCTTTAGATATAGGAAATAGAGTTATATCCAAGTTGAAATCATTAGGGTATGAAGCATGGAATGTAAGACCTTCAACTGCTTCAAGTGTTACAGATAGTCTACAGCAAAGATGCGATAGTTCTGTTAGTGCAGATTATTTAGTTTCAATACACTTAAACTCTGGTGGAGGAAAAGGTAGTGAAGTTTTTGCTATGAGTTCTTTAGGGTATAATTTAGCTAGCAGCGTATTAAATTCACTAATATCTTTAGGTTTTATCAATAGAGGTGTTAAAGATGGCAGTGGTTTGTATGTAATAAAGCACAGTAAACCAGTTGCGATATTAATAGAAATATGTTTTGTGGATACTAAAAGTGATGCAGATTTATATAGTCAGTTAGGGTCAGATGCCATAGCTAATGCAATAGTTTATGGACTCACAGGACAACAAGTTTTAGATGGCAATATGAGTTCTGATTTTATTAAATCTGTTCAGCATGATTTGCAGAGAGTTAGCTGCCTTGAATCAGGAGAAAATAGTGTCACTGGAAAACTAGATAATAAAACTAAACAAGCTATAACTCAGTTTAGATATATAGTTGATCTACCTGGTGGAAATAGTATAGATGATACTCTTGTTAATGCATTGAATACAATAATTAAGAAACCAACTATAGGAGCAGGATGGCCTTTCAATCCTATACTTATTAAATTTGTAAAATGGTATATTGGAATAGCACCTAAAGATGAGTTATGGGATTCTAATACAGTGCAAAAAGTTAAGGAATGGCAAGTTAAAGCTGGAATATGGAGTGCTCAAGGAGCAGATGGAGTAATAAGAGAAAAGGATTGGGATAAAGTTTTAAAATAATAGTTGAGAGAGTAAAAAGAAGTATGCTTAGAGTGTAAATAATGTAAGGTTTGAGGCTATAATTACAAATAATTCATATCAAAATGTATACAAAAAGCATATAATGATATTAAATAAGAAGTCATTGTTTAAAATTCATTTATGAGTTTTCATTAAAATAGAAATACCGTATAAGCATGTAATTCATACACAGATCTAATTTAATTACTTTGGTTTAAGTATGAAATTATGATGTGGAGGTGTTATTAATGATGAATTCGAATTTTGAAAATCTATCAAAAAACAATGAAAGAGTAAATTCAAAAGAATCTATTAAAATGTTGGATTATTCTATAATAAAAGAAAGTAAAAAACTAGTAGAATTTGTTTTTACATGTGCTATTCTTCCTATGATTACAGAGTTAATAGTATTTATAATTATAATATAAAAAATAAATTTATTATAAATATTAATTTGTAAAAATAACATAAATTCTCAGTAAGGCTAAATTTCATTCTGAGGATTTTTTTATTTTGGTTAGAATAAAATATAAGAATTTAGTTTTTTATAGATTTTATTTAATTTATAAAAAACTAAATTCTTAATTGTTCCTAAATTATGTTTTAGTGAATATTTTTTATTTGGTTGTATCTAAAGAATATAATTTTCTTATCCATAGAGGGAATATTTCTAAATTGAAATTATCTACCATTCTATAAATAACATTAGCTAGCATTATACCAGAAATTAAATCTAAAATTACATGTTGTTTAATAAATTGAGTTGATAGTATTATTGATAAACCTACTAACCATATACAAGCTTTAATTAATAAATTTTTTTCTCCACTTTTCATGATACCTTTAATCATAAGATAACTAGTTAAAACGTGTATACTTGGAAAACAATTAAAAGGGTTGTCTTTACCATATATAAATCTTGCAATATTTGTAAAAAAGTCATTTCCTTGCAATTCGGGCCTTGGTGTAGCAGTTTGAAATATAAAATATACGAGATAGCATATAAGCATACCTAAAAGTAAGCTGCATATAGTTTTGTAGTAAACTTTTCTATAATAAAAACATAAGTATATCAAGGTAAATCCTATAAATGGATAATACAACAAATAAGGTATAACAAATATTTTTAGAAAAGGTATAAAATTGTCTATAGGGGTTACAAGATAGTGTACTCCTCTTAAAGAATTATTAAGAACTCCATAAATAATAGTTTCTATTGGAATTAATAACATTAAAGTTAAAGGAATTAAGTTTTTTTTCAATAATTTCATATTTTTATCACGCCCTTCTAAGATTAAAAAGGAGTTTCATCTATAGCTTTTTAGAGGTTTGTATACTCCTAAATACATTCATCTAAGTCAAACAAAACTATATTTAAAATTATACATGAAATATATTAATTATTTGTGAAAAAAATCATTAAAAATTTCTTAATTTTTTAAATAAAGTATATACAACATAAGTTATGTTAATAAGGATATTTATGTAATTAAAGTTTTACTCAGCAGTATATTGAAGTTGACAATAAGTACTACTGAGCAACATTAAAGTTTATTTGACTATATAATTATAACAGATTTTACTCTATAAAGTGCATCTTGTCCACTAAATAACATTAAGATAATTATTACTTTTTTAAATTTATTAAAAGTATTTCTTTAAAATGTTTTCTATTTTTTTTATCATTATAATAAAGAAATTTGCATTTGGATACAATACCACTCATAATATGACCAGTAATGGTCTTTATATTTACTATTTCTCCTATATTACAATTACTTAAGCAGTTTCCACGTATAAAAACTTTAGCATTTGGGTAGTTTGCACTATAACTTACCTCTTCAATTTCTATTAAACTACCTTTTTTAATCATAGAGTTCCTCCTTATTTTTTTGGTTAGTAAATTATATGTAATTATTGAGGAAATATTTCTTGTTTTAAAAAAAACAAAAAACAGTAGAATCATCCAAATATTTGTTAATTCTACTGTTTCTATTTTGAATTTTAGTTAAAAGTATAATTTAAGTTTTATTTATAAATAGGATATTTAGCACATAAATCATATACTTGATTTCTTATTTCACTTAAATCTTTATCTCTATTTTCTATTACATAATTTATGAAATAAGCAATTTTCTTCATTTCTTCTTCTTTAAAGCCTCTTGTAGTCACAGCAGGTGTTCCTAGTCTTAACCCACTAGTTACAAAAGGACTTAGTTTTTCAAAAGGTATAGTGTTTTTATTAACTGTAATTCCAGCATCATCTAACAATTTTTCAGCATCTTTTCCATTTATATTTTTATTTGTTAGATCTATTAAAATTAAATGATTGTCTGTTCCACCAGTAACTAATCTAAATCCGTATTTTATAAGTTCATCACCAAGAACTTTACAATTTTTTAATACTTGGTCTATGTATGTTTTGTAATCATCTTTAAGAGCTTCTCCGAAACATACTGCTTTAGCAGCTATTATGTGCATTAAAGGTCCGCTTTGAACTCCAGGGAAAACTGTTTTATCTATTGCTTTTGCATATTTTTCTTTGCAAAGTATAGCTCCACCTCTTGGTCCTCTTAAAGTTTTATGAGTTGTAGTAGTTACAAAATCTGCATATGGTACTGGAGACATATGTTTTCCAGCAGCTATTATACCTGCTATATGAGCCATATCTACCATCATATAAGCGCCTACTTCATCACATATATCCTTTATTTTCTTAAAGTCTATTTCTCTTGGATATGCACTAGCACCAGAGACTATCATTTTAGGTTTATTTTTTAGTGCCAAATCTCTAAGTTCATCATAATCTATTCTTTCAGTTTTTTCATTTACTCCATAAGATATAAAGTTATAAAGTTTGCCTGAAAAACTAGCTTTACTACCATGAGTTAAATGTCCGCCATGAGTTAAGTCCATACCAAGTACTGTATCTCCAGGTTCCAATACACTCATATAAACAGCCATATTAGCTTGAGAACCTGAATGAGGCTGAACATTAGCATATTCTGCATTAAATAATTTTTTCATTCTTTCTCTTGCTAAATCTTCTACGATGTCTACAACATGGCATCCTCCATAATATCTCTTTCCAGGTAATCCTTCTGCGTATTTATTAGTTAAAAAAGATCCCATAGCTTCCATAACAGATTTGCTAGTGAAGTTTTCTGAAGCTATAAGTTCTATACCTTTTTCTTGTCTATCTTCTTCTTTTTGAATAACATCGAAAACCGCTTTGTCTGTTCTTTCTAATTCTTTAAAATTCATTTTGTTTGCCCCCTTAATAATTGATTTGTCATAATTTTTATGATATTTATTTAAAATTAGATAATAAATAACCCCATTCTTTAAAAAAAATTTAAGAAAGTATTATAAAAATTATAAGTTTATTTTTACATTTTGGCAACATATTATTTCATTAAATTTCTGTTAATATTTATGAAAATTATTAATTTGTTATGTTTATTTTATATGATATAATAACGCTATGAATATGGGGATAAAATTGATTTGTTATTTATATCAAGGAGCATATATATTATGGATGTTAATAGGATTTTAAATGTGGCAACTTATGCTGGTAAGATAATGCTAGAAAATGGAGCGGAAATTTATAGAGTTGAGGAAACAATAGTAAGAATATGCAGTGTTTATGGTATAAATGGAGTAGATACATTTGTAACCTTGACTGTTATAATGGCATCAGCTGATCAACCATATCAACAGACTTTATCAATTGTGAAAAGAATTAAGAAAAGAACTTTAAACTTAGAAAAAATATCTATGGTAAATGATATATCTCGTAATATAAAAAATAGAGGATATACATTGGAATTCATAGAAGATAAGTTGAAAAATATAGATTCTATGAAACCTTATAACAGTAAGGTAAATATATTATTTTCAGGTATGGTGGCATCATTTTTTACTTTAGTCTATGGTGGAAATATGAGAGATTTTTCAGTGGCTTTTATAATAGGATGTTTAATTAGGATAACAACTGAAAAACTTAACTCACTGGAAACTAATGAATTTTTTATAAATATTATAAATGGAGCTTTAACTGCATTAATAGCATTATTTACTACACATTTTGGTATTGCTGCAAACTCTGATAAAGTTATAATAGGATCTATTATGTTATTAGTTCCAGGGCTTGCTATAACTAATGCTATTAGAGATACTATAGCAGGGGATTTAATATCAGGTATTTCAAGAGCAATTGAAGCTTTTTTAATTGCTATAGCTATAGCATTAGGCACAGGAGTTATTCTTAAACTGTGGTTTAATTATTTTGGAGGAATATAGGCATGTTGATTAATATTTTATATACTTTAATAGCTACTTTATGCTTTGGAGTTTTATCTAATATAAAAGGGAAAAATTTAATTTTTGCTTCTTTAGGAGGAGGTTTAAGTTGGTCAACTTATCTAATATCATCTTCCTATTTTCATATTTCTAACATTTTTTCTTTTTTTATAGCTTCACTATTAGCTGCAGCGTATTGTGAAATTATGGCAAGAGTTATAAAAACACCAGTTACTACGTTCATTATATGTGCAATAATACCTCTTGTTCCTGGTGGAGGTATGTACAATACTATGTTTCAATCTGTACAGGGAAACACAAATGAATCTTTGACATTAGGTCTTCAAACTTTGTATATTGCAGGAACAATAGCTGTAGGAGTTTTTTTTATATCTTCCATAGCGAAGATAACGACAAAGTTTAGTAAACAAAATGTTTCTAAGACTAAAAAATAGTACAAGAGGATACTGTACTATTTTTAAATATTTAATATGAATTTTTCTATTATTTCACCAATACCACCATCATTATTATCTTTTTTTGTTATATAATCTGCGTGTTGCTTTAATGAATCTTTTCCATTAACCATAGATATACCAATACCAGCAGCATTTATCATACTTATATCATTTTCATCATTTCCTATAGCTATACACTGATCTACAGGTATTTCGTAATGTTTAGCTAAAAGCCTTAATGCATTACCTTTAGAGCTTCCTATGCCCATTATTTCTACATTATTCAATTCAGATTTTGTGGTTTCAATTTTGTCTAAATTATCTATTTTGTGTCTCAAATATTCTAAATATTTTATATCATCATCCATTACTACTATTTTATCTATATTTGAATTGCTTTTTATTATGTAATCTTTAGCATCTTTTAAGAGCCTTATTTCCATTCTATATTTTTTTTCTACTTTTCTATTGAAATCATAAAATTTTCTTGCACTATATTCAAATTGTTCACTACAAAAAACATCACCATCATAAAAGTGATAATATGTATCTTTGTAATCTCTTAAAATATCTATAATTTTTATTAGGTTATTTTTAGAAATAGGGTTTGAATAAATTATATTTTTGTTGTGATCAAGAACTATAGCACCATTAGCACAAATTATAGGTTGATTTTTTCCTATAGTTTCTTCATAAAATTTTAAAGTAGCAGGTACTCTTCCAGAAGCTATTACAAATTTAACTCCAAGGGAAGTGGCCTTATTTATCATATCCAAATTATAATTTGATATATTTTTATTATCATTTAATAATGTTCCATCCATATCTGATGCTATTATTTTATATTTCATATTTAAATTTTAAGCCTCCTATATTAATTTATTTTCAATAAATATGATAGTAATAAATACTAATTTAATAACATAATTTTATTCTAGAGGTGATAATATTGAAAAAAATATGGCTTTACTTAAGTATGTCATTTATTATAGCTATTATATTCGTAGGATGCAATTATAATTTAAGCAATATTATGTATAATAAAAATAAACCCAATAATTTTTATTATACCAATTTGTTAGCTAAAGATTTAACATTAGAAACTTCATACAAATGTATAGCTTTAGATACAAATTTGTGCAAAGAAAAGGAAATAGACATTGAAAATAAGCTTATATTTAAAAATATGCTTAAATCACTTAATAAAAATAATTTTATTGCAAAACCTAAGGATTTACCAAGTAAACCTGCATATAAAATATTTTTTACGTTTAATAAAGAGAAAATGGTGATTAGTGTATATAATGAAAAATTTATTTCTATCTATCCTTGGGATGGCAACTATGGCATGGATTATATAGACATGAAAGAGGTACCTATATCTTTAAACTTATATTCGTTATGTAAATTTATATTCAATTAAAAAAAATATAAGCTCATTGCATGAAAATAAGTTGTACACAATGAGCAATATTGAAGTAAACTATGAATTAAATAAATTCTCTATTTTATTAAAAACACCTTCCCAAGACATAGTATCTATAACTTTTTTTACTTTTAGGTCTTTTTTATAGTATTCATTTTTAATTTTTTTTAATTGATTTTCTATAGCCTTAGAAAATTCCTTTTCAAAGTTAGGTAAATCTTCTTCAAAAGGTTCATCTAAACTTTTCAGGGAAGGCATTTTAACATATTCTATTAGCCCTTTTTTGTTAATGTAATCTCCAAAGAAATCTTTAACACCAGGTAAGTCTGTAGTTACTATTAACATGCCAGATGCAAGAGCTTCAGTTAATACTAAAGGGAGTCCTTCAAAAAAGGATGGAAATACAAAAATATGACTTTCTCTAAAGAGTTTTGATAATTCATTTTGAGGAATTGAGCCTTTCAGTATTATTTTTAATCTGCTTTCTTCAGCCATTTTTTCAATTGCTTTAAATTGGCTGCCTGTGCCAGAGCCTGCTAAAATAAGCTCTATAGAATTTTTATCTATATCTAGTTTATTATAAGATTTTATAAGGGAAGGGATTCCTTTTGCAAAATTTAATTTTCCAGCATAAATGAGTTTTATCTTATCTATGTTTTTTTCAGTATCATTAGTATAAAAAATATTTGGATTAAATCCAACTCCAACTACAGTAATTTTATTTTTGTCTATTTGATATCTTTTTATTATCTCATTTTTTTGATTTTCATGTAGAGCAAGTATATTGTCTATATTTCTACAATGTTTAGATACATAATTATTAAAATTAGGAACTAAATCCATTTGCCTTAAGTCTGTGCCATGACATATTGCTATTGTCTTTATAAGTGGAAACATTTCTTTTACCATTGCTGAAAGTATCCACAAATGATGAGTTATTATTATATCAGGTTTAAATTCTATTACTGATTTTGTAAGCACTTTGGAAAAAGAATTTTTCCATTTATTTATCATATCATCATTTAAATTTTTATACATAGTACTTTTATAAGGCATTATATCTGTCATACCTACTACAGGAAAAGGAAGATTTTCTGTTTCAAAAAGTACAGGATAAAATTTAACATTTGTTTTAAAATATTCATTAGGCTCATTTGCAGGGATGCCTGCTATTACAGCTTGAGAATAGTTCTTTTTTTCTCCTTGCTCTATTAAAGCTTGAAGATATGTACCACTGCCTGTCTTTTCAGGCCTTTGAGCTATTATATGTAGTATTTTTTTCAAATTTAACACCCGCCTAATTAAATTTACATTCACTGTCAATTGTCCTTAAAAAATGCTTTGCATTTTTTAAAATTGTGAAAGTTGAGTTATTAATTATAAAAAGGTGCTGTATATAAAAAACACCCTTATGCCTATTGTAATCTCATACATTATAACATAAGGATGTTTTATTTTCATAGACTATGATTGTTATCTAAAAATATCAAACTATAATATGTTTCCATCACTAGAAACTGTAACTTCTTTATAAGGTACAATTGTTTGGCTTTGAAGCATTGCTTCTTTTACAGCACTTATAATGCCTCCACAGCATGGAACTTCCATTCTCACTACAGTTATGCTTTTTATATTGTTGTTCTTTAGAATTTCTGTTAATTTTTCTTTATAATATTCATTATCATCAAGTTTTGGACATCCAATTACTGTTATGTGATCTTTAATAAAGTCATTGTGAAAGTTTGCATAAGCATAAGCAGTACAATCAGCAGCAACTAAAAGATTTGCATTTTTAAAATATTGTGCATTAGGATTAACTAATTTTAGTTGAACAGGCCATTGAGATAGTTGAGATTGCATAGGTATATCTAAACTAATTTCTTTTGCTTTAACAACATTATTATTAGCAACATTTAAAGTCTTTCTTTCGATTTTTTTAGCCATAGTTCCTGGACATCCGCAAGGCATTGACTTCCAAGAAGATTTTTCATTTGCTTTTACAGCCATTCTCTTTTTTACAGCTTCTTCATCATATTCTTTACTTTCTCTTTCAATAATTTCTATTGCACCAGTTGGACATTGAGGTAGGCAATCACCAAGTCCATCACAATATTCATCACTTACTAGTTTAGCTTTACCATCTATAAGTTCAATAGCACCTTCATGGCAACCTTCAACGCACAATCCACATCCATTACATTTTTTTTCATCTATGCTAACTATTTTTCTTTTCATTATTGTTTCCTCCTAATATTATCTTGATTTTATGCTTTTATTATATTAAAATTTAATAAAATGTTCTGTAACTTATGTTACAAAAAATAAAAAATTAATGGAGAGTAAAAAAATGAATGATTTTTTATCAGTGTTAAGTAGATGTATAATTTTTAAAAGTTTTTCTAAAGAAGATATAAAAAATATGATAAATAATATAGATTATAGAAAAAAATCCTTCAGCAAAGGAGAAGTTGTAGCTGTGGAAGGTTCTGATTGTTCTAATTTAGGAATTGTCATAACTGGAAGTGTTGAAGTACAAAATATTTATGAATCTGGGAAAGTAGTTACAATTACTAAAATAGAAGAATCACATATTTTTGGTGAAGTTATAATATTTTCAAATCAAAATGTATATCCTGCAACTATTGTTTCTTCCTCGAAAACTGAAATTTTATTTATATCTAAAGAAAATATTTTAAAACTTTGTAATTTAAATTTTGCATTTTTAAACAATTTTATGACTCTTTTATCTAATAAAATATTAATGTTAAATAAAAAATTGAAAAATGTGTCGCTGCAGACAATAAGACAAAAAATATCAAATTTGATTTTGGAGGAGCATTCAAAACAAAAAAGCTTAACTTTAACTTTGAAGTGTTCAAGAAAAGAAATGGCAGAGCAATTAGGAATACCACGTCCATCATTATCAAGAGAATTAGTTAATATGAAAGATGAGGGAATATTAGATTTTGAAAAAAATAAGATTGAAATTTTAGATTTGAATCTTTTGGAGAATAGTCTTTTTTAAGTAAGAGGACTATCTCAAAAATAGAAATTTGGGATAGTCTTTAAATTTTAATATCCTAAGTTTTCACCAACTATTATGACTTTTATTCTTCCTTTTTGACCTTGTCTTCTTATTAGTACATAGTCGTTGCATATTCTTTCATTGCTACTGCAATCCATACAATATCCTACTTTAGTACAAGGAGTATTTTTATTTAATCTTTTTGCATTAGCTGGAGCTGAACAATTTTTATTACGTTCTATAGCTTCATCTAAACTGCTTACAATTTTGTTTATGCCTACAATTACAATGACCTTATCTGGTCCATAAAGCATAGCAGCTACTCTGTTACCATTACCATCTACATTGTATAATTCACCTTGCTCAGTAACAGCATTACTACTTACAAAGTATACATCTGCCATAAAGGTTTTTCTGAAAATATTTTTTATATCTTCAGGTTTTAAATTCTCTTCATATCTATCAAGAAAATTGAACTTACCACACCTTAAGAAGTCAATAATTTTTGTTTCAAAAAGAGTCATAGATCCGCCCACGGATACAGTGTCTCCTTCCTTTACAAATTCACTTATTTTACTCATCAAAGCTTCTTCATTTTTTACAAAATAGGCTTCCATATTATTTTTTTCTAAGGCATTCATGGTTCTTTTAATTTTCTGGTCTACGACCCATTCATTATTTTTATCCACTTAATACACCCCCAAAATTTATTTTGTGCTTAAATATAGTATATGAAACTTATGTTTATTTTTCAATATATAAAGAAAGTTCAAAGATTTATGTAAGTGTTAATAATGAAACTATGAGTTTGATACTATTATAATTAAAACTTTATATGATTCAATATTGTATATAATGATATAAGTATTATTTATGATTGAAATGACGAACATTTAATAATATGATAATTAATTGACAGTAATCAATGTGCAATAATATAATGACATTTGAAGATAATTGTCAAACAATGAATAAATAAGTAATAAGATATCATAATGTAAGAATATGTTCCTTGCTTTTGGCAAATGTTTACTAATACATAGAAGGGTAGGTGAAACATAAAAAATGATTAAGATTGAACATTTAAAAATGCAATTTGGACAATCTGTTATTTTAAAAGATATTAATATTGAGATAGGAAAAGGTGAGGTTATAGTATTGATTGGCCCATCAGGTACAGGCAAATCTACATTCCTTCGTTGTCTTAATTTTTTAGTAAAGCCTACAGAAGGTAGAATTACAATAGATGGTTTTACTGTAGATGCTAAAATTGCTTCTAAGAAAGATATTTATAAATTAAGGCAAAAAACATCTATGGTTTTTCAAAATTATAATTTATTGAAAAATAAAACTGCTATTCAAAATATCATGGAACCTATGGTAACAGTGCAAAAGAAAAGTAAAAAGGAAGCTGAAGAGACAGCTATTGCCTTACTTAAAAAAGTAGGACTTTTAGATAAAAGGGATGCATATCCAAAAGAAATGTCTGGTGGGCAGCAGCAAAGAATAGGAATTGCAAGAGCCATGGCTGTGAATGCAAATGTGATTTTATTTGACGAACCTACATCTTCTTTAGATCCTGAATTAGTTGGAGAAGTGTTAACTGTAATTAAACAATTGGCAGCAGAACATAACAAAACAATGTTGATTGTAACTCATGAAATGAAATTTGCAAAAGAGGTTGCTGATAAAATGATCTTTTTAGAAGATGGTTATATTGCAGGAATGGGAACTCCTAAAGAAATATTTGAAAATTGTACAAATGAGAGAATTAGAAAATTTGTGAATACAGTAACTGCAAATAGTATGGGGGATAAATAAATGAATTTTGATTTTCAATGGTTTATTAAGCTATTTCCAATTGTTTTACCATCATTGAAATTAACAATTGAAATATCTTTAATATCGCTAATATTTACATTATTGCTGTCTGTTATAATATCAATTGTTAGATATTATAAAATAGGGGGTCTATCCCAGATATTTGGTGTATATATTACATTTTTTAGAGCAACACCACTTGTAGCACAGTTATTTATGCTATATTTTGGTCTTCCCTGTGTAATTCCAGCATTAAAATCTATGACAGCATTTCAAGCAACTGTAATTGCCCTTACATTGAATACAGCTTCTTTTATGGCAGAAACTTTAAGAGCGGCTTTAGAATCTGTAGAAGTAGGACAACTAGAAGCTTGTTACTCTATGAGTATGACAAAATATCAGACAATGATGCGTGTAGTTTTACCACAAGCATTTGTTGTAGCACTACCTTCTCTTGGAAATCAGTTTATTGGTATTATTAAAGGATCTGCATTAGGATTTACAGTAGGACTTGCAGATATAATGGCAAAATCAAAAATGGAGGCGGCATTAACACTTCGTTTTTTTGAAGCATATTTGTGTGTAACTTTAATTTATCTAGTAATTGTTGTTTTTGTAGAAAAAATTCAAAAATTATTGGAAAAGAGAATTCAAAAATTTTGTTAAAAATAAATTTATATAGATCTATTAAAAAATAAGGGGGAGAAATATGAAAAATATTAAGAAAATACTTTCATTTGCAATATGTGCTTGCATGATTTTTGGTGCTACTGCATGTGGAAGTACAAAAAATGATTCTCAAAAGAAAGAAGAAAGTAAAGAACCTACAAAAATTATTGTAGCATCTGGTGCATCTTCAGTACCTAATTCATACGTAGAAAATGGAGTACATAAAGGACATGAAGTTGATATTTGGAATGCTATTTCTGCAAAAACTGGCATTAAAGTTGAATTTGTAACAGGTGAATTTAATACTTTATTTGGATATTTGGATTCTGGTAAAGCTGATACAGTAGGAAATACTATTACAATTAATGCTAAACGAAAGGATAAATATGATTTTTCAGAACCATATGCATATATTCCAGAAAAGTTAATTGTGCACTCAGATAAAACTAATATTAAAAAATTAAAAGATGTATCTGGAATGACTTGTGGATTTTCAGCAGGTTCAAATGGAGGAAACTTATTTCAACAAATCGCTAAAGATCAAGGAATTGATATTAAATTAGCTACATATGATAGTTCAGAATTGTTAGATGAAGCTTTCCGTCAAGGAAAAGTTGATGTTATGATTTTCTCTGCAGGTGAAGCAGCATATAAAATCAAAAATGGATTTCTTAATGCAAGAATGGTTGAAGAAAATGTTACAGTTGGAGCAAAGGCATATCCATTTGTAAAAGGCAATGCTAATTCAGAAAAATTAAATAAAGCTGTTACAAAAGCTATTCAAGAAATGAAGAAAGATGGTACACTTACAAAGATATATCAAAAATGGTACGGTATGGACTTTAGTGAAAAACCAAAGGACGCTAAAATTGCTAACTAATACTTATAAATATTAAAAATTGTGAATATAACTTAGGTAGGATTAAACTACCTTTATTTAAAGACTACCCGCTCTAATATTTGATTTAAAGCCAAAAATATTAGAGCGGGTACATCAATAAGTGAGAATTTTCA
Organism: Clostridium drakei; assembly: GCF_000633595.2. Classification (GTDB taxonomy): domain Bacteria; phylum Bacillota; class Clostridia; order Clostridiales; family Clostridiaceae; genus Clostridium_AM; species Clostridium_AM drakei. Next base: position 404,691 of record NZ_JIBU02000023.1, on the reverse strand, counting down.
AATATAGTCGATATTTGCATTTAATTTAGAGTGTTATAAAATTTAAAAATTGAATTATTAATTTAATAAGTGATGATTATAGAATGTCTACATTTGATGCAAATAGCTCTGTTTATGAGGTAAATAGAATTATGAATAGTAAAATAAGAAACATTTCAGAAGAAATACAAGATTTATTAATTAAAATTAGAAGAGATTTGCATGCAATACCAGAATTAGCATTTGAAGAATATCAAACTTCAGAAATGATTATAAGTGAGTTAAAAAAATTAAAGGGTATGAAGATTTCAACTGGATATGCTGGAGGAACTGGCATTATAGCCACTTTATGTGGGAAAAAGGGTAAAAGCAATCAGTGTGTAATGATAAGAGCTGACATAGATGCTCTTCCAATTGAAGAAAATAATAATTTGACATATTGTTCAAAAGAAAAAGGAAAAATGCATGCTTGTGGTCATGATGCACATATAACTTGGACATTAGGTGCGGCGATGATTTTAACTCAATTACAAGAAAGTTTTTCAGGAACTGTAAAATTTGTTTTTCAACCAGCTGAAGAAATTGCAGCTGGTGCTAAAAAAATGGTTGAAGAAAAGGTGTTAGAAAACCCAAAGGTAGATATTGTATTAGGTGCACATGGGTTTCCTCAATATGATACTGGAAAAATAATTATTCCTGAAAAGAATGCATTTTCAGCTGCTAGACCTTTATCTATTAGGGTAATTGGAAAAGGTGGACACGGTTCATGGCCACAAGATTGTGTAGATCCTATTGCTGTTGCAAATCAGATTTATATGAGCCTACAACAAATTATATCTAGAAAAATGAAACCTTCTGATGCATCAGTACTAACAATTGGTTCTATTCATGCTGGTCCTACAGATAAGGGAAATATCATACCAAATGAATGTATATTAAGAGGAACATTAAGACATGCTACTTTGAATGGAATGGAGTCCATGGTTCAGTGGGTAGAAGAAATTTCAAAGCATATTGCAGAAGCTAATGGTGCAAAAGTAGTTGTACAATGTTATCATGGAGTTGAGCCTGTTATCAATGATAAGTATTACAGTAAAATTTTTAAAAAATCATCAGAAGAAATTGTAGGAAAAGAAAATGTAGAAATGTTAGAGGAGAGTAATCTTGGGGGGGAAGATTTTTATCATTATTCTCAAAAGGTTAAATCAGTTTACTTTTTTGTAGGCTGTGCACCAAAAAATAAAGTAGGAACTTTTAGTTTGCATAGTTCTAATTTTTGCATAGATGAAAATATATTAGGAACTGTTGCAGCTGTACTTTCAAATACAGCTATTAGTTTTTTTATGAATAATAATATTGGGGGGAATTAATTTGCTAAAGTATATTGAAAGAAAACAAACAGATAGTACAAAATGGGATGGATTGGAACCTATGTTTGGAGAGAAAGATTTACTACCTTTATGGGTAGCAGATATGGATTTTCAAATATGTGATTGTGTTATTAACAAACTCAAAGAATATTTAGAATTTGGAGTTTTAGGATACTATAAAGAACCAGAAGGTTATAAACAATCCTTTATTAATTGGGAAAAAACTTATCACAACTATGAAGTTAACAAAGAGCACATTCGATATTCTCCAGGTGTTGTACCAGCTATTAATTGGCTTATACAGATATTAACAGAAAAAAATGATTCAGTTATTGTCTTAACACCTGTTTATTATCCGTTTTTAGATGCTGTGAAAAATAATGACAGAAAATTGATAGAAAGTGATTTGGTTAATGAACATGGAAGGTATACTATTAATTTTAAAGATTTCGAAAATAAAATTATAGAAAATAATGTAAAATTATTTATTCTTTGTTCACCACATAATCCTGTCGGTAGGGTTTGGAAAAAGAATGAACTTCAGGGCCTTGTAAACATTTGTAAAAAACATAATGTGAAAGTGATTTCAGATGAAATTCATCAGGATATTATAATTGATAAAAATGAGCATATTCCAACTGCGTCTATTAGTGATTATGATTCTATTATTACTCTTACAGCTGGAACTAAAACTTTTAATCTTGCTGCATGCAAAAATTCATTTGTTATTATTTCAAATCCTGAAATTCTTAAAGCTTTTGATAATTTTGTACAACGTATCCGTATTCCAAGTGGAAATACTTTTGGATATATTGCAGTACAAAGTGCTTATGAAAACGGAAGAGAATGGTTGGAAGAAATATTAAATCAAATTCGTGAAAATTATTTATATGTTAAAGAAACCTTTAATAAAGAATTACCACTTGTAGAGATATCCCCATTAGAAGGAACTTATTTGATTTGGATTAATTTAGGCAGATATATAAACGGTGAAGATACTGAAAGATTTATTAAAGAAAAATGTAAGTTGGCTCTAGATTTTGGAGAATGGTTTGGTGGGGAACGATTTAATAATTATGTAAGAATGAATATTGCTACTTCTAAAGAAAATGTAACTAAAGCAGTTAATCAAATCATACGTGAAATTCAGATAATGAAGAATAAATAGTGCAATAAATAAAATTAATGAGGATAAAGAATTTTGATCTTTATCCTTTTAAAAATATGTAAGCTAATTTAGGGATACTATAATGAAGTATCCCTTTATTTTTTTGTGTTGTTATAATCACATTTTTTGAACATTTGAGGCCTGAAGTCCTTTTGGTGTTTCTATTACATCATATTTAACTTGTTGCCCTTCATTTAAATCTTTTCTCTTTCCTTCTTCTTTTATAGCAGAATAATGAACAAATACATCTTCTCCATCCTCTCCTGATATAAAACCAAATCCCTTTTCATCGTTGAACCATTTTACTACACCTGTTAGCATTATAAAAAACCTCCAAATTTTTAATAAAGTTATTATGTCTTTTTATTATGCGCATTATTTAATTAATAATACGTAAGAATTATGAAGTTAAGAGCTTTTAAATTAATAAAAGTTTTTTTTAGGTATTGATTTTTTCAATATAAGTTGTTACAATAGCATTATGAAAATTTAGCAATTTAGCATGATAAATTGATAACGCAATAAAATGAGGAAGTGAAATATATGATAAGTTGGAAAAGATATATTCCAGAAGGAACAAAAGATACATTATTTGAAGAGTGTACAAGGAAAGTGGAAATAGAAAATATACTTAGAAAAACTTATACATGCAGTGGATTTTTAGAAGTTAAATCTCCTACTTTGGAGTTTTATGATGTTTTTAGTGGAGAAAGTTCTACTTTAGCTCAAGAAAAAATGTATAAGCTATTTGATAATCATGGAAGAATATTAGTACTTAGACCGGATATGACAACCCCTATAGCTAGAATAGCTGCTACAAAGTTAAAAGAAGTTACCCATCCATTGAGATTATGTTATACATCGAATGTCTATAGAGTAAATGAAAGTTTAAATGGAAAAAATAGTGAAATTACTCAGTCAGGTATTGAAATTATTGGAGTTAAAAATTTAAAAGCTGATGCAGAAGCTATAATTACAGGAATAACAGCTTTAATAAATTGCGGAGTAGAAGATTTTAAAGTAGAGCTTGGTCATGCTGAATTTTTTAAAGCCATAATAGAAAACGTGGATATAGATGATGAAGAAAAAGAAAAACTTAGAGTATATATAGAAAATAAAAACTTTACAGCTTTAAGTGAGCTTTTAGATAAAAATAGAAATAATATGAATAAAGATACATTAAAAATATTAAAGGAATTACCAAAATTATTTGGAAATATGGACATACTAGATGTGGTTTATACTTTTACAGATAACGAAAAAGCATTAGAAGCGATAAATGATATAAAATCAGTATATGAAATAATAAAGGACGCAGGATTAGGAGATTATGTATCTGTAGATTTGGGTATGGTGCATTACTTAAATTATTATACGGGAATAATTTTCAGAGGATATGCAGAAGGTGTTGGAGGAAACATATTAAGTGGAGGAAGATATGATAACTTAATAAAACAGTTTGGTGAACAGCAAGAGGCCACTGGTTTTGCAGTAAATGTAGATAGTATTATAAGTGCATTAGAAAATTGTGGACAAATTAATGAAAGTAAAGTAAAAAAGATTTTAATTTATTATAAGAATGTAGATTTTAAGAAAGCTTATGACAAGGCTTTAAAACTTAGAGAAGAGGGTAGTATTGCAGAATTAAGTTTATTTGATTCTCAAAAAGAAGCTGAAGAGTATGCGGAAGAAAAGAGAATGGAGTTTATTATAGTTTAGAACAGATTATGGAAATGGAGCGTTTAATATGGTAAATAGAAAAACAATTAAAATAGCTTTAACAAAGGGCAGAATTGAAAAATGTGCTGTAGATATATTTCATAAGTCAGGTATAGATTGCAGTGATCTAATGAATAAGGGAAGAAAGTTAATATTTCATAATGATAAATTTAATATAGATTTTGTTCTAGTAAAGGCTCCAGATGTGCTTACCTATGTGGAACATGGAGTAGTGGATATTGGTATAGTTGGAAAGGACACATTGTTAGAGCAAAATAGAAATTTTTATGAAGTGTTGGATTTAAAGTTTGGAAAATGTAAATTTGCAGTTGCAGGACCTAAAAATTCAAATTTTTATGAAGGATATAACAGAAAAAAAATAGCTACAAAATATCCTAATGTAGCTAGAAATTATTTTAGAAAAATGGGTCAGGATGTAGAAATTATAAAAATAGAAGGCTCTGTAGAATTAGCTCCAATATTAGGATTAGCAGATGCCATAGTGGATATAGTTGAAACAGGAAACACATTAAAAGAAAATGGCTTAGTTGTATATGAAGACATATGTAGCATTAGTGCAAGATTGGTAGTAAATATAGCTAGTATGAAAATGAAGAAAAATGAAATAGAAGAAATAGTGGATTTACTTCAAACCGAGATGAAATTAGGAGAACTAGTATTAGAGCAATAGAGTTTAATTTAATATGTTTTTAATTCATAACTTTGGAGGTAATAAACATGAGTATTATAAATACCATATCTGGAAATACAAAAGCTGGCAAAGATTTTTTGAAAAGCTTGCGAAATAGAGAAGAGTCAGTACATCAAGAAGTAACTAAGCGAGTTGAAATAATCCTCAGAGATGTAAAAGAAAAAGGTGATGAGGCTTTAATTTCTTATACGAATCAGTTTGATAGTAAAAATATAGATACAAAAAACATTTGTGTAACTAAAAAAGAAATAGATGAGGCTTATGAAAATGTAGACAAAGAATTTATTGATGCTATAAATTTAGCTGTAAAAAATATAAAGTTTTTTCATGAAAAACAGAAAAGAAATTCATGGATGATTACAAATGAAAATGAAGTTGTATTGGGGCAACAGATAAGACCATTACAAAAGATAGGAATATATGTTCCTGGAGGCACTGCAGCTTATCCATCATCAGTGCTTATGAATACAATTCCAGCTAAGGTGGCTGGAGTACGTAGTATAACTATGGTAACTCCTCCATCAAAGGATGGAAGTATAAATCCTAATATTTTAGTAGCAGCAGATATAGCTGGTGTAGATAAGATTTATAAAGTAGGAGGAGCTCAAGCTGTTGCGGCATTAGCCTTTGGAACAGAAAGTATAGAGAGAGTTGATAAAGTAGTAGGACCTGGGAATGTCTATGTGGCTATGGCGAAGAAAAGTGTTTATGGGAATGTAGATATAGATATGATAGCAGGACCTAGTGAAATATTGATTATAGCGGATGAAAATGCTAATCCCAAATATGTAGCAGCAGATTTAATGTCTCAAGCTGAACATGATAAGTTAGCATCTTCAATATTAATAACAACTTCACAAGACTTAGCAGAAGAGGTAAAAGAGCAATTAAAGATACAGGTAGAAAATTTAAGTCGTAAGGATATAATATTGCATTCTCTTAAAAATTATGGAGCTATTATAGTTGTTGATAGTATAGAAAAAGCTATTGAAATGTCAAATGATATAGCACCAGAACACTTAGAGTTATGTATAGAAGATCCATTTTTAAGTTTAGGATATGTAAAAAATGCAGGTTCAATATTTCTTGGATATTTTGCACCAGAACCATTAGGAGATTATATAGCTGGACCTAATCATGTGCTTCCAACTAGTGGAACAGCTAGATTTTTTTCACCTCTTTCAGTAGATGATTTTGTAAAGAAGAGTAGTTTTATACGTTATTCAAAAGAAGCTTTGTTAGATGTAGGTGATAAGGTTATAAAATTAGCTGAAACTGAGGGACTTACAGCTCATGCGAATTCTATAAAGGTAAGGATGGAAGATAATATAATTTCAAAAAATTAAGCATAGAAGGTGGTAGTATGAGAACAGCACAAATAGATAGAAAAACTTCAGAAACGGATATAAGTATAGAGATAAATTTAGATGGAAGCGGAAAATATGATATAGATACAGGTATAGGATTCTTTGATCATATGCTATGTCTTATGTCAAAGCATGGATTAATAGATGTTAAGATAAAAGCAAAGGGAGACCTTTATGTAGATCCACATCATACTATTGAAGATGTAGGTATAACTTTTGGAAAATGTATAGAAAAAGCTTTAGAAGATAAGAGTGGTATAAAAAGATATGGAACAGTATTTCTTCCTATGGATGAGGCTTTAGCTATGGTTTCTATGGACATAAGTGGAAGACCATATATAGTCTTTGATGCTGAATTTAATTCATATAGAGTTGGAGAAATGGATACAGAGCTAGTAGAAGAATTTTTTAGAGCAGTGGCTTTTAATGCAGGTATAACTCTTCATGAAAAAATACTTTATGGCAAAAATAGTCATCATATGATTGAAGCTTTATTTAAAGCTTTTGGTAAGGCTTTAAAAGAAGCAGTTACGAAGGATGAAAGAATAAAAGGAGTTATGTCTACAAAAGGAAGCTTATAGTGAAAGAGGTGTGAATATATTGATTTCAATTATAGATTATGGAATGGGAAATTTAAGAAGTGTTCAAAAGGCTTTAGAATATATAGGGGAGAAAGCTGCAATAACTTCAAATATAGAAAAAATACTAAAAAGTGATGGTGTCATTCTTCCAGGTGTAGGAGCTTTTCCTGATGCTATGGAAAATTTAAAAGAAAAATCTCTAGATAAGGCATTAAAAGAAGTTGTTGATAAAGGAATACCTACTCTTGGCATATGTCTTGGAATGCAGCTTTTATTTTCAAAAGGAGAAGAAGTAAGAGATTGTGATGGTTTAGGATTTTTTGAAGGAACTATAAAAAAGATGTATGGAGACATAAAAATACCTCATATGGGATGGAATAGCCTTAAAATGGAAAGACAATGTGCTTTACTTAAGGGAATAAATGAAGAAAGTTATGTGTATTTTGTTCATTCATTTTATGCAGAGATAGAAGAAAGAGAAATATTGAATGCTACAAGTAAATATGGAATAGATGTACCAGCAGTTATAAGCAAAGGCAATTTATTTGGAGCACAGTTTCATCCAGAAAAAAGTGGAGATGTAGGTATAAAAATTCTTAAAAATTTTGCTAGTTTGATTTAGAAAGAGGTGTTTTTAGTGATAATACTTCCAGCTATAGATTTAAAGGATGGAAAATGTGTAAGGCTATATCAAGGTAAAATGGATTCTTCTGAAGTAGTAGCTAAGGATGTTGTGGAAACGGCATTGGAATTTAAGGCTTGCAAGGCAGAATATATTCATATGGTAGATTTAGATGGAGCGGTTAAAGGTTCTATGAAGAATATAGATAAGATTTTAGATGTAATAGATAAAGTGAAATTACCTATAGAAGTTGGCGGCGGAATAAGGGATATGGAAAAGATAGATTATCTCATAACTAAGGGAATAAGTAGAGTTATATTGGGTACAGCAGCCTTAAACAATCCTAATTTAGTAACTGAAGCAGTTAAAAAACATGGAGAAAAGATAGCAGTAGGAATAGATGCTAAGAATGAAAAAGTAGCTGTAGATGGTTGGATGAATATAAGCAGTATAGATTACATAGATTTTGCAAAGGAAATGGAGAAAATAGGAGTTAAAACTATCATTTTTACTGATATAAGTAAAGATGGAACACTTCAAGGACCTAATTTAGAACAATTAAGCAAAATACAAAATAGTGTAAGCTGCAATATAATAGCTTCTGGTGGAATCAAAAGTATAGAAGATTTAAAGACTATAAGTGAAATGGGCATTTATGGAGCTATCACAGGTAAGGCTATATATTCCGAAAATATAGATTTGAAAGAAGCTATAAAGGTTTGCAAATAGATTAATTATTAAAATTTTGTATTTGCAAAAGCTGGGTGAAAATAATAATAGTGAAGGAAGTTTTGAATTATGAGTAAGTATTGGAGTGAAATTACGAAAAGTATAGAACCTTACGTCTGCGGAGAGCAGCCTAAGGATAAAAAATATATAAAATTGAATACAAATGAGAGTCCATATCCTCCATCACCTAAAGTATTAGAAGCGATAAAAAATGCAGCTAATGGAGATTTGAGATTGTATCCAGATCCTGATTGTGATGAATTTAGAAAAGCTATTGCAGAATATTATAATTTAAGCAAAGATGAAATTTTTATAGGAAATGGTTCTGATGAAGTTTTAGCTTTTTCATTTTTAACTTTTTTTAACACTAATGAGACTATTATCTTTCCTGATATAAGTTACAGCTTTTATCCTGTTTATGCTGGATTATATAATTTAAATTATAGGCTTGCAAGATTAGAAAATGATTTCTCTATACCAGTTAGTGAGTTTGCAGAAAAAAATGGAGGAGTAATTATCCCAAATCCTAATGCACCTACAGGAAAATGTCTTGATACAGATTCTATAAAGAGAATTTTAAATTACAATTCTAATAAAGTAGTTATAATTGATGAAGCTTATATAGATTTTGGTGGGAATTCAGTAGTTGGACTTATAAAAGAATATGATAACCTCTTGGTAGTACAAACACTTTCTAAATCAAGGTCACTAGCAGGAATTCGTGTAGGTTTTGCTATGGGCAATAAAGAACTTATACAAGGATTAAATAGAGTGAAAAATTCTTTTAATTCTTATACCATAGATAGGGTGGCAGCAGCAGCAGCAGTGACAGCCATAAAGGATAAAGAGTATTTTACAGAGTGTGTATCAAAGGTAATAAATACAAGAGAGAGGATTGTAAAAAAATTAAATTCTTTAGGATTTAATGTAATACCTTCAAAAGCTAATTTCATTTTCATAACACATAAGGATTATGCTGCTAGTGATTTATTTACTAAGCTAAGAGAAAAAAGTGTGTTAGTACGATATTTCAATAAAGAAAGAATAAATAATTATTTAAGAGTAAGTATAGGATCAGATGAAGAAATGGACTTCTTCATTGAAAAGCTACAAGAAATTATGGATGAGATTTAATAAATACAAAAAGAGGTGACAATTTTGCTTACAAAGAGAATAGTACCTTGCTTAGATGTAAATATGGGCAGGGTAGTAAAAGGAATTAATTTTGTAAATTTAAAGGATGTAGGTGATCCTGTAAGTATAGCAGAAGCTTATAACAAGGAAGGTGCAGATGAAATTGTGTTTCTTGATATAACTGCTACACATGAAGGAAGAAAGACTATGATAGATGTGGTTAGAAAAACAGCAGAAAAAGTATTTATACCTCTTACAGTTGGTGGTGGTATAAGAGATTTAGAGGATTTTAAAAACATTTTAAGAGCAGGTGCTGACAAGGTATCTGTGAACTCAGCAGCAATAAGAAATCCAGAGCTTATAAAAAATGCAGCAGATAGATTTGGAAGTCAGTGTGTGGTAGTAGCTATAGATGCTAAGATGAGAGAAAATAAAACAGGTTGGAATGTTGTTATAAATGGTGGAAGAATAGATACAGGTTTGGATGCTGTACAGTGGGCGAAAAAGGCAGAAGGTCTTGGAGCTGGTGAAATACTTTTAACAAGTATGAATACAGATGGAACAAAGGCTGGATATGACATAATGCTTACTAAGGCTATAACAGAGGCCGTAAACATACCTGTAATAGCATCAGGAGGCTGTGGAACTTTAGAACATTTTTATGAAGTTTTTGCTAATTCAGGTGCAGATGCAGCATTAGCTGCTTCGCTTTTCCACTATAGGGAACTAAGTATAAAACAAGTTAAAGAATATTTAAAGGAAAAAAATATAGAAATAAGGGATTAAATTATATATTAGTTATTTTGAATAAACAATTTAGGAAAGATTTATTATAGCAAAGAGGTAACATTATGCAAGACTTAGAAAAAGTAGATAAGGTGAATTTTACAAAATTAAACTTTAGTAATGAATTAATTCCTGCAATAGTTCAAGATTTTAAAAATAATGAAGTACTTATGCTTGCTTATATGAATGAAGAATCCTTAAGAAAGACTCTGGAAACTGGAACTACTTGGTTTTGGAGTAGGTCTAGAAGTGAATTTTGGAATAAAGGAGCAACATCGGGACATTATCAATATGTAAAAGCCATTTATGTGGATTGTGATGAGGATACTCTTCTCATAAAAGTAGAGCAAATAGGAGCTGCTTGTCATACAGGGAACAGAACCTGTTTTTATAGAAATGTTTCCATTTAAAAAAAATAATTTAAAAGGGGGAAATAAAAATGGAATTAAAAAACATAGTACAACAACTTTATGAAATAGTAGAGGATAGAAGGGAAAATCCAATAGAAGGATCTTACACAAGTTATCTTTTTAAAGAAGGTGTAGATAAAATTTTAAAAAAAGTTGGAGAAGAAACAGCTGAAGTTATAATAGGAGCTAAAAATAATAGTAAAGATGAAACAGTTTATGAAATAAGTGATTTATTTTATCATATTGTAGTTTTAATGGTACAGCAGGGAATAAAAATAGAAGATATAATGACAGAGCTTGAAAAGAGAAGACAAAAAATATGTAATAAAAAACCAGAAAGAAAAGAAGTACAAAGTATACATTAGGAGTTAGTATTAATGACCTAAGATTGAGTATAAGATCTTAGGTCATAAAATTTTATTAAAAATAAAATAAAAAATTATACGATAATTCAAAAAAATGTGATATTATGTAAATATAAAAATAAAAATGAAATAGAAATATATATAATAAGTGTAGGGGGAATTATAAATGGTAAAAAATTCTGAAGATAAAGACAAAACTGAAATAATATCGGAATTAGTAGAATTATCGGCAAAACCAGTAATAACAGCTAAAAATTATTGGCATGAAAGTATCTATAATATATTAAGAGATAAAAAGGAAAAGGTAAAAGATGAAAAAGAATATTCAGTTTATTTGCAGACAGAACTCATTTATTTTAGAAATCTTTGGAATAAGCAATTAGATATAATGTATGCATGGGGAAAAGAAGAAAAAATTCCAGAACCAAGTAAAATTAATGATATTATTGCTTATATGGAACAGCAGTCTGAAACTATTATAGAAAATGGAAAAATAATGTTTAAAGATGGCAAAAATTTAGACAAAGATGATTTAGCATTTATAGAAAGATATACGTCTATTACAGAATTGCCTGAAAGAATCATTGCTTTAGAGGAAGATTACTTATATTTTAAAATTAGAGACTATATAACTTTAAATGTTTATCAGTTCATATCACATAATGAAGAGTTAGCAGTAGATTTATTAAAGGGTAATACTAAAGAAACTGTACAAAGAATTGCTGATTTAATTTCAAATTTTGCTGATGTGTGTATGTATATAGACTCCAATGAAGGGTAAAAAAATACATTGCTTATAGTATCAGTACAATTCACTACTAATTCTTAGCTTGCGAAGTTTTGCTTCGTAATATGCTTATAGTAAGTGAAAATTTTGTTTAGTAATTATGGGGGTAAGGTTTATGAAAGGAAAAATGAAGCTTCACACACAAATTATAGCAATATTAATTTTTATGGCAATAATACCTCAATGTATTATAGCTTTTTTTAATTATTATTACGTAAAGAAAAATTTTAACAATATTTTTAATGATTATTTATACACTACTCTTGGAAAAATAGATGAAACAATTAAGTCTGTTGATCAAAGCAGTAGAGAGTCAGTTGACATGATATCTAAGAATACTAATAATCAAAATGTACTTAAAGATACTAATGCTGCTAACTCAATTCTTGATTTTAATAATGTTTATGCACAAAGTCATAAAGAAGTAAGTGCTGCCTATCTAGGTGTAAGTGATGGAAGAATGCTTGTACAACCTAAGCAGGATTTGCCACAGGGTTATGATCCACGAAAGAGACCATGGTATCCACAAGGGGTATCTAAAAATGGAGAAATAGTTCTTACAGATCCTTATGAAGATGCCTTTAATAAAGGTCAATATGTAGTAAGTTATGTAAAGTCAATTAAAGATGCTACTAGTGGACAAGTTATAGGGGTAGCTGGAATAGATATAAAACTTACTCAAATTGCTCAACAAGTAGCTAATTCAAAAATTGGTGATTCAGGTTATGTATCAGTAATTGATGGAACAGGAACGATAATAGCGCATAAAGATTCTTCACTTATTGGAAAAAATGCTAAAGATCAAAAATGGATAAATGATGTTGCTAATTCAGGAAAAGCAGGAGTATTTGAAAAGATAAATGGTACAAATTATTTTGTATATAGTCTGAAAAATGCTGAAACTGGATGGAAAGTACTTGGTTTTATACCTGAGACAGAGTTTAACTCAAAAATAAATAGTATTATAAAAATGATACTTATTATAGCATTAATAGTAATCATTTTAGCAGTAATAATTGGAAACTTATTTTCTAAATCTATTACTAAGCCTGTAGAGAATATTGAAAAAAGGTTGTTTAAGCTTAGCAAGGGAGATTTTACAGAGAAAATAGATGAAAATCTGAATTGCAGCATAGAAATAGATTCTATAACAAAATCCTTGAATTTAATGATAGGTGAAGTGGTAGAAATAATTAAAGAAACAGTTGAGAGTTCTAAGCGTATAAAAGAATCTACAGAAGCTATGGTTGGTATATGTCAACAAGCTACTGGTGCAGGAGAGGAAATAGCCAAATCAATACAAGGTATTGCTAATGGAGCTTCAAATCAAGCAGAAAATGTAGATGAAAGCTTTAAATTAGCTGAACTTTTAGGAGAAAAAGTAAAAGGATGCTTGGATGATTCAAAACATATGTTAGAGGCATCTAGTAGAGTTAAAATTTCTACAGAAAAGGGTTTAGAAAATATAAATAAGTTAGTAATTAATTTTGATAAAACGACTAAATCCAATGAAGAAGTTTTGGAAGAAGTAAATGTACTTGCTGAAAATTCTAAAAAGGTTAATGAGATAACTGAAACTATAAAACAAATAACAGAACAAACTAATTTACTTGCATTAAATGCTAGTATAGAGGCAGCTAGAGCTGGTGATGCTGGGAAAGGTTTTGCAGTAGTAGCAGAAGAAGTAAGAAAGTTAGCAGAGCAATCTGGAGAATCAGCAGAAGAAATTAATGCTATAGTAAACAAAATTGGAAGTGGTGTTAAAGCTGTTTTGGATAAAATTAATTATTCTTCAGAAATAGGAATGGAAACAGGAAATAGTGTAAATGAAACTAATTCATCATTTAAGGATATTGAAAGTGATTCGAAATTACTTAGAAGTAGTATAGAAAAGGTAGGTTATGAACTAGAGGTAATTGGCAAAAATAGAGAAGCTATGGTAGAAACCTTCTCTGATTTAGCACGAATTTCTGAAGATACAGCAGCGTCTACAGAAGAAGTTAGTGCATCATCACAGGAACAAGCTAGTGGACTTAGTGAAGTTTTAGTATCTGCAGAAAAATTGAATAAATTAACAGAAGAATTAGATGCTGCAGTTAAAAATTTTAAAATTAATTAAAATTTGTTTTGAACTTTAGCCAGTGAAAATTAATCACTGGCTAAATGTTTTAAATTATTTCGCTTTATTTTTTTTATATGAAAGTGTAAAATTTAATTGAAATATGATTTTATAAAGGAAGCAGTGATTTAAATGTCTATTTAAGTTATGTTTTTATACTGTTAGGAGGTATTTAAAATGTTTGATACTCATATACACACAAAGTTTTCTTCAGATTCAAAAATGGAACTAGAAGATGCTATAAAATCTGCCAAAAACAAAAATGTATCTATGATAATAACTGAGCATATGGATTTGAAATTTCCTAAGGAAGGACTATTTTGCTTTGATGTAGCACAATATTTTGAAGAGTATGATAAATATAGAGGGGATGACCTTCTACTTGGTGTTGAAATTGGAATGAAGGAAGATTGTGTTCAAGAAAGTAAGAAGGTTGCAAAAAATAATCCTTTTGATTACATAATAGGATCTGTACATTTAGTGAATAATTTAGATATTTATTATGAAGAATATTATAAAGAAAAAAATAAAAGAGAAGCATATAAAAAGTATTTTATTGCCATGTTAGAATCTATAAAGACCTATGATTTTATAGATAGCATGGGACATATAGATTATATTTCAAGGTATGCTAAATATGAAGATAAGGAAATATATTATGAGGAATACTCAGATATTATTGATGAAATATTAAAAGTTTTGATAAATACAGACAAATGCATGGAACTCAATACCAGAAGACTTAATGATGAAAATGCAGTAAAAAACATAATACCTATTTATAAAAGATTTAGAGAGCTTGGTGGACAAAATATAACTACTGGTTCAGATGCGCATAATGCACTATCTATTGGAAGTAATTTTAATGTAGCAAAAGATATTGCTACATTATGTGATTTAAAAATAGTATATTTTAAAAATAGAAAGAAAGAGTATGAAAAAGATCAATAAATTAATATAAGGAGGAACAAACTATGGATTTTACAAATGATTTAGATCGAGCTATGGAATGTTTACATAAAGGTGGAGCATTTTTAACTTGTAAAAGTGAAGATAAGTTGAATACTATGACTATAAGCTGGGGAAGCATTGGATTTATGTGGAAGAAACCAGTGTTTACAGTAATGATTAGGGAGTCAAGATATACTCGAGAACTTATAGAGAAGTCAGGAGAATTTACTATAACAATTCCGCTAAACGACGCTATGAAAGAAGCATTAGCTGTTTGTGGTTCAAAATCAGGAAGGGATATAGATAAATTTAAACAGTGTAATTTACAAATACAAGAAGGTAAAAGTACTTTTACTCCGATTATAAAATGTAAGGCAATGCAATATGAATGTAAAGTTTTATATAAAAATACTATAAGTTCTGATTCTATGGATAAAGATACAGAGAAGAAAATTTATAATGGTGAGAACTATCATACTATATATTATGGAGAAATTGTAAATTGTTATAAGGGTGAATAAAATTATTATAAGTATCAAGAGCTAAATAGTTCTTGATATTTTATTTTATATCAATTACTTGTTAAAAATAAATGATAATATTATTATTTATACAAGGAGTGATACTATGAGCCTTATAAAGAAAGTGTTAAAAATAAGCAATATTGTAGTAAGTTCTACCAAAGAAAAAATAAAATGTAGTTATTTGGAAATAAATATTAAAACTTTAGATAAGAAACTTGAAAATATAGACGATAAAGAAGGAGCTCATTTGAAAATAAGGAAAGAAAATATACAGAAAAAAATAAAAGAGGAAAAGATAAATGAAAGTGAAAGAAGAAAAAAAGCAGCAGATGAGTTAAAAAAACAAGTTGAAGTTTCAAAAATAAAAAGAAAAGAAGAAATTAAGGATTTAAATACTATTCAAAAGGTAAAAAAAGAATTTGAAGAACTTCCAATAGCAACAGCGATAGATGATTTAGTTTCAGGAGTATCTGATATTGAAAAGGCAAAAGAATTAGTGAAAAAGAGTCCAGAGAATATTTATGCTTGGCTTAATTTAGCAGAAACCATAAAATTTCATAAAAAAACTTTTTTCATTATAAATGGAATAAAGGCACCTTGGGACATGGTTGGAAGTACCATTGATTTGACTGTGGAATTTGTAGGGGGAGCAATAGAAGATAATGTAGATAAGAATAAATGGACTTATGAAAGGTCTATTAATCAGGCTGTAAAGTTAGGGGCTACAAGAAGACAAATAAGGGAGTTTGGAGAAAATTATAAAAAAAATATGTTGGTTTCAGGTATAAAAGGCACATCGCATATGATTCTTAACCAGAGTAAAAAGCTCACTAAAACTGGTGAGAGAATAATAGATTTTGCAGTTGATAAATTTATGTTAAAAAACAATAAGAAATAGAGGAGAGACACATATATGAATCCTTTAGCCAATAAAATAAGACCTAAAAATTTAGGGGAAGTAATAGGACAGAAGCATTTATTAGGAGAAGGAAAAATACTTCAAGATATGATAAGTTCAGGGCATCTAATGAACATGATTTTTTATGGACCTCCAGGTACAGGAAAAACTACTGTAGCCAATATAATAGCTTCTGCTACAGGAAAAAAGTTTTACAAATTAAATGCTACTACAGATTCACTAAAAGACATTAAGGAGATTATAAAGGATCTGAATACTATAATGGGATATAACGGTGTAATTCTTTATATAGATGAAATTCATCATTTTACTAAAAGAATTCAACAAAGTTTATTAGAGTTTATTGAAAATGGACAAATAACATTAATAGGTAGTACTACTGAAAATCCGTATTTTTATATATTTAAAGCTATTCTAAGTAGATCTATAGTTCTGGAATTTAAGAAGCTTACTAAGGAAGATATAGTACAGGGATTAAAAAGAGCATTAGAACTTATCAAAGATGATCTACCTGGAAAAGCTATAAGTTATGATGAAACAGCATTAGATTATATGGGAGAACTATGTGAAGGTGATTTGAGAAGAGCCTTAAATATATTAGAGTTAATATTATATTCTAATTCTATGAAAGAAGATAAGATTCACATTACAATAAATTCTATAGAAAAGTTTTCACAGAAAAAGATATTAAATTATGATAGAGATGGAGATAGTCATTATGATATTTTAAGTGCATTTCAAAAATCTATAAGAGGTAGTGATGCAAATGCAGCGATATTATATCTTGGAATGCTTATAAAAGCAGGAGACTTGCCTTCAATATGCAGAAGACTTTTAGTTATTGCCTCAGAGGATGTGGGGCTGGCTTATCCTCAAGCTATATCTATAGTAAAATCTTGTATTGATGCAGCATTACAATTGGGATTCCCCGAAGCTAGAATACCACTTGCTGAAGCTGTTATACTTTTAGCTACATCACCTAAATCTAATTCAGCAATTTTAGCTATTGACTCTGCACTTAAAGATTTAGAAACATTGGATGTTGGAGAAATACCTTTATACCTTAAAGATGGGCATTATGAAGGTGCAAAAGTATTAGGAAGAATGCAAAATTATAAATACCCTCACAATTATAAAAATAGTTATATAGAGCAACAATATCTTCCAGATAACGTAAAAATGAAACAATATTATAGCTTTGGTAACAACAAAATGGAGCAGATCAGTAAGGCATATTGGGATAGAATAAAAGAAAATAAGGAAATATGATTGTTGAATTTTTAAAGTTTAAATCTAAGACAATGATTATTTTTACTTTGCTAATATATTAAGATAGGGGAGAGGTTACATGAATAATGAAAAAGAAGATATTTTAAAAATACTTATAAATAATCCATATTATATAAAGTCTATTGATAATCCTACAGAGGAAATGCAGATGATAACTGTGAAAAAGGATGGTATGCTTTTAAAATATATATCAAATCCTACAGTTAAAGTTCAATATGAAGCTTTAAATTCAAATAAGTGGGCTATTGAATATATAGAGAAACCAACGGAGGAAATGTGTAGTCTTGTAGTCAAACAAGCTTGGAATGCACTTAAATATATTAAAAATCCATCTAAAGAAATTTTGGTTAATGCTATAAAACAAAAAGGATGGGCCATTCAATTTTATAAAAATCCACCTGAAGAAATTCAAATTATGGCAGTGGAAAAAGATTGGGATTCTATTAAGTATATAGAGCAACCAACAGAAAAAGTAAAGATTAGAGCAGTTGAAATGGAGTGGAAGGCCATAAAATACATAAAAGAACCATCTATGAAGGTTCAAAGAATAGCTGTATCTAAAAATGAAGAGGCTATAATGTTTGTTGAAAATATAACGGAAAAAGCGTGGAAGAATTTCATTGAAGATAATATTAAGGTTCTAAAATATGTGGAGAATAAAATTTCTCAAATTGATATAGAAGAAATTATTAAAAATAAGATAAAAAAAGAAAATGTTAATAAAGATTATATTATAGACTTTATGAAAGATAATACTTTAAAAATTGATAAGGTCAAATTTATATATAAATATGGTAGTATGAAGTCTAAAGCTGTGTTTTTAGATTATAAACTCTCAATATCAAATAATTTTTAGCTAAAATGTTACTTTTGATGTTGCAAATTTAAGTATGATGTAAAAATTTCAATGAAGAAAAAGGAGAAATAAAAATGAATTTTATGGATGCACTATTAACAGTAGAATTAGTTATTAAAAGTGATTCGGTACCTTTGATTATAGGAGAAAGTGGTATAGGAAAAACAGCATTGGTTAAAAGTTTAGCACAAATACATAATTATTATAGTATAGGTATAGATGGTAATATGCTTAAGGAGGGTGAAATTGGAGGTTTACCTACAGTTGAAGAATATAAGGTAAATGAAAATGGTAATATAGAAACAAGAAAAAAGACTGTGTATGCGGTGCATACAAAACTTTTAGAAATATACAATGTTTTGAAGAAGGATCCAAATAAAAAAATATTGTTGTTTATTGATGAATTAAATAGATGTGAACATAGTGTACAGCAAGAGCTTATGAATATAATATTAAATAGAGAAATAAATGGGTATAAGCTGCATGATAATGTAAAAGTTATAGCTGCTATGAATCCTTCTAATAAATATGATAACTTTGCAAATACAGATTATCAAGTTGTAGATATGGACCCTGCACAAGAGGATAGATTCGTTTGGATTGAAATGGAAGCAGATGCTAGATCGTGGCTTCAGTGGGGAATGGAGAAGAGTGATAAAAGTGGACAAACCAATATACATGAAGAAGTGTTGGAGTTTATAGCAAACTTTCCAGATTATTTGAGTACACCAAATTCAAAAGAATATATAAAAGCTACTCCAAGAAGCTGGGAAAGAGTATCTAAAGCTTATAGAGTATATTTAAATAATAAAAATAAAATACCTTCTAGAATATTTTATAATGCTGTAAAGGGAAATTTAGGTGCAAGCATTGCTCAAGATTTTTATAATTATTTAGAAAATAATAAAAATCCTCTAATAAAGCCAGAAAATATATTTATAGATGAGAATATAGGTGATGAGTTGAAAGAAAGAATAGAAAGTGAAAGTCATTCTAGGCTATATCTTATTGCTAAAAATGCATTGAATTATCTAAATAATAAAGATCATGAGAAAAGGGAAATTAGGCTGTTATCAGAATTATTGCAATGCTATCCTGCAGATTTAAAGATGAGTATAATGCAAGAAATAAAATGGAATTATGAAGACAGTTTATACAAGGAATTTTTAGAAGAACCATCTTTTGTAGAAGGATACTTTGATATATATGAAATGATAAATGCATAACAATTTGAATAAAAAAGGGTGATTTGAATGGAGGAAAATAATAAGTTTGAGGATTTAAGAATTAAACTATTAAATGAAGTAATTCAGTGGGATAACAAACCTAATTTAACAAAGGAATTTAAACAAAACTTTTTTAAATTACTAGAACTTTGTACATTTTCTATGATGCAGGAAAAAGATAATTTTTTTGCTCTTTTTACAGTTCAAATGAAGAGAGAGATAAAAGTTGATTTACCTACAGCAGTAGGTAATACGGCGTCATTAACACATTTTAATATATACTTTAATCCTTATATTTTTTTACAATGTTCTATTGAAGAGATGAAGGCACTAATAAAACATGAAATATATCATATTATGAATAATCATCTTAAAAGGGCTAAATTTATAAGAGGAAAATATAGTTCTACAGCTATAAGCAAAGCTATGGATGTATCAATTAATCAATACATATATAATCTTCCAGCTTGGTCTGATAATTTAGTTAATGTAAGTCTTACTTACAATATAGATTTAAAGCCAAATGAAAATATGGAATGGTATGTTAAAGAAATTCAAAAGGGTATAGATAAGCTAAAAGCAAATAAAGGCAAAAAAATTATTGAAAATATAAATGATAAAAATAGTAAATTAATAAAAAAAGAGCATGATAGTGCTCATGCTCATGATTTATGGTGGTATTCCGAGGACGATCTCAATTTAGAACAATTAAAAGATCTTACAAAAAAGGTAGCTAATAATGCTAGCAAGGGAAAAATTCCTAGTGAGATTCAACAAATAATTGATGATTTAAATAAGACGCCTGAAATATCATGGAAGGATTATTTAAAAAAGATTATGGGAACGTTGCCATCGGGGCATAAGAAAACTATTACAAGAAAAGATAGAAGGCAGCCATATAGATTGGATTTAAGAGGAAAACTTAATAACCATATAGCTCAAATAATTATAGCACTAGACATAAGTGGTAGTATAACAGATGGGGAAATAGATCAAATAATGACAGAAGTTTTTAATATCTTAAAAAGCTATCCTTCAGAAATAACTATCATAGAATGTGACAATGAAATAAGAAGAGTATATAAGGTGAAAAGTAAAAGAGATATAAGAAAAAAGATAGATACTAGAGGCGGTACTTCATATTCTCCAGTGTTCCAATATATTTATAATCATAGAATGAGAAATCATCTGCTTATATATTTCACAGATGGAGTTGGAGAAAAAGAGCTTACTTGTACGCCTGTAAATTATAAGACATTATGGGTAATTACAGGAAAGGGGGAGCGCTTATCGTTAAAAAATTCATATGGTGAAGTAAAAAGATTATCAAATATAAAAGTAGAAAAGCCAGACCCCACATATGGTAAAGATACTATGAAAGATATGCTTGTGGAATGGCAAAAATAAAGTAAATTTTATTGTTGACAACTTTACTCTGGTTTGATAATATATATTCATAAAGCATAGTAAAATACTCAACATTAAAGGAAGTGGTTAAGTGAAGCTATCAACTAAAGGACAATATGGAGTAAAAGCTATGGTTGATTTGGCTGTTCACTATGGTGAAGGACCATCATCCATAAAAAGTATAGCAGAAAGACAGAATATTTCTGAATATTACTTAGAGCAATTATTTTCACCTCTTAGAAAATCTAAGCTAATAAAAAGTATAAGGGGAGCCCAGGGTGGTTATGTATTGGAAAGAAATCCAAAAGATATAACTGTATTTGAAATAATGGAAGTGCTAGAGGGACCAGTAGAAATATCTAAATGTTTAGAAGAGAATAATAATAATTCTTGTGGGAACATGGATTGTTGTGCTACTAGACTTTTATGGTCAAGGATAAAGGAAAGTATAAATGGCGTTATGAAAGCTACCACTCTTGAAGATATGGTAGAAGATTATAAAAAAATGAAAATTAACAAGGAGAAAGGGGATAATATTAATGAATAAAAGTGTTTATATGGATTATTCAGCTACTACTTACACAAAGCCTGAGGTACTAAAGGAGATGCTTCCATATTTTACAGAATACTTTGGAAATCCATCCTCATTGTATTCAATGTCAGATGCTCCTAGAAAGGCTATAGATAAAGCAAGAGAAAGAGTAGCTAAAGCACTAAATGCTTCTAAGGATGAAATATTCTTTACTGCAGGAGGTTCTGAAAGTGATAACTGGATATTAAAAGGTATAGCATTTGCAAATAAAAATAAGGGAAATCATATAATAACTACCAAAATAGAACATCATGCCATATTACATACAGGTAAGTTTTTGGAGAAAAGTGGTTTTGATGTAACTTATTTACCAGTAGATGAGTACGGGCTTATAAGAATAGAAGATTTAAAGAAAGCAATTACAGATAAAACTATACTTGTTTCGGTAATGTTTGCCAATAATGAAGTAGGTTCCATTCAACCTATAGAAGAAATAGGAAAGATATGTAAAGAACATAATATATATTTCCATACTGATGCAGTGCAAGCTATAGGACATGTGAAGATAGATGTGCAAGCTATGAATATAACTGCATTGTCTTTAGCTGGACATAAGTTCTATGGACCTAAAGGTGAAGGTGCATTGTATTTAAGAAAAGGAACTAAAATAGAAAATTTAATTCACGGTGGAGCACAAGAAAGAGGAAAGAGAGCTACTACTGAAAATGTACCTGGAATAGTAGGTCTTGGTAAAGCAATAGAAATTGCTGTAGAAGAATTAGAACCAGAAGCTAAGAGATTAACTAAGCTTAGAGATAAACTTTTAAATGGTCTTGTTGAAAAAGTTCCTTATGTTAAGGTAAATGGACCAATAGGTGAAAAGAGAATGCCTGGAAATGTTAATATAAGTTTTATTGGAATAGAAGGAGAAACTTTATTATTAGATTTAAATGATGCAGGTATATTTGCTTCTACAGGAAGTGCCTGTGCATCAGGATCATTAGATCCATCTCATGTACTTTTAGCACTAGGCTTAAAACATGAAGTAGCTCATGGTTCATTAAGATTAAGCTTAGGAGCAGGAACTACTGAAGAGGAAGTAGATTATGCACTAGAAGTAATACCTAAAATAGTTGAAAGAAGAAGAGAAATGTCACCACTTTGGGAAGATTTTATAAAAGCAGAAAATGCAAAGAAAGAAGGTAGATAGATATGATGTACAGTGAAAAAGTTATGGATCACTTTAGAAATCCTAGAAATGTAGGAGAAATTCCAGATGCTAATGGTATTGGAGAAGTTGGAAATCCACAATGTGGAGATATAATGAAAATATATATTAAAGTTGAAAATGATATAATTGAAGATGTAAAATTTAAAACTTTCGGATGTGGATCAGCTATAGCATCTTCAAGTATGGCTACAGAGCTTATAAAAGGAAAAAAGGTTGAAGAAGCTTGGGAGTTAACTAATCGAGCAGTAGCTGAAGCTTTAGATGGACTTCCACCAGTAAAAATGCACTGCTCAGTTCTTGCAGAAGAAGCTATTCATAAAGCTATAAATAATTACAGAGAATCTCAAGGATTAGAACCTTGGGCAATGAAGACACATTCAGAAACTATTCATGAACATGTGCACGGAAATTAAAATATAATTTATAAAAATATAACCTTATTTTTGAGGTTATATTTTTTTTGACATTGCACAAAATACAGCAAAGGAAGTTATTCAAGTTTTATAACTTAATTATAAATAGGGGTGATGAAACTTGTATAGATCAAAAGATTTTACGCTTATGGATGTTATAAATGTAAATGGGAAGAAACTAGGATTCATAAATGATTTGCTTGTAGATTTCTATATTAAAAAGATAATAGGATTTAGCATTGCTCCATATGGACTATTGAAAAAAACTTTAAATGTACTTATAGAAGATGTAGTTAGTTTTAATTCAGTAATGGTTATTACAAAAACAACCTCAGGAGATTTTTTGCAATTTAAAAGTATTAAGGATATGGATGTGAGGGATGAAAAAGGCAATATATTGGGTATGGTAGAAGATATAATATTTGATAAAATGTCTTTCAAAATAAGTTCATTAGTAGTATCTATGGGTTTTGTAAGTAATTTTTTATCTGGTAAGAAAATAATACTGATTAAGGATATTTTAATAGGAGAAGAAAGTTTGTTGTTTAATGGAAGAAGTGAAAATCTAAGTTTTTGTAGTTTACCACATAAATTATTTGCGGAAGATGATTCAGATGAGAAAAGTTAAAAAATTATATAAGTACATATTGACTTTCATTATTATATTTTTAATGATAATTTTGTGTTTAAGAATTTCTGCTATTAGAGAAGTAATATATTTATTGTTCATTTCTTTTATAATTGCATATACTTTAAGGCCAATGAATAAATATATGGAGCAAAATGGAATAAGAAAAAAATTTGCAGCAATAAGCCTCATATGTATTTTAATATTAATTACAATGACAATTTTTTTGTTAATTATACCATCTGCTTTTAAAGAAAGTTTGAATATAAGCTATACAATAGATAGAATACAAAAAATTGTAGATAATTTATATTTAAAGTTAAAGCCTATGAGTAATAATAAAACCATTTATGCAATAATGAATAATATATCCATAAAGATAAATAATCAATTAATTGGTTTATTTTCAAAAATATTTGATTCAGCATTAGATATAGGTCAAAATATAGTGTCTATTGCAGTTATACCTATAATATCTTATTATTTTTTAGCTGATGGAGATAACATATCAAATAAATTATTGAATTTTTTTCCGATTAAGAGTAGGAATATGGTAAAAAAAATAAGCAAGGATATAGATAAAGTATTAGGAAGATATATAGTTAGTCAGCTGCTTTTATGCGTATTTATTGGAATTGTTACTTTTGCAATTTTAATATTTTTGCATATAGATTTCCCTATAATTTTATCTATACTAAATGCATTCTTTAATATAATACCATATTTTGGACCGGTTTTTGGGGCTGCACCTGCAATTTTTATAGCACTGATTAAATCACCCCAAAAAGCTATGTGGGTATTGATATGGTTATATTTATTACAACAAATAGAAGGCAATATATTATCGCCTAAAATTACAGGAGATAGTGTAAGCATGCATCCACTTATGGTTATAATATTACTTATAGTAGGTGGAAAGATTGCCGGTTTTCTAGGAATGATACTTGCTATTCCAGTAGGAGTTATGATAAAGGTAATTTATGAGGATTTGAATTACTACTTATTTTAAGTAAAATAAATGCAGTTATAATTTATGTGGAAATTTGAAGCTTCAAAACTAATACTGTTGACATATAGATTATTTTTAATTATAATTTGTATCATAATTAGATATGAAGGCAATGATTGGAAGGAGTATTTATATTTCTATATAAAGAGAAGAAGTGGAAGGTGAAAACTTCTTGTAGTATATATTGAAGCAGTCCAGGAGTCATAAGCTTTAAAGAGACACAGCTTTATTTTAAAAAGTGATTATTGAACTTAGGTTTTAATTTTTATGTATTTGTAAATTAAAACATCTTTAGCTGTGTAATTAGGGTGGTACCACGGAAACAGCTTTCGTCCCTTTTGGGATGGAAGTTTTTTTGTTACAAAACATTAAGAAAAAAGGAGAGATAATTTATGAAAAAGATAGGTTTAAATGAGCTTAGAGAAATGTATTTAAAATTCTTTGAAAGTAAAGAACATTTGAGATTACCGAGCTTTTCACTTGTTCCTAAAAATGATAAAAGTTTATTGCTTATAAATGCAGGAATGGCACCTTTAAAGCCATATTTTACAGGACTGCAAGTGCCTCCTAATACAAGAGTTACAACTTGTCAAAAATGTATAAGAACAGGTGACATTGAAAATGTAGGGAAAACATCAAGACATGGTACATTTTTTGAAATGTTAGGTAATTTCTCTTTTGGTGACTATTTTAAGGAAGAAGCTATTCCATGGGCGTGGGAATTTACTACGGAAGTATTGAAGCTTCCTAAAGATAAATTATATGTAACCATTTATTTAGATGATGATGAGGCTAATGATATATGGGTTAAAAAGACGGATGTAGATCCATCAAGAATATTTAGATTAGGAAAAGAGGATAATTTTTGGGAGCATGGGGTAGGACCTTGTGGACCATGTTCTGAAATTCACTTTGATAGAGGAAATGGAAAAATAAATACAGTAGAAGAATTTTTAAAAGCAGCAGATGAAGATAGGGTAGTTGAATTCTGGAATCTTGTATTTACACAGTTTGATAAGGATGAAAGTGGAAATTATAATAAATTAAAAAATCCTAATATAGATACAGGTATGGGGCTTGAAAGAATAGCTACAATTATGCAGGGAACAAATAGCATTTTTGAAGTTGATACAATAAGAGCTATACTAGATGAAGTTAGTAAAATAGCAAAAATTCAATATGGAAAAGATGAAAAAAACGATATATCTATGAGAGTAATAACAGACCATGTTAGAAGCGTTAGTTTTATGATTAGTGATGGAATATTGCCTTCAAATGAAGGTAGAGGATATGTTCTTAGAAGGTTGCTTAGAAGAGCTGCTAAGCATGGAAAATCTTTAGGAATAAATAATGCATTTTTATATAAACTAACAGATATAGTTATAGATAATTCTTGTGGAAATTATGCTGAACTTGCAGAAAAAAGAGATTATATTAAAAAAGTTATAAAATTAGAAGAAGAAAGATTTGATGAAACTATAGATAGTGGTATGCAAATTTTAAATGAATTTATAGAAAGTTTAAAAATTAACAATGAAACTGTTTTATCAGGAGAAAAAGCATTTAAGCTATATGATACTTATGGATTTCCAATAGAGCTTACTGAAGAAATACTTGAAGAAAAAGATATGAAAGTTGATTTAGAAAGTTTTAATAGGGAAATGCAAAATCAAAGGGAAAGAGCTAGAGCCGCAAGAGAACAAACTAACTATATGGGAGCAGAAGATACTATACTAAATAAAATACCTTTAGAAATAGAAACCAAATTTAATGGATATAATACTTTACACACTATTTCAAAGGTTAAAATTTTAATTAAGAACGAAGAATTTGTTTCAACTATGATAGAAGGAGATAAGGGTGTAATAGTTACAGAAAATACTCCTTTTTATTCAGAAATGGGAGGGCAAATAGGTGATCATGGTATAATATCTACAGATTCATTTAAGGCAGAGGTTGTGGATTGTAAGAAAAATGTAGCAGGAAAAATACTTCATTTTGTAAACATATTAAGTGGAACTATAAGTGTAGATCATGAAGTAACTTTAAATGTAAATGAAGATAGAAGAAACAATATAAGAAGAAATCATACTGCAACACATTTATTAAATGAAGCATTGAGAAAAGTTCTAGGAGATCATGTTCATCAATCAGGTTCTTACGTAGATGCTGAAAGATTAAGATTTGATTTTAATCATTTTGAAGCACCAAGTCATGAAGAATTAAAAAGAGTTGAAGCCTTAGTTAATGATGAAGTAGTAAAAGTACTAAATGTGGAAACACAAGTCATGAGTTTGAAAGAAGCAAAAGAAACTGGAGCTATTGCTTTGTTTGATAACAAATATAAAGATGAAGTTAGAGTGGTTTCAGTAGGAGATTTTAGTAAGGAATTATGTGGAGGAACTCATGTATCAAATTCAGGAGAAATTGGTTTATTTAAAATAATATCTGAAGCCGGTGTGGCTGCAGGAATAAGAAGAATAGAAGCAGTTACTGGACCTAAAGCAATTGCATATGTAGAAGCTAAAAATGATCTTATTAAGGAAATTAGCAATAAGCTAAGATGTTCTGAAAAAGAGATAATTCATAAACTAGATTTACAAGCTCTTGAACTTAAAGAAAAAGATAAAGAAATTGCAGAATTAAAATCTAAACTTGCAGGAAGTGCAGAAGATGAAATATTAAATGGATGCCAGGAAGTAAAAGGAATTAAGCTTTTTACTGGTGTACTAAAAGATGTAGATGGAAATGCACTTAGAGAATTAGCAGATAAGATCAGGAATAAAGGTGGAGAATGTGTAGTTGTTCTTGGAAGTGTAGTAGAAGGGAAAGTTCAGTTTGTATCTATGACTACTAGAGAAGCAATTGCAAAAGGAGTTCACTGTGGAAAAATTATAAAGGAAGTAGCAGCTATAGCTGGTGGCGGTGGAGGTGGAAGACCTGACATGGCTCAAGCTGGTGGAAAGCTTCCTGAAAAAGTGGAAGATGCCATAGGGAATTGTGCATCAATATTGGAAAATTTAGTTAAATAGTATACATTTTCACGAATATAGTCTATAATAGAATTAGTAGAATTACTAGCGGGGTGATATAAATGGGTAACGATAATACTATTCAGTTTAATATTCCTAAAGATAAAGAAGATTTGACTAAAGAAATATTGACTGAAGTCTATGATTCTCTAATTAAAAAGGGATATAACCCTGTAAATCAATTAGTTGGTTATTTAATTTCAGGGGATCCTACATACATTACAAATTACAATGGAGCTAGATCCTTAGTTAGAAAGTTAGAAAGAGATGAAATATTAGAAGAAGTATTAAAAGCATATTTAGGAATAAAATAAAATCTGTTCCAAATGGGTTTTTAACCCATTTGGAACAAATTATACTGATGAATAAAACTGAAATATAATTGTATATGTTACAATTTTGATAAAATTTGATTTTAATAATAATAAATTGTACAATAAGAATAGTGAAATTAGGAGAATTAAAATGAGAATACTAGGATTAGATGTAGGAGATAGAACTATTGGTGTTGCCGTAAGTGATCCCCTTGGAATTACAGCACAGGGTATAACTACTATAAGAAGAAAAAATAAGGATGAAGACATAAAACAGCTTAAAAGTATTTGTGATGAATATAGTGTGGAAACTATTGTGTCAGGACTTCCTAAAAATATGAATGGAACTTTGGGACCGCAAAGTGAAAAAGTATTAAAATTTTGCGAAGTGATAAAAGAAAAAATAGGACTTCCAATTAAAATGTGGGATGAAAGATTAACAACTGTAGCAGCACATAGAGCTATGTTAGAAGCAGACTTATCTAGAAATAAGAGAAAAAAAATAGTTGATAAGATGGCTGCAATATATATACTTCAAGGATATTTAGATAGTATTTCAAATAAATAAACAAGTGAACGAGGTGAAAAACCATGGAAAATGATGTAACAACTATAATTCTAAATGATGAGGATGGCAAAGAAGTAGAGTTTGATGTAGTTACTAAAATGGATATAGAGGATAAAGAATACATAATAGTTGTTCCAAAAGATAAAGAAGAGATAGATGAAGCGATAGCATTAAGAATAGATGTAGATGAAGAAGGCAATGAGGTATTAACTACTGTTGAAGATGAAGATGAATTTGCAATGGTAGAAGAAGCTTATGAGACTTTATTCAGTGAAGATCAACTTAATTAATGTTTAATGCAAAAGCTATGATATTCATAGCTTTTATAATTTTATACAAGGTTAGTAAAAATTAATTTTAACGAATTAATTTATTTTCAATTGACAATCAATTAAATACGTATTAAACTATGGTTTGAAAATAATTATTGAAATGGGGTTATATAATGTCAAAGCTTTCACCTGAAGAAACAGAAAAACTTAAAAATAACTTAAAGGAAAAAGGCTACAAGTTTACCCCTCAGAGAAGAGCTATTATAGATATAATAATAAAGAATGAAGGTAGCCATCTTACAACAGAAGAACTGTATGATTTAGTAAAGAAAGATTGTCCAGAAATAGGATTGGCTACAGTATATAGAACAGTTCAATTATTAGAAGAATTAGGTGTTATATGTAAATTAGAACTTAATGATGGGTGTAGCAGATATGAGCTAATTCATGAAGAGGAAAATCATCAACACCATCATTTGATATGCACTAATTGTGGAAGTGTTATTGAAGTTCAGCACGATTTATTGGATGATTTAGAACATGAAATTGAAGAAAAATATAATTTTAAGATTACTAATCATAGTCTGAAATTTTATGGAATATGTAGCAAATGTAAAAATGAAACTTAATTTAGATAGTATATTTATACCATCTAAATTTTAGCTGAATTTATCCAGCCCATAGCAGTCGTTTTTTATTACTTTTATCATTAAGTAGTATTATTAGGATAGCTATTGGATAAAATATTTTAAAAATTATAAAAAAGGAGGGAAGATTTTTTTGCGAAAGGAAAAAGAGAAAATAAAGATCATTCCATTAGGTGGATTAAATGAAATAGGAAAGAACCTTACAGCAATAGAGTACAAAAATGACATAGTAGTAATCGACTGTGGATTAAGCTTTCCAGACGATGAAATGTTAGGAATAGATTTGGTAATACCGGATATAACATATCTACAAAAAAATATAGATAAGGTTAAGGGGATATTTTTAACTCATGGACATGAAGACCATATTGGAGCGTTACCATATGTATTAAAAGAAATGAATGTACCTGTATATGGAACAAAATTAACATTGGGTATCATTCAAACAAAATTAAAGGAACACAATTTGTTAAGTGTAGTAGAGTTAAAATGTGTAAAACCAAAAGATATAGTTAAATTAGACAATGTATCTGTGGAATTTATAAGAACTAGTCATAGTATTGCAGATTCAGTGGCTATTGCAATCCATACGCCTATCGGAGTTATTTTACACACAGGAGATTTTAAAATTGATTACACACCTATTGATGGATGTGTAGCTGATTTAGCAAGATTTGCAGAATTAGGTAAAAGAGGGGTACTAGTTATGCTGGCAGATAGTACTAATGTGGAGAGGCCAGGATATACTATGTCTGAAAGTACTGTAGGAGAAACATTTGGCAGAATTTTCACTAATGCCAAAGGAAGAATAATTGTGGCAACATTTGCTTCCAATATTCACAGAATACAGCAAATAATTACAGAATCAATAAAGTATAATAGAAAGGTTGCTGTTTCTGGGAGAAGTATGGAAAATATAATGGAAGTTGCAATGGAATTAGGATATATAGATGCTAATAAAGATGTATTTATTAATATTGATAGTATAAATAAATATCCTAATAATAGAATAACTATCATTACAACAGGAAGTCAAGGAGAACCTATGTCAGCACTTTCAAGAATGGCATCTTCAGAACACAAAAAAGTAAATATAATACCAGGAGATAGAGTTATTATATCTGCTAGTGCTATACCAGGAAATGAAAAATTAATTTCAAAAGTTATAAATCAGTTATTTAAAAAAGGAGCAGATGTAATTTACGAGGCGTTGGCAGATGTTCATGTTTCTGGCCATGCATGTCAAGAGGAATTAAAACTTATGCATACGCTTGTAAAACCTAAATTTTTTATGCCTGTACATGGTGAATACAGACATTTAAAACAGCATGCAGAGTTGGCTGTTAAATTAGGACTTCCATCAAGTAATGTTGTAATTGCTGATAATGGTGATGTAATAGAAGTAACAAGAGATTCTATTAGAAAAAATGGAACTGTTATTTCTGGTCAGGTATTTGTAGATGGCTTAGGTGTAGGTGATGTTGGAAATATAGTATTGAGAGATAGAAAACATCTTTCACAGGATGGTATACTTACAGTAGTAGTTACTATTGAAAAAGAAAGTGGAAGCGTAATTGCCGGACCAGATATTATTTCAAGAGGATTTGTTTATGTAAGGGAATCTGAAGATTTAATGGAAGAAGCAAGAGAGCTGGTTAAAGATGCCTTGAAAAAATGTGAAGAAAAACATATAACTGAGTGGGCAAGCATAAAATCAAATATAAAGGAAGTTCTTAGAGTGTTCCTTTATGAAAGAACAAGAAGAAAGCCAATGATACTTCCTATAATTATGGAAATATGATTATGGATTTAAATTTTATTAGGCGCTTGTTTGGATTTTAAGTTAAAGTTTCAATTATAAATAAGGAGGAGTTTATTTATGAATATCTATGATAAGGCTCACGAATTTGCAAAAGAGTTGGAAAATTGTCCAGAAGTTATTAAACTTAGAGAAGCAAGCAAAGGTATCGAAGAAGATTATAATAACAAAAAGATGCTGGATGATTTTAGAAAATTACAGATAGAAGCTTACTCACAACAAATGCAGAATGGAAAAGTATCTGATGAAATAACAGGGAAACTTAAAAATTTAGGACCAGTTATATCTTCTAATCCTTCTGTAAGCAATTACATTCAGGCAGAGCAAAGATTTAGCGTTGTATGGAATGATGTTTTAAAAATTTTAAATGATGCAATAGGTATAGATTTTACCTTTGGAATGAATAAATAAAATACTTCAAAAGTTGACTTTTTAAAGTTATGATACTAAAATAGATAGGGTAAGCATAATTGGGTACTTTATAAGTATCCAATTTTTTTGAGTGCTTATTAGGATATAAGGTTATATTTAGTGATTTAAACAAAAAAATTGGAGGAATAATAATGGAATTATTTACAAGAAACGATATAAGGAATGTGGCAATAATCGCACACGTTGACCATGGTAAGACAACACTAGTAGATGCACTTCTTAAGCAAAGCCATGTGTTTAGAGAAAACGAAAAAGTTCAAGAAAGAGTAATGGATTCAAATGATCTTGAAAAAGAAAGAGGTATTACTATACTTTCAAAAAATACAGCAGTTATGCATGATGGAATAAAAATAAATATAGTAGATACTCCAGGACATGCTGATTTTGGAGGAGAAGTTGAACGTGTACTTAAAATGGTAGATAGTGTTTTACTTGTAGTAGATTCTTATGAAGGACCAATGCCTCAAACTAAGTTTGTATTGAAAAAGGCTTTGGAGCTTGATCTAAGACCTATAGTAGTTATAAATAAAATAGATAGACCAGATGGAAGACCAGCAGAAGTTTTAGATGAAGTATTTGATTTATTTGTAGAGCTTGGTGCAAGTGATGAACAACTAGATTTTCCAGTAGTTTATTGTTCAGCTAGAGCTGGATTCGCAAAAAAAGAATTAGAAGATGAATCAGATAATATGGATCCAATGTTTGATGTTATAGTGAAAAATGTTCCAGCGCCACAAGGTCATCTGGACATGCCGCTTCAAATGTTAGTTACAACTATAGATTATAATGAATATGTAGGTAAAATTGGTATAGGTAAAATACAAAGAGGAAGTATAAAAAAGAATCAGCAAGTAGCGTTAGTAAGAACAGATGGAAAAATAGATAATGTAAAAATTTCTAGTCTTTATGAGTATAATGGACTTAAAAGAGAAGAAACTGAGGAAGCTAAACTTGGTGATATAGTAGCAGTTGCTGGTATTCCAGATATAAATATAGGGGAAACTATAGCAGATAGTGCTAATCCAGAGGCTCTTCCTTTTGTTGAGATAGATGAACCTACATTAAGTATGAACTTTATGGTTAATGACTCACCATTCGCAGGACGAGAAGGGGAATTTGTTACATCAAGACATTTAAGAGATAGACTTATGAAAGAATTAGAAACTAATGTATCTTTAAGAGTAGAGGAAACAGAAAGTGCCGATTGCTTTAAAGTAAGCGGAAGAGGAGAACTTCATCTTTCAGTTTTAATTGAAACTATGAGAAGAGAAGGATATGAATTCCAAGTTTCTAAGCCATCGGTTATATTTAAAGAAGAAAATGGTAAAAAGTGTGAACCTATTGAATACCTTACAATAGATGTACCAGAAGAATTTATGGGAGTTGTTATGGAAAAGTTAGGACCTAGAAAAGGTGAGATGGTAAACATGACATCTGCTATTAATGGATACACAAGACTTGAATTTAAAATTCCTGCAAGAGGACTTATAGGATTTAGAAATGAATTTATGACTGATACAAAAGGTAATGGTATTATGAACCATGTATTAGATGGATATGAACCATATAAAGGAGAAATTCCTGAAAGAACTAGAGGATCATTAGTTGTATTTGAAACAGGTGCATCTATTGCTTATGGATTGTTCAATGCACAAGAAAGAGGAACGTTATTTATAGAACCAGCTACAGATGTATATGCTGGAATGATAGCAGGACAATGTTCAAGATCAGAGGATATAGAAGTTAATGTATGTAAGAAGAAACATTTGTCTAATACTAGATCATCAGGTGCTGATGATTCTTTAAAATTAGTACCAGTAACTCAAATGAGTTTAGAGCAAAGTCTTGAATTTATAAGTTCTGATGAACTTGTAGAAATTACACCTAAAAATATCAGAATGAGAAAGAAAATACTAGATTCTGATACTAGAAAAAGAGCTTCAAGAAAAAAATAAATTAAAGTATAATAAAAGAATATTTTATTAGATCATATATGTAATGAAGCGATAATCAGTGTATGAATGGAACCAGAAGTATCATCTTTTTAAAGGATATGCTTCTGGAAAATTTTATATGCATATATATAAGAAATAATTGATCTTGATTAAATATTTTGGAGGAAATAATGAAGGGTATTACATATGATTATATGGAGCAATATATAAGATCTCTTATAGAAGAGCATAATGAACCTCTAAAAGAATTAGAGGATTATGCTCATGAAAATAATGTTCCTATAGTACATAAAGAGGTTGCTAGGTTTTTGGAGCTTATGATAAATATTAAAAAGCCTTTAAAGATATTAGAGCTTGGTACTGCTATAGGATATTCATCTATCCTTATGAATATAAGTTCTAAAGGCAATAGTGAAATAACAACTATTGAAAGAGATGAAAAAATGATAGCAGCCGCCCAAAGAAATATTGAAAAGTATGGATTTACAGATAAGATTAAAATAATCCAGGGTGACTGTCTGGAAGTATTAAAGCAATTAAATGATAAATATGATTTGATATTTATGGATGCAGGTAAAGGCCATTATAATCACTTCCTTCCTGAATGTATGAGATTGTTAAGCAAGGACGGAATAATAATAGCAGATAATGCATTATTTAGAGGAATGGTTGCTTCTGATGATTTAGTGGAAAGAAGAAAGATAACTATAGTTAAAAGAATGAGAGAATATTTAAAACTTGTATCTGATAATAAAAGCTTTATAACTTCAGTTATACCTATGGGAGATGGAATTGCAGTTACAACAAGGAGGGATTGATTTGAAAAAACCTGAGTTATTAGCACCTGCAGGGAATTTGGAAAAGTTAAAGACGGCTATAAATTTTGGAGCAGATGCTGTTTATCTTGGCGGTAGTAAACTTAATTTAAGAGCTTTCGCAGATAATTTTACAGATGATGAATTAAAAGAAGCATTAGA
The DNA here is from genome assembly GCF_000633595.2 of Clostridium drakei. Lineage (GTDB taxonomy): Bacteria > Bacillota > Clostridia > Clostridiales > Clostridiaceae > Clostridium_AM > Clostridium_AM drakei. Next base: position 369,841 of record NZ_JIBU02000023.1, on the reverse strand, counting down.
ATATGCTCATGAAAGAGGAAAAAGAGTATTTGTTACTATAAATGTTTTTCCACATAATGAGGATTTAATTGGATTGGAAGAATACTTAAAAAAGTTATATGACCTAAAGGTAGACGCTATACTTGTATCAGATCCAGGAATTATTATGACTGCTAGAGAAACGGTACCGGATTTAGAACTTCATTTAAGTACGCAAGCAAACAATGTTAACTGGAAGTCTGCACAGTTTTGGCATAAACAAGGAGTAAAGAGAATTGTTTTAGCTAGGGAGATGTCTTTAACTGAGATTAAGGAAATAAGAAATAAACTGCCAGAAGATTGTGAGATAGAGGCTTTTGTGCATGGATCTATGTGTATGTCTTATTCGGGTAGATGTGTTATTTCAAATTATATGACAGGAAGAGATTCTAATAGAGGGCAATGTGCTCAACCATGCAGATATAAGTATTATTTAATGGAAGAAAAGAGACCTAATGAATATTTTCCTATACTTGAAGATGAAAGAGGAACATACATATTAAATTCAAAAGACTTGTGCATGATAGAATATATACCAGAGCTCGCTCAGGCAGGTATAAATTCTTTTAAAATTGAAGGAAGAATGAAAAGTCCTTATTATGTTGCTAGTATAGTTAAGGCTTATAGACAGGCAATAGATGCATATTTTGAAAACCCTAAAGAATATAAATTCCAGAAAAAGTGGATGGATGATCTTACAAAGGCAAGCCATAGAGTATATTATACAGGCTTCTATTTTGGAGATGCTAATAAACAGGCACAGGAATCTTCTAATTACATAAGAGAATATGATATTGTTGGAATAGTTAGAGATTATGATAAATCTACAGGTGTTGCTACTATAGAACAAAGGAATAGAGTATTTGAACGAGATACAGTAGAGGTTTTTAGATCAGAGGGAGATAGCTTTCAAATATGCTTAAGTGACATGAAAAATAGAAAAGGTGAAAAAATAGAAGTAGCACCTTCAGCTCAAATGATATTTACAATTACAACATCGGTGGAATTAAAGAAAGATGATATGCTTATAAAGAAAAGAGATTAGTGTAACAAACTTGAGAGGGGGATATGAATGAAACGTCCAATTTTAATAGGTATTACTGGCGGAACCGGTTCGGGAAAAAGTACAATTGCCAAAGAAATATATAATAAATTTGGTGAAGATTGCATAGCTATGATAGAACAAGATTCTTATTATAAAGAGCAAAGTCATCTTTCTATGGAAGAAAGAGTAAAAACTAATTATGATCATCCTAATGCATTTGATACACTACTTTTAATAGAACATTTAAAGAAACTTTTAAAAAAACAAGCTATAGATAAACCTGTTTATGATTTTGAGTCGCATAACAGAAAAAAAGAAACTATAAGGATTGAGCCTAGAGAAATTGTGATAGTAGAAGGCATACTTGTACTTGAGGATGAAGAAATAAGAAATCTTTTAGATATAAAATTGTATGTAGATACAGATGCAGATGTTAGAATAATAAGAAGAATACTTAGGGATATAAATGAAAGAGGGAGAACTGTAGACTCTGTTATAAACCAATACTTAAATGTAGTAAGACCAATGCATATGCAATTCATAGAACCTACTAAAAGATATGCTGATATTATAATACCAGAGGGTGGACATAATAAAGTTGCTATAGACATTATAGTTGCTAATATAAAACAATTTTTACAAAAATAAGAGTAAATTATTGAATAAAAAACCTCATTTTGGACAAAATTTTAGTTTGAGATGAGGTGTTTTTTTATGATGATAAAATTAAATAGGAATACGATAAAAAAAAGACAATATGTAATTTTTTGTATGTTTATAGTATTTATTATAGGCATTTATATTAGAATAGTTTATTTTCAGTATTTTAGCTCAAATAAACTAAGTGTTATGGCTAACTCACAGTATTCTTACAAAGAAGATATTACAGATGCAAACTACATGCTTTTTGATTCAAATGGAAAACAGTTACTTGATTATAAAAAGAAGTATTATGTAGTTATATGTCCGGATATATTTATTAAAAATAATCAAGATACTGATTCAGATAAAATTTTAACTTTAATATATATTTTGAGAAATTATAATAATGAATATGACTTATCTAAGATAAATAGTTTAAGCAGTAGCCAAAAGTTGTACTATGAAATAGATGAAAATACATATAATAAATTGAAAAATGTAAAAGGAGTAAAGGGATTCTATACTTATACGTATTCATCAATAAATAGAGAAGGTACTTGGAAAATAGAGAATTTATTGACTAGTACTAAAAAAACAGATAGTAATCAACTAAAATCGTCAGATTCATTAGAAATGCAAATTGCTAATAAAACTAAAAATAATAAAAAACCTCAAGTTATAATAAATAGAGACGTAAATGGAAATGTAACAAATGAAAAGACGGAATTACCTGAAAAAAACATAAATGTAAGGCTTACTGTGGATAAAAATACAGAAGATAAGATTAAAGATACATTAAATGATAACAGGTATAAGAACTTTAATCAAATAGGAGTAGTACTAATGGAGGCGAATACAGGAAACATAAAAGCTATGGTTCAAAAAAATGATAATCTACCTAATATAAATCTAGGCGCAGCAACTAATCATGGATTTTTTCCAGGTTCAATATTCAAAGTAATAGTAGAAGAAGCTGGTTTGGACAGAAAAACATTAAGTCTAAATGATAAATTTACATGTAAAGGGCTGTATGAGTCAGAAGAGCAACCTCATGGTACTTTAAATCCAGAACAAGCTTTAATACAATCCTGCAATGATATATTCTTTCAAATAGGAAATAAAGTTGGATTTAATAATTTTTATGATAATGCAAAGACTCAAGGTCTATTGGAAAAATCACTAGGGTTAGATTGTGAAAAGAAAGGAAATTTTGAAGTTAAAGATCCTAAATATGGTGATGGTAGTTTAGGTGCAGCTTCAATTGGTCAAGGCATTAGAATAACTCCTATAGAAGCTATAAATATAGTTAACACAGTTATTAATGAAGGAGTTTATGTAAAACCTAAAATTTTAGATGCTTATGTTGATGACAACAATAAGGAAATAGAAAAGTTGAATTCTAATAGCCATCCTGTTATAGAAAAATCTACAGCTAATATACTAAAAAACCAAATGATAGAGGTAGTAAAGCAAGGTACTGGAAAAGCAGCAGCTGTAAATAATGTGGAAATGGGTGGTAAAACAGGAACCACACAAAGAGTAGAAATGTCTAAAGCATCAACAAAATCAGAAGAGCATTCAGATGGATGGTTTGTAGGATTTTTCAAGTTTCAAGGAAAATATTATTCTATGGTTGTATTTGTAAAAGATATAGATAAGGATAAAGAAAGCGGAGGTATTACAGCTGCACCAGTTTTTAAAGATGTTGTTAGTAAGTTAATAAGTAAATAATCATTTAATTTTCATGATATAAGTATAATGTAAAGTATTATTTTTATATCATGAAGTAAAATTTGTTTGTACAGGCACTTTTTTTAATATTAGCTCATAATATATTAATAAGCACTATTAGGAGGAGCATCCCGTGTTTTTAACCAACTGCTTATTAGATCTTGCAGGCAGCATGGTATTTCTCACTGCCTATATTACAAATAACAGTTCCTTTCCACAACCTTTAAATGATAAAGAAGAAGAATATTATTTAAAAAAGTTTAAGGAGGGGGATTTACTAGCCAAGAATATTTTGGTTGAAAGAAATTTAAGATTAGTAGCTCATATTGTAAAAAAATATTCGTATCCGGGAAAAGAAGTAGACGATTTGATATCAATTGGTACTGTAGGACTAATAAAAGCTATAGATTCCTTTGATGCTTCAAAGGGAACTAGACTTGCCACTTATGCTGCTAAGTGTATAGAAAATGAAATACTTATGCTTATAAGAAATAATAAAAAAACTAAAGGTGAAATATATCTTCAAGATCCTATTGGAATAGATAAAGAAGGAAATGAGATTTCTCTTTTAGATGTACTTAGTAGTGATGAAGATTCTATAATTGAGATTGTGGAAAGTAAAATACAGGTAAAAAAACTATATGATAAAATGAATACTTGCTTAGCAGAAAGAGAAAAAAGTGTGGTAGAAATGCGTTATGGACTTTTAGAAGGAAAACCAAAAACTCAAAGGGAAATAGCTAAAATTCTTGGTATATCTAGATCTTATGTATCAAGAATAGAAAAGAGAGCATTAAAAAAATTGTATAAAGAATTAAATTATGAAAAAAAGTGAGGATTAAAAATTAATGATTAAGATTTTAAGTACTCTTAGTCATTAATTTTTAGTTTTTTATAAATTTGTCTTTTATAAAAGGAATTTAATAAAATTTGTAGAATATTAACTTTAATAGGTTACCAGCATCTTTATAGTATATTTTGCAAAAAATTAGTCTAGATAACATATTAAATTTGGAAAATTATAATTATAGTAAGGATTGATGAAAGGAGAACTTAAAGTGATATCACTAAAGGAATTATTGGAAATAACCATTAAAAATAATGCATCTGATTTACATTTAACTGTAGGAGTTCCTCCAATAATAAGAATAGATGGAGAATTGTCAAATGTTAATAATGAAAAACTTCAACCAGCAGATACGGAAAGCTATAGTAGAGAAATTTTAAATGAAGACTACGAAGAGTATACTAAAAAAGGTGAAATGGATACTTCTTTTTCCGTGTCAGGATTAGGAAGATTTAGAGTTAATTTGTTCAAACAAAGAGGAAGCTGTTCATTAGCTATAAGGGTTGTAGGATTAAAGATACCTTCAATAGGTGATTTGAATTTTCCATCTTCAATAAAAGAAATTACAAATAACAAAAGAGGTCTTGTATTAGTTACAGGTCCTACTGGGTCAGGGAAAAGTACTACATTAGCAGCAATGATAAATGAAATAAATTGTACTAGAGCAGAACATATTATTACTCTTGAAGATCCCATTGAATATTTACATAAACATAATAAATCTATAATAAATCAAAGAGAAATAGGAAAAGATAGCTTGAGTTATCATAATGCTTTAAAAGCGGTTTTAAGGGAAGATCCAGATGTTATTCTTGTGGGAGAAATGAGGGACTTAGAAACTATTTCTATAGCACTTATAGCTGCTGAAACAGGACATTTGGTATTTTCTACATTACATACAATAGGTGCATCAAAAACTATTGATAGAATAGTTGATGTATTTCCTCCATATCAACAGCAGCAAGTAAAAACACAGTTAGCAGCAGTGCTTAAAGGAATTATATCACAACAATTATTGCCCAAAGTTGATGGTAATGGAAGAATAGCAAGCTTAGAAATAATGATGGCAACTGCAGCTATCCAAAATATGATAAGAGAAGGAAAAACTCATCAAATAGAATCTTCCATACAAACAGGAGCTAAATATGGTATGAAAACTATGGATATGTCTTTAGCTGAGTTATATAAAAAAGGAATGATATCATATGAATGTGCTTTAAGTTATGCTATGGATAGGGATATACTAAGCAGAATAATATCATTGTAGTTAAAAATAAAAATAGGACCTAAGTCCTATTTTTATTTATTAGAATATAAAGTAATCAAACATTTTTAAACAAGTTTTATTGGAATCAGAATCTAAATGTACAGAAAAATTATCTTCAATTTGACGAGTACATTCCTTTTCGCTATCACATATATTCATAGTATCTACAGGATACATTTTTTCAAGCATGATATCCATAAACAAACCTCCTTAAATTTTAAAATTTTTTGTTTAAAATTGTAAAGAGAATTTATCCAAAGGATTCATCTTTTTTATGAAGCCTTCGCAAATCAATATAAAAGATCAGTTCGTAGCGCCTCATAAGGCTCTACCCCCTTTTCAATCACTGTACTATAACAGTAAATTTAATTTGTTATAATTATATAATAACACATGATAAAATTAATAACAAACCGGGTATACACCATTAAAATAATTTAAAATTTAAAAAAATTTTAATATCCTTTGCTAAAATGATTTATGTACATTTTTCCTATGGATATCTCATGGTTAAGTATTTTTACAAATAAGTGTAAAATATTTTTTGCTTATTTATTACAAATTATATAGTAATTAATTTTTATTTATGCTAAAATAACTTTGAATTAGGGGGGATAAGTAGTGAGCATTTTTAAAGATATAATTCATGGCACCTCTAGTGTTTTTACCTGTATAGTATATTTTATAACGATATATTATTTATGTATATCATTTTTTGGTATATTGAGGAAAAAGAACGAAAGAGTTGTAGAACCAAGAAAAAATTTTGCTTTAATTGTCGCAGCACACAATGAAGAAATTGTCATAGGTGATATTGTAGAAAGCTTAAAAAAGCTTGATTATCCTAAAGAACTTTATGACATTTTTGTTATTGCTGATAATTGTACAGATAAAACTGCCGAGAAGGCCAGAGAAAAAAATGCTATTGTGTATGAAAGAACAAACAAGGAAAAAAGAGGAAAAGGATATGCTTTAGAGTGGATGTTTGATAAAATATTTAAGTTACATAAAAAATATGACGCTATTGCAATATTTGATGCGGATAATTTAGCTCATAAAAATTTTTTGAAAGAAATGAATAAAAAATTATGTGAAGGATTTAAAGTTGTTCAAGGATATTTAGACAGCAAAAATCCAGAAGATACGTGGATTACGGGAAGTTATTCTATATCTTTTTGGTCAAATAATAGAATGTTTCAAAATGCAAGAAATAACCTGGGACTATCTACACAATTAGGTGGAACAGGTTTTTGTGTGGATACAGAAATATTAAAAAAATTAGGATGGGGAGCAACTTGCCTCACAGAGGATTTAGAATTTACATGTAAAATTGTGTTATCAGGATACAAAGTAGGATGGGCTCATGATGCAATAATATATGATGAAAAACCTTTAACACTTTCCCAATCTTGGTGGCAGCGAAAAAGATGGATGCAAGGATTTGCAGATGTTGCTAGTAGATATTTTTTCAAATTGTTAAAGAAATCTATAGTGAATTTTAGTTTCACAGCGTTAGATTGTGCATTGTATAGCATACAGCCTATAGTAGCTATTTTAATAGGTATTTCTGCCGTAACAGGTATAATTCAATATTGTATGAAAGGACTTAACCTAATAAATAATTTTAATACATTTATATATTCTGTTAACTTTGATTTACTTCATATTACAATAGCATTATTAGCAATATTTCAATTTATATATACTCCATTTATTTTAGTATTAGAAAAAAAATTAAATAAGAAAATATTTTGGTATTACATACTATACCCAATATATGCTATTACTTGGTTTCCTATTTCCATTCAAGGAATTATAGATAGGAATAAAAAAGAGTGGAGTCATACTGCTCATACTAGAAGTGTAAAAATAAACGATTTGGATAAAGCTAACTAAAAATGGGAAAGGTTTAAATCCTTTCCTTATTTTTGTAATGTTTACATTTAAAAACTGTATTATTTAACTATATTTGAAATTTTATTAAAATATGATAAAATAATAAGAGGAAAAATAGAATTTTTGTTGAATATATAATTTTGGATGGTTCTCTAAGGGGGGAAAAGCACTTAATGGATGAATATATAGTTGGAATAGACATTGGGTCATCGAAAGTTCGTGCTGCTGCAGGAAAAGTTGATAGATATGGCAAAATACAAATTATGGGGGTTGCATCGGCAAAATGTAATGGAGTAAAAAAAGGAATTGTCGTTGATATAGATAATACTTCTGAAGCTGTAAAGGAGTGTATTGCAGCTTTGGAAAGAATGGTAGACATAAAAATTAAAGAAGCATATATCTCTTTACCAGGGGGCATAAGTGAATTACTTTGGAATAAAGGTGTAGTAGCTGTATCCTCAGAAGATAGAGAAATAAGAGAAAGCGATGTAAAAAGAGTTTTAAAAGCATCTAAAATTGTTACGATTCCATCCGATAAAGAAATTATAGGAGTTATACCTGAGCAGTATATAATTGATGGTTATGATAAAATAAAAGATCCTATAGGTATGAGTGGGTTAAGATTAGAAGTAGATGCACAGATAATTTTAGCTCAGACCACTGTTGTTAATAATCTTTTTAAAAGTGTAATTAAGGCTGAAGTTAAAGTTTTGGGAGTAGTATTTCAACCTTTAGCTATATCACAAGCTGTACTTAAAGATGATGAAATTCAAAGGGGTGTAGCAGTGATAGATGTGGGGGCTGAATGTACAAATATTTATGTTTACGAAGGAGGAAATTTAGCCAGTATTCAAACAGCAGCCTTAGGTGGAAGTATAATAACCAATGACATTTCTGTATGTTTAAAAATACCTTTTTCTGAAGCTGAAAACCTAAAGAAAAAGCATATTAGTTTAGGTGAAGATAACGCTAATTATAACATAAAAATAGAAGTTAATGCTGATTACAATAATAAAATTAAAGTAGATTATTATATGCTAAAGCAAATAGTTGAAGCAAGAGTAGAAGAATTATTGTGTATAATAGATGAAAAACTAAAAAGTAGTGAGTATTATGAAAAAGTATCAGGTATAGTTATAGTTGGTGGAGGTCTAGGATTAATTAAGGGGATTGAGGATTTTAGCAAAAATATAATTAAGAAACCAATTAGAATAGGAACTCCGGGCACTGTTGGTGCATCTAATCCTTTATATGCATGTACAGTTGGTATAGTTAAGGATGTTTCCTATGCTGTAAAGGGTAATAAACTTTCGGCTGACATTGAAAAGCAACAAGAAAATAAATATAAAGATTATACTAAAAGTAAAGATAAAAAAGAAATTAGAAATGAAAATAAAAATGGGATTGTGTTAAAAATAAAAGAATTTTTTACGGATTTTTTTTAATAAGGAGGTAGTATTGTGCTAGACTTTGATGTTGATGTTCAACAATTTGCTCAAATAAAGGTAATAGGCTGTGGTGGCGGAGGAAATAATGCTGTCAACAGGATGATAAGAGAAGGACTTAAAAATGTTGAATTTATAGCTATAAACACAGATAAACAGGCTTTAATGTTATCACAAGCATCACAAAAAATACAAATAGGAGATAAACTTACTAAGGGATTAGGAGCAGGTGCTAATCCTGAAATCGGACAAAAAGCTGCTGAAGAGAGCAAGGATGAAATATCCCAAGCTATAAAAGGAGCTGATATGGTTTTTATAACAGCAGGCATGGGAGGAGGAACGGGTACTGGAGCAGCACCTGTTATTGCTGAAATAGCTAAATCTATGGGAATACTCACAGTAGGTGTAGTTACTAAACCTTTTCCATTTGAAGGTAGAAAGAGAATGCTTCATGCAGAATTAGGAATAAAAGAATTAAAGGAGAGAGTGGATACCTTAGTTACAATACCAAATGAAAGATTATTGAGTATTGTAGATAAAAAGACAACTTTAATGGAATCATTTAAATTTGCAGATGATGTTTTAAGACAAGGTGTTCAAGGTATATCAGATCTTATCACTATACCTGGACTTGTTAATCTAGATTTTGCAGATGTTAGAACTATTATGATAGATAAAGGACTTGCTCATATGGGAGTAGGTAGAGGAACTGGCGATAATAGAGCTCAAGAAGCTGCTAAACAAGCTATATCAAGTCCATTACTTGAAACTTCAATAGTAGGAGCTACAGGAGTTTTATTGAATATAACGGGTGGAGCAGATTTAGGACTTTTAGAAATAAATGAAGCAGCAGAAATAGTTCAAGAAGCAGCAGATCCAGATGCAAATATTATATTTGGTGCAGTAATAGATGAAAACATAAAGGATGAAATAAGGATTACTGTAATTGCTACAGGTTTTGAATCAGAAGATATAAAGGGGAATCCAGAAGTTAATCCAAAAACTAATATGGAGCAACCTAAACATAATAACAATGTAAATGATTTTGATGGCAAAGATCAAGTTGCTGCATCTAAAATGGAATATAAAAATTATGATGAAAGTAACCTTGAAATTCCAGCTTTTTTAAGAAGACAAAAAAGGTAATAGTATGATGGAATAAAAAACCATGTATAATGCATAATAGCTATACATGGTTTTTTTATTTTATTTTTTGAGAAATTAAGCTGAAAATTATTTTTATAAAATTGAATTTATTAGGATAATATGGAAAATAAAAATATTACTTTTTATTAAGAAGTGACAAAATTTTAGAAAAAAAAGGTATATAATAAAAATATAAAAATGGTAATAAATGTATGGAGGTGGGGCATTATTTGATTGTATATTTAGATGTATTGATCTTGGAAAACTTAATAGTAAATTTATTTCTTTTGTATATAACTGCTCAATCATTGAGAGTAAGAGCAAAACTAATAAATATGATTTTTTCATCAACGATAGGAAGTATATATATAATAACGTTACTTTATCCTAAATTAAATATTTTTTCATATTTTCCATTTAAAATTTTAATGGCTTCGATTATGATATTAATAGTTTTTAGAAGAATAAAATTTATATTTTTTATAAAAGCTTTAGGAATATTTATCTTATATTCTATGGTACTTGCAGGAGCATGTATTTTTATAGAATATAGCAATTGTAGTAACTATATTAGTTATTTTACAATTATAAATTTTTCTTATAAAAAACTTATAATTTCAATAATGATAATATATATGCTTATTCATAGAACAATAATTTATATAAAAGATAGAAAAGATTTAGGGTGTTTAATATATGATATAGATATTGTGATGAAAAATTCAAAAAAGACTGTAGAGGCTTTTTTAGATACAGGGAATGAATTGAGGGAGCCTGCTACAAATTTGCCTGTAATAATAGTGGAAAAGTCAGTTTTTCAAGATATGGATTTAAATACTTATGATAAATTTTATATTCCTTATAGGGTTGTTAATGGTGCAAATGGTAATTTGCAAGGATTTAGACCTGAATATATAAAAATACATGGTTCAAAGGAAGAATTAGTAAGAGAAGTTATAGTAGCTTTTTGTGAAGAGAAATTAAGTGATTTTAATGAATACCATGCGCTTTTATCTAGAGGGGTTATGTAATAATATCAAACAATACATAACTATCATAGATGAAGGACAACCATATTAATTATTTGGAGGATGATTTATGATAAAACTAAAAATATTGCTGAATAGAATTTTAATTAAGATAAAATTTTTGGCTGGGAAAATTTACTATATAGGTGGAAGTGATGTATTGCCTCCTCCACTTAGTAAAAAAGAAGAAGATGATTTGGTATCTAAGCTTGATGGAGGAGAAGAGAAGGTTAGATCAACTTTAATAGAACGTAATTTAAGACTGGTGGTTTATATAGCAAGAAAGTTTGAAAATACAGGGGTAAATGTAGAAGATTTAGTTTCTGTAGGAACTATAGGACTTATTAAGGCTGTTAATACTTTTGATCCAAGCAAAAAAATAAAATTGGCTACATATGCTTCAAGATGCATTGAAAACGAAATACTTATGTATTTAAGAAGAAATAGTAAAGTAAAAGCTGAAATATCCTTTTATGAGCCTTTAAACATAGATTGGGATGGAAACGAATTGCTCTTATCTGATATATTAGGCACGGATAATGATGTGGTTTACAATTTGATAGAGGATGAAGTAGATAAACAATTACTTATGGTGGCTATGAAAAAACTTAATGATAGAGAAAAGGAAATAGTTAATTTAAGATTTGGTTTAAATGGACAAGGCGAGAAAACTCAAAAGGAAGTGGCTGATATGCTTGGTATATCACAATCTTATATTTCAAGATTGGAAAAAAGAATAATAAAGAGGCTAAAAAAAGAAATAAATAAAATGTTATAAGGTTGTCTTTAGTATAAAATTTCACTCCTTAGGAAACAATTAAAATGCGATATATTCTGAAGGGGCTGATAACTTTATGATAATTAATAAAGTTGAAATTTGTGGTGTAAACACAGCAAAACTACCAGTTTTAAAAGAAAAAGAGATGAAAGAATTACTAATAAGTATGAGGAATGGAGATGTAAGCTGTAGGGAAAAATTTATAAAAAGTAATTTAAGATTAGTACTAAGTGTGATTCAAAGATTCAATAACAGGGGAGAAAATGTAGATGATTTATTTCAAGTAGGATGTATAGGGCTAATCAAATCAATTGATAATTTTGATTTGAGCCAAAATGTAAAATTCTCTACATATGCTGTACCAATGATTATTGGAGAAATAAGAAGATATTTAAGAGATAACAATTCTATAAGAGTAAGTAGATCACTTAGAGATATTGCCTATAGAGCATTGCAGGTTAGGGATAAACTTATAAGTGAAAATAATAAAGAACCTACAGTATCTCAAATAGCAAAAGAATTAAAGGTTCCTAGAGAGGAAGTGGTATTTGCTTTAGATGCTATACAAGATCCAGTATCACTATTTGAGCCAATTTATCATGATGGAGGCGATGCAATTTATGTAATGGATCAAATAAGTGATAACAAAAATATGGATGATAGCTGGCTTGAAAACATAGCCATAAAAGAAGCTATGAAAAAATTAAATGATAGAGAAAAACTCATACTTAATTTAAGATTCTTTGATGGAAGAACTCAAATGGAAGTGGCAGATGAAATAGGTATATCTCAAGCGCAAGTATCAAGGCTTGAAAAAACTGCTTTAAGACATATGAGAAAATATGTTTAAACATTAGTAATTATATTGTTTATAGATAAGTTGTATAGAATGCTGAAAATATAAGATTATTTAATATTTTCAGCATTTTTTGTTGTGGTAATTAATACTTTATATAGTTCATATATTAATAAAAAGAGATAAAATGAGGTGATAAAAGTGGAAGATGAAAAAGGACTATATTCTATAAGCAATTTAAGATCCATGGAAATTATAGAAATAAATACTGGAGCAAAATTAGGTTTTATAAAAGATTTAAAAGTGGATTGTGATGAATCTAAAGTTATATCAATTATTATACCTTCTGGAAAAATGTCTTGGTTTGGTAAAAGTGATGATATAGAAATTCCATGGGAAAATATTAAAAAGATAGGCATAGATGTGGTTTTGGTGGAAACTAATGATTTTGCTATAAAAGATTAATGGTAGAAATTTATAAAAAAAAGTGTATAATATATATTGAGTATTTATAAGGCTAAGATAAAAATTGATTTTAGAAGGACGTGAATAGATGTGAAATGCCCTTACTGCGGCTATGCGGAAAGTAAAGTTGTAGATTCTAGATCTACAGAGGACAATATGTCTATTAGAAGAAGAAGAGAATGTTTGAAGTGTAATAAGAGATATACTACATATGAAAAAGTTGAAAATGTACCTATATTAGTAATAAAGAAGAATATGAATAGAGAATATTTTGATAGAACTAAAATAATAAATGGTTTAATAAAAGCTTGTCAAAAAAGACCTGTGTCTAGGCATCAGATAGAAAGCATAGCTGATGAAATTGAAAAGACAATAAACAATCAAATGCTGACAGAGGTACATTCTGAGTATATTGGAGAAATGATAATGGAAAGCCTTAAAAATATAGATGAAGTTTCTTATGTTAGATTTGCATCTGTATACAGACAATTTAAAGATATAAATACTTTTATGGAAGAAATTAAAAATTTAATTAGTGATAAGTAAGTGGTATGCTAACAAGTATACCACTTACTTGTTGTTAAGTTTAATTCGTTTTTAGTAAAAGTATGCTGTGTTAAATTTAAGTTAAAACAATTAAATTTTTCTGTGTCTATAAAACAAACAATGTTAAAATATAATTAAAAGTTAGTTAATGGAGGAGTAAAATGGAAGAATTAAGAATTGAGAATTGTAAATTTATAAAAGTATCTTTAGAAGGAGCAGAAATGGTTTTTTCTACTGCAGAAGGTGGATTAGATTTTAATAAAAATTCTTCTCATGGGAAAAAAAATTTGCAAAATATAAAAAAATGGTTTGGAGTAAACGAGGTTGGATTTTTAAATCAAACACATAGTGATAAAATTGTTGAATATAAAAATGAAATAGAAGAAGGTGATGCTTTAATTACAGACAAAAAAAATACAGCAATAGGGGTATTTACGGCAGATTGTGTTCCAGTTCTTTTATATGACAAAAATAAGAAGGCAATAGCAGCAGTACATAGTGGCTGGAAGGGGACTTTTGATTGTATACTGCTAAAAACAATTGAAAAAATGGAACAACAATATGGGACTAAATGTGAAGATTTAATAGTTTATATAGGACCATATATACATGAATGTTGTTATGAAGTACACTATGATCTTATAGATAAGTTCAAAGGATTAGAAATATATAAAGATGTAAATATATGTAATGGAAGATATTTAAGCTTAGGAAAATGCATATTACATCAACTAAATTTAAAAAATATAGATAAAAATAATGTGAAAGATTTAGATATATGTACATTTTGCAGTACAGAATATAAAACTCATTCTTATAGAAGAGATAAAAATAAGGGAAGATTATTTGCATTTATCTATTTAAAATAATTTTTAATGAATCGGGAGGGAAAATTAGTGTCAGAAGAAAAAATACTTATTGTAGATGATGAAGAACACATAACAGAATTAATAAAATTCAATTTAGAAAATAGTGGATATAAGACTATTTGTGCAGATAATGGTTTGGATGCAATAAAGAAGGCTAAGAGAGATACTCCAAATCTTATATTATTGGATATTATGCTGCCTGGAATGGATGGATATGATGTATGCAAGGAAATTAGAAAAGATAATTCCATATCATCAACTCCTATAATAATGATAACTGCTAAGGGAGAAGAATTTGATAAAGTACTAGGCTTAGAGTTAGGAGCAGATGATTACATTACTAAGCCTTTTTCTATAAGGGAATTATTGGCTAGGGTAAAAGCAATTCTTAGAAGAACTACAGCTAAATCTACAGATAAAAAATTCACTTTTGGAAAAATTAATATAAATTTTGAAAAACATGAAATTTTAAAAGATGGCATTAAATTAGATCTTACTTTGAAAGAATTTGAAGTATTGGAACTTTTAATAAAAAATAGAGGAAGAGTTATGACGAGAGATTTTTTATTGGATAAGGTGTGGGGATATGAGTATATAGGTGAAACAAGAACTGTAGATGTTCATATAAGACACTTAAGACAAAAAATAGAGGAAGATGATAAAAATCCAAAACATATAGAAACTATTCGTGGGATAGGATACAGGTTCAATTCGGAAGAGTAGTTGGTGATTAAAATGAAAAAAAAATTAATGATAACAATGCTTATCACATTGATTCTTACATTTTCTATAGTTACTACATTATTTGTAATTATTGAAAATTATCAATATATGCAAAACACAAAGGAAAATTTGAGAATAAATAATCAAATTGTAATAAATGTTTTAGAGGCAGAAGGATTTAATGATAAAAATTTTTCTTTCAAGAATAATTTTAAAAATGATGTTATTAGAGAAACCTTAATAGACAAAAAAGGAAAAGTTTTAAGTGATACTATAGCAGATGCTGAAACAATGGATAATCATAATGAGAGAAAAGAAGTTAAGGATGCAAGAAAAGAAGGTACGGGGTATAGTACACGATATAGTGCTACTTTGAGAAAGAAAACTTTATATTTTGCTACAGCTTTTAATAATGGTTATGTTGTAAGAAGTGCTATAGCTATGCAAATTATTAAAGGAATAGAAATGAGTTATTTTAAATATTATATAATTGCTATGATGTTTTCAATTATGGTCTCTATAATATTTGCATCAAAGCTTTCTCATACTATAGTTAAGCCTATTAAAGAATTAGAATTTACGACTTCAAGTATTGCTTCAGGAAAATTTGATAAAAGAGTAAGGATTAGTTCTAAAGATGAAATAGGTCAATTAGGTATAACCTTTAATAATATGGCAGATAAATTAAATAGTACACTTAATGAGGTTTTAGATAAACAAAATAAATTGGAAGCAATATTGAAGAGTATGGATAGCGGAGTTATAGCTGTAGATATAAACTACAAAATTATTATGATAAACCCTTATGCAAAAAAAATATTTGGTATAAATAGAGATATTATAGGTGAAAATCTTATGGATAATATAAGGGATTTTGAATTTGAGGATGTATTTAAAAATACTGATGAAGATTATGCAGAAATAAAGATATTATGGCCTAAGGAAAGGAACTTAAGAATAAGGACTGCCGATATAATTAATGTTAGAGAAAAAATTGGTACAGTTGCTGTAGTGCAAGATATAACTGATATAAAAAGATTAGAAAATATGAGAACTCAATTCGTAGCTAATGTTTCTCATGAATTAAAGACACCATTGACTTCAATAAAAGGTTTTGCAGAGACATTGAGATATGTAGATGATTTTAAAAATAAAGAAAAGTTTTTAAATATTATAAATGATGAAGCTGATAGATTAACAAGATTAATTAATGATACTTTAACACTTTCTCATATTGAAAATAGTATAGAGAATAAGGAAGAAAAAATAGATGTAAACTTTATTATAAAAGATGTATGCTGTTTAGTTAAAAATTCAGCTGAAAAGAAAAATATTAAGGTTGTTACAATAGGAGATGAGCTTCCTAATTTAAAAGGGGATAATGATCGGTTTAAACAAATGCTTATAAATCTAGTGGACAATGCAATAAAATATTCTGATAATAATGGAATTGTAAAAATAGGTACCAGAGTTGAAAATAATAATTGCATAATATGGGTTGAAGATGAAGGTGTTGGTATATCAAGAGAACATATAGATAGAATATTTGAAAGATTTTATAGGATCGATAAAGCAAGATCAAGAGCTCAAGGTGGAACAGGATTAGGTCTTGCTATTGTAAAACATATAGTTATGACTCTTAATGGAAATATTAGAGTGGAAAGTGAGATAGGAGAAGGAAGCAAGTTTATTTTAGAAATACCTATTGTATGATTTTTAATATATTATTACACTAATTGATTATGACTAGAATAAAAAAATTTAACGTTTATGTTAGTAATGTTAAGAACTTGTTAAGTAAGTAAAAATGAATTATTTTATTGAATATTGTGAAAAGAACCTTTGAATACAGAGTATGGAAAGGTTCTTTTGTTATATTTTTAATAAAAATGGTAAAGATAAATAAATTCCATATGTTAATTTTAATTAACCTGTGTATAATAATGGGTTAACTTTGTAAAGTTATCATAGTATTCATAGGGAATAATTTAAAATTAATAAACGTTGAAAATTTTAGGAGGTTCGTATTAATGAAGAAAAAGAGTTTAAAAATTATAATAGCTGCATTAGCAGTTACTATGGTAACAGGTGTATTTGCAGGATGTGGATCAAAAGAACAATCGTCTTCAGGAGATACTAAAAAGGAAGTTTCAGGTTCAATAACATTAGCAGGGTCTACAGCTCTTCAGCCATTAGCCGATCAAGCAGGAAAAAAATTCACTGAAAAGAACTCTAAAGCTACTATTAATGTTCAAGGTGGGGGAAGTGGTACTGGAATAAAATTAGTATCTGAAGGTACTGCTGATATAGGAAATTCTGATATAACAGCAGAAACAGCTAAATTAGATGCACAAAAGGCAAAAGAATTAGTTGATCATAAAGTTTGTGCTATTGGTTTTGCAGTAGTTGTAAATAAAGAAGTTAAAGTTGACTCTCTAACAAAAGATCAAATACAAAAAATATTTACTGGTGAAATTACTAACTGGAGTCAAGTTGGTGGAGATAACTTACCTATAAATGTAATTAATAGAGCAAAATCATCTGGTACAAGAGCAACATTTAAAGATACAGTAATGGGTGGAAAAGATGAAAAGGACGGACTAGGAACTACACAAGATTCAAACGGAAACGTTGAAAAAGGAATACAGTCTACAAAAGGTTCAATAAGTTATTTAGCGTTATCATATTTAAGTGATAAAGTTAAGGAAAGTGTAAAACCATTAAAAATAGATGGAGTAGATGCAAATGAAGAAAATATAACTGCTGGAAAATATCTTTTCTGGTCATATGAGCACATGTATACAAAAGGAGAAGCTAAGGATTTATCAAAAGCATTTATTGAGTACATGTTAAGTAGTGAAAATAGTGATTTAGTTAAAAAATTAGGATATATTCCAATGAGTGAAATTAAAAATAAATAGAGTTTTTATAGGGCTGGCTGTTAATCAGTCAGCCATTAAATTAATATTGAGGTAGAGAGTATGGAGAATAGTATAAAGAAAAGAACCTTTTGGAAAAAGTTAAAAACTGAATATTTAGGAAGAAGCTTTGCCATATTTTGTGGAATGTTAATAATAATTTTAACTTTAAGTATAATAGGATTTGTAACTGTAAAGGGATTAAATACTTTTATAAAGCATGGATATTCATTAAAAGACTTTTTATTTACTTCAAATTGGAATCCAGATAGTGAAAAACCTAAATTAGGAGCACTTATATTTATTGTAGGTTCTACTTTAGTATCCATAGGCGCAGTTATTTTGAGTGCACCGATAAGTATTGCTTTAGCAATTTTTATGAACTTTATTTCACCAAGGATAGGAAATAAATTAGTTCAACCTGCATTAGAATTGTTTGTAGGAATACCCTCAGTTGTTTATGGATGGATAGGATTCAGCGTTCTACTACCTCTAATTAAAAAAGGTTTTGGAGGTATTGGATTTAGCTTAATAGCGGGTATTGTAGTATTAAGTATCATGATACTACCAACTATAGCTAGTTTATCAGCAGATGCTGTTAAAGTTGTACCTAAGAGCTATTTAGAGGCATCATATGGATTAGGTGCAACTAGATGGCAAACTATAAGCAGAGTTATATTACCAGCGGCTAAAAGTGGTATATTAACTTCAATAATATTAGGGCTTGCAAGAGCTTTTGGAGAAGCTTTAGCTGTTCAGATGGTTATAGGTAATTCAATTAAATTTCCTGAAAATTTAGTAAGCCCAACAGCTACTTTAACTAGTATTTTAACTATGGATATGGGTAATACAATATCGGGAACAGCATGGAATGATGCGTTGTGGTCACTTGCTTTATTGCTTTTAGTTATATCATTTTTATTTATTTTGTTAATAAGAGCCATTGGAAAAAGGGGTGAACTTAAATAAATGGATGCTAAGTTGAAAGATAAAATATGGACAGGAATTTTATATGTTGTATCTGGATTCGTAATATTACTTCTAATGGCCTTGATAGGATATATATTATATAAGGGTGGAAATTCATTAAATCCTTCTTTCTTGTTTGGAAAACCTAAAATAGGTGAAGCTGGAGGTGGAATAGGTCCTCAGCTGTTTAATTCCTTCTACATGCTAGTAGTATCTTTAGTAATAACTGTACCTTTTGGAGTAGGTGCGGGTATATATTTAGCAGAATATGCGAGAGAAGGAATTTTATTAAATATAATAAGATTATGTATTGAAACTATGGCTTCATTGCCTTCTATAGTAGTAGGTCTTTTTGGTCTTTTAGTGTTTGTAAGTATGACAAATTGGGGATTTACACTTTTATCAGGAGCATTGGCTATAGCAGTGTTAAATCTACCATCTTTAACGAGAGTTAGCGAAAATGCTATAATAGCGGCTGGTAAATCTGTTAAGGAAGCAAGTCTTGGACTTGGGGCAACTAAATGGCAAACTATAAAAAAAGTTATATTGCCTTCTGCCCTTCCACAAATTTTAACAGGAATAATATTAGCATCAGGAAGAATATTTGGTGAAGCAGCAGCACTTTTATATACGGCAGGTATGAGTGCACCAGTACTTCCATTTGATAGCTTTAGTTTAGTTGGAAAATCATCTCCTTTCAGTGTAATGAGACCAGCAGAAACATTAGCAGTGTACATTTGGAAGCTTAATTCTGAAGGAATGGTACCAGATGCAGCAGCTATAGCAAATAAATCATCAGCGGTACTTATAATAATGGTTTTATTATTCAATTTAACTGCTAGAATATTAGGAAAAAAAATATATGAATCTTATGCTGGTAAAAAATAAGGAGGAAGCTAAATGGGTATAATACAGACTAAAGAGCTTGATTTATATTATGGAAATACTCAGGCCTTGAAAAAAATAAATTTAGATGTAAAAAAGAATGCAGTTACGGCATTAATAGGCCCATCGGGTTGTGGTAAGTCTACTTTTTTAAGAACTTTAAATAGAATGAACGATTTAATAGATTCTGTAAAAATAGAAGGGGAAGTATTATTTGAAGATAAGAATATATATAAGGATTATGATGAAATAGATCTTAGAAAAAGGGTAGGAATGGTCTTTCAAAAAGCTAATCCTTTTCCTATGTCTATATATGACAATATAGTATATGGACCTAAGATACATGGGGTAAAGGATAAGAATAAATTAGATGAATTGGTTGAAAGTAGTTTAAAAGGTGCTGTGCTTTGGGATGAAGTAAAAGATAGATTAAATAAAAGTGCATTAGGACTTTCTGGTGGTCAGCAGCAGAGGTTGTGTATTGCAAGAACGTTAGCAGTAGAACCAGAAGTATTACTTATGGATGAACCGACTTCTGCATTAGATCCAATATCTACATTGAAAATAGAAGAACTTATGGATGAGTTAAAGAAAAAGTATACTATAATTATAGTTACACATAATATGCAACAAGCAGGAAGAATATCAGATTATACAGCATTTTTTCTTAATGGAGAGATAGTCGAAAATGGAAAAACTGAAAGTATTTTTTATAAACCTCAGGATAAAAGAACAGAAGATTATATAACGGGAAGATTTGGTTAAAACTATTTGTAAATAAAAGAATATAATACAATAATGTAAACTTAATTTAAATAGAGGTGAGTATGAATGACTAGGACCGGATTTGATATTGCTTTAAAAGAACTTCATAATGATTTATTAAGAATGGGAAGCATAGTTGAAAAACAAATACACCAGTGCATAGAATCACTAGTTAATAAGGATGTTGAATTAGCAGATAATATAATAAAGAACGATGATTTGGTAGATGATCTTCAAAAGGAAATAGAAAATAAATGCATAAGATTAATAGCTAAAGAACAACCCTTGGCTATAGACTTAAGAACTATTTTTACAACTACTAAGTTGGTAACAGATCTTGAAAGAATGGCAGATTATGCAGTAGATATAGCAAAAATAACAAAAAGGCTTAAAAATGAAAAATATGTTAAAGAACTTATAGATATTCCTAAAATGTCAGAGATAGTTAAAGAAATGATAAGAAGAGCTCTAGATGCTTATGTAGCTGCAGATGTTGATAAGGCTTATGAAGTATGTAAAATGGATGACGAAATAGATAGCTTATATAAAAATGTTTTTACTGAAATGTTAACTATAATGGCAAACAATAAGCAAAATGTAAATCAGATAACTCAACTTTTATTTGTATGTAAATATTTGGAGAGGGTTGGTGATCATGTAACTAATATATGTGAATGGACTATATATTTAGTTACAGGAGAATTAAAGGATTTAAATGAATAAAAGGTTTTGAATTTTGTAGAAAAATCATTACATGAATTGGAATTTCTATGATATTAAGGTGTCAGCATATGAACAGATATGTTGGCATCTATTTTTATGCAATTTATTTGTCTATTAAAGTGTGATTTATGTTTGATTTAATATTTATTTGTAACTAATAAATATGGGCTAGAAATATAGAAAAGAAAAAAGTATTATAATGTAATATAATGTAGAAAAGATATTTGAAATGAACTTATGAAAATACTGTATAAAAGAGTTATTGAGTAAAATATATGTTAATTTTGTATTTTATTTTTGTAAAATCTATGGTATACTTTATGAGGTCGAAAATTTATACTTTTAGATCAGGAGGGATAAAGATTGTTTAGTTTGACTCCAAAAGAAGACAAATTTTTCGAATTTTTCGTAGAAACTGCTGATATAGCTTATAAAGCATCTAATATGTTGGTAGAATTTCTAAAAGATCTTGATAATTCAGAGGAAAATTTAAAAAAGCTTAAAGAGGTGGAACACGAAGGAGATAGGAAACAACATCAAATACTTGAACAACTTAATAAAACATTTATAACACCCTTTGACAGAGAAGATATTTACATAATAGCAAAAGACATGGACGATATTATAGATCTAATAGAGTCTGCTGCAAGCAGATTTGTTATGCTAAATGTAAGTAAAGTTACAAAGGAAGCAATTATATTAGGGGATATGATTGCAGCAAGTTGTAAAGAAATTATTACTCTCATGGAAGAATTGAAAAATATGAAAACCAGCAAATATCTAAATAAGAAAATTATAGAAATTAATAGAATTGAAGAAGAAGGAGACAGAGTTTCAAGAAGAGCTATTGGTGATCTCTTCAGATCAAATATTGAAGTTATTGAAGTAATTAAATGGAGAGAAATTTATCAGTATTTAGAGGATACTTTAGATGCTTGTGAAGACATAGCTAATGTAATTGAAGGAGTAGTAATGAAAAATGCTTAGTGGAACTTTGATTTTAATATCTGTTATAATTGTTACTGCTTTAATTTTTGATTTTATTAATGGCTTTCATGATAGTGCCAATGCTATAGCATGCTCTGTATCAACTAGGGTTTTAACGTTAAAGCAGGCAGTCATAATGTCAGCTGCATTAAATTTTGTTGGAGCTTTTGTTTGGGAAGGTGTTGCCAAAACTATAGGTAGTGGTATTGTAGATCCCAATCATATATCACAAACTGTAATTATAGCTGCTTTAATTGGTGCAATAGTGTGGAATATAATAACATGGTATTTTGGAATTCCAAGTAGTTCTTCACATGCTCTTATAGGAGGATTAATTGGCTCTGCTATAGTTTTTCAGTGGTCTTTTGGCATAGTTAATTGGTCAAATTTGTTTTGGAAAGTTATAATATGGATTTTTTTATCGCCTATGATAGGATTTGTGATAGGATTTGTAGTTATGACTATTATGAATGCTGTTTTAAGAATTATGGAAGCAAAACCTTCATCTGTTACTAAAATTTTTTCAAAGGCTCAAATATGTTCAGGAGCGTTTATAGCTTTTAATCATGGATGTAATGACTCTCAAAAATCTATGGGAATTATTACAATGGCACTTATAAGTGGTAATTTTATAACACAGTTTGAAATACCAAATTGGGTAAAGATTTGCTGTGCTTTAGCTATGGCTTTGGGTACAAGTCTTGGAGGGAAAAAAATTATTAAGACCATGGGTACAGGTATGACCAAACTTGCACCTATTAATGGATTCACAGCTGAAATGAGTGCATCAACTGTAATGCTTACTGCAACAATATTAAATGCACCAGTAAGTACGACTCATATAATTACTGGTTCTATAATGGGGGTTGGTGCATCTAAAAGATTTTCTGCAGTAAAGTGGGTTATAGCAAAAGATATTGTAACTGCTTGGGTAATTACTATACCAGCAAGTGCTGTAATTGCAGCTTTAACAATGTTTTTAATAAAATTATTTTAAAATGTGATTTACCCTTCTTAAATATGAAGGGTTTTTTTGTTTCTTTAAATAAGAAAGCTAATACGTTGACTAAATAAACATATTAAGGTAATATTACTAAATGGATATTTTTTTTAGGAACGGAGCCATATTGCGAGATGTACATAGGTCAAAAAGGAGTTGTATATATGAAAAACCAAATAGCACTAGTAGAATCAGGAAGTATTGCAGAAGAAATGGGAATAGAAGTAGGAGACTATTTATTAAGCATTAATGGCAAAATTGTTAAGGATATTATAGATTACAGATTTCTTATGTGTGATGAATATATTAACGTAGAAATAGAAAAGAAGTCTGGAGAGATATGGGAGTTAGATATAGAAAAAGAGTATGATGAAAAGCTAGGAATACAATTTGCAGAGGCTATTTTAGATAAACCTAAAAGTTGTCATAATAATTGTATATTTTGTTTTATAGATCAATTGCCTAATGGTATGAGAGAAACCCTTTATTTTAAAGATGATGATTCAAGGCTTGCTTTTTTGCAAGGTAACTTTATAACATTGACTAATATGAAGGAAGAAGATATAGATAGGATAATTCAATATAAAATTAGTCCAATAAATGTATCTGTTCATACAACTAACTCTGATCTTAGAATTAAAATGATTAATAATAGGTTTGCAGGAAATGTTTATGATAGATTAAAAAGATTAGCTGAAGCAGGCATAAAAATGAATTGCCAAGTGGTGTCTTGTCCAGAGATAAATAATGGAGAGGAACTGAAAAAAACCATAGAAGATTTATACAAATTGTATCCACAAATTGAAAATTTAGCAGTAGTTCCAGTAGGTATTACAAAGTATAGAAAAGGACTATATCAACTTAAGCTATATGATAAAAAAACAGCACGAGAGGAATTAGATAGAATTTCCGAAGTTCAAAAAAAGTATATAAAAGAAATAGGATCTCCATTTGTAAGATTATCAGACGAATTTTATGTTTTAGCAGAAAGAGATGTACCTTCATCGGATTTTTATGATGGCTTTGAACAACTAGAAGATGGAATAGGAATTATAAGAGTTTTTAGAGATACTATTGAAACTTCTTTAAAAAATTTGAAGAAAGATATAAAAGGTTCTTTTACTGTTGTTACAGGAGTTTCTGCTTATGAAGAAATAGATATGGGAATTCAAAAAATATGTACTGTTAATAATAAGATTAATATAAAGGTTGAAAAGATAGTTAATGATTTTTTTGGCCATACTATAACTGTAGCAGGACTTGTAACTGGTGGAGATATAATCCAGCAGTTAAAGGGAGTAGAACTGGGAGAATATCTTATAATTCCTAATGTTATGCTGAGAAAAGGATACGAGCTTGCTTCGAATAATGAAAAAGTGTTTTTAGATGATGTTACTATAGAACAATTAGGTAAGGTTTTAAAAAGAAAAGTTATCATATGTGACTTCACAGGAGAAGATTTAATAAATATAATAAATGATCATTGTAAGGAGGAATAAAAATGGGAAAACCAATAGTAGCCATAGTAGGAAGACCTAATGTAGGAAAATCTACATTGTTTAATAAATTAGCTGGAAAGAGAATATCCATAGTTCAAGATACACCAGGTGTTACTAGAGATAGAATATATGCAGAGGCTGAGTGGCTTAAATATAATTTTACTATAATTGATACAGGTGGTATAGAACCTGAAAATAGTGATGTAATAATTTCTCAAATGAGAAGGCAGGCAACAATGGCTGTTGAAACTGCAAATGTCATAGTATTTATAGTAGATGGTAAACAAGGGCTTACAGATGCTGATAAAGAAGTAGCTCAAATGCTTAGAAAAAGTAAAAAACCTGTAGTGCTTGTAGTTAATAAAATAGATAGTTTAAAAGATGAAGATAATGCATATGAATTTTATAATTTAGGTATAGGGGAACCTATTGCTGTATCAGCTTCACAAGCGCTTGGACTTGGAGATATGTTAGATAAAGTTGTATCATATTTTGATGATGACAAATTATATGATGAAGATGATGAATATATAAAGATAGCATTTGTAGGAAAACCTAATGTAGGAAAGTCATCTCTTATAAATAAACTTTTAGGAGAGGATAGGGTTATAGTAAGTGATGTACCTGGAACTACTAGAGATGCTATTGATAGCTATTTGGAAACAGAACAGGGCAAATTTACTCTTATTGATACAGCAGGACTTAGAAGAAAAAGTAAAGTAAAGGAAGAAATTGAAAGATATAGTGTAATAAGAACTTATGCAGCTATAGAAAGAGCAGATGTTTGTATACTTATGTTAGATGCCACTCACGGTATAACAGATCAAGATGAGAAAATAATAGGTTATGCTCATGAAATGAGTAAAGCTATTATGGTTATAGTGAATAAATGGGATTTAGTGGAAAAGGATACAAATACCATGAATGCTTTTAAAAAGCAAATAGGTATGAATCTTTCATTTATGTCGTATGCTCCATATCTATTTATATCTGCAAAAACGGGACAGAGAATTCAAAAAGTATTAGATATGGTTAAAGAGTGCTATTCCAATTACTCTAAAAAGATAAAAACAGGTGTATTAAATGATGTAATAAGTAAAGCTATAATGATGAAAGAACCTCCTATAATGGGGACAAAAAGATTAAAAATATATTATGTTACGCAAATAGGTACAAAAGCACCTACTTTTGTATTCTTTGTAAATGATCCATCTTGTCTTCATTTTTCTTATGAGAGATATATCGAAAATCAATTAAGGGAAAATTTTGACTTTACAGGTACAGGCATAAAGTTACAGTTTAGGGAAAGGAAGGAATAAATATGAGCTCTAAAGTTGCTTTTTTAGGCGGAGGAAGTTTTGGAACAGCATTATCTATAATGCTAGCTAAAAAAGGGACTAAAGTTAAAGTTTGGGATAGAAATAAAAATGTAATAGATGATATTAATATTAAGAAAGAAAATATAAAATATTTGCATGGAGCAGTTATACCTGTTGGTGTAGAAGCTTCAGAAAATATGGAAGAAGTAATAAAAGATAGTGATTACATAGTAATTTCGGTTCCATCTCATGTAGTAAGAACAATATCTAGAGAAGCGGCAAAGTTTATTAGTAAAGATCAAATAGTGATAAGTATAGCAAAAGGAATTGAAGAAAAAACTGGTAAGAGGCTTTCGCAGGTTATAAAAGAAGAACTGCCATTAAATCATATAGTTATTTTATCAGGACCAAGTCATGCAGAAGAAGTAGCTCAGGACATACCAACTACAGTAGTTGCTGCTTCAGAAGACATAAAGTTTGCAGAGAATGTGCAGGATTTATTTATGACAAACAAATTTAGGGTTTATACTAATGATGATTTAATAGGGGTTGAAATAGGTGGTGCTGTTAAGAACATTATAGCATTAGCAGCAGGAATATCTGATGGCGTTGGATATGGTGATAACACAAAAGCTGCTCTTATGACAAGAGGTATGAGTGAAATAATAAGAATTGGATTAGCTTTAGGTGGAAGAAAAGAAACATTTTCAGGACTTACGGGTATAGGAGACCTTATAGTTACATGCACTAGTATGCACAGTAGAAATAGAAGAGCGGGTATACTCATAGGAAAAGGGACTACTCCAGAAGGAGCTACAGAACAAATAGGAATGGTTGTGGAAGGCATAAAGGCCTGCAGGGCATTTTATGATTTAAAAGAAAAATTAGGAGTTTCTATGCCCATAACAGATGTTTTGTATAAAGTGCTTTTTGAAGGTAAAGATGTTAAGTATGGAGTTTATGAATTAATGACTAGAGATAAGAAAGAAGAAGTTTATTAAACAGTATAATTTTTATATTTAGTAATAAGTTACCCCTAATTTTAATATATATATATTGTTAATATTAGAATATTGGGGGGTATACTTTGGAAAATTTTGATATATACAAAGACATAGCAGAAAGAACCCAGGGAGACATATATGTGGGAGTAGTAGGCCCTGTTAGAACTGGAAAATCTACATTTATAAAAAGATTTATGGAGCTTATGGTATTACCTAATATAGAAAATTCCTATAAAAAAGAAAGAGCTAAGGATGAATTACCTCAAAGTTCTTCAGGAAAATCTATTCATACTACTGAGCCAAAGTTTGTACCAAATGAAGCAGTAGAAATAAGTTTGGATGAAAGCACTAAGTTTAAGGTTAGAATGGTAGATTGTGTTGGATATATTGTAAAAAGTGCATTAGGATATATGGAAGGCGAAGAGGCAAAAATGGTTACTACACCTTGGTATGATTATGAAATACCTTTTGAAGAAGCAGCTGAAATAGGTACTAAAAAAGTTATAAACGAACATTCTACTATTGGATTATTAGTTACAACAGATGGATCTATTACGGATATAAACAGAGATGATTATTTAGAAGCAGAAGAAAGAGTAGTAAATGAACTTAAATCAATAAATAAACCTTTTATGGTAGTTCTTAATTCTCAGCATCCATATGATCCAGAAACTATGACCATTAAAAAAGATTTAGAGGATAAATATGATGTGCCTGTTCAGACAATGGATGTACTTAATATGAAACAAGAAGACATAACTAACATATTTCAGAGAATATTAAAAGAATTTCCAATTAAAGAAATAAATATTGATATGCCTGAATGGATTGAAAAGTTAGAATCAAAGCACTGGCTTAAGGTAGATTTTATTAATGTTGTGAAAGATATGTGTAAAAACATATATAAGGTTAGGGATATAAACAAGTCTGTAGACGGCTTAAATGATGTGGAATTTATAGGAAGATCAGATATAAATGAAATTAATATGGGAGAAGGTACTTCAAGAGTAAGTATAAATCCTAAGGAAGATTTATTCTATAAAATCCTCAGTGAAGTTTGTGATAGTGAAATAATAGGTGAAAGTGATCTTTTGAGAGCAGTACAGGAGATGCATGAAGCAAAGGTTGAATATGATAAGGTAGCAGATGCTTTAAGAGATGTTAGAGAGACAGGTTATGGATTAGTTGCTCCACAGCTTTCAGAAATGAAATTGGAAGAGCCAGAAATA
Organism: Clostridium drakei; assembly: GCF_000633595.2. Taxonomy (GTDB): domain Bacteria; phylum Bacillota; class Clostridia; order Clostridiales; family Clostridiaceae; genus Clostridium_AM; species Clostridium_AM drakei. Next base: position 341,301 of record NZ_JIBU02000023.1, on the reverse strand, counting down.
GTAAAACAAGGTAATAGATCAGGAGTTAAATTAAAAGCTAGTGCACCTTCATTACATTTTATAAGAGCAGATATTGAGACTGAAGTTTCTCCTATAATTGGTACAGAAAGAGAAAGTGAGCAAATGATTAAATCGCTATTGGAACAGTTTGAAAATGATCCATCAAAGATATGGCAAAGCAATATGTTTGGTAAATCCTTGGAAATACTAGTAAAGGAAGGGCTTCAAAATAAATTATATAAGATGCCTGAAGATGTTCAAGTAAAAATACAAAAAACACTTCAGAAAATTATAAATGAAGGCAATGGTGGATTGATTTGCATTATATTATAAAATTTCATGTACTAGCATATAATTTCATTAAAGTGAGCCTGTGAATTTAAATTCACAGGCTTTGAAACGTAATATGAAATAATTTAAAATAAAATTTCAATATTTCATTAAATGTGTTTATACCTTGTATTTTGTGGTATAATTTTTATAAATGTATTTTAATCTTCTTATGATATTAGTAATTATAAATTTGTCTTGAAATTATTATTAGTATTTATGTATAATTAGTATGGATTGGTAAGGTAAACACGGAAGGATGAAAAATATGATAAAAAGTATGACTGGTTTCGGAAGGGGAAGTACAGATCAAGAAGGTGGAAGATTTACAGTAGAAATAAAAACTGTTAATCATAGGTACTTGGATTTAAATATTAAAATGCCTAAGACCTTTATAGCACTTGAAGACAGAATGAGAAAACTTATTAAGGAAAAGGTTAATAGAGGCAAAATTGACATTTTTATCACACAAAACAATTATGAAAAACAAGGTGTAAATGCTATATTAAATGAACCACTAGCTGATAGCTATGTTCAATGTTTAAACAAAATAAGAGAGAGATATGGTATGCAAGAAAATATAACTGTATCGCTTATTGCAAAGTTTCCAGAAGTAATAACTATAAAGCAGGAAGAAGAAGATTTAGAAATACTATGGGAATCTCTTAGAACTCCATTAGAAGATGCAGTGGATATGCTTGTTTCTATGAGAGAAAAAGAGGGAACAAAGTTGCAGCAAAATATATTTGTAAAGTGTGACTATATTAAATCACTATTGGATAAAATAGAAAAAAGATCACCACAGGTAGTTGTGGATTATAAACAAAAGCTTACTACTAGGTTAAGCGAGCTAATGCAGGATTATACCATTGATGAGAGTAGAATTGCTATGGAAATTGCTTTGTTTGCAGATAAAGCTTGCCTAGATGAAGAAATTGTTAGATTAAATAGTCATTTGATTCAAATGAAGGACACTTTAAATTTAGAGGAACCTATAGGAAGAAAGTTGGATTTTATTGTTCAGGAAATGAATAGAGAAGCTAATACGATTGCTTCAAAGTCAAATGATTTAGAGATAACTAACCATGTATTAAATATAAAAAATGAAATTGAGAAAATTAGAGAACAAATTCAAAATATAGAGTAAAATTAGGAGGAAGCATATGGGTATAAAATTGATAAATATAGGTTTTGGAAATATAGTTTCAGCAAATAGATTAGTAGCTATAGTTAGTCCTGAGTCCGCGCCTATAAAAAGAATAATACAAGAAGCTAGAGACAGGGGAATGCTTATAGATGCTACTTATGGAAGGAGAACAAGAGCTGTTATAATTACAGATAGTGATCATGTAATACTTTCAGCAGTTCAACCAGAGACTGTAGCACATAGATTAGCCTCAAAAGAAGAAGATGATGATGCAGCTAATGAGGTAGAGGAATAATGAAAGAAAAAGGCCTATTAGTGGTGATATCAGGTCCATCAGGAGCTGGTAAAGGAACTATATGTAAGGCTTTATTAGAAAAAAATGATTTTTGGCTTTCTGTTTCTGCAACTACAAGAAGTCCAAGGGTAGGAGAAGTAGATGGCGTAAATTATTATTTTTTGAGTAAAGAAGAATTTCAAAATAGGATAAAAAATGAAGGGTTTCTTGAATATGCAGAAGTTTATGGAAATTATTATGGAACACCTAAAGATAGCGTTTTATCAGCAATAGATAGTGGTAAAGATGTAGTGCTAGAAATAGATATTCAAGGAGCTTTAAAGGTGAAAGAAACTTATCCAGAAGGAGTTTTCATTTTTATACTTCCTCCATCTATGAAAGAATTAAGACAAAGGATAATAAATAGAGGAAGTGAAACTGAAGAGTCTTTAATGACAAGATTTAAAGCTGCATATAAAGAAATAAATTATGTTTCGAAATATAACTATGCTGTTGTAAATGACACTGTTGAAGAAGCATTAAAAAAAATAGAAGGCATAGTTATAGCAGAAAGATGTAGAGTAGACAGAGTTAAAGAAAATATATTAGATTCAAAGGAGGGTATTATTCATGAGCAACTCTATGATTAATCCATCAGTAGTAGATTTATTAAAAAAAATAGACAATAGATATACATTAGTTACAATGACAGCTAAAAGGGCTAGACAATTAATTGAAGGTGCAGAACCTATGGTAAGAATTACTTCTACTAAACCTGTTACAATAGCAATAAATGAAATTAGTCAAGGAGTTATCACTTATACTACAGTCAAAGAAGGTATTAAATAAACAGTGAATAACAAGAAGACTATAGTTATAGGTGTAACAGGTGGTATTGCAGCTTATAAGGCTTTAGATGTAATAAGTAAACTAAAGAAAAAAGATTTTGAAATACATGTAATTATGACTAAGGCAGCTTTAGAATTTCTAACTCCTTTAAGCTTTCAGACATTAAGTGAAAATATAGTTAATTTTGATATGTTTTCTGAACCTAAAGCTTGGGAAATCCAACATATTTCGCTTGCAAAAAAAGCAGATTTGATGTTAATAGTTCCAGCTACAGCAAATATAATAGGAAAAGTTGCTAGTGGCATAGCAGATGATTTATTATCTACAACTATTATGGCTACTAAAGCACCAGTAGTTTTTGCACCTGCTATGAACACTAATATGTATAATAATCCTATAGTACAAGATAACATGGGAAAACTTATTAAGTTTGGATATAAGTTTATATACCCTGAGTCAGGAAGATTGGCTTGTGGTGATGAAGGTGAAGGTAAACTTGCTAATACAGAACTTATATCAGAGTTTGTACAAAGCATGATGTATGATATAAAAGATCTTGAAGGTAAAAAAGTTTTAGTAACAGCAGGACCAACTATAGCGTCAATGGATCCTGTTAGATACATAACCAATAGGTCTTCGGGGAAAATGGGTTATTCTGTAGCAGAAGAAGCTAGAGACAGAGGAGCAGATGTAACCTTAATATCTGGAGATACTTATATTAAGGCTCCTGCTGGAGTAAATGTAATTCATGTTAAGACTAATAAGGAAATGCTCAATAGTGTTATAGATAACTTTGAAAAGCAGCATATAGTAATAAAAGCTGCAGCTGTAGCGGATTATAAGCCAAAGGATTATTCCAAAAAGAAAATAAAAAAATCTCAAGATGAGTTTGAATTAAAACTTGTTAAAGATGAGGATATACTTAAAAAGTTAGGGACTTTAAAGAAGAAACAAATACTTGTAGGATTTGCTGCGGAAAGTAATGATTTATTAGAAAACGCACAGAAAAAACTGAAGGCTAAAAATTTAGATTATATTGTTGCAAATGATATAACAGCATCAGATACAGGTTTTGCTTCTGATAACAATAAAGTAACTATTTTGTGTAAAGATGGAAGAAAAATTGATTTAGAAAAGATGTCTAAAAGGCAAGTTGCAAAGAAATTATTTGATTTAATAAATGAAAAATAAATTTTGGGGAGGGGTTGAAACTTACGATTTATCGTAAGGTAATACCTCTCCTATTTAGTATTGAAAACAAAGGGTGATTAAGTGTACAGTTATGCAGGTATTGTAGTTAGTAATAGTTCCTTACAAGTAGATAGGATTTTTACATATAAAATACCAGAAACATTAGTAAACAAAATAGATATTGGCATTAGGGTAAAAGTCCCTTTTGGTATGGGAAATAAAAAGATAGATGGATTTGTAGTAGAACTTTATGATGAATATACAGGTAATACAAGAATTAAAGAAATATCAGGAATATGTGATAAGTTTACCTTGTTTACCAGAGATGATGTAATTCTTATTAAAGAGATGAAAAATAAATATTTATCAACTTATTTGGAATGTATAAAAGTTTTTATTCCAACAGGTATTTCTAGTGGAATGAAAAATAAAACAGAAATACAAGTGTATACAGGAGAAGTGGATCTAAGTGAAAAATTTAAAAAAGAACCATATTTAAGTATATACTATATAGTAAAAAAAAATCCAGGTATTTATAATAAGAATGCTTTAGCGAAAAAATTTAGTGTATCACTATCTTCCATAAATACAATGATAAAACATGGTTTTCTCGATCAAAAAGAGAATGTGGTAAATAGATATAATGTAAGACAGTATGAAAAATATTCTAAGAAGATTTTAAATGAGGAACAGCAAAATGCTGTAGATACTATATTAAATTCATCCCAAAGTCTCTTTATGATACATGGAGTTACAGGTAGTGGGAAAACGGAAATATACATGCACTTGGTAAGTAACATGATGGAAAAAAATAAAGAATCTATAATACTAGTGCCTGAAATTGCACTTACACCTCAAATGGTGGAAAGGTTTAAAGGAAGGTTTGGAAAAGATATAAGTGTTTTTCACAGTAAGTTATCACCAGGGGAAAGATACGATGAATGGCTAAGAGTAAAGGAAGGAAAAGTTAAAGTAGCAATAGGAGCTAGATCTGCAATATTTCTTCCCTTTAGCAATTTAGGAATCATAGTAATAGATGAAGAACATGAAGGAAGTTATAAATCTGATAGTAATCCTAAATATAATGCAAGGGAAATTGGAGAAATGAAATGTAAAATAAGTAATTGCAAGTTAATCCTAGGCTCGGCCACCCCATCAGTAGAAACCTACTATAGATGCAAAAATAAAGATATAGAACTTATAACTATAAAAAATAGAGCTGATAATGCTATTATGCCTAAAATTAAAATTGTAGATATGAGACAAGAATTGCTAAACAATAATAAATCTATTTTTAGTAAGAAACTTTATGAATCTATAGAAGAAAGATTGAATAGAAAAGAACAAATAATACTTTTTTTAAATAGAAGAGGTTTCTCAACATTTGTTTCTTGTAGAAAGTGTGGGTATGTATTCAAGTGTGATAACTGTGATATATCTCTAACTTATCATAGAGATGAAAAAAAATTGGTGTGCCATTATTGTGGCAGTAGTAGAAAATCATCTAGTATTTGTCCTGAATGTGGAAGTAAGTATGTTAAATATTTTGGCGTTGGTACTGAAAAGATAGAACAGGAGATACAAAAATATTTTCCTGATGCTAGAACTTTAAGAATGGATTTTGACACTACTAGAGGTAAAAATTCTTATGAAACAATATATAACACTTTTAAACAAGAAAAAGCAGATATACTCATAGGAACTCAAATGGTAGCAAAAGGATTAGACTTTAAAAATGTTACTTTAGTAGGGATAATTGCAGCAGACTTATCTTTGAATTTGCCAGACTTCAGATCTAGTGAAAGGACATTTCAACTTATTACACAGGTTTCAGGTAGAGCTGGTAGAGGAGAAAAAAGAGGAGAAGTTATTATTCAAACATATAGTCCAGAAAACTATAGTATAATATGTGCAGCTAACAATAATTATAAAGATTTCTATGAAGAAGAAATAAAAGTTAGGAATATTATGGAGTATCCACCTTTTGTTGATTTATTTCTTATTAATATGAGTAGCAAAAACGAAAATGTATTAATAAAAAGTATACAAAATGTTGGTATATTTTTAAAAAATATATTAGAAAAAAATGATACAATTAAAATATTAGGACCTTGTCCTTGTGAAATTTCTAAAATTAAAGAGTTTTATAGGTGGCAAATAATATTAAAGGGCAATATAGAAAAGGAAGTTAAGGAAAAAATAAGAAAACTAGTTTATGATTTATTAAAAAATGTTTATAATGATATAAGGGTAAGTATTGATGTAAACCCTAATAGTTTATTATAGTTGGTTAAATAAAGTTTGTATTTAAATTAGGAGGTAAAAGTAATGGCTTTAAGAAATATTAGAAAATATGGTGATGATTTATTAAGAAAAAAGAGTAGAAAAGTAGAAAATATAGATGATAGAATTGTAACATTGTTAGATGATATGGCAGAAACAATGTATGAGGCTGATGGAGTAGGACTTGCAGCTCCTCAAGTAGGTATACTTAAAAGAGTCGTAGTAATAGATGTAGGTGAGGGAATATTAAAACTTGTAAATCCTGAAATTATATCTACGGAAGGTAGTTACATCGATGAAGAAGGATGTTTAAGTGTACCTGGTGAGCAAGGAAAAGTGGAAAGACCCTACAAAGTAAAAGTAAAAGCTTTAAATGAAAAAGGAGAAGAAATTATAGTAGAAGGTGAGGAATTGCTTGCAAGAGCATTATGCCACGAAATAGATCATTTAGAGGGGATATTGTTTGTTGATAAAATTTTAGAAATTGAAGGAGAAAATTAGAAGTATGAATATAGTCTTTATGGGAACACCAGATTTTGCTGTTCCTTCATTGAAAAAACTTATAGAAAAATTTAATGTAATAGCTGTCTTTACTCAACCTGATAAACCTAAAGGAAGAGGAAAAAAATTAGGTATGTCAGCAGTAAAAGAAGTAGCACTAGAACATGATATACCTGTATATCAACCAGAAAAATTAAGAAAAGATATTGAAGCGTTAGAAAGCTTAAAGAATATGAGTCCTGATTTTATAGTAGTAGTGGCATATGGGCAGATACTTACAAAAGAAGTATTAGATATACCTAAACATGGGTGCATAAATTTACATGCTTCACTTCTTCCAAAGTATAGAGGAGCTGCACCTCTAAATTGGGCTATAATAAATGGGGAGAAGGAAAGTGGAAACACAACTATGTTTATGGATGTTGGTCTAGACACTGGTGATATGCTTTTAAAAAGCCATGTGGATATTGCAGAAGATATGACAGCAGGAGAACTTCATGATATTTTAATGGAAGATGGAGCAGAGCTTTTAGTTAGAACTTTAGAAGGTATTGAAGACAAAACTATAAATAGAGAAAAACAAGGAGATTCAACCACTGCTTATGCATCCATGCTAAATAAGGATATGGCTAAAATAGATTGGAATTCAAGTAATAAGCAAATAAAAAATTTAATTAGAGGATTAAATCCTTGGCCTATTGCATATACTCATTATGAAGGAAAAAATATGAAAATTTATGAAGCAAGTATGCTAAATGAAAATAATAATTATAATCCTGGATATGTAATAGATGTGTGTGATGAAGGAATAAAAGTTGCTTGCAAAGAAGGAATTTTACTTTTAACGAGTATACAATTTTCAGGTGGTAAGCCAATGAAGGTTAGCGAATATATAAGAGGACATAAACTAAATAAAGGTATTATATTGGGAGAATAAATTACTTTAATTTAAGTAATTGAAAAGGAGAGTGTAGCTATGTTTTATTTTGATAGTAGTTTCATTATATTAATTCCAGCATTAATAATAGCAGCTGTGGCTCAATATAAGGTTTCTTCTACTTTTGACAAGTATTCAAAATTTGGAAATCGTAATGGATATACAGGATCACAAGTTGCAAGAATGTTACTTGACAATAATGGATTATATGATGTACCAGTAGAAGTCATTCCAGGAAAGCTTACAGATCATTATGATCCAACTAATAGAGTAATGAGGCTTTCAGAAGAAGTTTTTTATGGAAATTCTGTAGCTTCTATCGGAGTGGCAGCTCACGAAACAGGCCATGCTTTTCAACATAAAGAACGTTATGCACCTTTAGTAATTAGGAATTCAATAGTTCCTGTGGTGAATTTTAGTTCAAATATTTCATGGTTATTATTTCTTGCAGGGTTTGTACTTGGTATAAAACCTCTAATTAATTTTGGAATATTATTATTCTCAGCAGTAGTTATATTTCAACTTATAACATTACCTGTGGAATTTGATGCTTCCAGTAGAGCATTAAGGATATTGGAAAAAAGAGGTATACTATATAGTGAGGAACTAAGAGGAGCTAAATCTGTGTTAAGTGCAGCTGCTATGACATATGTAGCAGCAGCTATAACAGCTATATCAAACTTGATAAGATTAATACTTATTAGTAGAAGAGAAGATTAAAAATAATTGAAGCAGAGGTAATATAATGGATAGTGCTAGAAAAACGGCAGTTAAAATACTTAAAGAAGTATTTTGTGGAAATTCATACTCTAATATAGTTATAGGAAAAGAACTAAATAGATCTGATATGAATGATAAAGATAAAGCTTTAGTAACAGAAATAGTATATGGAACCTTAAAATACAAATATACAATAGATACTATATTGAATTACTATATAAAAAGTGGACTTAAAAAATTAGATATAGATATCCTAAATATACTTAGGATATCTATTTATCAGATAAAGTATTTAGATAAAATACCAGAGTTTGCTATAGTTAATGAGGCAGTTGAATTGGCCAAGAGAAAAGCTGTGAAGACTGCAAGACTTGTAAATGGAGTTTTAAGAAGTTATCTTAGAAGCAATAATATAGATTATTATAATAAAAATAGTGATATAGAAAAAATGTGTTTTGATTATTCTTTTCCTAAGTGGATGGTTAGTTTATTTAATAAACAGTATGGAAAAGAAGAAACTAAAAAAATATTACAGGGATTGAATGAAGTTCCTGCAATTACAGTAAGAGTAAATAATTTAAAAACTAATTATGAAGAAGCTTGGGAACAACTTAAGGAAAATGAATATGACATAGAAGAAGGAAAAGTATGTCCAGAAGCAATTATAATAAATAGAGGCAGAAATATAGAGAATAATCCTCTTTTTAAAAATGGATTGATCACTGTTCAGGATGAAAGTGCGATGATGGTGGCTCCTTCTATGGAGTTAAAAGAAAATATGACTGTTTTAGATTTATGTAGTGCTCCAGGTGGTAAAACTTGCCATATAGCAGAACTTACAAATAATCAAGGGAAAATATATGCTTTTGATATTCATGAAAATAAACTGCCTTTAATAAGGGAAAATGCTAAGAGACTTGGCATAACAAATATAAAATGTGGCATTTTAGATGCTTCTAAATATATGGATATATATGAGGAAAAAGGCGATAGGGTATTGATAGATGTACCTTGTTCAGGACTTGGGATTATAAGGAAGAAACCAGAAATTAAGTGGAATAAGGATAAAGAGTCATTAGAAAGTCTTGTGAAAATTCAAAAGACAATTATGCTCAATGCAGCTAAATATGTTAAAAAAGATGGAAAACTTATTTATGCTACTTGTACTTTAAACAAGGAAGAAAATGAAGAAAACATAAAATGGTTTATAAAGAAAAGACCAGATTTTCAGATAGAACCAATATATTACGGGAAATTAGATAATATAATTTATCATGATGAAGGATATATAACCATATTACCAAATAAATACATGGATGGATTCTTTATTGCAAAAATGATAAGACGTGGGTAGGTGTAATTAGTGGATAATATTTTAGACTTAAGCCTTGAAGAGCTAAAGCAATGGATGAAGGATAATGGAGAAAGTGAATTTAGGGCTAAGCAAGTATTTCACTGGATATACAAAAACAATCAGTGGAATTTTCAAAAAATGGATAATTTACCCAAAGGAACAAAAGAAAAACTCATAAAATGTTTTGAGATAGATATACCAGAAATTATAGAAGTATACAAATCCCAAAATGATGATACACATAAATTTCTTTATGAATATAAGGATGGAAATATAATTGAAACAGTAGTTATGAAATATAAACATGGAAATTCTATATGTGTTTCTACTCAAGTTGGCTGTAGGATGGGATGTAAGTTTTGTGCATCTACTGTAGATGGAATGGTGAGAAACTTAAGTAGTGGTGAAATAATAGCTCAAATTTTAAAAGCTCAAGAAAAAATGGGGGAAAGAATATCGAACATAGTTTTAATGGGAAGTGGCGAACCTCTAGATAACTATGAAAATGTAACAAAATTTTTGAGCTTAGTAAATGCTGAATATTGTCTTAATATAGGTCAAAGGCACATAACTCTTTCAACTTGTGGTATAGTTCCTAAAATTAAAGAACTAGCAGACAAAAATTATCAAATAACACTAGCAATATCACTTCATGCTGCTAATGATGAACTTAGAAAAACTATGATGCCGATAGCTAATAAATATTCTATAAACGATATTATAGAAGCATGTAAGTATTATATAAGTAAGACAAACAGAAGAATTACCTTTGAATATGCTTTAGTAAATGATGTTAATGATAGTGCTCAATCTGCAGAAGAATTAGTTAAGCTTTTAAGGGGGATTTTATGTCATGTAAATCTTATACCTGTAAATAAAGTAAGGGAAAACAATTTTGAAAAATCTTCTACAAATAATATAAAAAACTTCTCTAACATTTTAATTAAAAAAGGTATAGAAACTACTATTAGAAGAGAAATGGGCTCAGATATAAATGCTGCATGTGGTCAGTTAAGAAGGAGCTATTTGAAATCTAAAAATTATTTAAGAGGGGTGTAAAAAATGGTAGGGATGTTGTCAGATATAGGTAACGTTAGGAAAATTAATGAAGACTCAGTTGGATTTTATCAAAGTGAAAACTTTGATATTTATGTTATTGCCGACGGTATGGGAGGACATAATGCCGGAGAAGTTGCTAGTAAATTGGCAGTAGACACTACTATTGATTATGTAAAATCATTTGTTAACTTTATTAGTATAGAGAGTATGAAGGATACATTGAAATCAGGTATAAAATCAGCTAATGAAAAAATTTTTAATTTGTCTAAAAATAGCTCTGAACTTAATGGAATGGGGACAACTATAACTGCATGTTTAATTAAAGAAAATAAAATGATAGTAGCTAATGTAGGAGATAGCAGCTGTTATATTATGAAGTATGATGGAATAGTTAAAATAACTAAGGATCATTCATTAGTGCAGCAGTTGGTGGATGAAGGAAGTATTACTGAAGAAGAGGCTGTAAGTCATCCTAATAAAAATATAATAACAAGAGCATTAGGTACAAATATAGATGTGGATATAGATATTTTTGAAGCAAATTTATCTGATACGTTAAAAATAATTTTGTGTACTGATGGATTATCTAATGGAGTAAGTTTGAATGAAATGTATGATATAATAATGAATAATAGTAATCAGGGAGCATGTAAGCAACTAATAGGACTTAGTAAGTTAAAGGGTGGAAGAGATAACATATCAGTTATTGTATTTGAAGGAGAGTGTGAAGATGATAGGAACCATGCTAGGTAATAGGTATGAATTGTTAGAAAAAATAGGTGAGGGAGGTATGGCATTAGTTTATAAGGCTAAATGTCATTTATTAAATCGTTATGTAGCAGTTAAAATATTAAAAGAACAGTATTCTGATGATAAAGAATTTGTTGAAAAGTTTAAAAGAGAAGCAACAGCAGTAGCCAGTCTTTCAGATAACAATATAGTAAATATTTATGACGTAGGTACACAAGGTGATATAAATTATATAGTAATGGAATATGTTAATGGTAAAACTTTAAAACGAATAATTCGTGAACAAGGCAAGATCCCTACAGCAAAAACTGCAAATCTAGCTATTCAAATAGCTAGGGCTTTAGATTGTGCACATAGAAACAACATTATACATAGGGATATAAAACCTCAAAATATATTAGTTACTAATGAAGGAATAGTAAAAGTAACTGATTTTGGTATAGCCAAAGCTTCTAATTCAGTTACAATAACTAATTCCAGCAAAGTTATGGGATCAGCACATTACTTTTCGCCTGAACAGGCTAAAGGAAGTTTTGTAGACTGTAGAACAGATATATATTCTTTAGGTATAGTTATTTATGAAATGTGTACAGGAAGAGTACCTTATGATGCTGATAGTCCAGTATCAGTAGCATTAAAGCATATACAAGAACCAGTGATTCCACCAAATCAGTTAAATGAAAATATACCTGATAATTTAAATAATCTTATATTGAAAGCTGTGGAAAAAGAGCCTATTAAAAGATATCAGACAATAAAAGATATGCTTACTGATCTTAGAAAGATAGAAAAAAATCAAGAAGTTAATATTTCTACTAATGATTTTGATGAAGATATGACTAGAGTAATGGATGCTGTAGTAGTAGATGATAAAGATAAATACAATAAAAATAAATATGATAATGGTAAAAACCATAATGATGATTACGATGATCATTATGATAAAAAGAAAACAATGATTGATCCTAAAAAAAGAAAAATACTAATGTTTGTTACTGCAGCAATATTAGTATTAGTTATAGGTGGGGTTTCAGGATATTTTGCTCTTAACAAGGCATCTGCTAAAACTACAGTGCCTAAGATAGTTGGTATGAAGCAAGAAGATGCAAAAAAAGCTGTTGAAGATAGTAAGTTGAAATTTGTTTCTATAGGAAAGGAAAAGAGTGATAAACCAGAAGGGACTGTACTTAGAACTTATCCAGACCCAGGAACAAGTGTAAATGTAAATTCAGAAGTTAGAGTTAGTATAAGTGGTGGACCAGATAAGTTAGCAGTTCCTAGTTTAATAGGTATGGATTTAGATTCTGCAAAAGATGTTATAGAAAAAAGTGGATTAAAGATTGGAGATGTAAGTCGACAGTATGATGATAGCGTACCTAAAGGAAATGTAATAAAGCAAGATCCTCAACCAGATTCAGATGCTACAGCAGATACCAAAATAAATCTTGTAGTGAGCAGAGGACAAGAAGTTAAGAATTTAACTGTTCCAGATGTAAATGGGAAAGGTATTGATGAAGCGTCAGGAACAATATCTAGTGCAGGTTTCAAAGTAACAAAATCAGCAGTAGATACATCAGATAAATCACAAGATGGAAAAGTAATAAGTCAATCTATTTCAGGTGGAGAACAAGCAAAAGCAGGAAGTACTGTTAATTTAACTTATTATAAGTATAAGGAACAGCAACCTACTCAACCAGATAACAAGAATTCTGATCCAAATGTAGATCCAAAAAAAGGTGATCAAACAGATCCAAACAAAAGTAATGGTGATCCGAATAAGAGCAGTACCAGCGATTCAAATAATAAATCAAATTCAGGTAACAATAATAAAAGTCAGTAAGTATTAATTCAATAGGAGGGTGTATGGAAGGAACTATAATAAAGGGAATAGCAGGGTTTTATTATATAAAAACAGATAAAAATGTAGTTGAATGTAAAGCTAGGGGTAAGTTCAGGCACAATGAACTTACACCTATGGTTGGTGATAAAGTAGAAATTACAATAAAAAATGGAAAAGGTGTTATAGATAAAATCTATCCTAGAATAAATAAGCTTATAAGACCTTCTGTGGCAAATGTAACCCAGGCATTAGTAGTTTTTGCATTAAGAAATCCTGAAATAAATGAAGAATTGTTAAATAAGTTTTTGCTTAATTGTGAATACAATAATTTAAAGGCCATAGTATGCTTTAATAAACTAGATTTGATATTGCAAGAAGAAACAAATGAAATTGTAGAAATGGTTAAAAGTGCAGGGTATGAAACGTTGTTTTTGAAGGCTAAGGAAGGTTATGGAATTGATTTGATAAGAGAAAAGCTGCAGGATAATGTTACAGTTTTATGTGGGCCTTCTGGAGTTGGAAAATCTACAATATTAAATTCCATAATGGGAGAAGAAGTTATGGCTACGGGAGAAATAAGTGAAAAGCTGAGACGTGGTAAACACACTACAAGGCATAGTGAACTTATAGATATTGGAAATGGATTTTTAGTGGATACACCAGGATTTTCTTCTTTAGAAATAGAATTTATTTCTAAAGAAGATTTACAACAATGTTTTCCTGAATTTGATTCATATATAGGTAATTGCAAATTTACAGGATGCTTTCACTATAAAGAGCCTGGATGTGCTGTAAAGCATGCTTTAGAACAAAAAAAAATAAATGCAAAAAGATATGGATTTTATATAAAAATGTTAGAAGATATAAACAATAGAAAAAAACAATGGTAGCTATTTTTAGTTGCTTTAATTAAGGAGGAAAATACAAAATGATAAAATTAGCACCTTCAATATTGTCAGCAGATTTTTCTAAATTAGGTGAGGATATTAAAAAATTAGAAAAGTATGGAGCAGACTGGGTACATATAGATGTAATGGATGGAATGTTTGTACCTAATATATCTTTTGGAATACCTGTAATTAAGAGTATAAGAAACATTACCTCCCTTACTTTTGATGTTCATTTAATGATAGAAGAACCTGCTAGATTTGTGGAAGACTTTATAAAAGCAGGAGCAGATATGATAACTATACATTATGAAGCAGATAGACATATAGATAGAACAGTCAATTATATAAAAAGCTTAGGAGCTAAAGTAGGTATAGCTTTGAATCCAGCTACACCTGTGGAAAATATAAAGTATTTGCTACCTAATTTGGATATGGTACTTATAATGACTGTAAATCCTGGATTTGGTGGTCAAAAGTACATAAATTATTGTTCTGAAAAAATAAAGGAATTAAAAGAATTAAGCAATAAGTTTAATAAGAATTTACTTATAGAAGTAGATGGTGGAATAGGAAAAGACAATATAAAAATAGCAGTTGAATGTGGTGCTAATGTAATAGTGGCTGGATCTGCAGTTTTTAAAGATGGAAAAATTGAAGAAAACATAAAGATGTTAAAAGGGGATAGGTAAATGAAAATAGTAATTGTATCAGGGGGAGAAGCACCATCCTATGAGTTAATAGAAAAGGAATTAGAAAATAGTTCTTTTTTGATTTGTGCAGATAGTGGTGGAAATTGCTTATACAAGTACAATATATTGCCTAATTATTTAATGGGAGACTTTGATTCTATAGATAGAAAAGCTTTAGAATTTTTTCAAAGATCTTCAAAGTGTTGTATAGAAACTTATCCTACAGATAAAAATTTTACTGATACAGAGCTTGTGCTAAACAAAGCATTAGAACTAGGTGGAACTGAAATTGTTTTATTAGGTTGTATTGGTACAAGAATAGATCATCTAATGGGAAATATGGGTATGCTTTTAAAATGTTTGAAATTAAATATAAATGCTTTTATAAAAGACGACCATAATTGTATTCAAATAGTAGATAAGCCTATAAAAATAAAAGGAAAAAAAGGTGCAACATTTTCGCTTCATTGCTATGGTGAAAGTGTAGAAAATTTAAGTATAAATGGAGCTAAGTATAAGCTTCAAGAGTACTTTTTGAAAATAGGAGACCCTAGAACTATATCTAATGAATTTTTAGATGAGGAAGTTAAGATAAGTTTTACTAGTGGAAATTTAATGGTATTTTATAGTAAAGATTAGACATAATTAATAGAAAATATGTAATGAAAATAAGTTCACAGATTCTAGTGAACTTTTTTATATTTTTTGAATTTATCGAAATATTAAGTAGTTAAAAGGGAATATTACATAATATGTACATACTATTTAAAATCTTATAATTTTGGAGTATTTAAGTATAGGAAAGGAAAAATAAATAATGAATGCATATGGTCTTATTTTAGATGAAAGTATTAAAAAAAATATAAAAATTTATAGATATATGACATTAGGTAAATTTATGTGCATGATGGAAAAGCAGGAAATCCATCTTGCAAAAATTAAATCTTGGGAGGATAAGTGGGAAATACCTACGAATGAAACTGAAAATAAATATTTATATAATAATGATTTATATGGACAATGCTGGAGTTTAGAAGGCATTTCAGATGCATTATGGAAAATTTATTCATCAAATAAAGAGGGGATATTAATTGAAACTTCTCCAGAAAAATTTAAATTAATTTCTGATATTAAGTTTGGAATACTTTCGCCAGTTATATATTATAATGATTTACAAAAAGCACTATTAGAATTAAAAAATGCGAAGGGTGCTAAAGCCATATTTGGAAGTGGACTATTAAAAAGAGCAGCTTTTAAACATGAAAATGAAGTTAGACTAATTGTTATAAATAATGAAGAATGCTTAGATAAAAAATATGAAAATTGCACACATATAAATTTAAAAATAGATCCATTTAAATTTATAGAGGGTATAATAGTTGATCCGAGAGCTAGCGATTGGTATTTAGAAACTATAAAATTATATTGCTTACGATTAGGTTTTAATATTATTCCGATAAAATCAGATTTATATTCTCCAGATGATTTATAAGTAATTAAAATTTTAAGATTAACAATATTTTTGTAACATTCTATTTTTCTGTTTCATATAATAATATAGAATAACTTTGGGGGATAACAATATGTCTAAGAAGGTGTGTAATAAAAGTTTTAAGAAAAAAGTTGGAATTGCTCTGGTATCCATTGGCTTGGGGATTATAATTACTGTTATTATCCCGTTTTGGGGATTTATAATGGTGGTTGGTGCATTACTCATCTGCCTAGGATTTAAGCTTATAGATTTTCATTAATTTGGGGGAGGAATATATATGAAATTTATTACAATAAAACTTCCTAGATTTATATCTAGAATTATAAAAGTCTTTAAGAAAAAAAAATAAATTTACAGTAAAATAAATAAAAATGCAATTGTAAAAACAACTGCATTTTTTATTTATTAAATAGCACGTTGAACCTTTCCAGAACGAAGGCATCTTGTACAAACATGAATAGTTTTTGGAGTTCCGTTAACTATGGCCTTAACTTTTCTTATGTTTGGAGCCCATGATCTTTTAGATTGACGGTGTGAGTGGCTGTATTGAACACCAAATACAACGCCTTTTTCGCATATTTCGCACTTCTTTGACATTAAAAACACCTCCTTAAAAAATTGTGAAGAAATAATCTCCTCAATTCAAACATTTATTATTTTACCATAGAATATGTTAGTTGCGCAAGTATATAATATAATTTAGTAGAGTAAATAATGTTTTAAATTATATATTTCCTTGAATAAATTTATTATTTAATATAAAATATGTTATATGATGTTTAAAGTAGGGAGGGTTTTATTATGATAGGTAATATCACCAGCGAGAATGGATATATTAATTATTCAGAAGAAGTAATTGCCAATATAGTTGGAGTTTCAACTATGGAATGCTATGGTGTTGTAGGTATGGCTTCAAGGAATGCTAAAGATGGACTCTGGAAATTAATAAATGGTGAAAACTTAAGTAAAGGTGTAAAAGTTCGTTCAAAGGATAACGAGTTATTTATAGAGTTATATATAATGGTTGAGTATGGAACAAAAATATCTGTGATAGCTAATAACATAATTCAAAAAATAAAATATAATTTAGAAAATTATACAGGACTTAAAGTATCAAGTATTACTGTAAATGTTCAAGGTGTCAGAGTCTAGGGAGGTAAATCATAAATGAAACACTTAAAAATAGATGGGCAATGCTTTTATAATATGGTTGTAAATGGGAGTAACTCCCTAGAAGAAAACAAAGAGTATGTAAATTCTTTGAATGTTTTCCCAGTTCCAGATGGCGATACAGGAACTAATATGTCTATGACGTTTAGAACAGCTGTATCAGAAATACAAGGTATGCAAAATAAATCAGTTGGAGAAATTGTAAGAAAATTAGCTAAAGGTGCACTTATGGGTGCAAGGGGAAATTCTGGCGTAATACTTTCACAAATATTTAGGGGAATCGCAAAATCATTAGAAACAAAAGAATATGTTAATTCTAAAGAATTTGCGGAAAGCTTAATGGAAGGGTCAAAGGCTGCTTATAAAGCTGTTATGAGACCTACAGAAGGTACTATACTTACTATCATAAGAGCAGCCGGCGAAAGTGCGGTTAAATGTGAAAGTGACGATATAGCAGTAATGTTAGAAGAAGTTTGTGACTACAGCAAATCAATGCTTAATAAAACTCCTGAAATGCTTCCAGTGCTTAAAAAAGCTAAGGTAGTTGATGCTGGCGGTATGGGACTTCTTATAATACTTCAAGGAATGTATGAAGTTGTAAAGAATAATATGGAGTCAATAGAAATTAAATCTCCTAGAAAAGTTGAAGTGCCATCGGTAATTCAAAATTTAGAAGAACATGATATAAAATTTGGATATTGTACTGAATTTTTTATACATTCAAACAATGTTGAAATTGATGATTTTAAAAACACCATAGAAAAGATTGGTGATTCTATGGTAATAGTTAATGATGAAGATATAGTAAAGGTTCATATTCATACAAATGATCCAGGTAAGGTATTGTCAGAAGCCGTTAAACTTGGAGAACTTTCTAAAATAAAGATTGATAATATGAGAGAACAGCATAGAAATGTATTAGATATACATAATGAAGCCTCTATTGAAAAGGATGAAGAACAGGAAAATATTCAGTTAAAGAAGTATGCTTTTGTATCAGTGGCCATGGGAGAAGGAATAAAAAATATATTTGAGGATCTAGGAGTAGATTTTGTTATAGAAGGCGGCCAAACTATGAATCCAAGTACTCAAAATATATTAGAATGTATAAATAAAATAAATGCAGAAAATATTCTGGTTTTCCCAAATAATAAAAATATAATTATGGCAGCTAATCAAGCAGCAGAAATTTCTGATAAAAATGTAAAGGTGGTAGAAACTAAAACTATACCTCAGGGAATTACAGCTATAACATCATTTAATGAAGAATTAGAACTTGATGAAAATATAAAAGCTATGGAAGAAGGTATAAACAAGGTAACTACAGGTTCTGTGACTTATGCCGTGAGAGATACTGAAATAGATGGTAAAGTCATTAAAGAAGGAGATATTCTAGGTATTGTAGAAGGAAAAATAGAGGAAATAGGGAATGATATGTTTAACATATGCAATAATATTGTTTCCAGCATGGTGAAGGATGACAGTGAGCTAATAACTGTTTTTTGTGGAAAGGATTGCGAAAAAGATAAAGTAGATGAATTTTCAAGTAAACTTCAAGAAAAATATAAAGATATAGATGTACAATTTTACGATGGAAATCAGCCATTATACTACTTTATTGTATCTGTGGAATAAAATCTTGAATAAAAAAAGCCTTTAGGCTTTTTTTATTTGTAGATAAGCAAGTATTTTAATAATGTTTATTATGAACTTTAAAAGTGGGTGGTTTTGTGGATGTATATAGTGATATAAGCAGCATAAAAGGGGTTGGACCTAAAACAGCAGATAATTTAAGAAAATGTGGTATATTCAATATTATGGATTTGCTTCTATATTTCCCAAGAGATTATGAAAGTATATCTTCTTGTGGAAATTTAAAAGGAGAAAAAACTAATAATAAAGTTATAATAAAGTGCAAAACCATTAGAACTGAAAGAGATATAAGAACTAAAACAGGAAAAATATTAACAACTATAGTTTTTCATGATGGAAATAATATTTTAAAGGGAAAATGGTTTAATCAGCCTTATATAAAAAATAACTTTAGAATAGGTAACACCTATACTTTGATGGGAAAAATAGAAGAGTTTAGAGGGTCAATATCTATTGTTAATCCCAAATTGTTAAAAGACAATCAAAATATTTCAAAAGTAGAGGAAAAGATAATACCAAAGTATCCTTTAAAATCTGGAATAACTAGCAATTTAGTAATTAAGTTAGTAAATGCAGTATTAGAAGATGTAGTAATAGTAGAAAATTTACCCAATTATATAATAAATAAATATAAATTATGTTCTCTAGATAAAGCCATAAGAGTTATACATAATCCTATAAATTTAGCTGAGTTAGACGAAGCTACTAAAAGACTTAAATTTCAGGAATTATTTACATATTCATTAAAAATATTGATGCTTAAAAACTATTTTAATGAAAATAAAAAAGGTATAGCATTTGGTATAGCAAAAGAACTAAATGATTTAAAGGATAGGCTTCCTTATGACTTGACTAAGGCTCAAAATAGGGTAATAAGAGAAATATTAATAGATGAAAAAAAATCGTGTCCTATGAATAGGCTGGTTCAAGGTGATGTAGGAAGTGGTAAAACTATTGTAGCATTAATATCCATATTTAATGTTATAAAAGATGGATATCAAGCTGTAATGATGGCACCTACGGAAATATTGGCTACTCAGCACTATGATGAAGCATCAAAATTATTTGAAGGCTTTGATATAAATATAAAGTTACTTTGTGGAAGTGTATCACAAAAAAACAAGCAGAGTATAAAAAAAGAATTGGCAAGTGGAGAAATAGATTTAATAATAGGTACACATGCTTTGATTGAAGATGATGTAGAATTTAAAAATTTGGGAATGGTAGTTACAGATGAACAGCATAGATTTGGAGTAATGCAGAGAAGCAGATTGACTAATAAAGGAGCAAATGTAGATACTATTGTCATGACGGCTACTCCAATACCTAGAACTTTAAGCCTTTATCTTTATGGAGATTTAAATGTATCAATTATTGATGAATTACCTCCAGGACGTCAAAAAATAGAAACTCAATATATTAAACAAGATTTTAAATATAAAGCTTATAATTTTGCTTTAGATGAAATAAGAAAAGGACGACAAGTATATATAGTTTGTCCACTAGTTGAAGAGAATGAGGAATTAAAATTAAGTTCTGTGGAAAACTTATACATGGAATTGAAAGAAAAGTATTTTAATGATATAAGTATGGAAATACTACATGGTAAAATGACTCCCAAACTCAAGGAAAAAATAATGAATGATTTTAAGGAAGGAGAAACAAAGGTTATTGTTTCAACTACAGTTATAGAAGTGGGAATTAATGTTCCAAATGCTACTCTTATGATAATAGAAAATGCAGAAAGATTTGGATTAGCACAGCTTCACCAATTAAGAGGAAGAGTGGGAAGAGGAAAATACAAATCCTATTGTATACTTATTGCAGATATTAAAAATGATATTATAAGAAAAAGAATGGAAATCATGAAAAGCAGTAATGATGGATTTTTTATTGCGGAGCAAGACTTAAAAATTAGAGGAGCAGGCGAGATATTTGGTTTTAGGCAGCATGGTGAAAATGGACTTATATTAGCAGATGTAGTTCAAGATATAAATTTATTGAAATTAGCAAATTTAGAAGCTAAAAGACTTACTGAAAGTAATGATGAGAAAGATATAAATATTAAAAATGGGATTTATGATAAAATTGGTAAAAGTACAAAATATATTTGTTTTAATTAATTTTATAAAAGAATAAGTATTCTGAGAATTGAAATTGTATTTCTAATAATTGAAATAAATTTTGTATAATGAAAGCATATATGTTAAAATATTATAGAAAAATATATAATTTTTAAACATCGTGATAATTACAAGGAGGAAAAATTATGAGAATTATTGCAGGTCTTGCAAAGGGAAGAAAAATTATGTCACCAATTGGTATGGATACTACGAGACCTACTTTAGATAGAGTAAAAGAAGCTATGTTTAACATAATACAAAATAAAACTTATGGTTCAATAGCTTTGGATGTGTTTTCTGGAACAGGAAGTTTAGGATTAGAAGCTGCTAGCAGAGGAGCTAAACAATGTTATTTAGTTGACAAAAGTCCTGAAACTTATTCCTTTTTAGTTAAAAATGTGCAAAATCTGAAATTCGAACAAATTTGTAAGTGTATTAATATGGATTCATATAAGGCTTTGGAAGAATTTGCGAGAAAAAAGATAGTTTTTGATTTGATTTTTATAGATCCACCTTATATGAAGGATATGATTCCACCTGCAGTTGAAATTATAGAAAAAGAAGGATTGCTTAATAAAGATGGACTTATAGTAACTAAAATTGATACTAGAGAAGAATTATATCAGGGAACAGATAAAATAATACTTGTTGATTATAGAAAGTATGGTAAAACAACAGTTTGTTTTTATAGGTACAGGGAGGATTAATTATTATGAGAACAGCAGTATATCCTGGAAGTTTTGATCCTATAACTAATGGTCATTTAGATATAATAAAAAGATCTTCAAAGGTTTTTGACGAATTGGTTGTTGGAGTATTAATAAATCCTCAAAAAAAAGGGCTTTTTGATATAGAAGAAAGAGTTGAATTAATTAAAAGAGCTGTTAAAGATATACCAAATGTAAAGGTTGAAAGTTTCAGTGGATTACTTATTAATTTTTTGAGACAGAAGAATGCTAAGGTAATAGTTAAAGGACTTAGAGCTGTTTCAGATTTTGAATATGAGTTTCAAATGTCACTTATGAATAGTAAATTGGATCCTAATATAGAAACAGTATTTATGATGGCTAGTTCAGGAAATTCTTTTCTAAGCTCTTCATCAGTTAAGCAAGTAGCTATGTTTGGTGGATGTATTAAAGGATTAGTACCAGATAGTGTAATGCCAGCTGTAATTAATAAGATAAAAAACCTTTAGGGGGAAAAGATTTTATGGATGTTATTAAATTACTAGAATATCTTAATGAAATTATAGAAACATCTGCAAAAGTTCCTATGACAGGGAAAGTCATAGTACACAAAAAAGAAACTTTGGAAATAATAGAAAAAATAATTAATTATCTTCCAGATGAATTGAAAAAAGCACAATGGATAGTTGAGGAAAAAGAAAGAATATTAAGTGAGGCTATTGAAGAATCTGAAAATTTAAAAAGGGAAAATATTAACTTTTTAAAGAAGCAGATAGAAAATCACGATATAACAAAACAAGCAAAAGTAAAAGCAGAGGCTATTGTAGCTTCTGCTGAAAGAAGTGCTAAATCCATAAGATTAGGAGCTAGAGATTATGCAGATGAAATTTTAAATCAGTTAGACAATGAAATAGCTAATAAAAGTAAAATTATGATGATAAACTTAAAAAAGCAAATGCAAGATTTTGTAATTGATTTGGAATCTAGCATTAACTTGAATTCTGATACCATAAGAGAAAATGTTAAAGAACTAAGAGATATGAAATAGCTTCTTGATCTTAAAAATAATCCAAGGTAACATTATTAAAAAAATAATTGTTATTATAAAGCCATATTCAAGTGAGTAAGTGCTTATATAATTTATATTTGAGCTTTGTTTTGATTGACTGAAATACATAAGTTTATAAAGAATAATGCTTATTGCAGAACAGCTTATACCTTGTAGTATCTTTCTGAAAGCATATTTTTTCATGGAAATATTAAATTTATAAGTAAAAGAGTAAACTTGTGAAATAATAGATAATCCGCTAAATGTAAAAAGAAAACTTACTATTGCTATTTTTAATAATATGGATGAATTTGATGCTGAAACTAAATTGCATCCATTAGTCATTTCTATTATTCCAAGCAGGAATCCCTGTAATATGTCTTGTGGAGTATTAAGCAATAGAGAAAGCTTATATGAAAAACTATTAAATAAATAGTTACTTTTAACAATATTATTTACTACAGAAAAAAGGGTAACAAATCCTCCTATAGATAGGCAGGTTTTAATGGAATTTTCAATACTGGATTTAAGGACATTACCAATGTTTGAATTTGAGTAAGTGTGAGTTCCCTTAAAGCCATTTTTTTGTCCACAAATATCTGCAGGAAGAAAAAAGCCCATAGCTATACATGAGAGAGCATTTGATAATAATAATATATATCCTATTTTAGAGTCTTTTAACATGGATATACCTACAGACCCAAGTACAAATAGAGGGCTTGCATTTGAAGCTATATTTAATAACCTTTCACAGGTTTTTAAGTTTATTATATTCTTTTCATACAGATCACAAGCATATTTTGCGCCTAAAGGATATCCACAGAGCAAACTTATAATTAATACAAAGCTACAGTTTTTAGGAAGTCTTAATGGTCTACATAAAGCAGTTCCAAGAATTTTAGAGTATATATATATGCCATCGTAAGCCATTATTACATTTGATACGATTAAAAATGAAAATAAAGAAGGAAATACTTTATAGAAAAAAAGTAAAGATCCGGATACCGCTCCATCTATACATAATTTAGGAGAAGCTATTATTTCCAATATAATCAAAGAACAAATTATGGTTACAAAAATATTTTTGTTCTTCAGTAAAAGAGCTAGTAATATAATTATGATTATTATCAATATGTATAAAATAATTTTCAATCTTAAACACCAACCTTATATAAATCTACAGTGTGGGAAAATTCTGCAAGTACTACGAAGTTTAACTTGCTATATAAGTATATTTAGAAATTTTATTAGTTATTCTAATTTTATATAAGATGGTGTTAAATTGTTTATGTGTAAGGCTATTTAATTATTATTGGACTGGTCAAATAGTCTGCATTAGGATTTATACTTTTATTTAACAGACTGTAGACCTTAGTACCATGTATATCTAAACTTAAAGTAGGAATTGGATCTTTGGGAAGTTTAGTGTATATAGGGATGGTTGAGGTTTCCTTTAATGTTTTCAAAAGTTTTGAACCTGTGGAATTAAAACCAAGAATTCTAGCATATGGACAAGGATCTTTTCTTAAAGTTGCAGTATCCCAGTTTTCCAAACCTAGGAAAAATTGACATAGAATTCTGTTTATACGAGTATAAGTATATCTTTTAGTTTTGGAATGTAATATTAGGTCATTAAAATTTTTAGTATTTTCTAAGACTTTGAATATTCTATTTTCAATACCTTCAGATACGTCTGGAAGTTTTGTTATAGAATTTTTATATAAGGTATATTTATATTTTATATAAGAAATCATTTCATCCTCAAAGGTGAAATGGTAATTGTTTTCATTTAAATTTAACAATAAGGTATATACATTTTTTGGAATGTATTTTTTTAAAATATTGATATTTGTATTTTCTTTTAAATATTTTCTAATGGAGGATGCACTAGAAAATTGTTCATTAAAAACAGTACTATTATAGTGTCCCCCTTCTCTATTTATAGTAAAGGGCAAAATATTACTATTCAATTTGATTAATTTTTTGCAATATTCTAAACCCAAAATATTATTGGGAGAATTCAAAATTTCTTGAATATTTTTAAAACGAGATAATTCACTGCTGGAAACTTTCAAAAATTTTAATAATGCTTTACTTCTTGCAAGTGGATAAGAAAAACCTTTATTGAGTTCATCTCTGAGAAATTTTTTAAAATTTTCAGGTTCTTCAGATAGTATTTTTGATATGTATAATAAAGTCTCGATATCGCCACATTCACTTCCAAAACATAGATTATTTACTGTTCCCAAACTATTTAAAAGGCTTATGGCTCCGCTAGCAAAAAATTCAGCAGAAGATGAACTGTAAATTAAAGGAAGTTCTATAACTAAATCAACTCCATTCATCAATGCCATTTTAGTTCTGGTCCATTTATCGACTATAGCAGGAAGTCCTCTTTGAACGAAGTTACCGCTCATTATTGCGACAATAGCATCACAATTAGTTAGTGATTTGGATTTTTTTATATGGTATAAATGTCCATTATGAAAAGGGTTATATTCAACTATAATTCCTGTAATATTCATACCTTGCCCTCCGATTTTTTTTGTAAGGTCTAATTTATTTATGAGTAATTTATGTAATATTAAGTATAACATTTTACATAAATAATAAACAAATGTTACAAAAAATATTGTGATTTTTATGTTTTATAGAAATTTTTTTAAGAAAAAATTAAAAATATAAGTTTTTTTATTGAAAAATATATAAGAAAAGGATTATAGTATATAGTGTATGTACTTTTATATAATTCTATATATTTTGAAGGGAGCA
Organism: Clostridium drakei; assembly: GCF_000633595.2. Classification (GTDB taxonomy): domain Bacteria; phylum Bacillota; class Clostridia; order Clostridiales; family Clostridiaceae; genus Clostridium_AM; species Clostridium_AM drakei. The sequence continues at coordinate 315,543 of NZ_JIBU02000023.1, read as the reverse complement.
ATAAAAAAATGAAATTAATGGATGAGATTTGGGAAAAAGCTAAGGCTAATAAAAAGACAATCGTTTTACCAGAAGGTGAAGAAGAAAGAACACTTAAAGCAAGTGCAAAAATAGTAGAAGAAGGACTTGCAAATTTAGTCCTTGTAGGAAATGAAAAAGTAATAAGAGAAAAAGCTGCAAGTATTGGAGTCAATTTAGAAGGAGTAAATGTAGTAGATCCTGAAACTTCAGAGGATACTGCGAAATATGCTAATGGATTTTATGAATTGAGAAAGAAAAAAGGAATGACTCCAGAAAAAGCAGATAAGATAGTAAGAGATCCTCTATATTATGGAACAATGATGGTAAAATTAGGGGATGGAGATGGAATGGTTTCAGGAGCTATTCATACTACTGGTGATCTTTTAAGACCAGGACTTCAAATAATTAAAACTGCTCCTGGAGTATCAGTTGTTTCAAGTACATTTATTATGAATATACCAAATTGCGAATATGGAAAAGATGGAATGCTCCTTTTTGCAGATTGTGCAGTTAATCCATGTCCAACTGCAGAAGAATTAGCTTCAATTGCTGTAAGTACAGCAGAAACTGCAAAAAATCTTTGTGGAATGGATCCAAAGGTTGCAATGCTATCATTCTCAACTATGGGAAGTGCTAGCCATGAATTAGTTGATAAAGTAACAAAAGCTACTGAGCTTGCAAAATCAATGAGACCAGATTTAGATATAGATGGAGAATTACAGCTTGATGCTGCTATAGTTCAAAAAGTAGCTGATTTAAAAGCTCCAAATAGTAAAATAGCAGGAAAGGCAAATGTATTAGTATTCCCAGATATTCAAGCTGGAAATATAGGATATAAACTAGTTCAAAGATTTGCTAAAGCAGAAGCTGTAGGACCAGTTTGTCAAGGATTTGCTAAACCAATCAATGATTTATCAAGAGGATGTAGTGCTGAAGATATAGTTAATGTTGTTGCTATAACTGCAGTTCAAGCACAAGCACAAGAAAACTAAAAGGAGAGATTGAGAAATGAAAGTATTAGTAATAAATTGTGGAAGTTCATCATTAAAGTATCAATTAATCAACATGGAAGATGAAAAAGTACTAGCAAAAGGATTAGTTGAAAGAATAGGAATAGAAGGTTCAATATTGACTCAAAAAGTTAATGGAGAAAAGTATATTATTGAACAACCAATGAAAGATCATAAAGTTGCAATAAAATTAGTATTGGATGCTTTAGTTGATAAAGAACATGGAGTAATCAGCAGCATGTCAGAAATATCGGCAGTAGGTCACAGAGTTGTTCATGGCGGAGAAAAATATGCAGAATCAGTACTTATAAATGAAGATGTTATGAAAGCTTTAGAAGAATGTGTTAAATTAGCACCACTTCATAATCCACCAAACATAATAGGAATAAATGCTTGTAAAGAATTGATGCCAAATACTCCAATGGTTAGTGTGTTTGATACATCATTCCATCAAACTTTACCAGACTATGCATTTACATATGCGTTACCATATGAACTTTACACTAAAAATGGTGTGAGAAAATATGGATTCCATGGAACTTCTCATAGATTCGTATCAGCAGAAGCTGCAAAAATGATGGGTAAAGATCCAAAAGAATTAAAAATAATAACTTGTCATTTAGGAAATGGTGCTAGTCTTTGTGCTGTAGATGGAGGAAAGGCTGTAGATACTACAATGGGATTTACTCCACTTGCAGGACTTGTTATGGGAACTAGATGTGGAGATATAGACCCTTCAATAATACCTTTCTTAATGAAAGAATTAAATTTAAGTGTGGATGAAATTAATGATTTAATAAATAAAAAATCAGGTGTATTCGGTGTATCAGGAGTAAGCAGTGACTTCAGAGATATTGAGAATTCAGCTAAAGAAGGAAATAAAAGAGCAGAGCTTGCAATAAATCTATTTGATTATAGAGTAAGAACTTCTATAGGTTCTTATGTAGCAGCTTTAAATGGAGTAGATGCAATAGTATTTACAGCAGGACTTGGTGAAAACTCAGGCGTAAATAGAGCAAAGATATGCGAAGGATTAACTTATTTAGGAATTAAAATAGATGCAGAAAAGAATGCTCAAAGAGGAGAAGCAATTGAAATAAGTACTTCAGATTCAAAAGTTAAAGTATTTGTAATTCCAACAGATGAAGAACTTATGATAGCTAGAGATACAAAAAATATTGTAGTATCTGGTAAATAAGAGAAATTGCAATTAAATAGCAACAATAAATAATTCTTGACTTTTAATGCTCATCTTTATATAATAAATGTGGCTAATATGTAGAGGTGAGCATTATGAAATTAGATGTGTCAGATTTATTAAAAAGAGAAAAGGCCGAAAAAGAGCTCCATCTTGAAATTCAGGAAGAAAGTTTTCATGATGGTAGGGAAACTATAAAATTTCTACATCCAATTAAATTAAATGGGGCACTAAATAAAATTGGTGATATGCTTGCTTTAAATGGCACTATAAGCACCATGTTAGAGCTAACTTGTTCAAGGTGTCTTGAAAAATTTGGTTATGCTGTGGATATTACCATTGAAGAACAATTTACCAATAATGATGGAGCAAGTAGAGATGGCGATGTCATCTTTATTGATAGTGATACAATAGATATCACAGAAGTAATTGAAAACAATATAATTGTAGAGATGCCAATTAAAAGGCTTTGTAGAGAAGATTGCAAAGGATTATGCCATAAATGTGGTAATAATCTAAATTTTGCTACATGCCAATGTGAAGATGATGATATAGACCCAAGATTGGCAAAATTGAAAGACATGTTTTCGACTGATTAAGGAGGTGTTTTACTGTGGGAAATCCAGCGAGAAGATTTTCAAAAGGAAGAAGAGATAGAAGAAGAGCACAAACTTTCAAATTAAGTTTACCAGGAATAGTTGAATGTCCTCAGTGTCATGAAATGAAACTTGCTCATAGAGTGTGCAAGAGTTGTGGATATTATAATGGCAAAGAAGTTATTTCAACAGAAAAATAACAAAAGAGAAAGTCATAGGACTTTCTTTTTTTTCATAATAATTAATAAATGTTATGGCTTATCAGCTGTTGCATAAAAAGGAAGTGAGAATATGGTTATTGCAGTAGATGGTATGGGAGGAGACTTTGCACCAGCAGCTGTGGTAGATGGATGTGTTCAAGCTGTAAAAGAGTATGATGTAAATATAATTATTACAGGTAAGAAAGAACTTATTGAAAAGGAATTGAATAATTACAAATATCCTAAGGATAAAATTGAAATATTTAATGCTGAAGAGATAATAAGTACAAATGAAGCTCCAGTTATGGCTGTTAGAAAGAAAAAGGACTCTAGTTTAGTTAGAGCTTTTGAATTGGTGAAAGAAGGAAAAGCGCAAGGTGTTGTTTCAGCAGGAAGTACAGGTGCCATAATGACAGCAGCAACGCTTATAGCAGGAAGAATTAAAGGGATAGATAGAGTGACTTTAGCACCTATTATTCCAGGCAAAAATGGAGCATTTATGGTAACAGATGTAGGAGCTAATGTTGATTGTAAACCTCAATATTTAATTCAATTTGCCTTAATGGGAAAAATATACTTTGAAAATATTTTGAAGATTACTAATCCCAGTATTGGATTAATAAATATAGGAGTGGAAGAAGAAAAGGGAAATGAGTTAACTAAAAGTACTTATCAAATGTTTAAACTTAAATCAGATGAGTTCAATTTTATAGGTAATGTGGAACCAAGAGATGTATGTAATGGTGATGTAAATATTTTAGTTTGTGATGGATTTGTAGGCAATACCATACTGAAAATGTATGAAGGAGTAGCCATGAATTTATTTAGCATGATTAAAGAAGAAATTATGAAATCATTTACAACAAAAGTAGGTGCAGCACTATTAAAACCTGTGTTTAAAGGATTAAAGAAAAAAATGGACTATTCCGAATATGGAGGATCTGTATTTTTAGGATCAAAAGCAATTTCTATAAAGGCTCACGGTAGTTCAGATAGTAAAGCTTTCAAAAATGCAATAAAACAAGCTTATAATTGTTATGAAAATGAAATTGTAGATAAGATAAAAATTCAACTGGAAAAGTTAGCAGAAGAAAATTAGTAATATATTTTTTGAATAATATAAATTTAATGAATTAATATAAAATAATTTAACATAATAATTTTAGTAGCATTTATATTGACGGTGAAGTAGTTATGTAATATTATTTATGTATAAAGCTTTTAGGAGGTGACAATTATGTTTGAAAAAATTCAAAATTTAATTTCAGAGCAGCTTGGTATAAGCTCAGAAGAAGTAACTATGGAAGCATCATTTATTGATGATTTAGGTGCTGATTCACTTGATGTTGTTGAATTAATAATGGCTTTGGAAACAGAGTTTGATTTAGAAATACCTGATGAAGATGCTGAAAAAATAACTACTGTTGGTGACGTAGTTGAGTACATAAAAAATCATACTGAAGAGTAGAATTAAAGTCCCGCTATATACGGGACTTTAAATCTGTAAAGTTGTAGTTTATTCTTGAGTTTACTTAATTAAATAGCAACCTGAAGAATAAACTTCAGAAGGAGTTAAAATAATGCTTGTAAATGAATGTGTAATCAATAAAAATGATATATTTGTAGAGTTAGAACGAAAGTTAGACACATGTTTTAAGAATAAAGAATTATTAAAAGTAGCGTTAACACATAGTTCTTATGCAAATGGAAAGAAAAATATTAAATTTAATGAAAGATTGGAATTTTTAGGAGATTCTGTGCTTCAGATTTCTATATCTGAATATTTATTTTTAAATTATTCAAAAAAAACTGAAGGGGAACTTACTAAGAGAAGAGCACTTATTGTATGTGAAAATTCTCTTTATGAAATAGCTAAGAAATGGGATCTTGGAAAACATATAAGAATGAGTAAAGGTGAAGAACTTACAGGTGGAAGAGAAAGGGTATCAATATTGGCAGATTGTGTGGAAGCTATAATAGCAGCTATTTATATTGATGCTGGTTTTGAAAAGGCAAAGGAATTTGTACTTACTAATTTCAAAGAAACTATAGATAAAGCAATAAAAAATAAAATAGTATTGGATTATAAAACAAAGCTTCAAGAGGTAATGCAAAAAAATGGAGATGTGGATATACAATATGATCTAATTAAATATGAAGGACCTCCTCACAGAAGAAAATTTTACACACAGGTATCTGTAAATAGCAAAGTTTTAGGTAATGGTACAGGTTATAGTAAAAAAGAATCTGAACAAAGCGCAGCAAAAAAAGCACTAAAGGGGTTGGAGAAGGATAATGGGTAAAAATCATTATATAATACCTATATTTGTGCCTCATGAAGGGTGTCCACATAATTGCGTATTTTGTAATCAAAATACTATAACAGGAAGCAGTGGGAAAATAGATGCTGAATTTACTAGAAATACTATAGAAGAATATTTAAAAACTATAAAAAGAGAAAATTCAATAATCGAAGTTTCTTTTTTTGGAGGTACATTTACAGCAATAAGTATGGAAAAACAGAATGAATTTTTGGCTGTAGCAAAAGAATATAAAGAAAAAGGATTTATAGATCTTATACATTTATCTACAAGACCTGATTATATAAATGATGAGATACTTACAAATCTTAAAAATTATTCTGTAGATGTAATAGAGCTTGGCGTTCAATCCTTAGATGAAGAAGTGCTTTTAAAATCTGGAAGAGGACATTTACCAGAAGATGTAGTTAAAGCATCAAAGCTTATTAAGAAATATGGATTTGTATTAGGACATCAAATTATGTTAGGTTTACCAGGTGATACTTTTGAAAAAGATATAGAAACCACTAAAAAATCTATACTTATGAAACCAGATATATATAGAATATATCCTGCACTAGTTATTAAAGATACACCTATGGAAAAAATGTATGAGAGTGGTATGTATAAGCCTTATGGTTTATATGAAGCAGTAGAAATATCAAAAGTAATATATTGTATGCTTACTTCAAATAATATAAATGTTATAAGAATTGGACTTCAGCCAACAGAGGAAATAAATGAAGGAAAAGAGATTGTATCAGGTCCTTTTCATGCTGCATTTAGAGAATTGGTGGAAGGAAGTTTATATAATCAATGCATATTAGAAGAGATAGATAAGGTTAAAGAACAAAAGATTATGATTAAAGTTAATAGTAGAGATTTATCAAAAATATATGCAAATAAAAAAATTTTTTTTAAAGACATTAAACAACAATTAACTACAACAAATATTCAAGTAAAACAGGATAATTGTGTGCAAAGAGGAAGTCTTCTTTTTATATATGGCGAAAAAAGTAAAAACATATCAATTTTTGAATATATGAGCGAAAAATATAAAGAAGGGAAATACAGGGTTTTATAGAATTATATCCTTATAAGTATATGCATATTTGTAGGGAGGAATTAAATTATGGAAGTATTAAAAGTATCAGCTCAATCTCAACCAAAATCTGTAGCAGGAGCACTGGCAGCAGTGCTTAGAGGAAATATTTCTGCAGAAGTTCAGGCCGTTGGAGCAGGGGCAGTTAATCAAGCTATAAAGGCTATTGCAATTACACGGGGATTTGTAGCACCAAATGGTATTGATTTGGTAGTGGTTCCAGCTTTCTCTGAAATAAAAATAGAAGGTGAAGAAAGGACTGCCATAAAATTTATAGTTGAACAGAGATAACATAATTAATAAAAAACCCTGTGTAGACAGGGTTTTTATTTTTATTGCATTGATATTTTGATTCATATATTATAAACTATATTTTGTATTAAACATAAAAATAAACTTAAATATTTTATTAGTATGTATAATGTACTTCAAAAGATAAAATATTAAAAAGGTTAATAATTTGCATGAAAATTTAAAAATTAGGAGAGGTGTTTTCTTATGAAAAAAGAGAAAAGAGAAAAAATGACTAAAGTATTTGTAGTTTTGGTAGTAATTATATTTGTGGTTAGTATAATTCCACAGCTGTTTGGAAGATAAGGAGATCCTTATGTTTTTGAAGTCTATGGAAATAAGAGGATTTAAATCCTTTGCAGATAAAACAGAGCTGGTATTTAAAAATGGAATTATGGGTATAGTAGGACCTAATGGCAGTGGTAAGAGTAATATTTCTGATGCAGTAAGATGGGTTCTAGGAGAACAAAGCGTAAAGAGTTTAAGAGGCGGTAAAATGGAAGATGTCATTTTTGCTGGTACTCAATTTAGAAAACCTGTAGGATTGTGTCAGGTATCTTTAACATTGGATAATGAAGACAAAAAGCTTCCACTAGATTATGCATATATCACCATATCCAGAAGATTGTACCGTTCGGGAGAAAGTGAGTACTATATAAATAATACCCACTGCAGATTGAAAGATATTCAGCAATTATTTATGGATACAGGAATAGGAAAGGAAGGATATTCTATAATAGGTCAAGGTAAAATTGAGGCAGTACTAAGTGGTAAGCCAGAGGAAAGAAGAAGCCTTTTAGAGGAAGCAGCTGGTATAGTAAAGTTTAAGTGGAGAAAAGAGGATGCACAGAAGAAATTAGAAAATACTGAAAGCAACCTTGTAAGAATAGATGATATTTTAGAAACTTATAGTGAAAGGCTGGAACCTCTAAGAATTGAGAATGAAAAGGCTAAGGAATTTATAAAGCTATCTGAAGAGCTTAAAATTAAGGAGATAAACATTGCTGCGCATTTTATTGAAAAGGTTCAATGTAAATTAAATGAAATAGAAAATACCATAAATGATGTAAATTTGGCTAATGAAGAGTTAAACAATAGATGTAATGAAGTAAAAAATTCTATTAAAAAATGGAATGATGAAATTCAAACAATAAATTTGAAAAGTGAAGATTATAAAAATGAATATTATAATACTAAGTCTAAAAAACAAAATTTAGAATCTCAAACTTCTTTGTTGCATGAAAGACTAGAAAATTTGTCTCAGCTCATAGAAAAAAATTTAAAGGAACTTGAAATTGTAAAAAATAAGATATTGAATATGAATAAGATAAAGAATGAGGAAACTATAGAATTAGAATCTTTGAAAGATGAGCAAAAAAGTTTAAATAATGAAATAGATAATTATGAAAAGTTTATAGAAAAAGTAAATTTATCTATTTATGATAAAAATGATTTAGTTAAGAGATTAAAAGATGATCAAATAGAATATTTAAGCAGCATTGCTAATTCTAAAAATAGTTTAATCATGATAAAAAATGATTTAGATGAAACAAAAAAGAAAATACAAGAATTAAAGGATTCTTGTAATAGTTATGTACATTCTATTACTATAAATCAAGGTACAAAAGAAACATTACTATCTGAAATTGAAACAGTGAAAAGTAAAATAGTGAAATTTGAAAATAATATTAAATTTAATAAGCAACAAATTGGTAAAATCAATAATAATTTGGGTAATAAAGATAGGGAATTTAAAGAATTAAATGTTTTGCACAATAAACTAGAAGCTAATTGTCACATGCTTATTAATCTGGAAAAGCAGTATGAAGGATATAATAGAGCTGTAAAAAACCTTATGCAGGATGTAATAAAGAGTAAAGTAATAGTTGAAAAAGACAGCTGTTTCGTATTGGGAGAAGTCATAGATGTAAAAAAAGAATTTGAAACAGCTATAGAAATAGCATTAGGAGGAACTATTTCTGATGTTATAACTAAAAATGAAGAGATTGCTAAGAAGCTTATAAAACATTTAAAAGATAATAATATGGGAAGAGCTACATTTTTACCTTTAAATATAGTTAAAGGCAAAAAGTTAGCTTATGAGGATAGAGTATCTAAAATTGATGGATACATAGGAATAGCAAGCCAGCTTATACAATATGATAAAATTTTTACTAATGCTATAGAATATTTAATCGGTAGAACTATAATCTGTAGAGATATGGATAGCGCTCTTAAAATTGCTAAAGAGATTAACTATAGTTTCAAAATAGTTACACTTGCAGGGGAAGTGGTTAATCCAGGAGGAGCTCTTACTGGAGGAAGCGTTTATCATAAGAGTGTTAGCATTATGGGAAGAAAAAGAGAAATAGAAGAGACAAAAATAAAAATACAAAGTACTAAAAAGAAAATAAATTTGTTGAGTGATGAAATACAAGGAATAAGAACTACTTTAAAAAGTTTAGATGAACAAAATTTAAATTTAAAAGATTCAATTTATCATGAAAACATTGAAGTAACAAGAATAAAAGAAAGAATAAGTACTATTGATAGTGAAAGTTTAAAAATCAAAGAAAATCTTAAGGTATCTAATAATGAAATAGAATTGCTAAATCAAAAAGTAAATAATGTGATAAAAGAGATTCAGGAAAAGCAAGAAAACTTAAAAGTATTATCTGAAAAGCAATTAAAAAATGATGATTCTATTATTGAAATGGAAGAAAAACTTAAAGATAAAAATAAAGAAGTTCAAATTACCAAGGAAAAACTTGTTGGGCTTAAAATAAAAAAGGCTAGAGTAGATGAAAATGTTGGAAATAGATCCAATTCATTGCGAAAATTAAGTGAAGACTTGGATGAATTAAGGCAAAAGGGAGTTCATATAGAAGAAGAAATTAAAGATTCAAATGAAAATGTATTTAAGAATAAAAGTGAAATTGATTCCAATGGAAAAGAAATAGTCAAGATTAATGAGGATATATTAAAAAAGAAAGAAGATATTAAAGAGTTAGAAGTGGAATTGATTGAAGCGAAAGAAAAATTAAAAATAAGCAATGGAAAAATGGAAAGTATTAATTTGTTAATTGGGAAAAAGGAAGATGAATTACACAGGATGGAAGTTTCTTTAGCAAAGCTTACTACAGAAAAAGAGGTGTTTTACAAGAAACTTAATGAGGAACTCCAAATTACATATGCAGAAGCATTAGAAAGTAAATCAGAGATAAAGGATATAGAGGTTTATAAAAAAGATATTTTAACCTTAAAAAATAGTATAAGTTCCTTAGGTATAATTAATCTGGGTGCAATAGAAGAATTTAAGGAATTAACTGAAAAGGTAAGTTTTATGACTACTCAAAGAAATGATTTAATAAATGCAAAAGATGAATTAGTAAGTTTAATAAATGAAATGACAGATAAAATGAAAGTAGTATTTAATGAGAATTTTAATAAATTAAGATATAATTTCAATGAAACTTTTAGAGAACTTTTTAAAGGTGGAAATGCAGATTTGCTTTTATCAAATGGAGATGAATTAACAGGAAATATAGAAATAACAGTTCAACCTCCAGGAAAAAAACTTCAAAACATAAATCTTATGTCTGGAGGAGAAAAGGGATTATCTGCTATAGCATTACTTTTTGCTATTTTAAAGATGAAGCCGACACCTTTTTGTATACTAGATGAAATAGAAGCGGCGCTAGATGATGCAAATGTGTCTAGATATGCTGAATTCTTAAAAAAGTTTTCTGGAAGTACACAGTTTATTGTTATAACACACAGAAAAGGAACTATGGAAGCTAGTGATGCATTATATGGAGTTACTATGGAGGAAAAAGGAATATCTAAAGTGGTTTCCGTAGATCTAGAGAAAGAAGCATCTTAAATAACTTATAATTCATATAGGAGGAGTACAAATGTTTGGAGGATTTTTTGACAAACTAAAGAAGGGTCTTACAAAGACTAAAGATAATTTTACTGAAAAGATAACAGATATGCTAAGTGGTGCTATGAGCATTGATGACGATTTGTATGAAGAGTTAGAAGAAATATTGATAACAGCAGATATAGGTGTAGATACTACACTTTATATAATAGAAAAGCTGAAAGAAAAGATAAGAGAAAAGAAGATAAAGGACCCTAGTCTAGTTAATGATTGTTTAAAAGAGGTTATAGTAGATATACTTGGAGAAGAAGGAGCTACTATAAAACCTAATAAAACTCCTGAAGTAATACTAGTTATAGGGGTAAATGGAGTAGGCAAAACTACGTCTATAGGTAAGATATCAGCTAAGTTAAAAAATGATGGGTACAAAGTATTGATGGCAGCAGCAGATACTTTTAGAGCAGCAGCCATTGATCAACTTGAAGTATGGAGTAATAGAGCATCAGTAGATATTATAAAGCATCAAGAAGGATCAGATCCTGCAGCAGTTGTATTTGATGCAGTACAGGCTGCTAAGGCTAGAAAAACTGATGTACTTATATGTGATACAGCTGGAAGATTACACAATAAGAAAAATTTAATGGATGAGCTTGGAAAAATCAATAGAGTAATAGATAGAGAATTTAGTGAAGTGGAAAGAGAGACTCTTTTAGTGCTAGATGCTACTACAGGACAAAATGCAGTAGAACAAGCAAAACAGTTTATGGAGGTTTGCCCTATAGATGGAATAATCTTAACTAAATTAGATGGAACTGCTAAGGGAGGAATAGTTATTTCAATAAAACATAGTTTAAATATACCTGTAAAACTTGTTGGCGTAGGTGAAGGTATAGATGATTTACAGGAATTTGATCCAAAAGAATTTGTAGAAGCATTATTTTAAAAGGTGTTAAGTAAAAATACTTGACAGGTCATTAAATTTTTGATAATATGAATATCGTTGAATTAATAATAAATCAAGGGAGTGAATTTGCAATTTTAAGTTGCAGTATATCTCATGGAAGAAAGAGTTAAACTTTCTATATTATTAGATTTGTATGGTGAACTTTTGACTGAAAAACAAAAAGATGTTATGGATCTTTATTATAATGACGATTTATCTTTAGCAGAAATATCAGAGCTTACCAATACTAGCAGACAGGCAGTTCATGATATTATAAGAAGATGCCATAAACTTTTAGTGCAGTATGAAGAAAAATTAGGTTTAATGGATATAAAATTTAGAATGAAACAGTTTAAGGAATGTCTTTTAAATGATATAAATGATTTATCAACACAAGATAAAGTTAATTTAAAAGCATTAAAGAAAATGAAAGAATATATAATAGATAATATTTAGGAGGAATAGCTCATGGCTTTTGAAGGATTGGCTTCTAAGCTTCAGGAAACCCTAAAAAAACTTAGAGGTAAAGGTAAACTTTCTGAAAAAGATATTAAAGATGCTATGCGAGAAGTAAAACTTGCACTTTTAGAAGCAGATGTTAATTATAAAGTTGTAAAAGATTTTATTAAAAAAGTTAGTGAAAAGTGTCTTGGAGAAGAAGTTTTAAAAAGTCTAACTCCAGCACAACAGGTTGTTAAAATAGTTAATGATGAGCTCTCAAACTTAATGGGTAGCACTGAAAGTGGAGTGCAATTTTCCTCTAGTGGATTAACAATGATAATGTTAGTAGGATTGCAAGGTGCAGGAAAAACTACTATGGCTGGTAAACTTGCACTTCAATTTAGAAAGAAAAATAAAAAACCACTTCTTGCAGCCTGCGATATATACAGACCTGCAGCTATAAAGCAGCTTCAGGTAGTTGGAAAACAAATAGATGTGCCGGTATTTGCTATGGGGGATAAGGTTAGTCCTGTAGATATATCAAAAGGTGCTATAGAGTATGCAAAAAATAATGGATTGAATGTAGTTATAATAGATACTGCAGGTAGACTTCATATAGATGAAGAGCTTATGAATGAGCTCAAAGATGTAAAAGAAAATGTAAAGCCAGATGAGATATTATTAGTAGTAGATGCAATGACAGGTCAGGATGCAGTTAATGTGGCTAATAGCTTTAATGATCAGCTAGATATAAGTGGTGTAATACTTACAAAACTAGATGGTGATACGAGAGGTGGAGCAGCTCTTTCTATAAAAGCGATGACAGATAAACCTATAAAATTTGTAGGTTTAGGAGAAAAAATGAGTGATTTTGAAGTTTTCCATCCAGATAGAATGGCTTCAAGAATACTTGGAATGGGTGATGTACTTTCTCTTATAGAAAAAGCTAAACAGTCCATAGATGAAGAAGAAGCAAAAAAAATAGGAAGTCGTATGATGAGTCAGGAATTTAACTTAGAAGATTTCTTATCATCTATGAAACAAATAAAGAAAATGGGGCCAATGAATAAATTATTAGAAATGGTTCCAGGATTGAATACTAAAGAATTACAAGGTGTAGATTTAAGTGGTAGTGAAAAAGAAATGGTAAAGATAGAAGCTATCATAAGTTCTATGACCATAAAGGAAAGAAGAAATCCTTCATTAGTGAGTGGATCTCCATCAAGAAAAAAGAGAATTTCACAAGGTTCAGGAACTACAGTTCAGCAGGTTAACAAGATTCTCAAGGATTTTGAAAATATGAAGAAGATGATGAAGCAAATGAAAGGAATGCAAAAATCTTTCGGCAAAAAAGGAATGCTTGGTAAATTACCTTTTAATGGTTTTAAATAGATTGTAGATACTTTTTAAAGGAGGTGATACTAATGGCAGTAAAAATGAGACTAAAAAGAATGGGCGCTAAAAAATCTCCATTTTATAGAATAGTTGTAGCAGATTCAAGATCTCCAAGAGATGGTAGATTTATAGAAGAATTAGGTTATTATAACCCATTAACTGAACCAGCTACTATAAAGTTTAATGAAGAAAAAACTATTCAATGGGTAAAAAATGGTGCTCAACCAACAGAAGTAGTTAAAAGACTTTTTGCAAAAACTGGATTAAATGAAAAACTTGCAAAATAGTGTTACTGGGGGTGTAATATTATGAAAGAATTAGTTCAAATTATAGCTAAATCATTAGTTGATAACCCAGACGAGGTTCAAGTTAATGAAATTGCAGGTGAACAATCTATTATTCTTGAACTAAAAGTTGCACCAGATGATATGGGAAAAGTAATAGGAAAACAGGGTAGAATAGCTAAAGCTATAAGAACTGTTGTGAAGGCAGCAGCTATAAAAGAAAACAAAAGAGTTGTTGTTGAAATAATTTAAGAGTTAGGTAAGCCTAACTCTTTTATTATATATAATTAACGTGAATTTTCATTAATTAATTTGAGGAATTAGGAGGATTTATTCATATGAAGCAGTTTGTAACTGTAGGACAAATAATAAATACTCATGGTATTAAAGGAGAATTAAAAGTATATCCTTTAACAGATGATTTAAGAAGGTTTAGAAAACTTCAAAAGGTTTATGTAGAAGGCGTAGAAAAAAGTGTAGTTTGGTGTAAACTCCAAACTGATAAGGTTATATTGAAAATTGAGGGTATTGATTCTGTAGAAGAGGCTATGAAATATAAAGAAAAATATTTAGATGTATCTAGAGAAGATGCGGTTAAATTACCAGAAGGCAGTTATTTTATTGCAGATATAATTGGATGCAGTGTAGTAGGTGAAAATGGTGTTGAATATGGTAAGATAGCAGATGTGATTAAGACTGGCAGTAATGATGTATATTGGATAAAGGAAGGAAAGGAACTTTTAATTCCAGCTTTAAAGGATATTATCATTGATATGGATATAGAAAATAAAAAAATTGTAATAAAGCCGGTGGAAACATGGCAGTAAAAATAGATGTTTTGACACTTTTTCCTGAAATGTTTGACATATTTAATCACAGTATAATAGGAAAAGCTAAAGAAAAGGGTATTGTAAATATAAATACGGTTGACATAAGAGATTATACATTAGATAAGCATAAAAAAGTTGATGATTATCCATATGGTGGTGGAGCAGGAATGGTCATGGCTGCACAACCTATAGTAGATTCCATCAAGAAAGTAAAAGAAAGTAATAAAGGAAAAGTAATATTTTTAGGTCCAAGAGGAAATAAATTTAATCAGGAGACTGCAAAAAAACTTTCTAAGGAAAAGGAATTAATTTTTCTTTGTGGTCATTATGAAGGTATAGATGAGAGAGCATATAAATATATAGATATGGAAATATCTTTGGGAGATTTTGTGCTCACAGGTGGAGAAATGGCCTGTATACCTGTAATTGATAGTATATGTAGAATGATTGATGGAGTTTTAAAAACTAGTGAAAGTTATATAGATGAATCTTTTTATAATGGTGTATTAGAATATCCGCAATATACTAGGCCGGAGTATTTTCAAGGAGAAAGAGTACCTGAAGTTTTGATTTCAGGACATCATGAAAATATAAGAAGGTGGAGAAGATTACAATCTTTAAAAATAACCAGAGATAGAAGAATAGATTTATTTCAAAAGCTAAATTTATCTGATGAAGATAAAAAACTTTTAAAGGAGCTTTAGAAAAAATAGAATTTTATATTGAAAAAATTGTATATATATGATAAAATGAATTTTGTGCTACTACAGGCGCTCCGCTGTCTGCTCATATAGCTGGGCATGAACGTCGAATAAAATTTAGGAGGTAATGCACAATGTTAGATATAATAAAGCAAATAGAAGCAGAACAAATAAAAACTGACTTACCAGCATTTAATGTAGGTGATACAGTAAAGGTTCACGTAAGAATCAAAGAAGGTAACAGAGAAAGAATTCAAGTTTTTGAAGGAACAGTTTTAAAAAGACAAAATGGTGGATTAAGAGAAACTTTTACAGTAAGAAGAGTAGCTTACAATGTTGGAGTTGAAAGAACATTCCCTGTTAATGCTCCTATCATTGAAAAAATAGAAGTAGTAAGAAGAGGTAAAGTAAGAAGAGCTAAATTATTCTACTTAAGAGATAGAGTTGGTAAAGCTGCAAAAGTAAAAGAAATAAGATAAGTAAATTTGTAAATATTACATAAGTTAGTTATCTGGTATAAGAAATATTATGTTGAAAATGGGGCTTAATAAGTCCCTTTTTTTGCATATTAGGGTGGTGTGAAAATTTTGGTAAAAGAGTTAATAGAACTTGGTAAGTCAGTAATTATAGCTATAATAGCGGCGTTTCTAATAATAACATTCGTGTTTGAGACTGTAAGCGTTGATGGTCATTCTATGGATCCAACTTTAGCTAACAAAGATAGGCTAATAGTGGAAAAAGTAACATATTACTTTAGTAAACCAAAGCCTGGTGATATAGTTGTAATAAAATATCCAGCAGATCCAAAGGAAAAGTTTATAAAAAGAGTAATAGGTATAGCTGGAGATAGAGTAAAGATAGAGAATAATAAGGTATATATAAATGATAAACCTCAAGATGAAAATTATATACTTGAACAAAATATGCGCGATTTTAGTGAAGTAACAGTTCCAGATGGCACAGTATTTGTATTAGGTGATAATAGAAACAATAGTAGGGATAGTAGATATTCAGATGTAGGGTTTGTAAAATATAATATGGTGGTAGGAAGAGCTGCATTACGAATTTATCCATTCAGTAAATTCGGGAGCTTGTACAAATCAAAATAGATGAATTTAGGCATAAGAAAGGATAAGATAAAATATGGCTATAAATTGGTTTCCAGGTCATATGGCCAAAACTAGAAGAGAGATAAAAGAAAACTTAAAATTAGTAGATGCTATAATAGAGATCAGAGATGCAAGAATAGTAAGGTCTAGTAAAAATCCAGATATAGATGATCTATGTGGTAATAAGCCTAGAATAATATTGCTAAATAAAAGTGATTTAAGTGAAGAAAAAGTAACTAAGGAATGGATAAGAGCACTTTCTAAAGATAATATAAGAGTTTTAACTGTAAATTGTATTACAGGTGAAGGATTAAAAAGTATTAAAGCAGTAGTAAATGAACTTTTACAAGAGAAACATGAGAGAAAGAAAGCAAAGGGTATTGTGAATATAACTGATAGAGTTATGGTAGTAGGAATACCTAATGTAGGAAAATCATCTTTTATAAATAAAGTTGCTAAAAGCAGTATAGCTAAAACTGGAGATAGGCCTGGTGTTACTAGAAGCAGGCAGTGGATAAAGACTAAAATAGGTATTGAGCTTATGGATACTCCAGGAATTTTATGGCCTAAGCTTGAAAGTGAGGAAACTCAACTGAATCTTGCATTTACAGGAGCAATAAAAGATGAAGTAATGGATATTGAAGAATTAGCATTAAAGCTTGTAGAAAGGCTTCAAGATAAATATCCACAGAAGTTAATGGAAAGATATAAGCTTAAAGAATTAAGTGAAACACCATTGGACAATATGGATAACATAGGAAGAAAAAGAGGAGCTGTAATAGCCAGAGGTGAAATAGATTATAATAGAGTGGCAGTAATGCTTTTAGATGAATTTAGAGGTGGAAAAATAGGGCATATTTCTCTTGAAACACCATAAAATGAAAGACAGTTTATAGAAGGTGGAGATGTTCAATTATGGGTGAAAGCATACAAGATAATCATAATGAAATTTATGATATAGAACAAAAAGTATTTATGGAAATCAGTAGTTTGAAAATGAAAGATATTAAACTTTATACGAACTATTTGAAGAAAAATTATTTTCATATTGAAAAAGATACATTAAGCAAGGTACTAGAATGTTTAAATAAAGATGGCAGGAAAAATGTAAAGCTTCTATCAGAAAGTTTAAGTAAATATTCAGTTAAACAGGAAAATGAATTGATTAGGGTTAAATCTATGTACAGCTTTGATAAGAATTTTGGAAATTATGTATATATAGCTGGAGTAGATGAAGTTGGAAGAGGACCTTTGGCAGGTCCCATAGCAGCTGGTTCAGTAGTTCTAAATTTAAGGTCCAAGGATTTAAGCGATTTGCTGCTTGGAATTAAAGATTCTAAAAAGCTTTCACATGACACTAGAGAAAGATTATCAAAACTTATAAAAGCTAAAGCTATAAGCTATAATATTTCAGTTATAAATAATGCAGAAATAGATGAAAGAGGAATAGCATGGTGCAATAATGAAGTGCTTAGAAGAGCGGCTTGTGGATTAAAAATTCAGCCAGATTTAGTGCTTTCAGATGGTTATGCTGTAAAAAATTTGAGTATAGAAAATGAATTTGTAATAAAAGGAGATGCTAAAAGTGCTAGTATAGCATGTGCATCTATAATAGCAAAAGTTTATAGAGATAACTTAATGCAGGAATATTCTAAGATATACCCGCAATATGGCTTTGAAAGAAATTCAGGTTATGGTACGGAAGAACATATTGAAGCCATAAAGAAATATGGAATTTGTAAAATACATAGAAAAAGTTTCCTAAAAAATATTTTGCCACATAATTGTATAACCTAATATTTGAAGCAAAAAATATTCTTCACGTCTATAAAAAACATACACATTAAAAATTGTATTAAGCATATGAATTTTATCATATGCTTTTTTTACATTTCAAAGGCATCTTTAATAAGTCTTATAGATGGTATGTTATTGGAATTATTTAATATAATTTCTATAACATCAAATCTAAAATTAAATTTAAAAAGTTTCTTTTTCATTATATAAATTTCTGCAGTTTTATATATTTTGTGCTGCTTAGAATAAGTTACAGCTTCACAAGGATTACCATATAATGAACCATATCTAGTTTTTACTTCTATGAAGCAAATATAATTGCCATCACGTCCAATTATATCTATTTCACCTATTTTACATCTAAAATTTCTGTCTAATATGGTGTAACCAATTTGTCTTAGATAATTGTTAGCAATATCTTCGCCCAGGAAACCTATTTCCTTGTTAAAAGAATGCATAAATTTGCTCCTTTCGAAAATATATTATATTGTTCATTTTAACCAATAAATTAATAAAAATCCATCTAAAAGTGCAAATATTAATGAAAAGAGTTTAAATTTTTAAATGTTGTAATAATTATATTTGCTTATGCAATAAATTAATTTATTAAGATATGTAAATAAACTCTATATAAATTAGAAAAATACTTAACAAATTAACATATATTAATTTTAACAATATTAATTAGTATTGTAAATATAATATTTACAACAAAGAATATACATTGAAAAAATGAATATAAATGGATATCGATGTTAATAATTAAGTTGAGGTGATATCCAATGACAATTAAAATAAATTCTGCTACATTTACTGGTATAGAAGGTGTAGTAGTATCTGTAGAGGTAGATATTGCAAGAGGAATGCCGTGTTTTAATATAGTTGGACTTGCTGATACTTCTGTTAAGGAATCTAAGGATAGAGTAAGAGCTGCAATAGTAAATTCAGGTTTTGATTTTCCTGTAAGTAGAATAACTGTTAATTTAGCTCCTGCAGATATAAAAAAAGAAGGAGCTCTATTTGATTTGCCTATAGCTATAGGTATTTTAGCAGCTGCAGAACAGATAAATTTCGAAGATTCTGAGAGTTTTCTTATAATGGGTGAACTATCCCTTTCAGGGGAATTGAAAAAAGTTAGAGGAATATTACCTATTGCCATTGAAGGTTTAAAAAATAATATATATAGTTTTATCCTGCCAATGGAAAATGCAGAGGAGTGTTCAGTAGTTAAAAAAAGTAAGGTATATCCATTTAGTAATTTAAAAGAAGTTATAGGATATATTATGTACAGGGACTTGTTACCATATAAATATAAAAGTATAGAACATAATAGGAAATGTTTACTAAATTTTGAAGATATACTGGGTCAAGAAAGCTGTAAAAGAGCTGTAGAAGTTGCTGCAGCTGGAAATCACAATTTACTGATGATAGGTCCGCCTGGTTCTGGAAAAACTATGATTGCGCAGAGGATACCGAGTATACTGCCTCCATTAAATTATGAAGAGGCTTTAGAGGTAACTAAAATTTATAGTGTTTCTGGAAACTTGAAAGATGCTAAAGGGCTGGTAAGGGAAAGACCATTTAGAAACCCTCATCACACAACTACATGTGTTGCATTAGTTGGTGGAGGAAGAAAGCTTATGCCAGGAGAAGTATCACTTGCACATAATGGTGTTTTGTTTCTAGATGAAGTTTTGGAATTTAAAAAATATGTTTTAGAAGTTTTAAGGCAGCCTCTTGAAGATAGAACAGTAAAAATATGTAGAGCTTCTGGAACGGTATCATATCCATGTAATTGTATGACTATATTTTCTATGAATCCATGTCCTTGTGGATTCTATGGTTCAGATAAGCAGTGTGTTTGCAGTGAATATGAAAGAAAAAAGTATATGAATAAATTATCTGGACCTATGCTTGACAGAATAGATATATTTACTTTTGTAAAGTCATTATCCTATGAAGAATTAAAAAATAAATCTAAAGGTGAATCATCTGAAATAATAAGAAATAGAATACAAAGATGCAGGAAAATCCAGCAAAATAGATTTAAAAATGAGAATATATTTTGCAATTCCCAAATGGATAGTAAGTTAATAAGAAAGTATTGCAAATTAGATAATAAATCAAGTAAAATAATAGAGAAAATTTACAATAAGTATAGCCTAAGCACAAGAGCTTATACTAGAATTTTAAAAGTAGCTAGAACTATAGCTGATTTAGATGAAAGTGAATCTATTAAAGAAATTCACATTATAGAAGCACTTCAGTATAGAAAATTTTTAAATAAGAAAATTATTTAAGTTATAGAATGAACATAATGCGAAGCTTTGATTCGCATTATGTTCATTCTACAAACTATTATATGTTTCTTTAAGCAGAAGAGCATCTTTTTCTAAAATAGGGCTTTCACATATGATGCAGCCTTTTACTTTAAATTTTTTTAAAGCTTTTAAGCAAGCAACATAATTAAAGTCACTTTTTTGAAGTGGAAGATGATTCCTTTCGCCTTTTATAGTGTAATTTATACCTGATAAATGTATATGGATATCTTCTAAAGCATTTTTTCCTAATTCATCTTCAATATATTTAAGAATGGATTCAAAACCTTCATAGTCTTTTAAAATTCCATTAAATCTAGCATGAATATGTGAAAAATCTATACACAATTTGCAGTGAGTTATTTCTTTACATAGAGAAACTAATTCTTTCAAATCACCAAATTGTGTACCTTTACCAGTGGTTTCTAACCTATAATCTACACCTAAATAAGGTAACTTCATTAAATTATTTTTTATGGTAGTAAAGGTTTCTTCTTTTGAATCCTTTAAATAGAAACCTGGATGAAAGATTAGACTTTTACCTTCAACCTTTAATAGACCTTCAGCGCCTTTAACTATTCTTTCCATAGATTGTTCTTGCTTTTCTTTTTCATCAGCATTTAAATTTATATAATAGGAACCGTGAGCAGAAAGATAAAAATTATTATCTATTTTTGCTTTCAATATTTTATCTTTATTTTTCTCTGTGACATTTACAGAGCGCACAAAAGGTAGTTCCATTGCATCTAATCCTATAGATTTTAAATAAATTATGCCTGATTCATAATTAAATTTTTTATTTCCATCTCCAATAGGTATACCAGATATACCAAATAACAAATTGTCCACAGTTAAACCTCCTTAAAGATTTATTATTTCTAGATCATTAGGTACTAATATATTTCCACTAAAAAATTTTTTGCCTTCTTCTGTATAAAGTTCTTTTTTAACTTTAAGATTTGTATCTTCAGAATGATATAAAATTACGTTTTTAACATTTAATTTAGAGGCATTTTCACAAGCATCTTTTACTGTTGAATGAAATTTTTCATAAGGTTTGAATATATGCCTTTCAGAATATAAACAAAAAGCTTCATGCAATAAATAATCAACCTTATAAGCATATTTGAACAGCGAATTTTTATAGGGTTCATCACCTAGAAAGGTTAAAGTTTTTCCATTTTTTAAATTTAAATTGAAGCCAAATTGTAAATGCTTGTTGCTTTCGATGTCAAAAAAGTTTACATTCCAATTAAGTATTTTTAAGAAACTATTATTTTCTATTTCTTTAAAAAGGATTCTATTATCCATAAAGTTTGTAAATTTTTTTTGAAGAAGTAAATTGCAAATGGTTCGTATTACTTTTATTACTTCTTTATGAGCATATATATATAAATTATTTTCATAACTTTCATTTAAAATTTTTTGAGCTACAGCTCTTACAATCCAAATAATACCTGTTATGTGGTCATTATGGCTATGAGATATAAAAACATGATGAATATTACTAATAGATATATTAGTACTTTCCAAATTGGATAAAATAGTATTGCCACCACCAGCATCTATTAGAAAATGTTCCTTGTCATTTGAAAGAGTAAAGCATGTATTATAACATTTTGTAACCATAGCAGAACCTGTACCTAATACAGTTAATTTTTCCAAAGTAAAGATCTCCTTTCTTAAATATAAAACTTTCATCAATAATTGTTTTAAACAAATAATAATATAACATATAAATAAAGAAATATGAATAAAAATATATTTGGATATTTTTTGTGAATAAAAAAGAAGAATTATGACAACAATTTTACATATTAATTGTATGTTTTTGAAAGGGGATAAAAATGAATATTTATGATTTATGGTTTAGTTCTATAGAATTATCAAATAGAATAAAGTTACTACTATTAAAAAATATGATGAGTACTGAGCAATTGTGGAATTATGCCTTCTATGTAAAAGATAGTGTAACTATTAATGAAAAGATTAGATTCTATTTAAAAAAGGCATGGGATAAAGTTCAATTAGAATCTTTATATACATATCTTTCAACTAAAGGAATTGAAACTGTAGTTTTTAATGAAAAAGTATATCCTAAAAATTTAAAAAATATTGTGGATGCACCTGCAATAATGTTTTATAAAGGAAACATAAATGGTATAAGTGAAAAATTATCAATTGGAATTGTAGGTTCTAGAAATTGTAGTGTCTATGGAGAAAATGTTGCAGAAATTATAAGTAAAGAACTTTCAATAAATGGAATGAATATAATAAGTGGTATGGCTAGAGGTATAGATAGCTTTGCACATAAAGCCTGTTTAAAGCAGAAAGGATACACTTGTGCAGTTCTGGGATCTGGAATAGATGTGGTATATCCTAAAGAAAATGAAAAAATATACGATAAAATTTCAGAAAATGGTTGTGTATTATCGGAATTTTTACCAGGAACAAAGCCATTGTCAAGAAATTTTCCAATAAGGAATAGAATAATAAGTGGTCTTAGTGATTTAATAATTGTAGTTGAAGCCGGAGAAAAAAGTGGATCACTTATAACTGCAGAGTTAGCTTTAGATCAAGGAAAAGATGTTGTAGCGGTTCCGGGAACTATATTCTCAGATCAAAGTAAAGGAACTAATAAGTTGATTAGAGATGGAGCATATGTATTTACTGGTTTTGAAGATTTGTTTCAAATATTAAATATGAAATATGTATGTCAAAATTCTAAAAAATTAAAACAAATGACAATTATAGAAAAAAAAATTTATGATAGCATAACTGATACTCCTGCTCATATAGACGATATATTTGAAAGAACTAATATTGACATAAAACAATTATATGAGGTATTATTTGAATTGCAGCTTAGAGATGAAGTAATATGTATTTCGGGAAATTATTATGCTAGGATAAACAAAGCGCTGTGAAAACATTAATGTAACAAAATCAGGTATATTTATTTAGATAGGGAATAGTATTTAGTAAATGTAAAGAAAATAAGTAATATAAGTGTGTAGTTCAAAACGAGGGGGTGTGAAAACTCTGGTGTAAAATAATTCATCGGAGCACAAAATGGGACAAAAATTAGTTATAGTAGAATCACCAGCAAAAGCTAAGACTATAGGAAAATATTTAGGTAAAAACTATATAGTAGAAGCATCTATGGGGCATGTAAGAGATCTTCCCAAAAGTCAATTGGGAGTTGATATAGATAATAACTATAATCCTAAATATATAACTATAAGAGGTAAAGGGGAGTTATTAGATAAATTAAAAAAGGAAGCCAAAAAAAGTGACAAAATATACCTTGCAACCGACCCTGATAGAGAAGGAGAGGCTATTTCATGGCATTTATCACATGTGCTTAAATTAGATGAAGATGACAAGTGTAGAATAGAATTTCATGAAATAACAAAAAATGCTATAAAAAGTGCTATTAAAGAACCAAGGAAAATAAATGTGGATTTAGTTAATGCACAACAGGCAAGAAGAGTTTTAGACAGATTAGTTGGATATAAGATAAGCCCAATTTTATGGAGAAAAGTAAAATGGGGATTAAGTGCAGGAAGAGTTCAATCTGTTACCTTAAAAATGGTATGTGATAGAGAAAAGGAAATAGAGAACTTTGTAGCAAAAGAATACTGGACTGTAGAATGTGAATTAGCTAAAAATAAAACTAAAAAATCTTTTAAAGTTAAGCTAAATACTTTTAACAAGAAAAAAATAGAAATAGGAACAAAAGAAGAAGTAGATAAAGTAATAGAAGAACTTAATGGTGGAGAATTTATAGTAAAAGGTATTAAGAAAACATCAAAAAATAAGAATCCATTAGCGCCATTTACAACTAGTACTTTGCAACAGGATGCTTATAAAAAGTTGAATTTTGCAACTAAAAGAACTATGTCAATAGCACAGCAATTGTATGAAGGTATTGATATAAAAGGTTATGGGGCAGTTGGTCTTATAACATATATGAGAACGGATTCAGTTAGAATAGCTGATGAAGCACAGGAAGCTTGTAAAAATTTTGTTAGTAAAAGTTTTGGTGAAGATTATGCACCAAAACAATACAGAACGTTTAAGGGAAAGAAAAATGCCCAGGATGCACATGAAGCAATAAGACCAACTAATGTGGAAATAACTCCACAAATTGCTAGAGAAAACCTAAAAGATGAGCAGTATAAATTGTATACATTAATATGGAATAGATTTGTGGCAAGTCAAATGTCTTCTTGTATAATGGATGTTACATCTGTAAGCATAGAAAATGGTGGATATTTACTTAAGGCAAGTGGTTCTTTAGTTAAATTCGATGGATTTATGAAAGTGTATGAATATGCAACAGAAGAAGAAAAAGAAGATATAAATTTACCGCTACTAGAAGAGGGTGAATTGCTTCAAAAAAAGAATATAGAAGGTAAACAACACTTCACTCAGCCACCAGCTAGGTATTCAGAAGCTACTGTTGTAAAAACGTTAGAAGAAAAAGGAATAGGAAGGCCTAGTACTTATGCTCCAATTATATCTACATTATTAGATAGAAAGTATGTGGAACGTGAGAAAAAGACTTTAAAACCAACAGAACTTGGCTATATAGTAAACAATATAGTTAGTGAGTATTTTAAACAGATAGTAGATGAAGAATTTACAGCAGAGATGGAAGAAAAGTTAGATTGTGTTGAAGAAGGAAAACAAAATTGGAATACAGTAGTAAATGAGTTTTTTACTCCACTAAAGGATGCTATAGATATAGCTGAAAAAGAAGTAGCTAAAGTTACAATAGAAGATAAAGTTACAGATATAAAATGTGAAAAGTGTGGAAGATTTATGGTTATAAAACATGGTAGATTTGGAGATTTTCTTGCATGTCCTGGTTATCCTGAGTGTAAAAACACTAAAGCAATAGTGGAGGAACTAGATGTAAAGTGTCCTAAATGTGGTGGAAATATTTTAATCAAGAGAAGCAAAAAAGGAAGAAAATTCTATGGGTGTAGTAATTATCCAGATTGTGATTTTGTAAGTTGGCTTGAACCTGTTTCCCAAAAATGCTCTATTTGTGGAAGCTATATGGTAAAAAAACATAGTAAGAGTAAAGGTGATTATTTGCAGTGTTCCAACAATGAATGCAAGAATATAGAAGATATAGTAGAGAATCAAAGCATCAGTGAAAATAAATAAAGGTTATTAGCTAAAATGTCGAAATTTATAAAATTGATGTTGAAAAGTAATAATTATTATGTTATCATGGTTAGAGAATGGACAATAATTCTAAATATTTTAAAAAGTCTAAATTATTAATACAATAACTCATATTTGTTTAAGTCTTTAATAATTGAAAAAAAAAATTCATATAATTAAATTAAACACAGATAGATGTATAAGTAATAATGGTTAGGACTAGTATAAAAATAAAAAAGGAGGAATACAAATGACATCATTGTTAAATAAAACAAGAATGTTAAATAAAATATTACAAAAATCAGGAACAGAACCAGTTGTTTTTGATGATATATGTAATTTATTAAGTGAAGTATTAGTTTGTAATGTTTATATAATAAGCAGAAAAGGAAAAGTGCTTGGATATAACTTTTCAGCAGGTTTTGAATGCGAAACAGTTAAAGAGAAAGTTTTAAATGAAATGAGATTTCCAGAAGGATACAATAATAAACTACTTAATATTCATGAAACACTTTCAAATTTAACTAACAATGGTATTTGTGTTTATGATGATAGTGAACCTTGTGCCATAAAAAATAAGCTAACAACTATAGTACCTATAAATGGAAATAGAGAGAGATTAGGTACATTGATGCTTGCAAGATTTGATGAAGACTTTACAGATGAAGATTTAATATTATCTGAGTATAGTGCTACCATCATAGGACTTGAGATACTAAGAGCTAAACATGATGAAATAGAAGAAGAAGCAAGAAAAAAGGCAGTAGTACAACTTGCAATAGGTACACTTTCTTATTCAGAATTAGAAGCTGTAGAACATATATTTAATGAATTAGATGGCAGTGAAGGATTACTTGTTGCTTCTAAGATAGCAGATAAAGTTGGTATTACTAGATCTGTAATAGTAAATGCACTAAGAAAATTTGAAAGTGCTGGAGTTATTGAATCAAGATCACTAGGTATGAAGGGAACACACATAAGAATACTTAATGAAAAGTTGTTAGATGAATTAAAGAAAATAAAATAGTGAATGAAATGTTTTAAAAACCCACATGAATAAATCATGTGGGTTTAATAAATGAATTATTTTAAATTTTACATATTTTTGTATTGGTATAAAAATTCATAAATTTGAAAATAATCTTAACAGAAGTAATAGATTTTAAATAGTATATAAATTAAAATTTATTGTTGAATAGAATCAACGCTTGTGATATACTACTAAGGTAAGAAAATACGCACATTATCCAATTCATGGAATAGTGCCTTGCTTTAAGGTGTTCTATGAATATGACGGTAGTGGAGGTAAAAACTAGGAGGTAAAAATTTATGTCAGTTATTTCAATGAAACAATTATTAGAAGCAGGTGTTCACTTTGGACATCAAACAAGAAGATGG
Source organism: Clostridium drakei (assembly GCF_000633595.2). Lineage (GTDB taxonomy): Bacteria > Bacillota > Clostridia > Clostridiales > Clostridiaceae > Clostridium_AM > Clostridium_AM drakei. Next base: position 288,548 of record NZ_JIBU02000023.1, on the reverse strand, counting down.
AACCCTAAAATGGCTCCATATATATTCACAGAAAGAAACGGAATATACATTATAGACTTACAAAAAACAGTTAAAAAGGTTGAAGAAGCTTATAATTTTATAAGAAGCGTTTCAGAAGAAGGAAAAGATGTTCTATTTGTTGGAACTAAAAAACAAGCTCAAGAAGCTATTAGAGAAGAAGCAAAGAGATCAGGAATGCACTTTGTTAATAATAGATGGCTTGGTGGAATGATGACTAACTTTACAACAATCAAAACTAGAATTGGGAAGTTAGAAGAATTAGAAAAAATGGAGGAAGATGGAACTTTCGAAGTTCTTCCTAAGAAAGAAGTTATAAAGCTTAAGAATGAAAAAGAAAAATTAGAGAAAAACTTAGGCGGAATAAAAGAAATGAATTCTGGAAATGTAGGAGCATTATTTATTGTTGATCCAAGAAAAGAAAAAAATGCTATATTAGAAGCTAAAATTCTTGGAATTCCAGTAGTAGCTATAGTTGATACAAACTGTGATCCAGATGAAGTTGACTACGTAATACCAGGAAATGATGATGCAATTAGAGCTGTAAAATTAATAACAGCTAAAATGGCAGATGCTATTATAGAAGGAAGACAGGGAGAACAACTAGCTGAGTAATTTGTGGAGGTAGATGAAGAAAGAAGTTTTCTTCATTTACCTTTTAAATCAAATTTGAATTTGGAGGAATTTACGATGATAACTGCACAGATGGTTAAAGAGTTAAGAGAAAGAACTGGAGCAGGCATGATGGACTGCAAAAAAGCTTTAAATGAATCTAATGGAGATACAGAAAAAGCTGTTGAAATATTAAGAGAAAAAGGTTTAGCAGCAGCTGCTAAAAAATCTGGAAGAATAGCTGCCGAAGGTTTAGTAAAAACTTTTATTTCAGAAGATGGAAAAGTTGCTTCAATAGTAGAAGTTAACTGTGAAACAGATTTCGTTTCAGTTAATGATGCTTTTGTAGAGTTTGCTGATAATGTTGCAAAACAAGCAGCTAATACAAATGCTGATACAATAGAAAGCTTCTTAGAAGAAAAATACATAGCAAATGGAGAAAAGACAGTTCAAGGTGCTGTAACAGACTTAATAGCAAAACTTGGAGAAAATATGGCAGTAAGAAGATTTCAAAAACTTTCTGTTGAAAATGGAGCAATTGAAAGCTACATCCACGGTGGTGGAAGAATTGGAGTTCTTGTAAAACTTGAATGTGAAAAAGACAACGAAGTTTTAAAAGAAATTGCTAAAGATGTTGCTATGCAAGTTGCTGCAACAAATCCATTATTCTTAAATAAAGATTCAGTTGATAATGAATCTTTAGAAAAAGAAAAAGAAATCTACAGAGTTCAAGCATTAAATGAAGGAAAACCAGAAAAAATCGTTGAAAAAATGGTTATGGGAAGAATTCAAAAATACTATAAAGAAAATTGTTTAGTAGAACAGGTTTGGGTAAAGGATTCAGAACTTACTATTCAAAAATATCTTCAAGCAAAATCAAAAGAAGTTGGTGCTCCAATAACAATAGCTTCTTTTGTAAGATTTGAAAAAGGCGAAGGTATAGAAAAGAAAGAAGAAAATTTTGCTGAAGAAGTTCAGAAGCAGATACAGGGTAAATAGCAACTGAAAAGAGAACACTGCGTGTTCTCTTTTTTTAAAGTGTGATTGTAATGAGTTTTAGAAAATTCGTAGAAAGTAAAACTTAATATCAAATAGTATGTAATTTTTTACAATTTGGAGGTATAATATATGTGTAAGCCTAAATATAAGAGAGTAATGTTGAAACTTTCAGGAGAAGCTTTAGCAGCAGACAAGGGTTATGGTATAGACTTCGATGTTACTAATAAAATAGCTGAAGAGATAAAAGCCTTAGTAAATATGGGAGTAGAAGTTGGTGCTGTTGTAGGTGCAGGAAACATTTGGAGAGGAAGAAGTGGAGAAGGTATGGATAGAACCACTGCTGATTATATGGGCATGCTTGCTACATGTATAAATGCTTTGGCACTTCAAGATTCTCTTGAAAATATTGGAGTTAATACAAGAGTTCAAACAGCAATAGAAATGAGAGAAGTAGCAGAACCTTTTATAAGAAGAAGAGCTATGAGACATTTAGAGAAGAGTAGAGTAGTAATTTTTGGTGCTGGCACAGGAAATCCATATTTTTCAACAGATACTGCGGCGGCGTTGAGAGCGGCTGAAATAGAAGCAGATGTTATACTTCTAGCTAAAAAAGTAGATGGTGTTTATGACAAAGACCCTCATCAATATTCAGATGCTATAAAATTCAATAAATTAAGTTACATAGAAGTATTAGAAAAAGGATTACAAGTCATGGATTCTACAGCAACATCGTTGTGTATGGATAATGACATTCCTATATTAGTGTTTGGGTTAGATAACCCAGAGAATATAAGAAAAGCTATATTAGGTGAAGAAATTGGTACATTAGTTTGCAAAGAATAACAAAATAAGGAGGTATTTTCTATGATAAAAGATATAATGAAAAAAGCAGATGAAAAAATGAATAAAACTGTTGAATCCTTAAAAAGGGAATTAGCTTCTATGAAGGCAGGAAGAGCTAATCCTGCTATGCTAGATAAAATAGAAGCAGAGTATTATGGAACCATGACTCCAATAAATCAACTTGCAAACATATCAGTTCCAGAACCAAGGGTGCTTGCTATACAACCTTGGGATAAAGGATCATTTAAAGCTATTGAAAAAGCTATATTAAAGTCTGATTTAGGAATTAATCCATCTAGTGATGGAGAAATGATTAGACTTGTTATTGCAGAACTTACAGAGGAAACAAGAAAGAATATTGTTAAAAATATAAAAAAAGATGGCGAAGATTCAAAAGTTGCTATTAGATCAATTAGAAGAGATTGTAATGATAAAATAAAGGCCTTTAAAAAAGAAAGTGATATATCAGAAGATGAAATTAAAAAGGCTGAAGATGAAATACAAAAAAAGACAGATGGTTTTATTAAGCAAATAGATAAAGTTGTGGAAGCTAAAGAAAAAGAAATTATGTCATTATAATTGTTCAAACCTGCGAATCCGCAGGTTTTTATTAACATATTAAGTTTAATTGTTATATTATACTTATGAATGGAGAATAGGATATGTTAAGTTTTTTTAAAGTTAAAAAGGATAATGAAAATAATACTGAAAATGATAAAATAAAAATTGATATGAACAATATTCCAAAACATATAGCTATAATAATGGATGGAAATGGAAGATGGGCAAAGGAAAGAAAACTTCCAAGAACTATGGGACATAAAGCAGGGGTAGAAGCTATAAGAGAAATTGTTAAGGAAGCAAGTGCATTAGGAGTAAAGTATTTGACTTTGTATGCTTTTTCAACAGAAAATTGGAAAAGACCTTCTGATGAGGTTAATGCACTTATGAATTTACTTGTTCAATATTTAAAAAAAGAATTTAAAGAATTAAATGATAATAATGTCATTATAAATCATATAGGAGACATATCAAAATTACCATCAGCTTGTCAAAAAGAATTAATTGATGCTTATAATAATACAAAAAATAATACTGGACTAATTTTAAATTTAGCTTTAAATTATGGTGGAAGAAACGAGATAATTCGTGCATTTAATCTTATATATGAAGATATAAAATCACATAAATTGAGTGAAAAATCTATAGATGAAACTGTTATATCGAAATATATGTATACTAGTAATATGCCTGATCCAGATTTAATAATAAGGCCAAGTGGTGAACAGAGACTCAGCAACTTTTTATTATGGCAGTGCGCTTATTCAGAATTTTGGTATTCAAATATAAAATGGCCTGATTTTGGAAAAGAAGATTTGCATAAAGCAATATATGATTATCAAAATAGAAATAGAAGATTTGGAGGAGTAAAATAAAATTTGAAATTTATCTAAATCTTATTTGAATTGATAGTCATAGGATAAAAAACATATAGCTTAGGAGATGATGGCGTGAATAATAGATATATTGGAGCAGTTATATTAGCACCTTTTCTTATATTTTTATTTTTAGGAGGAGTATATTTAAAGTTTGCAGTTATGCTTTTATCTTTATTGGGAATGTATGAATTTTATAAGGTAGTTGAAGAAAAAAACATTAATGCTATAAGTTTAATAGGATATCTATTATGTATAGTTTATTATATAAGTTTAAATGTAGAGATTAATTTAAAGTTTACGTTTTTTACTATTATAATAACTGTATTTATTCTAATGTGTATACCTGTATTGAATTTAAAATATAATTTCATAGATGTGTCTATAACTATATTTGCTTTCTTGTATATAGCTGTGTTTTTTAGCTTTATTGTATTAGTAGACAATAAGCCTTATGGAAAATATTTGGTGTGGATTATATTTCTTGCTTCTTGGCTTTGTGATACTTTTGCCTATTACACAGGTAAGGCTTTTGGTAAAACAAAATTGTGTCCAAAAGTAAGCCCTAAGAAGACTGTAGAAGGTTCATTAGGTGGAATTTTAGGAAGTACTATATGCTGTGGCATATTTGGATTAGTACTTAATTTAAAAGGAATTAATATACCTGCATATAATTTCTTTATTATTGGTGCACTTTGTGGTAGTATTTGTCAGCTAGGAGATCTTACAGCATCATCAATAAAGAGGTATGTGGGAGTAAAAGATTATAGTAATTTGATTCCTGGACATGGTGGAATATTAGATAGATTTGATAGTATATTATTCTCATCTGTTGTTGTATATTATTACTTAACATTTGCAATAGGAATGTAATGAAATAAAATTTTATATATAAATTAGTAAATAAGAGCATACTACAATGTGAATTTTTATAGAATGTTTAAAATTCCACTGTAGTATGCTTTTTGTATGGATTATATTTTAAAATTTTGTAGACAATATTTATGATTACTTTATTTTGAGATATAAATATGATATAGTTAATCGTGTTACTAATTGAAATTAATGTAGGTAATGTTTAAATAAATGTGAAAAAATTACTTGACAGTACTTATTTTAATGGAAATTTAACATATGTAGGGAGATGATGGCATGAAAAATATAGCTGTACTTGGAGCAACAGGATCTATAGGAACGCAAACTATGCAAGTTATAAGACAACAGAATGAAGAGTTTAAATTAATAGCTGTTTCAGCTAATACTAGTTCACATAAAATAATAGATGTTATTGAGGAATTCAAACCACTTTATGCGGTACTAATGAATAAAAATGCTTTTAATGAGGTTAGAAGATATTGCAGTGATAAAAAAATAAATACGGAAATACTATTTGGAATAGAAGGGCTAAATACAATAAGTACATTACCAGAAGTGGACATGGTAATTACATCTGTAGTTGGTATGATTGGATTAACTCCAACATTAAAAGCAATTCAAGCTGGAAAAGATATAGCTTTAGCTAATAAAGAAACTTTGGTAGCAGCAGGTAAATTAGTTATGTCTGAAGCAAAAAAACATAAAGTGAGAATATTACCTGTAGATTCTGAACATGGAGCTATTTTCCAATGTTTGCAAGGCAATGACAAATCATCAGTAAGCAAAATATTACTTACTGCTTCAGGAGGACCATTTAGGGGAAAAAGAAAAGAAGAACTTTTAAATGTTACTGTAGATAATGCACTAAAACATCCAAGATGGAAAATGGGAAGGAAAATATCTATTGATTCAGCTACTCTTATGAACAAAGGGTTAGAGGTTATAGAAGCTCATTGGCTTTTTGATGTGAATTATGATAATATTCAAGTTATAGTTCATCCTGAAAGTATAATACATTCCATGGTTGAGTATGTAGATGGGAGTGTTATAGCACAATTAGCTAATGCAGATATGAAATTGCCAATACAATATGCTTTAAATTATCCTAAACGTCAACAATGTGTAATAAAAAAGTTGAATTTTTATGATTTAAAGAGTTTAAGTTTTGAAAAGCCTGATATAGATACTTTTAAACCTTTAAAACTTGCATATGAAGCAGGTAGTACAGGTGGAACAATGTCAGCTATATTAAATGCTGCTAATGAAGCTGCAGTAGAACTTTTTTTAAATAAGAAAATTGGATTTTTAGATATAGGAAACATATTAGAAGAATGTATGAATAAATTTGAATCAAAGGAAAATTATGATTTGGAAGATATACTAGAAATAGATTCTAAAGTAAAAGAATATGTTAGTAGTAAAGTATATTAAATAAAAAATAATTTATAGATAATTGTAATCTATAAAAGGAGGAGTGCGTTTGTATATTATAGCTGCCATTATAACTTTTGGCATTTTGATTTTAATCCATGAGCTTGGCCATTTTACATTGGCTAAACTAAATGGTATTAAGGTGGAAGAATTTGCTATAGGCATGGGACCACAAATATTCAAAGTAAATGGAAAAGAAACTTTGTATTCGATTAGAATACTTCCTATAGGTGGGTATGTAAAAATGCTTGGAGATGAGGGTGAATCTACAGATCCTAGAGCATTTAATAATAAAAGTCCACTTCGTAAGCTTAGCGTTGTTTTAGCAGGTCCAGTAATGAATTTTATATTAGGTATAGTACTCTTTGCTATTATAGCTGCAGGTAAAGGTTATTTATCTCCAATAGTTGACAAAGTAGTTCCAAACCAACCAGCGGCTGTTATGGGAATAAAATCTGGAGATAAAATAGTTAAAGTTAATGGATCAAAGATTTTAACATGGGAAGATTTTGTAACTGGAGTATATACTTCAGCAGGAAAACCTATGGATATAACTTATATACGTAATGGGGAAACGAAAAGTGTAAAAGTTACACCAGTAAAGGATACAAAAGAAAATAGGTTTATGGTTGGAGTTTATCCTACAGCGGTTGAAAAACCAACTATAGGTCAGTCTATTTCTTATGGATTTACTGAAACTAATTCTTTAATAAAACAAACTTTTTCTTTCATTAAATCAGCTTTTAAGGGAAAAGTAAGTAAAGATGATTTTGGTGGACCAGTAACTATAATAAAACTTTCAGGAGCAGCTGCTAAAGCTGGAATTTTAACTCTCGCTGCATTTGGTGCTTATATAACAGTGCAACTTGGAATATTTAATCTTTTACCAATTCCAGCATTGGATGGTGGATATATATTCTTATTCTTATTTGAGCTGATTACGGGGAAAAAAGTAGATCAAAATAAAGTTGGAGTTATAAATTATGTAGGTTTTGCATTACTTATGGGGTTGATGGTTTTAGTTACTATAAAAGATATACTTTATCCTATTAAGTTTTAGCATAAATTAACATATAAGCAGAGTACTCTGAATTAGAATTTTATATTGGGAATGGAGAGTGTCTTCATTCTCAATTTTAAGTTTTTACATTATAATTTTTGTAGGAGATGAACATATGGATAGAGTAAAAACTAAAAGAATTAAAGTTGGGAATACCTTCATTGGTGGGAATTCTAAGATTGCAGTTCAGTCTATGACTAATACAGATACTAGGAATGTAGAACAAACAGTGAAACAAATAAAAGAACTTCAAGAAGCTGGGTGTGATATAATAAGATGTGCTGTACCAGATATAGAAGCTGGTGAGGCTATAAAGAAAATAGTTAAAGATATAAATATTCCTTTAGTATCAGATATACATTTTGATTATAAATTAGCATTGAAATCTATAGAAAATGGAGTATCAGCGCTTAGAATAAATCCTGGAAATATTGGAAGTATAGATAGAGTAAGAGAAGTGGCTAAAGCAGCTAAGGGAAAAAATATACCTATAAGAATAGGAGTAAATTCAGGTTCTCTTCAAAAAGACATATTAAATAAATATGGTAAGGTTTGTGCAGAAGCTTTAGTAGAAAGTGCTTTAGAGCATGTTAATATTTTGGAAAGCGTAAATTTTGATGATATTGCTATATCTATAAAATCTTCAAATGTAATTCAAATGATAGAAAGCTACAGGATGATATCAAGAAAAGTAAGTTATCCACTGCATCTTGGGGTTACTGAAGCAGGAACTATTTGGAGAGGAACAATTAAATCTAGTATTGGAATAGGGACTCTTTTGTCAGAAGGTATAGGAGATACTATAAGAGTATCCTTAACAGGAAATCCAGTTGAAGAAGTTAAAGTTGGAAGAGAAATATTAAGATCTTTAGCTTATCTAAATGAAGGAATAGAATTTATTTCTTGTCCTACTTGTGGAAGAACTAGAATAGATTTAATAAAAATAGCAGAAGAAGTTGAACAAAGATTAAGTAATTGTAATAAAAATATCAAAGTAGCTGTAATGGGTTGTGTGGTGAATGGACCAGGAGAAGCTAGAGAAGCAGATATAGGTATAGCTGGTGGTAATGGTGAAGGTCTTATATTTAAAAAAGGTGAAATTATTAAAAAGGTAAATGAGAAGGATTTAGTAAATGAACTCTTAAAAGAAATTGAAAGTATGTAGATGGCTTATACCAGTTGTTAACTTTTTCTTGAAATAAGGAAAACAGTGTGTTAAAATGAATTTGGGGAATCTACAGAAGTTTATTGAAATTGTAGAGTGGGTTTACAAGCCCGCTCTTTCTATTTGTAAAAAACGCAGCGTTAGTTGCGTTTTTAAATTAGAGCAAAAAAATTATTTTTTATGAAAAATTGCAGAAGATACAGATAAGGAGGGATTATGATGAATAAAAAAATTTTAATAGATGAACTTACAAATTTAATAAAGCCAATAGTAACTGAACTAAGTTATGGTTTATATTATTTAGAATTAGTAAGAGAAGGAAAAGATAACTATCTAAGAATATATATAGATAAAGAAAATGAAGCAATATCACTACAGGACTGCGAAAAAGTAAGTAGGGCAGTTAGTGATATGTTAGATGTAAAAGATCCTATTAAAGAAGGATATTATTTAGAAGTTTCTTCACCAGGAATAGAGAGAATTCTGCATACAGATGAACATTTACAAAAATATACTGGAAATGATGTAGCAGTTAATATATCTGGATTATTAAATGGAAAGAAAAAATACGAAGGACAATTAGTAAATTTTAATAATGAAGAGATAAATATAAAGGTTGAAGATGAGGAAGTATCTATTCCTAGGGAAAAAATTTCAAGAGTTAATTTAAAAGGTGAATTTTAAGGAGGTTAAATTGAAAAATGAATCAGGAATTTATTGAAGCCTTAAAAGAAATAGTGAAAGAAAAAGGAATTAGTGAAGATTTATTATTTATGACTATAGAGGATGCATTAGTTGCTGCATACAAAAAAAATTATGTAAATCAAGGCGGAAACAATCAAAATGTTAAGGTTACAATGAATAGAGAAAATGGAGAAATTCATGTTTATTCTCAGAAAACTGTAGTTGATGAAGTGTCTGATGAAATAAATGAAATTTCTTTAGAAGAAGCTAAAAGTATAGATCCAAATTACGATATAGAAGATGTAGTTAGTATAGAAGTTACACCTAAAAAATTTGGAAGGGTAGCTGCTCAAGCTGCTAAGCAAGTTGTTATACAAAGAATAAAAGAAGAAGAAAGAAGAATTGTATACAATGATTTTATAGAAAAAGAAGATGACATAATAACAGGGTCAGTAATAAGAAAAGATAAAAACAATGTACTTGTAGATCTTGGTAAGACAGAAGCTGTTCTTGGACCAAATGAACAAATGCCTGGAGAAAAATATAATTTTAATGACAAAATAAAATTATATATTGTAGAAGTTAAAAATACTACAAAAGGTGCTCAAATAGTAATATCCAGAACACATCCAGGTCTTGTAAAAAGATTATTTGAACTTGAAGTTCCTGAAATATTTGATGGTACAGTTGAAATAAAATCTATTGCAAGAGAAGCAGGGTCTAGAACTAAAATAGCTGTAAGTTCAAATGATGAAAATGTAGATCCAATGGGAGCCTGCGTTGGGCCAAAGGGAATAAGGGTTCAAAATATAGTAAATGAACTTAAAAATGAAAAAATAGATATTATCAAGTGGAGTAAGTTACCAGAAGAATATATAGCGAATGCTTTAAGTCCTGCAAAAGTAATAGATGTCACTTTAGATGAAGAAAATAAGTTTGCTCAAATTGTAGTTGATGATAATCAATTATCACTAGCAATAGGAAAAGAAGGCCAAAATGTAAGATTAGCAGCAAAACTTACAGGATGGAAAATAGATATAAAAAGTAAGTCTCAGGTAGAAACTGTTACTGAAGTAGAAAGTATTTCTGAAGCAGAAGATATTTCTGATGAAGAGGATATCTAAATTTTAGGTGAGGTGGTTATAATATGAAGATGAAGAAAATGCCACAGAGAATGTGCACAGGATGTATGGAGATGAAACCTAAAAAAGAGCTTATAAGAGTGGTAAAAAGTAAAGAAGATGAAGTGACTGTAGATTTAACAGGCAAGAAGAATGGAAGAGGAGCTTATATTTGTAAGAGCATTGAATGTTTAGAGAAGGCTTTTAAAAGTAAGAAGCTTGAAAAAAATCTTGAAACTAAGATAAGTGAAGAAATTTACAATAGATTAAAGGAAGAGATAGAGAATGGAAAATAAGTTTTTTCAATTTCTAGGATTAACAAAACGTGCAGGAAAAGTATTAGAAGGATATAATAAATGTGAAGATGCTTTGAAGAGAAGAAAAGCATATCTAATTATAATATCAGAAGATGCATCACAAAATACAGTGGATAAATTTCTAAATTATAGTGAGAAATATCAAATTTCTATTTTGCAAGGATATAATAAAGAAGATTTAGGAAAAGCTTTAGGTATGGCAGAAATAAAAGTTTTAGGTGTATCTGATAAACGAATGAGTGAAAAGTTGCTTGTCTTATGGAAAGAATGTAGAAAAAATTAGTTTCGGGGGTGAATACTTTGTCAAAAATAAGAGTTTATGAATTAGCAAAGGAACTAGGAATATCAAGTAAAGAATTAATTGGTATTCTTTCTAGTGAGTTTGGTATAGAAGTTAAGAATCATATGGGTGTTATTGAAGATGAAGATGCAGAATTAATAAAAGAGCTTTTTGCAGAAAAAGAGAAAGAAAAAGCATCAGATCCAAGTGATACCATAGAAGAGAAGTATGAGGATTTAGCTGAGGAAAATCTAAAAAAAAGCATAAAGGTAACCAAAATTAAAAATAAGAACAAAGAAAACAAAGGTCAACAGGGTTCTGAAGAAAATGGTGAAAGTAATGAAATTGAGAAAGTTATAGAAATAGATGAAACTATAACAGTAAAGGAAATATCAGAGAAAATTGGTAAGCCTACTACAGAAGTTATTAAACAGCTTATCTTTATGGGAGTAATGGCAGCTATAAATCAAGAAATAGATTTTGATACTGCAGAAAAATTAGCAGAAAAGTTTGATGTTTTAGTAGCTAAAAAGGAAAAGGATATAGATAAAGAAGCTGTAGAACAAGAAGAAGATGATGATGATGATAATGATTTACAAAAGAGACCTCCAATTATAACAGTTATGGGTCATGTTGATCATGGTAAGACATCTTTATTAGATGCAATAAGAAAAGCAAAAGTTACATCTACAGAAGCAGGCGGAATTACTCAGCATATTGGTGCATACACTGTAACTATAAATGGAGAAAAAATAACATTCCTTGATACACCTGGACATGAAGCTTTTACTTCTATGAGAGCAAGAGGTGCTCAAATTACAGATATAGTTATACTTGTAGTAGCTGCAGATGATGGAATAATGCCTCAAACAGTTGAAGCTATAAACCATTGTAAAGCTGCTAATGTTCCTATGGTAGTTGCTATAAACAAAATGGATAGACCAGGAGCTAATCCAGATAGAGTTAAGCAAGAATTAACTGAACATGGATTAGTAGCAGAAGATTGGGGCGGAGATGTAATATGTGTACCTGTATCTGCGCATACAAAAGAAGGAATAGATACATTACTAGAAATGGTGCTTTTAACAGCTGAAATGCAAGAATTGAAAGCTAATGCTAGTAGAAATGGTAAAGGAACAGTAGTAGAATCTAAGCTTGACAAAGGAAGAGGAGCTGTAGCTACATTGTTAGTTCAAAATGGTACTATACATGTTGGAGATTCTATAATAGTAGGATCTACTTATGGAAGAATAAGAGCCATGTTTGATGACAAGGGTAAAAAAATCAAATCAGCAGGACCTTCTATACCAGTAGAAATACTTGGATTATCTGAAGTACCAGCAGCAGGAGATAGATTCCATCAGGTAAAAGATGAAAAAACTGCAAGAGAAATGGCTGATAAGAGAAAAGAAAAAGTAAGAGCTGAGTATTTACAATCAACTCATAAAGTTTCTCTTGAAGATTTATATAATCAGATACAAGAAGGAAAAGTTAAAGAATTAAATATAATAGTTAAAGCTGATGTTCAAGGATCTATAGAAGCTTTAAAACAATCTCTTCAAAAGTTATCTAATGAAGAAATAAAAGTTAGAGTTATACATGGAGCAGTTGGTGCAATAACTGAAACAGATGTTACTCTTGCATCTGCATCTAATGCTGTAATTATAGGATTTAACGTAAGGCCTGATAATAATGCAACAGCAGCAGCAGAAAAAGAAGCTGTAGATATAAAAACTTATAGAGTTATATATAATGCCATAGATGATATAAGAGCAGCTATGATTGGAATGCTTGAACCAGATTACAAGGAAGTAGTACTTGGAAAAGTTGAAGTAAGACAGGTATATAAAATATCTAATGTAGGAACTATTGCAGGATGCTATGTAACAGATGGAAAAATTGTTAGAAATAGCAGTGTTAGAGTCATAAGAGATGGTATAGTAATATTTGAATCAGAGCTTGCATCTTTAAAGAGATTCAAGGATGATGTTAAAGAAGTGGCATCAGGCTATGAATGTGGTCTTTCTGTTGAAAAGTTTAATGACATAAAAGAGGGAGACGAAATAGAAGCTTATACTATGGAAGAAGTTAAAAAGGATTCACTTTAATTTAAAAATATTAGGAAATTGAGAATTAAAAGTAGTTATGTCATATATACTATGTAAGAATGAGGTGATATTATATGGCTAAATATAGAAGTGGTAGAATAAATGAAGAGATGAAAAGAGAAATAAGCACTATAATTCAAAATGATATAAAAGATCCAAGATTAAGTGCTATGATAAGTGTTACTAAAGTAGATGTGACAAAAGATTTGAGATATGCCAAAGTATACGTAAGTATTTTTGGAAATGAAGAAGCTAAAAACAGTACATTTGAGGCTTTAAAGGGTTCAGCTGGATTTATTAGAAGAGAAATTGGTCATAAAATAAATTTAAGATATACACCAGAAATACTTATAGAATTAGATAATACTATAGAACAAGGTATGCATATAGATGCACTTTTACACAAAATAAAGGAGAAAGAGCATCATGATAATGAATAATATTTTAAAAAAAATAAAGGAAAGTAATAGAATAGCTATTACTTTCCATGAATCTCCAGATGGAGACTCATTGGGGTCTGCTCTTGCTTTGATGCAGGGGCTTAATAAGCTTAATAAGGAAGTTTATATACTTTCTAAAGAAAAAGTGCCAGAATCTTTTTCTTTTTTACCTTGTTCAGAAGAAATAGATGGATTGAAGCATGAAGTTATTAATGAAACCCAATGTGTAATAGTTTTAGATTGCGGCGATGTAAAAAGAATAAATGCAAATTTAGATTTTGAAAATAGGAAGTATACATTAATTAATATAGATCATCATATGTCAAATGAATTATATGCAGACTTAAATTATGTAGATACGAATGCCGCAGCAGTAAGTGAAATTGTTTATCAAATGCTTAAAATTATAGGTATAAATATCACTAAAGATATGGCAGTGTGTTTATATACTTCATTGATTACAGATACAGGAGCTTTTAAATATTCATCAACTACTTCAGTTACACATGCTATAGCAGGAGATTTAGTAAATACGGGTATTGACTTTAGCGAAATTCATAGAATTATATATGAAAATAAAAATTTTGAGAGAATAAAATTTTTTGGAAAAGCTATTGAAAAAATGGAGTTGGTTGGAGATAAAATATGTGTGATAACTATTACAAAAGATATGTTATTACAAAATGGAAATGCAAAGGATACTGATACATCTGATATTATAGCTTTTGCTATGCAAATAGATACTGTAGAAGTAGCATTGCTTATAAAAGAAACTGAAGCAGGTATAAAAGCAAGTCTTAGATCTAAATCAAAGGTGGATGTAAGAAAAATTGCAGAAAAATTTGGTGGCGGTGGACATATAAAAGCTTCTGGTTTAGCTATGAATGATAAAACTGTAGAAGAAGCAAGAGAGCTGATAATTAATGAAGTAGAAAATTTATTATAAACAGAAAAAGAGTTGATATATATGGATGGAATATTAAATATTAATAAACCTTTAGGAATGAGTTCTTTTGATGTAGTAAGAAAAGTAAAAGCTATTGCTAAAACTAAAAAAGTAGGTCACACAGGTACTTTAGATCCGGAAGCTTCAGGAGTACTTCCTATATGTATAGGAAATGCTACTAAGCTTGTAGATTATATAATGAGCGATTATAAAATATATAGAGTAGAATTGATGTTAGGAATTACCACAGATACTTATGACAGGGAAGGAAAAGTAATTAAAAATTCTCCTGTAGATTTAGAGGTTGAAGAGGTTAAAAAGGTTATTAAAGAATTTGAAGGAAATATAGATCAAATTCCTCCTATGTATTCTGCTTTAAAAGTCAATGGACAAAGATTGTATTCTTTGGCCAGACAGGGAATAGAAATAGAAAGAAAACCTAGAAGTATAACTATACACAGCATAAATATAATAGATGTTCAATTGCCTAAAGTGATATTTGAAGTAAAATGTTCTAAGGGTACATATATAAGAAGTTTATGCTATGATATTGGAGAAAGACTTAAGTGTGGAGGCACTATGTGGAATCTTCAAAGGACTAGAACAGGAAGTTTTAATATAGAATGTTCAGTGGATTTGGATAAATTAAATATAGAAAATATTAATGAATATTTAATTTCAATGGACAGAGCTTTAGAAAAATACCCTGCAGTTTACATAGATGAAAAATATGAAAAGCTGTTGCTTAATGGCGTTACTCTAAAAAATCCCATGTTAATTGAAAACATAGAAATGGATATATTATATAGAGTTTATTTGGGAAAAGAAAAATTTATTGGTATTGGTATGAAAAAGAGTTTTGGATTTAAAATGACAAAACTATTAATTCAGAGGTAATTTAATATGATTATAATGGAGGATAACTTTAAAAAATATTTACAGTATAATACATATATTGCACTAGGAAGTTTTGATGGGATACATATAGGACATGTTAGCTTAGTAAATAAAACAATAAAGCTTGCAACAAAAAATCAGGCTAAAAGTATGATATTTACTTTTAAGAATCATCCACTTAGTATTATAAATAAAGAAATGGCACCTAAGATTATTATGGATAATTCCAACAAAATAGAAGTTTTAGAATCTTTTGGTCTAGATATAATAAATATGGCCAATTTTGATAAAGAACTTATGATGTTATCACCAGAAGATTTTATATTAAATTTAGTAAGTCATTATAGAGCTAAAGGCATAGTAGTAGGATTTAATAATAGGTTTGGATATAAAAATCTTGGTGATGTGGAACTGTTAAAAAAATTAAGTAAAAAGTATGGCTTTGACCTTTGTGTGGTTGATCCAGTAAAATATAAAGCCCAAGTAGTTAGTAGTTCAGTCATAAGAAGTATTATCTCTGACGAAGGTGATATGAAAAAGGTAAATAAAATGCTTACTAGACCTTTTATGCTGCAAGGTAATGTAGTTAAAGGAAAGCAATTAGGCAGAACATTAGGATTTCCAACTGTAAATTTGAATTATGATAAAAGATTTGTACTTCCAAGAGGTGGTGTTTATTACACTTTAGTAAAGTATGAAGATAAATTTTTTAGAGGAATAACGAATGTGGGATATAATCCAACTGTAGAAGACAATAAATTAAGCGTAGAAACCCATATTTTGGATTTTGATGAAAATATATACAATAAGCATATAAAAATATATTTTGTGGATAGAATAAGAGATGAAAAAAAGTTTGATTCTGTGCAATTTTTAGCTGAACAGCTAAAAAAAGATAAAATATATGCAAAAAAGCAAAAATTAGAAATTAATTTTAAAAATTAATTTACAAGTGTATTTAGATTTGTTATAATACGTTTGTGATCCTTATGCTAAGAAACTCGACTTGCCGACGCTTTTCTTGGAATAAAGGGGATTAACATTTGGAGGTGTAGGTTTAATGGAAAAGGCAATAAAAGAAGAATTAATGAAAAAGTATGCAAGACATGAAGGAGATACAGGTTCTCCAGAAGTGCAAATAGCATTACTTACTCAAAGAATTAATCATTTAAATGAGCATTTAAAGACTCATAAGAAAGATCATCATTCAAGAAGAGGTCTTTTAATGATGGTTGGTAAAAGAAGAGGTCTTTTAAACTACTTAATGAATCAAGATATTGCAAGATATCGTGCTATTATCGAAAAGTTAAATTTAAGAAAATAGTTTTATTAGAGCGGCTTAAGACCGCTCTATTATTTTAAACAATAATTTTAAAAATTATTGTAAATTCATAGTTGAATTAGTTTAATAATTGTATAATATAATTGATAAATAATGATAATAATATTATAACCATTGAGAGGAGGTTAATTTATTTATGAATCAAACACTAGAAACTACTGTTGCAGGAAGAACCCTTAAAATTGATTTTGGCAAAGTTGGAATGCTTTCAAATTGTGCTTTGCTTGTAAGTTATGGTGAAACAGTAGTACTTATTAATGCAAATGCTTCAGATAAACCAAGGGAAGGGGTTGATTTCTTTCCTTTAAGTATAGAATATGAAGAAAGACTATATGCTGTAGGTAAAATACCAGGAGGATTTATTAAGAGGGAAGGAAAACCTTCAGAGAAAGCAATTCTCCATGCTAGAGCTATAGATAGACCTTTAAGACCATTGTTCCCAAAGGGATATAGAAATGACGTACAGGTAGTATGTACTGTAGTATCTGTAGAGCAGGATAATGCTCCTGATATATTAGCTATAAATGGTGCATCAATAGCTTTAAGCCTTTCAAGTATTCCTTTTAACACACCTTTAGGTGCTGTATCTGTAGGATTAATTGATGATGAATTTGTAATAAATCCAACATTAGAACAAAGAGAAAAAAGCACATTAAACTTAACTGTATGCGCTACTAAAGAAAGAGTTATGATGGTTGAAGCTGGTGGATCTGAAATACCAGAAGATGTAATGTATGATGCTAT
Source organism: Clostridium drakei (assembly GCF_000633595.2). Lineage (GTDB taxonomy): Bacteria > Bacillota > Clostridia > Clostridiales > Clostridiaceae > Clostridium_AM > Clostridium_AM drakei. Next base: position 271,229 of record NZ_JIBU02000023.1, on the reverse strand, counting down.
CATGTTTGGATTTGAAGAATGCAAAAAAATAGTAGCTTTCCAAGAAGAGGCTATGAAAAAATTAGGTAAACAAAAAGTAGAACCTACTTTATATAAAGTAGATGAAGGTTTAGAAAAAGAAGTTAGAGATTTTTCTTTTGAGATGATAAAAGAAGCTATGTACATAATGGATAAAGATGAAAGAAATGCTGCCATAGATTCTGCGAAAGAAAAAATTAATAATGAATTTGAAGAAAAATATTCAGATAATGGTGCAGATATAGCAGAAGTAGTATATAAACTTCAAAAAGAAATAGTAAGAAATATGCTTTTAAATGAAAATAGAAGACCTGATGGAAGAGGTTTTGAGCAAATAAGGCCTATAAGCTGTGAGGTTGGGTTACTTCCAAGAACGCATGGTACAGGTTTATTTACAAGAGGATTAACTCAAGTAATGACTGTGGCTACTTTAGGTGCTTTAGGAGATGTACAAATTCTTGATGGAATTGGTTCAGAAGAATTCAAAAGATATATGCATCACTATAACTTCCCATCTTATAGTGTAGGAGAAGTTAGACCTTTAAGAGGACCAGGAAGAAGAGAAATAGGTCATGGAGCTTTAGCAGAAAAAGCTTTGGAGCCACTTATACCAAATGAAGATAATTTCCCATATACAATAAGGCTTGTATCAGAAGTTTTAAGTTCAAATGGTTCAACTTCTCAAGCTAGTGTATGTGGTAGTACTTTAGCACTTTTAGATGCTGGTGTACCAATAAAAAGACCAGCAGCAGGTATAGCTATGGGACTTATAACTAGTGAAGATTTATCTAAAGAGAAGGTTTTAACTGATATACAAGGTATAGAGGATTTCTTTGGAGATATGGACTTTAAAGTAGCTGGTACAGAGGTTGGAATTACTGCTATACAATTTGATACAAAAATTCATGGATTATCAAATGATTGTATAAAGGAAACTCTAGATAAGGCTAAAAAAGCTAGATTATTTATATTGGAAAAAATCAATGATTGTATCAGTGGACCAAGAGAAGAGCTATCAAAGTATGCTCCTAAAACTTATACAATGAATATTGATCCTGATAAAATAAGAGATGTAATAGGACCTGGTGGAAAGGTAATAAATAAGATTATTGCTGAAACTGGTGTTAAAATTGATATAAAAGAAGATGGAAAAATATTTGTAATGTGTGATGATAGCACATGTGCAAAAAGAGCTTTGAAAATTATAGATGATTTAACTAGAGAAGTAAAATCAGGAGAAATTTATTTAGGAAAAGTTACTAAAACAACAAATTTTGGTGCCTTTGTAGAAATACTTCCTGGCAAGGAGGGATTAGTTCATATATCTAAGCTTGACTTTGCTAGAGTAAATAAGGTTGAAGATATAGTATCTGTTGGAGATGAAATACTTGTTAAGGTAACAGACATTGATAATCAGGGTAGAATTAATCTATCAAGAAAAGATGCTATAAAAGATTCAGAGGAAAAAGAATCAAAAGAAGAAGAATAAAAATAGAAGGGCATTATGATGCCTTTTTATTTTTATGTAGGGTAGAAAAAATTATGTAATTCCTTAGGAGGAAATAATGTATAATTTATTTAAGTTGAATAATGGATTAAGAGTTGTTGTAGAAAATATAGATTATGTTAATTCTGTAAGTGTAGGTTTGTGGGTGGAAAATGGTTCAAGAAATGAAGATAAAACTAATAGTGGAATTTCTCATTTTATAGAACATATGTTTTTTAAAGGTACAAAAAAGAGAACTGCACTTGAAATAGCTGAATGCATAGAAGATGTTGGAGGTCAAATAAATGCTTTTACAGGAAAAGAAGCTACATGCTTTTATATAAAAGCTTTAGATTCACATTTAGAATTAAGTTTAGATGTAATATCAGATATGCTTTTTAATAGTAAATTTTCCACTGAAGACATAGAAAAAGAAAAAAGTGTTGTAATAGAAGAAATAAATATGAATGAAGATTCACCAGAAGATGTATTATCAGATCTTCACAGTGAAGCTATATGGGGAGAAGATCCTATATCACTTCCTATCTTAGGGAACATAGATACAGTAAAATCTTTTACAAAAGATCAAATAGAAAAATATATTTCTTCATACTATATACCTGAAAATTCAATAATATCTATTGCAGGAAAATTTGATATGTCCAATATAGAAAAGCTGGTAGAAAAATATTTTGGACATTGGAATAGTAATAATAAAAAAATTACTGTTTATTCAAAACCAGAATTACAGCAAAATCATCTTTTTAAGAAAAAAAGTATAGAACAACTTCATCTAAGTTTAGGTATGCCAGGGATTGAAACAGGAAATGACAACATTTATACATTACTACTTTTAAGCAACATATTTGGTGGGGGAGCTTCTTCTATATTATTTCAAAAAATAAGAGAAGAAAAAGGTTTTTGCTATTCAATTTATTCATATGTTTCAGCTTTTAATAATACAGGTGTATTAAATATATATACTAGTTTAAATCCTAAGTATGCAGCAGATGTAGTATTTACTATAAAGGAAGAAGTAGAAAAGTTCACCAAAACTGGTGTGAGTAAAGAAAAACTAGCTAAAGCTAAAGAACAACTTAAAGGAAGCTATATTTTAGGTTTGGAAAGCACTAGTAGTAGGATGTTTAACAATGGCAAATCAGTTTTATTTTTAAATAGAATTAATACACCAGAACATATTATAGAAAAGATTAATAGAATAGATGAAGAAAGTTTAAATTTTGTTATGAAAAAAAGCTTTGAAAGAGGTATAATAAATTCAGCTTTTGTAGGAGAAAAGATAGATTTATCTATTTTAACTGATATAATACAAAAAGATACTGTACCTTTCAGAAACTCCAAAAGTAAGCAGGTGTAATAACTACCTAATATAATTCATAGTATTAAAAATAAGCTTAACTATAATTATATTAGGAGGTATTTAAAATGAGTGATAACGTAAAATTATATAGTGAAATGGAAAGATATGAAATAATAAATGTAAACGATGGAGACAAGTTTAATTCATTAGGAAATAATGATATTGTTATTAACGAAGAAGGAGATTTAAAACTATTAATATTGAATAATAGCAAATCTAAACTTGGATTGTTCGGAAAGACAGAATTTATAGAAGCACCATGGGAATGTGTAAAAAAGATTGGTTCAAAAACTATAATAATAGATGCGGATGAAAAAATGATAAAGAGATCTCATTAACATAAAAGAGGTCTCCTTAATATAATATTAATATAAATTTTTATGGAGGGAAAAATGAATATATTAGTACAAAAATTTGGAGGGACCTCTGTTTCTACTCACGAAAGAAGACTAATGGTGGTTGATAAAATATTGAAAGCTAAAAAAGAAGGATTTTCACCAGTAGTAATAGTATCTGCTATGGGAAGAAAAGGTCAGCCATATGCAACGGATACTCTTCTTTCATTAATAGGTGAAGAATTTAAAAATAGTAATAAATTAGCTGCAGATTTATTAATGAGTTGTGGAGAAATTATAAGTACTGTAGTGATGAGTGAGGAATTAAATAAGAAAAATTTGCAATCAGTACCGCTAACAGGAGGACAAGCAGGAATTATAACTAGCGATAATTACAATGATGCTTCTGTTTTAAGAGTAGACACAGATAATATAATGAATGTAATAAAACAAGGAAAAATTCCAGTAGTGGCAGGTTTTCAAGGAAGAAGTGAAAAAGGTTTTATTACTACTCTGGGAAGAGGAGGAAGTGATGTTACAGCTTCACTTTTAGGAGTAGCGTTAAAAGCTAAAGAAGTTCAAATATATACAGATGTAGATGGCATAATGACTGCAGATCCAAGAATAGTTTCAGATGCGTTACTAATTGAAAAAATAGGGTATAATGAAGTTTTTCAATTTGCAGATCAAGGAGCAAAGGTAATACATCCTCGTGCTGTAGAAGTTGCAATGAAAGGGAATATACCTCTTGTTATTAAGAATACTCTTAATGAGTGTAAGGGAACTATAATAAGTAATGATACAATGCAAAATTCACATAATGTTATAACTGGAATAACTTCTATGGGAGATAGAGTTCAAATTACGGTAGAATTTGAACAAAATAAAAATAATGAAAATTATCATATATTGTTAGATGAATTGGCTAATGATATGATAAGTATAGATTTAATTAATGTATTTCCAAAAGAAAAAATATTTACTATTGATGAGAAAGATATGGAAAATTTTAAAATAGTCATGGAGAATTTAGGGTTAAAATATTCTTTTGTTGAGCATTGTACAAAAATTGCTGTAATTGGAAGTAGGATGAGAGGCATTCCAGGTGTTATGGCAAAGATATTGAAAACACTTCTAATGAATAATGTAGAAGTACTTCAAACTGCAGATTCACATACAACTATATGGTGTCTTGTAGAAGATAAGGATTCAGATAATGCTATAAATTCACTTCATAGTGAATTTAAGTTGGGAAAAGAATAGTATTAAAATGAATAGGTGTCCTCTTTAATGCATAAAATAAATTTGTATTAAGGAGGGGATTATTATGCCAGAAGAGAATGATAATAAAAATGAAAATCTGGAAAGTATAAAAGAACTAGGTGTTATGAGTAATGAAAAAAGTAAGGATAAAATTCAAGTGCTTCCTATAATAGGTCAAATTGAAGGACACATGATTTTACCTCCTCAAAGTAAAAGTACTAAGTATGAACATGTTATACCTCAATTAATAAATATAGAAAATGACGAAAATATAGAAGGATTGCTAATAGTTTTAAATACTGTAGGTGGTGATGTTGAAGCAGGACTTGCAATAGCTGAGATGATAAGGAGCTTAAGTAAGCCTACAGTTTCTTTAGTTATTGGAGGAGGACACTCCATAGGAGTACCACTTGCTACTGCTGCAGATTATTCTTTTATATCACCTTCAGCTACTATGATCATTCATCCGATAAGAATGAATGGTTTAATTATAGGTGTACCTCAAACCTTTGAATATTTTAACAAAATGCAGGAAAGAATAACAGAATTTATAGTGAGAACATCCAAAATAAAGAGAGAACAGGTTCAAAAGCTTATGGTTCAGACAGATGAGCTTTTAAATGATATGGGTACTATATTAATAGGAGAACAGGCAGTAGAAGCTGGACTTATAGACGGAGTAGGAGGTATAAGTGATGCTATAAAGAAATTAAATGTTCTTATGGAGAAAAAATAATTTTCATTAAAAATCACCATAGGTGAATCCTATGGTAATTTATATTTATAGAAAATTTGAAAGGAAATCTTTATTAAATGTAGAATTATTAACTGGAGGTGATAAGTTACATGGCTAGAAAAATGGCTAGGAAAAAGGAAAAATATGAATTGAACAGTGATATAAAAGGCATTTTATTAGTTACTGTAGGAGTACTTATGGTAATTAGTGTTTTTTCTTCTGGAGCCTCAGGCATCTTAGGCAAGTTTGTAAGAAAGATATTAATAGCCATCGCAGGACTTGGAGCCTTTATTTTTCCTATTTTAATAATTTTTATAGGATTTTGTTGCATAGTAAAAAAAAATAGGATTAGTTTTAGTAAAAAATTTTATGGAATACTAATTTTTATAATAGATACTTTATTATTTATACAGTTGATATTAATGCCTAATTATTATGTAAATAATGATATAAGTTTAGGTATAAAAAAGATATATGAAACAGACAAAATATTGCATGGAGGAATTATAAGTTTTTTAATTGATATACCTTTGCTAAATTTATTTGGTACTGCAGGATGCTATGTTATTTTTATTGCTATATATATAATATGTTTCATATTAATGAGTAAAATTACCATATATGATATATTACATAATATTAAGTATGCATTAAAAGATGATAGTATGGATGATGAAATTATCCAAGAAAAAGAAGATATAAAAGATAATCACTTAGAAAATAACGATGAAAAGCAAAGCTTCATAAAAAATATAAATAATAGAATAAAAATATTAGATTTTATGAAGTCGGGAGATAAGAAAACTGATGAAGAAGTAAAGGATATTGAGGTTAAAAAAGATGAAAAATTAAGGGACAAGGTTCCTGAAGTACAAGTTCAGTGTGCTGCAGATAGAGCAGTAGATGATTCAATTAACATGGAACTCAATAGGCAGATAAAATTAGATCATAATGTACAAAGTATTAAATATAAAACTCCACCAATAGATTTGCTTAAGCTTAATGTTCAATCTAAATTAAATAAAGAAGATAAAAGGGAATTAATCACTAATGCTAATAAGTTAGTTGAGACTTTAGCTAGTTTTGGTGTTGAGGCTAATGTCAATCAAGTTAGTAAAGGACCTTCAGTCACCAGATTTGAATTACAGCCAAGTCCAGGAGTAAAGGTAAGTAAAATAGTAAATTTATCTGATGACATAGCATTAGGACTCGCAGCTTCAGGAGTTAGAATAGAAGCTCCTATACCTGGTAAATCTGCCATAGGAATAGAAGTACCTAATAGAGATTTAACACCTGTTTATTTGAGAGAAGTTATAGAGTCACCTGAATTTGTAAATTATAATAAAAATTTAGTTTATTGCTTAGGAAAAGATATAGGAGGAAATTGTGTTGTATCTGATCTTAGCAAAATGCCGCATATGCTTATAGCAGGTGCAACTGGTTCGGGTAAAAGTGTATGCATAAATACCCTTATAATAAGTTTGCTTTATAAATACTCACCAGAAAATGTAAAACTTTTAATGATAGATCCTAAAGTAGTTGAACTTAGTGTTTACAATGGAATACCTCATCTTTTAATACCTGTGGTTACAGACCCTAAAAAAGCTGCAGGTGCTTTAAATTGGGCTGTTCAAGAAATGACTAGAAGATATAAACTTTTTGCGGAAAATTCAGTTAGAAATATTGAAGGTTATAATGAATTGTTTGAAAAAGGTAAAATTGAAAGTAAATTACCTTTTGTGGTAATAATTATTGATGAATTAGCAGATTTAATGATGGTATGCCCAAACGATATTGAAGATTATATAGGAAGATTAGCACAAATGGCAAGAGCGGCAGGTATGCATTTAGTTATTGCAACTCAAAGACCTTCTGTTGACGTTATTACAGGAGTCATAAAAGCTAATATACCATCCAGAATATCTTTTGCTGTATCAAGTCAGATAGATTCTCGAACTATACTTGATACTACTGGTGCAGAAAAGCTTTTGGGTAAAGGAGACATGTTATTTTATCCTGTAGGAGAGCCTAAGCCTGTAAGAATACAAGGAGCATTCATTTCAGAAAATGAAGTAGAAAATGTGGTTAACTTTATTAAAGAACAGCAGGGAGAACCAGAATATAAAGATGAAATAATAAGTCAAATAGATAGTAGTGCAAGTGGAAGCAATTCAGAATGTGATGAATTATTGAGCGAAGCCACTAGAATAGTTGTTGATGCAGGTCAAGCTTCTACATCGCTTTTACAAAGGAGACTTAGAATAGGATATAATAGAGCTGCTAGGATAATAGATCAAATGGAGGAAAGAGGAATTATTTCAGGGAGAGATGGAAGTAAACCAAGACAGGTGCTTATAAATCGAGAAGATTTGTAATTAAATCTAAAAACTTACTTGTAAAATATAAAAAGTAGATTTAAAATAAAGTGTGTGTTTTTTAATTTTAACAGTATATATTCAGGAGGAAAAATAGTGGATAATTTAAAAGTTGGACTAATAAGTTTGGGCTGTGATAAAAATAGAATAGATTCTGAAATTATTCTCAGCAATATTAAAGCTAACAATGAAATAGTAAGTGATGCAAAAAAAGCAGACATAATAATTGTAAACACCTGTGGATTTATAGAAACTTCAAAACAAGAATCTATAGATACTATATTGGAAATGGCTAAATATAAAAATAAATATAATTGTAAATTGCTTGTAGTAACAGGATGTCTTACTCAAAGATATGGTAAAGAACTTATGGAGCTTATGCCGGAAATAGATGTAATGCTGGGAGTTAATGATTATGATAAATTGAATGAAAGCATAGATAAGTGTATTAAAAATAGTGAAGAAAAAGTTTACAGTTGTGAATATACAGATATAGGAGTAAATGAAGGAGAAAGAATTTTAACAACTCCGTCTCATACAGCTTACATTAGAATAGCAGAAGGATGTAATAATTTTTGTACTTATTGTATAATTCCTAAAATAAGAGGAAAATATAGAAGTAGATCAATGGAAAATATTATAAAAGAAGCACAAAGTTTATCAAAGCAAGGTGTCAAGGAAATAATACTTGTAGCTCAAGATACAACTAGATATGGAACAGACATATATGGTAAGAAAGCTCTTAGTGAACTTATACGTAAGCTTTCTAAAATAGAGAATATTCATTGGATAAGAGTACTTTATTGTTATCCAGAAGAAATTACCGAAGAACTTATAGATGAAATAGCAACTAATTCTAAAGTGTGTAAATATTTAGATATTCCACTGCAACATATAAGTAATAATGTTTTAAAAGCTATGGGGAGAAGAGGAACTAAAGAAGAGATATTAAATAACATAAATAAACTTCGAGAAAAAGTAAAAAATATTGTACTTAGAACATCCATTATAGTAGGTTTTCCGGGAGAAACTGATGAAGACTTTCAAGAATTAAAAGATTTTATTAAAGAAGAAAAAATAGATAAATTAGGAGTGTTTAAATATTCAAGAGAAGATGGAACTCCAGCAGCTTTAATGAAGAATCAAATTGATGAAAGTATAAAAGAAAGTCGCGAAGAAGAACTGATGAGTGTCCAACAGGGAATATCAAAACAAATTAATAGCAGTAAAATTGGAAGAATATATGAAGTTATTGTAGAAGGTAAAGAAGAAGAATGGTATGGAAGAAGTTATGAAATGACACCAGAGATAGATGGGTTAGTATACTTTAACAGTGATGAAAATTTAAAAGTTGGCTCTATAGTTAACGTAAGGATTACTCATAGCTTAGAATATGATTTAATAGGAGTTGTATGTGATGAATCTTGCAAATAAACTTACAATATTAAGAATTTTATTAATTCCTTTCTTTCTAATATTTATAACTATAAAAGGTGTACCTTATGGTAAACTTATTGCTATTGCTATATTTGTAATAGCTTCAATTACAGATAAACTGGATGGATACATAGCAAGAAGTAGAAATCAAGTAACTAGATTTGGTAAGTTTATGGATCCTTTGGCAGATAAGCTATTAGTTACTGCAGCATTAATATCATTAGTGGAATATCGTATAATACCAAATTGGGTAGCTACAATAATTATTGCTAGGGAATTTGCAGTAACAGGATTGAGAACAGTGGCTGCAGCAGAAGGGATAGTTATAGCAGCTAGTAAATGGGGAAAAGCTAAAACAGTAACTCAAATAATAGCAATCGTATTAGCACTGGTAAATTTAAATTATAATCATGTATCTTTGGGAATTGTTAGAAGGTTCATTAATTATCCACATAAATTTTTAAATATAACTACAGATGTAGCAATGGGATTAGCAGTGATTATTACTATAATTTCAGGTGTGGATTATTTTGTTAAAAATAAGGAAGTAATGAGAGCAGACAAATAGGAAATAGAGCTTAGTGCGAGAATTAAAATGTGATACAATCTTTTAGTGAATATTGAGTAGTTAAGAAAGTTATTAATCATTATTTACTTTGAAAATTGTATCTTATTTTTTTATTTGTGGACTAGATATATGTAATTATGTCAATAATCATATTGTAAAGTTAAAAATGTTATTTTTAAAATTATATTTATGTAGTTGACCATAAATGTAATATATTATATAATTAGTTTAGAACAAGTGTTCGAATTTGTGATAAACGAGTTTTAGATTATTATATACTGTAATTTAAGAAAGGAAGTGACCCTTTTGGGAAACGTTAATGGCGAAAAGTTAAAGGCTTTAGAGGCTGCACTTGGACAGATAGAGAAGCAATTTGGAAAAGGATCTATAATGAAATTAGGAGAACATAGTACTTTAGATATAGAAGCTATATCTACAGGGTGTTTAGATCTTGATATAGCTTTGGGTATAGGTGGTGTTCCAAGAGGAAGAGTAGTAGAGATATATGGACCTGAATCTTCAGGTAAAACTACTGTTGCATTGCATATAGTAGCTGAAGCACAAAAAGCTGCAGGAGCTGCTGCATTTATAGATGCAGAGCATGCATTAGATCCAGTTTATGCAAAAGCATTAGGAGTAGATATAGAAAACTTAATAGTATCTCAGCCAGATACAGGAGAACAAGCACTAGAAATAGCTGAAGCTTTAGTAAGATCTGGGGCTGTAGATGTAATTGTTGTAGATTCTGTTGCAGCTTTGGTTCCTAAAGCTGAAATAGAAGGAGAAATGGGAGATTCACATGTGGGGTTACAGGCAAGACTTATGTCTCAAGCTTTGAGAAAACTTACAGGGGCTATAAATAAATCAAAATGTGTAATTATATTTATAAATCAATTAAGAGAAAAAGTTGGTATCATGTTTGGAAATCCTGAAACTACACCAGGTGGAAGAGCATTAAAATTTTATGCTTCAGTGAGAATGGACATTAGAAGAATAGATTCCATAAAACAAGGAGATTCTATTGTAGGTAATAGAACAAGAGTAAAAGTTACTAAAAATAAAGTTGCACCACCATTTAAACAAGCAGAATTTGATATAATGTATAATCAAGGAATATCAAGAGAAGGAAATGTGTTAGATGTAGGAGTAAGAGAAGAACTTGTACAGAAAAGTGGAGCTTGGTTTGCATATAAAGAAAATAGACTTGGTCAAGGAAGAGAAAATGCCAAACAATTTTTAAAGGAAAATTCAAATATACTATATGAAATAGAAAATAAAATAAGAGAAAAATACGAGTTGCCTATTATGAAACCTAGTGCCAATAAAGTTGAAACAAAAAATGAAAATAAATCAAAACAAGAAGCTAATTCTGAAAATAAATAATGTTTAGGTTATCGCAAGTTGTAAAAAACTTGCGATTTTATTAAACAATTATTGGTGTGATTTATTGAAGTAATTAGTAAGAAAGACAATAACTGAAATAATGCACATAAAACTTGACAATGGGCAAAATATAATATAAAATTAAGACAAATTCTGGTTTATCATGTATTAAATTAATTACCAATTGAATAAATATGTCACCTTTTCTATGCTTGCATATTTAACTAAATGATAGATGCACAAAAAGCAAAGGAGGTGTTCATGTGAGTCCTATTATATATGAAATTATTGCTGGCGTAATAATAGCCATTGGTTTATTAGTAGAGTTTTATGTTGTAAAAAATAAAGCGTATGCTATAAAATCACAGGCTCAAGAAGAGTCTAATAGATTAAAAGAAGAAACAGAAAGAGATGCTGAGTCTAAAAAGAAAGAGGCTATACTTGAAGCTAAGGAAGAAGTTCATAAATTAAGATCAGATTTAGAAAAAGAATCAAGAGATAGAAGAAATGAAAGCCAAAGGCTTGAAAGAAGGTTAATCCAAAGAGAAGAATTACTTGATAAAAAAAGTGATATGTTGGAAAAGAGAGAAGAAAATATAAGTAAAAAGCAGCAAGAGATTAATGAAATTCAAGCAAATGTAGAGAAATTGTATGAAAAAGAAAGAGAAGAATTAGAAAAGCTTTCAGGTTTAACAACTGAAGAAGCTAAAGAAATTTTATTAGAAGAAGTTAGTAAGGAAATAAAACATGAATCTGCAATGATGATTAAAGAAGTGGAAACAAAAGCAAAAGAGGAAGCAGACAAGAGAGCAAGAGAAGTAATAACTTGTGCTATCCAAAGGTGTGCAGCAGATCATGTAGCTGAAACTACAGTTCATGTAGTTACTCTTCCTAACGATGAAATGAAAGGAAGAATAATAGGTAGAGAAGGCAGAAACATAAGAACCCTTGAGACTCTTACTGGTGTAGATTTAATTATTGATGATACACCTGAAGCAGTAATTCTTTCAGGATTTGATCCAATAAGGAGAGAAGTAGCGAGAATAGCATTAGAAAAATTGATTATTGATGGAAGAATTCATCCAGCAAGAATCGAAGAAATGGTTGAAAAAGCTAAAAAAGAAGTTGAAAATGATATTAAAGAAGAAGGCGAACAAGCAACTTTTGAAACAGGAGTACACGGTCTTCATTTAGAATTAATAAAGTTATTAGGAAGATTGAAGTATAGGACCAGTTATGGTCAAAATGTACTAAAACATTCTATAGAGGTTGCTTATTTGGCGGGTCTTATGGCTTCAGAACTTGGAATAGATCCAACTATAGCTAAGAGGGCAGGATTATTACATGACATAGGTAAGGCTGTGGATCATGAAGTAGAAGGGCCTCATGCTATCATTGGGTCAGAAGTTGCCAAGAAGTATCGAGAATCTGCTATAATAGTTAATGCTATTGCAGCTCATCATGGGGATGTAGAATCTATATCCTTAGAAGCGGTACTTGTTCAAGCAGCAGATGCAATATCAGCTGCAAGACCTGGAGCAAGAAGAGAAACTTTAGAAGCTTATATTAAAAGATTAGAAAAATTAGAAGAAATAGCAAACACATGTGAAGGGGTAGAAAAGTCATATGCCATTCAAGCAGGTAGAGAAATCAGAATTATGATAAAACCAGAAGAAATTGATGATGCAGGTGCTATTGAAATGGCAAGAAACATAGTTAAAACCATAGAGAATGAATTAGAATATCCTGGTCAAATAAAGGTTAATGTTATAAGAGAAACACGTGCCATCGAATATGCAAAATAGCTAAGATGATAATTATTCCTTTTGAATTCTGTAAAGTTTAAAGCTTTACAAAATTTAAAAGGAATTTTTAATTTTTTGTAGAATATTATAAAGTAGTAACAATAACTAATTAAGTTAATATAACATATAGGAGGTTTATTATGGAAGTATTAAAAGTTTCAGCAAAATCAAGCCCAAATTCAGTTGCAGGTGCTCTAGCAGGAGTTTTAAGAGAACGAGGAGCTGCAGAAATACAAGCTATAGGAGCAGGAGCATTGAATCAAGCTGTAAAAGCTGTGGCTATAGCAAGAGGATTTGTAGCACCAAGTGGAATAGACCTAATATGTATTCCAGCGTTTACTGATATCGAGATAGATGGAGAAGAAAGAACTGCTATAAAGTTAATAGTACAGCCAAGATAAGAATAATAAGATTTATAAAGGGATTTGAATTTTAATTCAAATCCTTTAGTTTTAGCATAATTATATTGACTATATTTTGTGCTGTGCTAAAATGTAAAAGGTATATGATAATACAATCGTTGATTTTTAGGAGGAAAAAATGGACATTAAAGCAATTCTGAAATTATTAAGACCGAAGCAATGGATTAAAAACTGTTTTGTATTTGCAGCCATAGTTTTTTCAGGAAACTTTTTTAATATACATATATTATATTCAAATATTTTAACTTTTATTTTATTTTGTTTTACATCTTCTTTTATATATGTATTAAATGATATAGTTGATATAGAAAAGGATAGATGTCATCCAGATAAAAAAAATAGACCACTGCCAAGTGGAAGAGTATCAAAAAGACAAGCAATTGTTTTGGATTTTTTTATAGTTTGCGGTGTTTTATTTTCTTCATATATGTATTTAAGTATTAAAGTTTCTGCTATGCTTATAATATATATGATAATAAACATAGCATACTGTTTTAAATTAAAAAATATAGTAATTATTGATGTTATGGTAATTACATTTGGATTTGTTTTAAGAGTAGAAAGCGGAAGTCTTGCTACTGGAGTAAGGGTATCTTCATGGCTGTTCTTGTGTACAATTTTATTATCGTTATTTTTAGCACTTAACAAGAGAAAAAGTGAAATTATAACACTAAAAGATAAGAGTGGTTCTCACAGAAAAATACTTGAGGAGTATTCGGTTGCCATGCTTGATAAAATGTTGACTATAGTAACACCATCTATTCTTATGGCCTATTGCTTATATACTTTTAGTTCTGTACAAAGTAAAACTATGATATTTACTATTCCATTTATTTTATATGGAATTTTTAGATATGAGTATTTAATGGACAAGAAGAATATAGGAGGAAAGCCAGAAGATGTGTTTGGAAAGGATAAACCTTTTTTAATAAATATAATTATGTGGGGAATATCAGTTTTGTTCATAATATATTTTAAATTATAATAGCAATTTAAACTTATAGTTTGGAAAGGATTTTATACATGAAAATCAAAAGTTTAAAAGAAAGTATGTATTATAAAGTTATAATAGTTTTGGGATTGATAGCTTCTATACTATGGGTAACTTTTGTAAATACACAGCCCTTTTCTGATTTTGACTATTATTACAACTTATCAGTTAATATAGCCAATGGTCTCCCTTGGGGAGATACTTATACATCTGTAGGGTATTGTATAGTATTAGGAGGCATATTTAAGCTATTTGGAGCTAGTATACTTAAAGCAAAAATATTTAATATATTGCTCATCTTTGTAAGTAATATATGCTTTATTTCCATATTAGATAAATTAGATATTAAAGAAAGAAAAAAGAAAATAATATTTGCTATATTTGTATTTATGCCTAATAACATATTTTATAATAGTATTCTTGCAACAGAAGTGCTATTTACTACAATTTTACTTTTAATTACTAATATATATTTTGGAAATGCAAAATTTAAATATTTATGGATAGGTATTTTGACTGGGTTCAATACTATGGTAAAGCCTTTTTTTGCAATTTTTTTCTTTGCAATATTTTTAGTAGATTTGCTTAAAGAAAAGAAGTTTATGAAGTCTATCAAAAATTCTTTTGTGGTTCTTTTAGTTTCCGCATTAGTGATTTCACCGTGGATTTATAGAAATACAAAGCTAGTAGGTCAACTTACTTATGTTTCTAATAATGGAGGAATAGTTTTATATATAAACAATAACTCTCAAAACAATATAGGAAGATGGATGGCAGCAGAAGAAGTAGAGAATTCTATAGTAAAAACGGATGAATATAAAAGTGCTAATATGACTCAAAAGAATAAAATGTTAAGCAATGCAGCAAAGAATTGGATTAAAGGTCATCCAGTACAGTTTGTAGAATTAGGGATTAAAAGATTGTTTAATACATATTTTGTAGGAGATGATATTTTATATAGTACTTACGGAAGTGGGATAAGCGATCATACTAAAACAACTATGCTAAATATAACCAATAATATAAGAAACTTAGTATTTGGTTTTGGTATTGTATATATATTAATTTACAGCATGTGTATTTTAAGAAGTATATTTAAGAAACAAACTGAGTTATTAAACAAGTTTAATTTATATTTAGTTGTGTTATTTTTTATGTTTACTTCAGTTTATTTTGTGACAGAAGGTCAAGGAAGATATGCTTTTCCTGAAATATTTATAATGATATATAGCTTTTGTAACTTTATTGATGCTTTAATAAATGGATATGAGGAGTTGCGAGTATGATAGGTTTAATTTTAATTTCAGTTTTTTTAGGAGCTATTGGACAGGTTTTAGTTAAATATGGAGCGGTTAATTTGCAGTTGAATTTTTCTGGTAGTTATTTAATACCTAGTATTTTAGGAATTTTGAAAAATGTACCGGTAATGTGCGGTATTATATCTTATGGAGTAAGTTTTTTATTGTGGATAAAAGTTTTAAGTAAAGTGGAGTTAAGTTATGCATATCCTATGGTTAGTATAGGATATGTACTGATCATGTTTTTTTCTTATTTTATTTTTAAAGAAAATATATCAATAATAAGAATAGCAGGTGTTGTTTTTATTATAATAGGTGTAATATTTGTATCTAGAAGTTAAAATTATAAATTTCAGGTAGTAATAAGTGTTTGATATAATAATTAAGTAGATTCGAATATAGTTATTATGCATGAATCAAGTCCGTTAAATTGCAAAAAATAAAATATTTAATTGTAAACATGTAAATATGATGGTATATTATAACTAAACGAAATTTTTAAGTTGCAATTTAGTCAAATATTTAAAATTTACTATATATGGAGGAAGTAAAAATGATACTATCAAAAAAAGCACAGCAAATTCAGCCATCTATTACATTGGCTATAACAGCAAAGGCTAAAAAAATGAAGTCAGAAGGAATTGATGTAATTGGATTTGGAGCTGGAGAACCAGATTTTAATACTCCAGAAAATATACAAAATGCAGCTATCGGAGCTATAAAGCAGGGATTTACGAAGTATACAGCTGCATCTGGAATTACAGAATTAAAAGAAGCTATTGCTAATAAGTTTTATAAGGATAATGGCCTAAAATATAATTCTTCACAGATCATAATTTCTACAGGTGCAAAGCAGTGTTTAGCAAATGCTTTTTCAGCAACATTGAACCCTGGAGACGAAGTTATAATACCAATACCATATTGGGTAAGCTATCCTGAACTAGTAAAATTAGCAGATGGTGTACCTGTATTTATAGAAACTAGTGAAGCTAATAATTTTAAATATGATATAAAAGATTTAGAAAAAGCAATAACAGATAAAACGAAAATTATACTTGTAAATAGTCCTAATAATCCTACAGGAACTGTTTATACAAAAGAAGAATTAACAGCTATAGCGGAATTAGCTAAGAAGCATGATTTAATAATATTATCTGACGAAATATATGAAAAACTTATATATGGAGATGAAAAACATATAAGCATTGGAAGTCTTTCAGAGGATGCTTACAATAGGACTATAACTATAAATGGAGTTTCTAAAACTTATTCTATGACAGGCTGGAGAATTGGATATGCTGCAGCTAATGAAGAAATAATAAAATTGATGTCAAGTCTTCAAAGTCATACCACAGCTAATCCTAATTCAATTGCGCAGTATGCATCTGTAGCAGCTTTAAATGGTGATGAAGAACAAATTGAAAAAATGGTAAAAGAATTTAGAAATAGAAGAGATTACATGGTAAAAAAGATAAATGAAATAGAAAATTTATCTTGTACTGAACCTAAAGGTGCTTTTTATGTAATGATGAATATATCAAAGACATTTGGTAAAAAGTCTAATGAGTGTGAAATTAAGGATTCATTAACTTTTTCACAAGCACTTTTAGAAAAAAAAAAGGTTGCAGTTATACCAGGTATAGGATTTGGTATGGATAACTATGTAAGATTATCTTATGCTACATCTATGGATAACATAAAATCAGGATTAGATAGAATAGAAAAATTCATAACTGAATTGAAATAACAATCATAAATTTAGGTATACTATTATATATAAATAAGTCGACATAAGTAAAATTTGTTACAATGTAACCATTTTCATACAAAAATAATTGTTGAAACATCTACAGAAAATGATATAATTGAATTGAAAAGTTAGTACAATGTAAAATTTTAAAATAGAGGTGAACTAAATGGTATCTAAGGAAGTTATAGTTAAAAGTGCAACTGGTTTACATGCTAGACCAGCTACATTATTAGTAAAAAAAGCGTCTTCTTTTAAATCAGACATAACTATAGAGTTTGATGGAAAAAAAGCTAATGTAAAAAGTTTAATAGGAGTTCTATCTTTAGGAGTTACTAAAAATGCAACTATTAAAATTATTGCATCAGGTGATGATGAATCATTAGCTGTAGAAGAAGTTACTAAATTAATAGATTCATTAGATGAATAATATTTGATTTTTATAAATAAAAGGCTCTCTTAGAGCCTTTTATTTATTGGCTTAATATTTACAGCATTTTTCATTCTAAAAAGAATAAGTAATATGTTGAGACCAGATACACCTATTAATATATATATAATCCTACCTATTAAATCAGCTGGTTCTCCTAAAAAGAATCCTATTAAATTAATATTTGATAAACCTATGAGTCCCCAGTTAATGGCACCTAGTATTACTAATACGAGAGAAATTTTGTCTAAAATGCTAAACTTGTACATAAATTCTCATACCCCCAAATCTAATAAACTTGATCTAATAAATTATATTAATTGTAATGCATAAAATAGAACAATTTATTGAAGTTAAATAATAAAAAATAAAAATACGAACATAATATATATGAAATGAATTAAACATATGTTATAATATGAATTAAAAAGGCAAAATTATAAATTATATACGCATTGGAGGTACTTTTATTATGAAACAAAGAGATATATATAACACACCTTTAAATACTAGATACGCATCTAAAGAAATGAGTTATTTATTTTCTGATGAAATGAAATTTAAGACTTGGAGAAAATTATGGGTGGCTCTAGCTGAATGTGAAAAAGAGCTAGGTTTAAACATAAATGATGAACAAATAAAAGAACTGAAAGAAAATGTAGATAATGTAAATTATGAAGTAGCAGAAAAAAGAGAAAAAGAAGTAAGACATGATGTTATGAGCCATGTATATGCATATGGTGTACAATGTCCTAAAGCTAAAGGAATAATACATTTAGGAGCTACAAGTTGCTATGTAGGGGATAATACTGATTTAATAATAATGAAAGAAGCTCTTTTTATAATAAAGAAAAAAATTATCAATACTATAAATTCTTTGACTAAGTTTGCTTTAGAGTATAAAGACTTACCTACTCTTGGGTTTACCCATCTTCAACCTGCACAGCTAACTACTGTAGGAAAAAGAGCATCACTTTGGATTCAAGATCTTTATTTAGATATAGAAAACATAGATTTTTTAATAGATCAAATGAGATTCAGAGGAGTAAAGGGAACTACAGGTACTCAAGCAAGCTTTATGGAGCTTTTTAATGGAGATGAAACCAAAGTAAAAACTTTAGACAGAATGGTTACTGAAAAGATGGGATTTAAGAAAGAGTTTATGGTAACAGGTCAAACTTATACAAGAAAGTTAGATTCAACAATATTAAATACTCTTTCAGAAGTTGCTCAAAGTGCATATAAATTTAGTAATGATTTAAGAATACTCCAAAATATGAAAGAAATGGAGGAACCTTTTGAAAAGAATCAGATAGGTTCATCGGCTATGGCATATAAGAGAAATCCTATGAGATCAGAAAGAATGGGAGCTCTTTCGAGATATATAATAGTTAATTCATTGAATCCAGCGATAACAGCTGCTACTCAATGGTTTGAAAGAACATTAGATGATTCTGCAAATAAAAGAATATCTGTAGCAGAAGCATTTCTAGCATTAGATGGTGTATTAAATCTTTATATGAATGTGTCCTCGAATATGGTAGTATATCCAAAAGTTATTGAATCACACGTTAAGAAGGAACTTCCTTTCATGGCAACAGAAAATATAATTATGGAATCTGTAAAAAAAGGTGGAGATAGACAGGAACTTCATGAAAGAATAAGACAGCATTCCATGGAAGCTGCCAAAATGGTAAAGGTTGAAGGAAAGGATAATGATCTTATAGAAAGAATAATAAATGATTCTTTCTTTAATATGACTTCAGAAGAGATATTATCACTAATAGATCCAGTGAAGTTTGTTGGAAGAGCACCAGGACAGGTAGTAGATTTTGTAGAAGAAGAAATAAAACCTATATTAGAGAAAAATAAAGATTTATTAGGAGAAGAAGCAGAAATAAACGTTTAATTAGAATATTAAAACATTTCATAATTGTAACGAAAAACTAGTATATGTGATAAAATATAATATATACTAGTTTTCTATACAGATATTTATGCATAATATATAGTTATCCTTAATATTTTTATAATAATATCAATATCTCGATATTATAATTATGGGGTGATGGAAGTGAGCACACAAATATATCAAAGTCCAGATTTTAAGGTTTATAAAACTGGGGATGGTTATATAGTTCACAATAGGCATAAAGATTTTAAGTATGGACATACTCATGTGAAAAAATATGATATATGTATGGTTATGATTAAATTAGTAGAAAAGAAACGGATGCCTAAAAGTCACAGTAAATATTTTATAGAAAGCCTTTTGCGGATAAGTAATGATAGAAAGTATATAAAAAAAATAAAGCAATACGCTGGATAAAATTCCATGTTAAAAAAGTCTATTTTATAAGTAGGCTTTTTTTATTATATATTATTTTTTTACAGCTCAAAAAATGTGATATAAATCACGGAACAAAAAAATGTACCATGATATACTTACAATTAATAGGGAAAAAACATTTTTTTAAAAATTAAAGTTAAATAATTAACAATTTTTTGAAACAATTGATGATATAAATATGAATAATATAACCATTAATATTAAATTTGTGAAAGAGGGATAGTTATGAAAAAAATTCAATCAACATGCAATTATTGCGCCTTAGATTGTAATTTAGATTTTTATGTTGAAAACAATAAAATAGTTAAAGTAATACCAACAAAAGGTTATCCAGTAAATGATGGTTTTTCATGTATCAAAGGAATTTCATTGGATAAGCAGCAAACAATAGTGAGAGAATCAACATTGCCTAGACTTAGACAAAAAGATGGTTCTTTTAAAAGAATTCCTTGGGATGATGCATATAAACTAGTTGCAGATAAATTTTTAGAATTGCAAGAAAAGTATGGAAAAGAAAGTATTGCAGGTCTTGGTACTGGTCAACTGGCCTTGGAGGAGTTCGCATTATTTGGTCATGTAATGAGAAATTACTTAAAGGCTAATGTGGATGGAAATACTAGACTTTGCATGGCAACAGCAGTAGTTACTCATAAGCAGAGTTTTGGGTTTGATGCACCACCATATACATTAAAGGATGCAGAACTTTCCGATACAATAATATTAATTGGAGCTAATCCAGTTTTAGCACATCCCATATTATGGGGAAGAATAAGAGAAAATAGAAATAAAAAATTAATAGTTATAGATCCAAGAAAATCAGAAACAGCACAGAATGCTGATTATTGGTATGATATTAAAGGGAAAACGGACTTAATATTGCTTTATGCAATAGCTAATAAGCTTATAGAAAAAGGATACATAGATAATGAATATGTAAAGAATTATACGGAAGGATTTGAAGCTTTTAAAGAATTTGTTAAAGAATATACTGTAGAAAAAGCAGCTGAATCAACAGGACTTGCTGAAACTTCAATCTTAGAATTGGTAGAATTAATCCATAGCGGTAAAAGGGTTTCATTTTGGTGGACTATGGGAGTTAATCAAGGATATGAAGCAGTTAGAACAGCTCAAGCTATTATTAATTTAGCTTTAATGACAGGTAATATTGGCAAACCAGGTACTGGGGCTAATTCTATTACAGGTCAGTGTAATGCTATGGGTTCCCGTGCATATAGCAATACTACAATGCTCTATGCTGGTGGAGATTTTGACAATATTGATAGACGTAGGCGAGTGGCAGAAGTTCTTGGTGTTAGTGATGATGTACTTGCAGATAAGCCAACACTGCCTTATAACGTTATAATTGAAAAAATAATTTCTGGAGAAATAAAAGCTTTATGGATTGTATGTACAAATCCTCGCCATTCATGGACTAATAATGAGACTTTTAAAGAAGCAATGAAAAAATTAGAATTATTTGTAGTACAAGATATCTACGGTGATACAGATAGTTCAAAAGATTGTGATATATACCTTCCAGCTGTTCCTGGTATAAAAAAGGAAGGAACATATATCAATACAGAAAGACGTATCTCTGCTATGCGACCAGTACTCCAGAAATCAAAAGATGAAAGAAGTGACTATGAAATTATATATGGTATTGGAAAAGCATTAGGTATGGGAAGTCTTCTTGATAAATGGAAAACTCCAAAAGATGCCTTTAATTTAATGAAGGAATGTTCAAGGAATATGCCTTGTGATATGACTGGAGTTAGTTATGACGAATTAGTAGACTCAAAGGGGATACAATGGCCTTTTAGAGAAGGAGAAGTCCTTAAGGATGACCAAAGACGTTTATTTGAAGACAATATATATTATACACTTTCAAAGAAAGCTAAATTTGTATTTGAAAAAGTACGTGAGAATCCATTAGTAACTACAAAGAAATTCCCATATACACTGAACACAGGTAGAGGAAGTGTTGGACAATGGCATACCCAAACACGTACAAGGGAAGTTGCATTTGTTGAAGATGTCAGTGTTAAAGATGCATATATCTATATTAATACTAAACTTGCCAAAGAAATTGATATTAAAGAAAATGAAATGATCAAAGTTTCTTCTATAAATGGAAAGCATTCAAATTTCATGGTTAAGCTTACAGACAATGTTAGATATGATGAGCTTTATGCACCTTTGCACTATTTGGAATGTAATAATTTAACACCATCTTTATATGATTCTTATTCCAAAGAACCTTCATATAAGACTACTCCAATTAATATTTCAAAGATTAAGATGGGAGGAATCTAAATTATGAAAAGAATAAAGATTGATAGAAGTAAATGTATAGGATGCTTAACTTGTGTTACTGCCTGCATTGTTAGCCATGAAAGTAGTGATGCAAGAAATCGTGTAACTATAGATAGTAAAACGAAACCTGCACCTATTTTCTGCCGTCATTGTGATAAACCAGAATGTGTTTATACATGTATGACTGGTGCTATGTCTAAGAATACAGAAACTGGATTGGTTCAATATGATAAAGAACAATGTGCAAGTTGTTATATGTGCATAATGGCATGTCCTTATGGTGTATTGAAAAGTGATAGAATTCAAAATAAAGAGATTATGAAATGTAATATGTGTGTTCATCGTACAGAAAATAATGAACCAAAACCTATGTGTGTGGAAAAATGTCCAATGGGTGCAATAACGCTAGAAGAAGCGTAAGGATTACAGGAGGGAGTTTTATGAAATATGTTGTTTTGGGTGCTTCAGCATCAGGAATTAATGGAGTTCGCCAGCTTAGAAACTTGGATAAAGAAGCTGAAATTATGTTGATATCAAAGGATGATAAAATTTATTCTAGATGTATACTTCATCATTATATGGAAGGCATTCGTGATGTTAAAAGACTTGAGTTTGTTGAAGACGATTTTATAAATAAGAATGATATTGAATGGATTAAGGGAAATGAAGCTGTTAAAATTGATGTGAATTCAAAGGAAGTTTTGCTTTTAGATGAAAGAATAGTAAAATTTGATAAATTGCTTATAGCAACAGGATCAAACACATTCTTCCCACCTATATCGAACTTAAAGACTGCACCTAATGCTATCGGATTTCGTAATTTCGATGATTGTGAAAAGGTAATGGAGTTGTCAAAGACATGTGATAATATAGTAATTATGGGGGCTGGACTTATAGGAATAGATGTTATTTCGGGTCTGCTTCATACTGGTAAAAATATTGCTCTTGTTGAAATGAAGGATCATATGCTTTCAATTCAGCTTGATAAAAGAGCGGCTTCAGCTTATGAAAAAGGTTTGGAAAGTAAAGGTGTCAAGCAATATTATGAAAAAGGAATTAAGGAATTAATTGTTGATGAAGAAGGAAAAATTACAGATATATTGTTAACAACTGGAGAAAAAATTCTATGTGATTTATTAGTAGTTGCAGCTGGTGTTCGTGCTAATGTTGGATTTCTAGAAGGTTCAGGTGTCGAAACTGATAAGTTTGGACTTATTATTGATGCGTTTGGAAAAACAAATTGTGAAGATATTTATGGTGCAGGAGATGTTACAGGAAGAAATCCTATTTGGCCTACAGCTGTTAAGGAAGGAATTATTGCAGCAAGTAATATGGTAGGGATAAAAAGTGAAATAACTGATTTTTTTGCTAGCAAATCAACAATGAATTTTTTAGGTATTCCTACAATGTCTCTTGGAATTAATGAGCCTACAGATGAAACTTATACAGTTGAAATTGAAAGTGATGATAGAGGAAATTATAAAAAGGTAATATATAAGGATGGCAGGATTTATGGAGCTATTCTTCAAGGTGATTTATCTTATGTTGGTATTTTGACTCAATTGATTAGAGCTAAAATTGATGTTTCAAAGGTTAAAAAGCCAATATTTAAAATAGATTACTCTGATTTCTTTAATATTAAGGAAAATTTTGAATTTACATATTAGCTAGTCTAAATTAGTATGTACATTAAATAAGAAAAGGTAATGATATGTTTTACCCCATAAGCATGTCATTACCTTTTTTTATATAGAGCATTTGGACATAGTTGATAGTTTCACCATTTAAGAAAAAGGTTGTTTTAAAAATTTAAGAGAAACTTATAGAGCGTGATATAAATCACGGAACAAAAAAATGTATAATGATATACTTACCGTAATAATAAATGGACTTATTTTAAAAGCTGAGGTTAAATAATTAACAATTTTTAAAATAGTCAATAATATAAGGGGGAAAAATAATGAATTCTTTAAAAGTAAAAGGAAACTCAAAGCAAGGATTAACAGGAGCAACTACTGGTTTTTTTGTGGGATTTGCTGCAGTAGCGCTTTATGGAGCTACAATTGCTGTGTTTAAACAAAGTTTTTCAACTCTTAATCCTATTCTATTAGCATTGCTTATTGCAATACCAAATCTGTCAGGTTCATTGCTTAGAATTCCATTTGCAGCTTGGGTAGATATAAATGGGGGAAGAAAACCTTTTATCACATTACTTGGACTTTCAATAATTGGAATGGCTGGTTTGTATATAATTATGGCATTTTTTAAACAAAATTTAAGTCAGTATTATTCTTTGTTATTAATTTTTGGAGCATTATCTGGCTGTGGTATAGCTACATTTTCTGTTGGAGTTAGCCAGGCATCTTATTGGTTTCCTCAGAGTAAACAAGGAGCGGCTTTAGGCATATATGGAGGTGTTGGAAATCTGGCACCAGGAATATTTACATTATTACTACCTAATGTTGCACTGCCATTGTTAGGATTATCAGGCTCTTATTTGGCTTGGTTAATATTTTTAATAGTAGGAACCATAGCATATTGTATTATAGGTAAAAATGCATGGTATTTCCAATTAATTGATGCTGGCGTGGAAAAAGGTGAAGCAAAAAGAATAGCTGCATCAGAATATGGACAAGAATTATTTCCAAATGATAAAGTAAGTGAAAGTTTAATGATTTCTGCAAGGACTTGGAAGACCTGGGCGCTAGTATTAATATATTTTACAACTTTTGGAGGATTTTTAGCTCTAACAAGCTGGTTACCTACTTATTGGATGAGCTTCTTTAAACTAAATATAAAAATGGCAGGTGTACTAACTGCACTTTACTCAATTATTACGTCTGTTGTAAGAATATATGGTGGAAAGATAGCTGATAAGCTTGGAGGCGAAAGGGTTTCTAATGTATCTCTTTTTATAATGCTTATAGGAACTATTTGTATGGTTATTGCTACTTCATTACCAATAGCTATAATAGGAATTTTATTTTTAGCAGTTGGAATGGGCGTAACAAATGCTGCTGTATTTAAAATACTTCCAAAAGAAGTGCCACATGCAATAGGAGGAGCTTCAGGATGGGTTGGAGGAATAGGTGCTTTTGGAGGATTTGTTATACCACCTGTAATGGCATCATTTATAGATAAAACTGGTGTAAATTTAAGTGGATTTTCTAAAGGCTTCTTAGTATTTTCAGCATTAGCTATAGTATCACTTTTAATTTTAGCAATTTTTAGAATGGGTGCGAAGAATTCACCAGTTATTAGCAAAATTTAAAAAATTAACAAACGTGATGGACGTCACAGAGTTTAAAAAGAAGTTGTGATATATTTATCATATAGTGAGGGATAGAAAATAGCATACACGAGGATGCTTCCGTCTCACTATAAAAATGCAAAACTGTAGAAGATCATACTTTGTGAGTCTAAGCAACAGTTTGAGTAAGCCCACAATTTATACAAACTAATTATGTTGATATGTAATACAATATAAAAAATTTGAAAGGGTGGTAAATTTGTTTAGCGAGGAAATTAACAAACTTAGTGGAGCTGCAGTAAAAAAGGCATCATTTTTAAAGGAAAGTAAGAGCAGGTATTTGATTGCATCGGCGTTAGCAGGTATGTTTGTAGGTTTTGGAATTATACTTATATTTACGGTAGGGGGACTGCTATCCTCTGTAAATGCACCAGCTACTAAAATCGCAATGGGAGTTTCTTTTGGAATCGCATTAAGTTTAGTATTAGCCGCTGGTTCAGAACTATTTACAGGTAATAACATGATTATGCCAATAGGTGCCCTAGAGAAAAAGGTTTCTTGGAGTTCAGTTTGGGGCATATGGATTTTTAGTTATATTGGAAACGTTTTGGGTTCTGTAGTTTTAGCAGCACTATTTGTACAATCAGGACTTTGGAAAGGTACTACAGCTGAATTTATTTTAAAAACATCAGCTGCAAAAATGACAGCACCATATATGGAGCTATTTGTAAGAGGAATTTTATGTAATATTTTAGTGTGTTTAGCCGTATGGTGTTTTTTCAAATTAAAGGATGAAGCTGCAAAGCTTATCATGGTATTTTGGTGTTTGTTTGCATTTATAACTTCAGGTTTTGAACATAGTGTAGCAAATATGACATTGCTTTCAATAGCTTTAATGATTCCACACAAAGCAGCAGTATCCATCAGTGGATTTATGTATAACCTATCAGCGGTTACCTTGGGCAATATTGTTGGTGGAATGATTTTTGTTGGCATAGCTTATTGGTATATATCTAACAAAAAATCCTGAAGAATTTAGATAATTAAAATTAAAGTAGCATAAGGAGGATTAATATGGGATATAAATTAAACTCAGAAAAGTTTAATGATTTTTTAGCTGCAATAGGAGATGAATATAAGGTTTATGCTCCTATACTATTAAAAGGTAAAGGTACATTTTCAGATACAGATACTGTTAGGTATGGTGAAGTTAGTAAGGTTGAGGAAATAGAATTTAATAAGAAATCTAATTTCTCACCAAAGGAAGTTATTCTTCCAATTACACAAACTATATTCTACTTTACAGAAGATAGTGTAACAGAACCTAAAGTAGAAGATAAAAAAGCTTTAATATTCTTAAGAAGCTGTGATATACATGCTGTTAAGAGATTAGATCAAATATATTTAAAGAATGGTGCTGAAGATCCATATTACAAGAGATTAAGAGAAAAAGTTAAATTTGTACTTATGGAATGTGAAAACAGCTTTGATAACTGCTTCTGTGTAAGTATGGAAAGTAACAAAACAGAGGAATACGATTTATTTGTAAAAGTAGTAGATAGACAAGTTTTTGTTGAATGTAAGGATGAAAGCTTTAAAGAATATTTTGAGGCTTCTGAACAGTCTGAAGTAAGTCCTAAATTCGTAGAATCTAACGAAAAAGAAGTAAAAGTTCCTGAAAATTTAGATACAAGCGTATTTGGTTGGAGTGGATGGAAAGAGTATTCACAAAGATGCATAGCTTGTGGCAGATGTAATACAGTTTGTGGAACCTGTGCTTGTTTTACAATGCAGGATATATTCTACAAGGATAATGAAAAGACTGGAGAAAGAAGAAGAGTTTGGGCTTCTTGTCAGGTAGATGGCTTTACGGATATGGCTGGTGGACATAGCTTTAGAAAAGATCAAGGTGAAAGAATGAGATTTAAGGTTATGCATAAGATCTATGACTTTAAAAAGAGATTCGGTTATCACATGTGTGTAGGTTGTGGAAGATGTGATGATGCCTGTCCAGAGTATATCTCACTTTCCAATTGTATAAATAAATTAAACAATGCTATAGAAGAGGTGAAGTAAATGGAGAATATATATTTACCAAAGGCTAGTAAGATAATTAGTATTACTCCACATACAGATATTGATTATACGTTTAGAATGGAATTTACAGGTGATGTAAAGCCTGGTCAATTCTTTGAGGTTTCTATACCTAAATACGGAGAAGCTCCAATATCTGTATGTGAAATAGGAGAGGGATATATAGATTTAACAATCAGACGTGTGGGAGTAGTTACAGATGTTATTCATACTTTCTTCCCAGGAGATACACTTTTTATGAGAGGACCTTATGGAAATGGATTTGATGTAAATATATATAAAGGAAAAGAAGTTATTGTAGCTGCAGGTGGAACTGGACTAGCTCCTGTTAAAGGAATTGTAGATTATTTTTCAGCGCACAGAGATGAAGTTAAGAACTTAGATCTTTTAGTTGGATTTAAATCGCCAGACGACATACTATTCAGAGAATCCCTAAAAAAATGGAGCGAAAATGTAAATGTTACAGTAACTGTAGATAAAGCTGAAGAAGGATATAATGGAAATGTTGGCTTGATTACTACTTATATTAAAGATTTAAAAATCGAAAATATAGAAGAAGCACAAGTGGTGGCTGTTGGACCTCCAATAATGATAAAGTTTACTATAGCTGAGTTTCTTAAAAGAGGAATCAAAGAAGAAAATATTTGGGTTTCCTATGAGAGAAAAATGTGCTGCGGTCTAGGTAAGTGTGGACACTGTAAAATGGATGATACTTATATCTGTTTAGAAGGACCAGTGTTTAACTATACTAAGGCTAAACATTTAATGGATTAAAGGGGGGAGAACTATGTCTATAGATATTAATACAAAACGTCTAAAAAAGAATGCGTTTAGAGTTACAAAGGAAAGAGGAAAGACTGCGGTAAGAATAAGGGTTCCAGGTGGACATATGGAAGCAAAACATTTTGAAATATTGCAAAAAATTGCTGAAGAATATGGTGATGGAACTGTTCATATAACTATAAGACAAGGATTTGAAATACCTGGAATAGATATGAGGAATATTCCAAAGATAAATGAATTGATTCAACCTGTAATAGAAGGTTTAGAAATAAATCAAGTTGATTCAAATACAGGATATGCT
Source organism: Clostridium drakei (assembly GCF_000633595.2). Classification (GTDB taxonomy): domain Bacteria; phylum Bacillota; class Clostridia; order Clostridiales; family Clostridiaceae; genus Clostridium_AM; species Clostridium_AM drakei. Next base: position 242,463 of record NZ_JIBU02000023.1, on the reverse strand, counting down.
TCATCTGGTACGAGAAATATATCTGCCTGTATAGGAAATAATGTCTGTCCTTTTGGTAATTATAATACATCTGAGTTTGCAAAGAAAATGGAAAAAGCAATTTTTCCTAATGATCGTCATGTAAAAATTGCATTTACAGGATGTGCTAACGATTGTGTAAAAGCTAGAATGCAGGATTTCGGAATTATAGGAATGACTGAACCACAATATGACAGTTATAGATGTATAGGATGTCAAGCTTGTGTTAAGAATTGTAAAAAAAGATCAGCAGGAGCATTACGTTTTGAAAATTTTAAGGTTGTAAGAGATCATGATAAGTGTATTGGCTGTGGAGAATGTGTTGGTAAATGTCCAACAGGTGCCTGGACACGAAGTGATGAAAAATACTTTAAACTAGTTATAATGGGAAGAACAGGCAAGAAAAATCCGAGACTTGCTAAGGATTTTGCTAAATGGATAGATGAAGAAAGTATAATAAAAATTGTATTGAACACTTATGATTTTATAGAAGAGTATATTGATAAAGATGCGCCATTAGGTAAGGAACACATTGGATATATTATAGATAGAACTGGATATCAGGAATATAAGAAATGGGCATTAAAAGACATAAAATTAGGAGATAAAGTGGAAATACAAGGTAATATTTATTGGTAATAACCTGATTTAAAGAACGGACATTGATGTCCGTTTTTTTTAGCGTATTTTTGTAACATTAGTTACTGACAAATGTATGTAAAATTGTTAAAATAAAATTATAAAAAGAGAATTTGATTTAAATAAATTAAAATATGGGGTTGAGATAATAATGATTAAGGCCACAGAACAAGATTTTAATCAAATATCAGTTTTTAAAGGAATAGATGAAAGAACTTTAGAATTGTTAAAAGCTAAGGCTTTTAAAGTAAGGCTTAAAAAAGGAGAACTTTTGTTTTATGAAAAACAGAAGGTTAATAAAATATATTTGATTTTACATGGAAGACTAACTATGTATAGAAATTCAGAAGAGGGACAAAAAAGAGTAGTTTATATTTTAGGTGATGGAGATTTTGTTAATGAAGTTATCTTTGATGATTTACCTGCGTCTATAAATTGTGAGGCTTTCCAGGAAAGCTGTGTCTTATGTTTTAATAAGAAGGATTTATTGGAAATTATGGCAGGAGATTTTCAATTGACAAAAGTTATAATAAATTCTATGGCTCGAAAAATTAGAAGACTTTATAGGCAGCTTAAAAATACTGTACCTATTAAGATGGATAAAAAGCTTTCAGCAAAACTGTGGAAATTGTGTAAAGATTATGGAGTTGAAGTGGAAGAAGGAACGTTAATTGATATGAATATAAGCATTACTTATTTAGCAGATATGTTAGGAAGTACAAGAGAAACTATATCAAGATGCATGAAGAGGCTTGAAAAAAGTGGTATGGTTAAATATGTAGATAAAAAAATATTGGTCAGAGATCCTAAAGAGTTGTCTATATACTTTAGAGGTAGGGAATAAATAGGGTTTATTTTGTAGTACATAGGAAAATGTAATCAATATTAAAGTGAAATTTAAATAAGTAATTTATGAAAACCAGCATATAGTAATGCAGATAACATTATGTACTATGTTGGTGTTTTTGTTATATTTATAAATATGATTTTGAAATTACTTATAATTAATGAATAATGATTCTAGTTAGAACTTTAACTGGAGGCAATTACTTTATTTTTAATAAAATATTTATAACATAACACAACAATTTAAGTTATAATATACTTAAATTAAAGGTTATTCCTATACAAGGAGGTGTGGTTATGGAATTAAATGCAGCACAGATAAAATTAGTTGAAAATAAATCGCTAGGATATAATTTGCTAAAGGGAGTAACAGGCGCGGGGAAAACTACAACAGCAGTGTATAGAGTCGTGTATTTAGAAAATTACTATTGTTTATATGACAAAGATAGAATTTTGATGATTGCTGGAGATAGTACACAGATTGAAAATATAAAAAAAATTTATGATAAAGCAAAAGAAAATACTAAATTTAATTATATGACCTTATTTTCAAAGTCAGATGATAAATTATGTATACATAGTATAGAGGATATTATATATAAATATTTTCAGTATAACGAAAAATATAGTAATTATAATTTAATAGAAAGTAAAAAGGAAAAGGAAGAAATATTAGTTCAATGCATAAAAAATGTTAAAAAGTCATATGAGAAGATAAAGATATTGAACAGTAAGTATATAGAGTTTATTATAGATGAGATAAGTTGGATTAAAAGTTGCAATTATACTATACTCGAGAATTATCAAGATGCTGATAGAATAGGAAGAAGTAATAGTAAAATTCAAGGACCTAGAAGATTGATGAAAAACTCTGATATAAGAGAAGCTATTTTTAAAATTATGACTTTATACAATGAAAAGCTTGAAGAAAAAAAATTAATTGATTTAGAAGATATGGCATTAATAGCACTACAGCAATGTAAAAATATTACTGATGAAAGATATACCCATATTATAGTAGACGAAAGTCAAAATCTAACTAAGGTACAATTAGAATTAGTAAGAGAGCTAAATAGTAAGGAGACTTATTTTAGCACTACTTATGTAGTTAGTAAAGATAATTGCAAAAATTCAAATGGATGGTTGATAAAATCACGTAAAATTAGCAGTTTAGGATTACCATCAAAAGTAAAAGGACACATATTTACTAAAAGATATGAAGATCATGTGGAAAAGAAAAGTATTGACTATTCTATGGAATCATTTAAGTATTGTGACATAAAGCATGGAAGGGATTATGAATTATCTAGAGATATAAATAATATTTCTGAAATAATAGTAAAAGATTCAGATTCGCAATATAAATATAGTGAAGAGGAATTAAAAAAGTTACCTGTATATAACGATATAGCAGCAGGAGAACCAATACTCATGAATCCTGAAATTGAAGATGTTTTTTATGTTCCAAATTATTGGCTTAAAGGAATGAAGGATTGTTTCATATTAAAAGTTAGAGGAGACAGTATGATTGGTGCTGATATAGATAATGGAGATTACGTGATAATCAAAAAACAATATACAGTTCAAAATAAGGATATTGTAGCAGTTAATTTAGATGGAAATGCTACACTAAAAAGGTTTGTAAATAAAAAAGAAGGCATATACCTTATGCCTGAAAATAAGAAATATGAACCTATTCGCATTAATGATGAAGGGGCAAGGATTATAGGAGTAGCAGTAGGAATAATTAAACAAAATTAGATTAAACTTAATTTACATCTAACGATTTAATAATTTTAACTTTGGAGTTGTTTATAAATGAGTCAGAAAACTATTGAAAAACAAGATACAAAAACAGAAATAAAAAAACCAAAAATGTATAGAGTAATTATATACAATGATGATTATACTACTATGGAATTTGTGATAAAAATTTTAATAGAGATTTTTAAAAAGTCTGTAGTAGAAGCTACAAAGATTATGTATGATGTACATAGGAGTGGCATAGGAATTGCAGGTATATATTCCTATGATATAGCAGCTACTAAAATGGCACAAGCAATGAAGGCATCACGAGAAAGTGGATTCCCATTAAAATTTAGTATAGAAGAGGAGTAAAAATGAAATTAGATACTATAGTAAATGAAATCATTACAGCTGCATATAATGAAGCAAAATATTCAAAACATGAATATTTTACACCAGAGCATATTTTATATGCTTCCTTATTCTTTGAAGAAGGAAAAAAAATAATAGAAAATTGTGGTGGTAATGTAGAATATATAAAAGAAGATTTAATAAAATATTTTAAAGATAATATGGATTTAATAGAAAAGGGAGAACCAACAGAAACTATTGGAGTAGGCAATATAGTAGCTTCAGCAGGACAGCATGTATTATCAGCGGAAAAGGAAATTATAGGGTTAGGTGATATATTTGTAGCTATGTATGACGAAGAAGAAAGCTATGCTAGTTATTTTTTAAAGAAGCAAGGAATACAAAGATTAGATATGTTAGATTATATAACTCATGGTATTACAGAATTTGATTTGGAAGAAGTAGAAGAAGATGTATATGAAGAGAACCATGAAAGACAAGAAGAAGGATCTTTAAGTCAGTACACTATAGAACTTACAGAAAGAGCTAGAAACGGACAAATAGACCCTCTTATTGGAAGAGAAGATGTATTAGATAGAACTATACAAGTGCTTTCAAGAAGACTTAAAAACAACCCAATTCATGTAGGTGAACCTGGAGTAGGTAAAACTGCAATTACAGAAGGATTAGCCCAAATGATTGTAGAAAATAAAGTACCAAAGCTTCTTCAAGGAAGTAAGATATATTCTCTAGATATGGGAACTCTTTTAGCTGGAACTAAATATAGGGGTGATTTTGAAAACAGAATAAAAAGTGTGCTTAAGAATTTAGAAAAACAAGAAAAGGCTATTGTTTATATAGATGAAATTCATACTATAATAGGTGCAGGAGCAGTTTCAGGAGGTTCTGTGGATGCTTCAAATATACTAAAACCCTTCTTAGGTAAAGGAAATATTAAATTTATAGGTTCTACTACCTATGATGAATATAAAAAAGTTTTTGAAAAGGATAAAGCTTTAGCAAGAAGATTTCAAAAAATTGAAGTAAAAGAGCCTTCTATAGAGGATACCTTTAATATATTAAATGGACTTAAGGAAAATTATGAGGAATTTCATAATGTAAAATACACAGAAGAAGCCTTAAGAGCTGCGGTGGAGCTTTCAGCAAAATATATTACAGACAGGTATCTTCCAGATAAAGCAATTGATGTTATGGATGAAGTAGGAGCTTATGTAAAGCTTCATTCAGAAGAAGAGGGTATTGTTGAAATAAATGCGAAGGATGTGGAAAAAATAGTGGCATCCATAGCTAAAATACCTGAAAAAACTGTATCAGTAGATGAAGCCGATATACTGAAAAATTTAGATAAAACAATAAAAAGGGAGATATTTGGCCAAGAAAAAGCAATAGAATCTATAGTTACAGCTATAAAAAAATCCCGTGCAGGATTTAATGATGAAAATAAGACTGTGTCTAATCTGTTATTTGTAGGACCTACAGGTGTGGGAAAAACGGAGATATGTAAACAGGTGTCAAAGGCGTTAAATATTCCACTTATAAGGTTTGATATGAGTGAATATCAAGAAAAGCATACAGTGGCGAGACTTATTGGAGCTCCTCCAGGATATGTAGGTTATGAAGAAGGTGGACTTCTTACAGATGCAGTGAGAAAAAATCCTTATTGTGTACTGCTGCTTGATGAAATTGAAAAGGTTCATCCAGATGTTTTAAATGTATTGCTGCAGTTAATGGATTATGCAACTCTTACAGATAGTACTGGAAAAAAGGTTGATTTTAGAAATGTAATACTTATAATGACTTCTAATGCAGGAGCTAGATCTATTGGAAAACCTCTTATGGGATTTGGAGGAAGAACTGTAGAAAATGAAAATATAGATAAAGAAATAGAAAGATTTTTCTCTCCAGAGTTTAGAAATAGGCTAGATAATATAATAGTATTTAATAAAATGAATGAAGATATGGCACTTTTGGTAGCTAAAAAAACTATAAGCCAATTTGAAGAAAAGCTAAAAACTAAAAATATAAGAATACAGGTTACAGAAGAGTGTTATAAGTGGTTAGCAAGTAAAGGATTATCTTTAGAATATGGCGCAAGGGAAATAATAAGAATCGTATCACAGCAAATAAAACCTTATTTTGTTGATAAGGTACTGTTTGGAAATGTGAATGGCAAAAAAACTATAATCATAGATGTTAAAAATGATAATATTGTTATTGATTAAAAAGTAGATTAATCAATTTTAAGTAAATATATCTTAGAAAATAACATACCAAGAAGTTTTATGTAATATCAAATTTTATCAAAAACAGTTTTGGAATTACCAAAGCTGTTTTTGATTTATATTTTTGTCATTTTCAAAAAAGTAAGAAAAAAATGATAAAATTATATAAATTATCCTAAAAGTGTGCGATAATATAAATAATGAAATAGAAATATTATACCACAGAGGAGGATTATAATGATTAATGGTTTAAATTGGAATTATAAAAATATTCCTATGATAGACAATACAAGTAGTGTTAGAAAATATAATACATTAGATGATCTTTCTTTAGCATACAATAGTATAAAAACAAATAAAAGTGACTATAACTATAATGTTAAAAATTCCTCTAGCAAGATATATTCAGTATCTACAGTTAAAAATGATGCTGCGGAACTTTTTACTAAAGGTAAAAATTTAGTGGATGAAAGTAGCAATGGATTATTTCAATCCAAAATTGCTGTTTCTAGTGATGATAAAAAGGTTTCTGCTTCAGCAAAAGAAGGTACTTTAAATAAAACTTATAGTGTAGAAGTTAAAAATGTTGCTAAATATCAAAGTAATAAGAGTACTGAGCTTAATGCTTATGATAAAGCAATGCTTAATGCAGGAAATAATACTTTTGCAATAAATCACAATGGACAAATTAAGGATATATCCTTCAAAATAGATGAAGGTGATAACAATGAAAAAGCTTTAAATAGTATGGTTAGTGCTATAAATAATTCTGATGCAGGAGCTAAGGCTTCAATAATAAAAGATTCTAAAACCAATCTAATGTATATGAAGATTGATTCAAAAGAAGCTGGAAAAACTAACTCTTTTGAAATTATAGACAAGGTTGGTAATGCAGTAACTGCATCTGGAGCTAGTAATAAAGTTCAGGCAGCTGAAGATGCAAATTATAGTGTAAATGGGGTAAACTATGTATCTAAAACAAATGATATAAGTTTAGATAATGGAAAAGTTAATTTAAATCTTAAGGAAAGCACTACAACTCCAATTAAGGTATCAATTAAAAGCAACACTAATAAAATAAAAAATGGCATTGAAAGCTTTGTAAATAGTTATAATAAATTTTCTAGTGCCATTCAAAATAATGATTTAGATTCCAACATATTAAAAGCATCATCAAGTGCATTAAGGAGAAATGAATCCAGATTAAAAGGTATAGGAATAACTATTAATGAAGATAATACTTTATCTATAGATAAGAAGAAACTTAATGATGCAATTGAAAATGATACTGATAAAGTAAAAAACATATTTTCAGGATATACTGGAATTGGTAAAAAAATAACTAGTGCTGCCAGAGCAGTGGAAATTAATCCAAATATAGTTGTACAAGTTAATCAAAATATTGGATATAATAATAATTATGCTATTATGCAAAGTACAGCTCAATATGGAAATTTTCTTAATTTAATTCGGTAAAAATATAAAATTATAGATTAAAAAAATTATGGAGGTGTTGTATTATTAATAAAAATTTTAATTTAAACGAAGGTATTAGGGAAAATGAAATTAGATTGGTGGGTGAAGAAGAAAGTGTAGTTGTCAAAACTAATGAAGCTTTAAATCGTGCAAGAGAAGAAGGATTAGATTTGGTAATGATTTCACCAACAGCTAAGCCACCAGTGTGTAAGATAATGGACTATAATAAATTCCTTTATGAACAATCTAAGAAAGAAAAAGAAGCAAAAAAAAATCAAAAGGTTGTTGATATTAAAGAAATAAGATTAAGACCTAATATCGAAGAACATGATATACAAATTAAGGCTAATAATGCTAAAAAGTTTTTATCTAGTGAGAATAAAGTGAAAGTATCCATTAGATTTAGAGGTAGACAAAATAACTATACTCATTTAGGAAATAAAGTATTTGATGTATTTATTTCTAAATTAGAAGATGCTGCAATAATCGAAAAGTCCCCTAAATTAGAGGGAAATAATATGATTATGATATTGGCACCTAAGAAATAATATATTTTTAATAATTATTTAACTTAAACTACAACATATTACTATAGTTGTAGTTAAATACATTTAAAATATGTTTACTAATTATAAATTTTAGTGTATAATAGTTAATTATAAGTGAATAACTGAGATAGAGGCGCAAAATTTAAGAGTAGCACTGCAGAGGTAAGTACTATGAAGCAGTTTGAAAGGAAATTTTGCCGAAACTTATAGCAGATGCTTTAATGCTATATAGTTGGGCTTTGTATAGAATATGTACAGGACTGTCACAAAGTTTATTTTGTGGGGAGCTATCATTCATGTATTAATGTGTATTTTAATGCTCTGAGTGTGTTCTCAGAGCATTTTTTATCTTAGTTATTTCACTTATCGGAGAATATTACCGATAAGGGGGAGAAAAATGGAACAAGCTAATCAAATTAAAGATCAAGAGTCAGGTGAATTAAAAAGAAGTCTAAAGGCGAGACATCTTAATATGATTGCAATGGGTGGTGCCATTGGAACAGGAATATTTTTGGCATTAGGAGATACAATTAAACAAGCAGGTCCCGGAGGAGCTTTAGTTGCATATGGTTGTATAGGGGTTATGGTGTATTTTTTAATGACTAGTTTAGGAGAGATGGCAACTTTTATGCCAGATTCAGGTTCTTTTAGTGTTTATGCAACAAAATTTGTAGATCCAGCTTTTGGATTTGCTATGGGATGGAATTATTGGTATAATTGGGCAATTACTGTTGCAACGGAAATGGTTGCAGGTGCTGTTCTTATGAAATTTTGGTTTCCGGGAGTACCACCTGTTATATGGAGTGTATTCTTTCTTACATTAGTAGTTGTACTTAATCTTTTGTCAGCAAGAGCATATGGAGAAGCAGAATTTTGGTTTGCAGGTATTAAAGTAGCTACTGTAATTATATTTTTAATAGTAGGCATTGCAACTATATATGGAATAATAGGCGGACATTATGTTGGATTCAAGAATTTTACAATTGGTGAAGCACCATTTGTAGGTGGAGCTAAATCAATTTTCCTAATATTTTTAATTGCAGGATTCTCATTTCAAGGAACTGAACTTGTTGGTGTAGCTGCTGGTGAAAGTGAAGACCCTGAAAAAAATATACCAAAAGCAATAAATACAATATTCTGGAGAATTTTGCTATTCTATATGGGAACAATATTTGTAGTTGGAGCATTAATTCCTTATACAGATGCAGGTGTTCAAACTAGTCCTTTTACTATGGTATTTCAAAGAGCTGGTATTGCAGCAGCAGCATCATTGATGAATGCTATTATTCTAACTTCAGTATTGTCAGCTGGAAATTCAGGAATGTATGCTTCAAGTAGAACACTATACGCAATGGCTAAGGATGGAAAAGCTCCTGCATTCTTTGGAAAACTTAATTCAAGAGGAGTTCCTGTAAATGCATTAATAGCAACTACAATAATAGCATCACTTTGCTTTTTAACAGGTCTTTATGCAGAAACAACAGTTTATGTATGGCTTGTAGCGGCTTCAGGACTTGCAGGCTTTGTTGCTTGGGTTGGTATAGCATTATGTCACTATCGTTTTCGTAAGGCTTATGTAGCTCAAGGACGTGACTTAGGTAAATTGAAGTATACAGCTAAGTTATTTCCATTAGGCCCAATAATAGCCTTGGTATTGTGCATAGTGGTTATTTTAGGGCAGGGATTAACTTATTTTCAAGCAGATACAATAGATTGGAAAGGAGTAACTTCATCATATATAGGATTACCATTATTTTTAGTATTATGGTTAGGATATAAAAAGAAGCATAATACTAAGGTTGTAAAATTGGAAGAGGTTGATTTAGAAGTTACTGAAAAAAAACATTTTAAATAGGATATATTTTGTAATGTAAAAAGTACATGCTAGGTTGTATATTATTAGCGTGTACTTTTATGTTTTGCTAACTATTTTTTTATCCAATTCCTTGGCAGTATGACTAATAATTGATAAAATGAATAATGTCACAAAATATATGATTAAGGAGATAAATACAATGAATGAAAGTACAATACAAGTAAAAGTTATAAAAGTTAATGAAATGGCAAAATTACCAGAGTATGCTCATGAAGGTGATGCAGGTATGGATTTATTTTCTATAGAAGAAGTTACCATACCTTCATCAGAAACTGCACTTATACATACAGGTATAAAAATAGAGCTTCCAAGAAATACTGAAGCTCAAATTAGACCAAGAAGTGGTCTAGCGCTTAAACATTCAATAACAGTTTTAAATACTCCGGGAACTATAGATGAAGGATATAGAGGTGAGATTGGTGTAATACTTATCAATCATGGAAAGTTTCCATTTAAAGTTGAAAAGAATATGAAAATAGCTCAAATGGTGATTAAACCTATAATTAGAGTTAGTATATTGGAAGTAGGAGAGTTATCTGAAAGTGAAAGAGCAGAAGGGGGATTTGGATCAACAGGAGTCAAGTAATATAGAAAAGGAGTACTTATGAACTTATAAGTACTCCTTTTTCTATTGAACTGATACTTCAAATTGCATTCTGTAGCCTTGATTAGAAACCTTAATATTAGAGGTAACATCACTTGTTATGAATAGATAATAAGTTTGATTAGCAATATAAGGTTTCAAAGGAATAATTCTTATAGATTTTTTATCATCAGATAAAGTTGCTTCGGTAGGAATTCTAGTTCCATCACTATCCACTACATATATGTTTGTGTTGCTTACATTTTCTTTTTCAAGGTCTTTATCATAATATAACGTTAACTGCATATTTTTGTCTAAGCTTTTTTGTAGACTTAAATCCTGCCATTTAGAGTCAGTAAAAGATGATTTATCAACAGGCAATAATATTTCTGTTAATGGGAAAGAAGCATTATTATTATATTTTTGTGGAGTTCCTAATGCGTATTTTATAGTAACGTTACTATTTAATTTTAAATCTTTAATTTTATTTTCACTTTCTTCATTATCATTAAGGTAGAAAAATTGGGATACTTTGTTAGAATTTTGAACTTCCAAAAATATAAAATTATTTTCTTTATATATATTTTTCAAATTACCTGAAACCCATGATATACCAATTATAGGTTGAAAACTTCTTTGAATGTCATAATAGCTATAATTTTTTCCATCAGAATTTTTTACTGTTATATTATTTAATGGAACATCTGTTTCTATTATAGTATAAGGATAACTTACTATTTGAGGTAATATAGCATTATTATCTGGAGAAGTTTCTTCAACTAATACATTTACTTCTTGCTTAGAATTTTCTACAGTTTTTACAGTAATTCCGTAACCAGAAGTGGACTTTTCTCCAGCCATAACAGCTATATATGATTTATTAGAAGAACTATCAGTATAGGAAACAAACCCTTCATTACCTTTATAAAGTTCAATTTTTTTCATCAAATCACTAGGAGCGTCATCCTGTGATATAGTATGAAAATTAACTTTATTGTAAATTATAGAATATGTTTTTGTTTCAACAGAATTTGTGTTTTTGGACAAGACTTCAGCACTTGCTTTGGATGGTATGTATACTAAACCTATGCTCAAAGCAATACACGTGGATATTAAAAATTTTTTTCTCATTAATGGGACCTCCCTGAAAATAATCCTTTAGTTAATTAAATACAAAATAAATGTATTTTTAAAATTCTAAATTAGTCAAACGCCATTTTAATAGGGTACAAGAAATATACCCTATTAAAATAATAAATATATAGAACTTCCTCCGTATATTGAATTAGACGTAATCATATTATAAAATGTTTCAAAAGTTTTTATGTTTTTTTAATTAATAGACTTAGCTATATTTATCAACGAATCCTCTGGCAAAGTGCTAGATAGATAATATTGTACATTATTGTTTATCCATACTATCTGTGTATTGGCAGACTTACTATCTTTCGTATAATTAATATAAGCTTTGTTAGCATTTATATATACAGTTTTAGATCCATCTAAATTTGATAAATTTTTACTTTCATATATTTCAAAATATGAGGAATCTGAACTGTATTTTAATTTAATACATTTTAATTTTGCATCTGGAATTGATATATCTGTAAGATTAAAACCATCTGGAACATAAGATGGAGTTATGATCTTACTTTCAAAATATTTTTCAGCAGTTACCATATCTAAATTTTTCTGTGGTGAAGCTATACCTTGAAGTCCCTTATAGGATTCTTTACCACTAAAATTTTCATTTGGTGCCAAAGAGCTTTGTGTTGAGTTTACAGATGTAGAAGTACTATTTGGACTCTTAAACGAACCAGCAGCACTATCTACTGAACTTGTAGTATTGGTATTGCTCTTGTTTGAGTTGTCATCTACTTTGTTAATAGCAGAAGTACTAGACTCACCTTTATTTTTTGAAGAATCATTTACAGATTTAGCTAATTCATTAGTACTTTTTGTTTTTGAATCTTCTTTAACTTTTCCACTATCGTTAGAATTTTTATATTGTTGTTCATTATTATCTACATAATTACGAGGTATAGTTGAATTATTAAAGAAGTAATTATATGTAAATCCAATTATTAAAAAAGCTACAGAAGCCGCCGTAGCAAGTATAGGTTTTATCCTATTCTTTTTTTGACTTTTACATTTTTCTAAAGTCATTTTTTTTAATTTTTCAGTAGCATGAATGTCTTTAAGGAGCAAATTTGATGCCTCTTTAAAATATTCCATATTATCCTTCATATTCAATCTTCCCATCTATATTAAATTTTAACATTTTTCTAGCACGAAAAAGTCGACTACGAATCGTTGCTTCTGGTACGTTCAAAATTTTACTTATATCCGTAGTAGATAGTTCCTCGTAATAATAAAGTAGTATAGGCTCTTTATATTTATGAGGTAAATTCATAACTTCATTCAATAATTTTTCATATTGAATTGAATTAATAACTTCATTATCTATATTGGCATCTACATAATTGTCAGCTATTGAAGGGTTGTCAGTATAGTCAAATGCAAATACCCTTTTAAACCATGAATTTCTTAATATATCTTTGCAGGCATTCATGGTAATAGTCATAATCCATGTTTTTTCACTACTTCTCTTTTCAAACTTGTAAAAATTCTTATAGACTTTTATAAATACTTCTTGAAAAACATCTTCAGCTAAATACTTGTCCTTAAGGTACATATAAGCAATTCTTAGTACATCATCACCATAGTCGTTCATTAATCTTTCTAGTTCCTTGTCCATGTTTTAATAATATCTTTTTTCAAGATATTCTCCCCCCCATCACAAATACCAAATGTACTAAAATGTAATAGCTTAATTAATTTCTGAATTGAGCAACTAAAAATTAATGGATATAAGAATTTCATATTATATAATATCATATCACATTTCCCAGTGTTTGGTGTAGTCTTAAAAGTAAGAAATATATGATATAACGATAAAATTAGCTAATTTAAAGAAATATTAATGAAATAAACATATAATACTATAATTTTTACAACATTCCATAGTCAAGTATTAGTAAGTTTTTATTTTCATCATAACCAAAAGTACTTATTTTACAATATTCATTTTGAAGTTCCTCTGAATCTGTTACCCAAAGTTTCTTGAATTCTTCAAGAAGATTAAAAAAAATAGTTTCATTTGGAAAGTTATGACCATTTTTTATATAATTGTATATAGTTTCATGGTAATTGTTATTTAGAGATAAGGCCGTTATGTATTTATGAACTGTAAGATATATAAATTTACTTTCATATATAGCATATACAGGACAAAGAATATCTTTGAAAATTTTAAGCCTATGGTCATTTGAATGGAATATATTGAATTCATTAAGACATTGATCTGCTCCTATAGGAAGCTTAGTTCCAGTAGCATCTGATGAAGTTTTGATTATGAAATTATCTACAAGATACACGCATCTCATAGATCTAGCAATTAAGGTTTCTTTGGTGAGTTTATCTAATAGTTTACGACTTAATGTTTTGTTTTTTCCAATTTTCATATTATAATCATTTAAAAATGCTTCAGCTTTTTCATCATTATAAGTTACTATTTCTTTATTAACGTTTTTTTTATTTTTACGAAATATATGCTTCAAAAAAATAACCTCCTAAATCAAAAGAATTGTATTTTAATTTATAAAGTTATGTAAATATTTAATTAGTATCTTAAAAAACAAGGAGTTTTATGTATAATAATCATTTGATAAATACAAATATTCATTTATCAAGCAATTTTGAACAATTAAAATATTAATTTAGACTTGATTACATATTGCATTTCTTATAAGTACGATAATAATAGCATATTTTGCATTTAAAAAAAAGATAATAAAAAAGCTTAGAAAACTTCTAAGCTTTAAAGTCTGAGAAAAATAATAAGAATATACAAAAGATTTATATACCATAATGGCTTGTTATATTATTTCCAAATTCCATAGCCCTTGAAATAGAACAATCATATTTTAGAATTTTAATAGATTTATGTTTAGATAACATATTTCCTATTTTAAGCTTTCTTATATTATAATAATCAAGGCAATGGGTATCTGAACCAACAGATATTTTTATATCATTTTTTTTCAAATATTTAAATAATCGTTTAGTTCTCCAAGTATCTATGGATTTTACTATGGTATCAAAATACTCATAACCTTCATTTACATTTAGTTCCCAAAACAGATTATTTTCTTTTAATTTGGTTATCAAAAAATTCAATCCATAATTTTTATACAAGCAAAGTAAATCAGTGTGGGCTAAACCAATATTACATTTTAAATGTTTTGTATATGTCTCTAATTCACTAAGCTTTACACTACTTTTAAAGTAATCTATATATTCTAAAAGAACATAATCTAATTTATTGAGTATATCATATGGTAAATTATTTAAATCACATAAGTCCCTGTTCATGCATATTTCAATTCCAGAATATATTTCTATATAGTCTTTATATTTTAATTTTAAATCTTCTAAGTTTTTTATATAGTTTTCTAAATTTTCAGTAGGCACAGAATTACACTTATCAGTTTGAAAGTGATCAGATATACCTATTGCAGTTAAGTTATGTTCTATAGCATTTTCGATTATTTTTTCTGGAGAGTGAATTCCATCTGACCAAAGAGTATGATTATGCATATCCATAAAATCTATTGAACTTAAGTCCATTAAAAATACCTCTTTTCAATTTTAAGTATTTGTTTTTTTAATTTTTTGATAATTTTTAATTTAATATATTTTCTATAAAACGATTACACTTATATAATATAATTAAATTAAAGGAATGTAAATAATATTTTAAGCAGGTAGTATAGAAAAATGAATGAAAATTTGTAATTTTTAAATAAAAATGAAATAAAAATTTCTGTGTCAACTTATTGATTTATTCATATAATGAAATTAAGCAAGGGATGTAAAGTGATTAAATTAGGATTATAAAATGAGGTTGCTATATAATATAAAACCAAAGTATAATATAAAAAATATACTAAATTTTAATATATTTTATAACTAAAAATAAACACTATTGGTTTATTAGCTTTTAGTAAACCAATAGTGTTTTATTATATTTAATTTTAATAGACAAATACTAATTTACCTATTCTAGCAGCTAATGGTTTGGACCAAAGCCATTGATTAGTGGCACTATCATCAAAATAGTAGAAGGCTCCATTAGATGGATCAACACCATTAAGAGCATCTTTAGCAGCTTGTACACATTCTGCTGATGCAGACTTATTAATCCATCCATTTACAACTGGAGTAAATTGATAATATCCACCAGATTTTTCGTATATTACAGAGGATATAGTTTTTGGAAAACGAGAATCTTTAACTCTATTTAACACTACAGCACCTACAGCTACCTTAGCATTGTAAGATTCACCCTGAGCTTCAGCCATTATGAGTCTAGAAAGAATATCTAAATCACTTGCTGTATACGAGGCAGTTGTATTAGAAACTGCTGTAGCAGGAGTTTCTGTTGTATTTGATGAAGTTATTCCAGGCAAATTAAGTTTATCGCCAATATTCAAATAGTTATCCCATTTGTTATTAGCTTGTCTTAAATCGGAAATGGACACACCATATTTTTGAGATATTAGATATAAAGTATCTCCGCTTTTTACAGTGTAAATGCAACCAGGAACAGTAAGTGTTTTTCCTGGATATATTGATGAGTCTGTAAGATTGTTGTCTTTCATAATAGATGTATACGTTGTATTAAAAAGCTTTCCTATAGTATAAAGAGAATCTCCAGATGTTACAGTATAATTAGCAGCTTGTACTGGAGTACATATCATTAAAGATAAAGATGCAATTGATACTAAGTTTCTGATTTTTTTTAAATTAATCATAAAATTTATCCCTCCATTTTGCCTCCGAGGTTAGTTGACGGGTTCGGGTTGAGAGTCACCCTACTTCTTATTTAAAGAAGATTCACCCCAAGATAATTAGTCCCCCGTACTCATTTTAGAGATTCGGCACAATTTGTTTTTAATTTTAACAGAAGTTTGATAATACATCTATGGTTGATTCATGGTTATTTAGGAAAATTGATGACTAATATGTAATATTAATTATTTATTACATAAAAATCTAAAAAATAAAGTACAGGCAAGTTTTAGTACCTGTACTTTATTTTAATATTTTAGTTTACATGAATTTCTCTTTTTTTACCTAAAAAGAATAAAGCCAGAGCACCTGGACCTCCATAAGCGCCAACCACAGGCCCAATGTGATTTATAATTACATCTTTAATCTTAAATTTGTTTAGTATAAGTGTTTTTAGAGCTAAAGCATCTTCTATGCAATCGCCATGAGAAATTGCTATAATTTGCTGTTCAGGGTTTTCTATTTTTTCAATAAATTTTTCAAAGAGAGTAGATAAAGCTTTTTTTCTACCTCTAATTTTTCCTATAGGTAAAACTTTACCTAAATTGCTTATAGTCAAGAATGGTTTTATATTTAATAGCATACCTACAAAAGCAGAAGTTGCAGATATTCTCCCACCTCTTTTTAAATGATTGATGTCATCCACAATAATATAAGTATTTAATTGCTGTTTAATGTTTTCTAAATAGTCTATAATTTCCTTTAAGGTTTTACCGGATTTCTGCATTTCATAAGCTTGTAAAACCATGATACCTTGTCCTAAAGAAGCTGTTAAAATATCAATTATATGAATATTTGAATTAGGATACTCTTCTTTTAACATACAATTAGCTATATGAGCACCACTAGTAGTTCCGCTTAAGCCACTAGAAACCCCAATATAGAGTATATCATTTCCAAGTTCTAAAATTTTTTTAAAAGAGTTATAAAAAGCATGGCTACTAGGTTGAGAAGTTTTAGGCATTTTACCTTTTCGCATATCTTCATAAAAATCTTTAAAAGGATAACTTTCGCCAAAATCATCTAATACTTCTGCATCTTTGCAATTACAAGTCAGACTAACATAAGGTATTTTTAAATCATTAATATAGTTTATTGGCAAATCACAGCAAGAATCTGTAATGATAGTAAAATTTTTCATAATACATTCCTCATAAATTTTATTTTTGTGTAAAGAATTTGTCATAATTTATTTTATAATGTAATCCTTTAAAGTTCAATAGGTAAGTAGAAAAATTAAAAATGATTAAATTTACAAAAATTCATTTTTAAGTATTTAAATATTACTTTATTATATTAAAAATATTTAAAAATTAAATAATTATGTGGAATTTAATTGCATAAAATTTGATGAAGCTTGAATATTGAAAAAATTAAACATATATGATATAATTTACATATAAAATTAAATAATCTAGGGGGGCCTATGTAATAGGCTGAGATAGAACTGTTAGTTCTGACCCTCATACCTGATCTAGATAATTCTAGCGTAGGGAAGAGCTTTATATAGTTTTAAGATGCAACTTTATAAGGTTGCATTTTTTATTATATTAAAGATGGATATGAGGGAGATGTATAATCTCCTCCTTTTTTATTTAACATAGTTTTTAAAAAATATGTTAAGGGAGATGTTTAAAATGAATTACACAACACAAATGGATGCTGCTAAGAAAGGCATAATTACAAAAGAAATGAAGATAGTAGCTGCTAAAGAAAATATGGAAACATTGCAGCTAATGGAATTAGTTGCACAGGGAGCAGTTGTAATACCAGCTAATAAAAATCATAATGCATTAGATCCAGAAGGTGTTGGACAAGGACTTAAAACTAAGATAAATGTAAATTTAGGAATTTCAAAGGATTGTAATTGTGTAGATGATGAATTGGAAAAAGTTAAGGTAGCTTTAAAAATGAAAGCAGAAGCCATAATGGATTTAAGCTGCTTTGGAAAAACTGAAGAATTTAGAACTAGATTAGTTGAAATGTCACCGGCTATGATAGGTACAGTACCTATGTATGATGCAGTAGGATTCTATGACAAAGAATTAAAAGATATAACTGAAGAAGAACTTTTAGGTGTAATTGAAAAACATGCGCAAAATGGTGTAGATTTTATGACTATCCATGCAGGTATAAATAGAGAAACTGCAGCAGTTTTTAAGAGAAATGAAAGGCTTATGAACATAGTATCTAGAGGAGGAGCCTTGATATATGCATGGATGGAACTAAACGGAAAAGAAAATCCTTTTTATGAGTATTTTGATAAAGTTTTAGATATATGTGAAAAATATGATGTGACTATAAGCTTAGGAGATGCTTGCAGGCCAGGTGCTATAAAAGATTCTACAGATGCTTCACAGATTAAAGAACTTATGACTTTAGGAGAACTTGCAAAAAGAGCTTGGAAGAGAAATGTACAAGTTATGATAGAAGGACCAGGACATATGAGTTTAGACGAAATAAAAGCAAATATGCAGTTAGAAAAGAAATTATGTCATAATGCACCATTTTATGTGCTAGGACCTTTAGTTACAGATATAGCTCCTGGATATGATCATATAACATCAGCTATAGGAGGAGCAATAGCTGCATCTTCAGGAGCAGATTTCCTATGCTATGTAACTCCAGCAGAGCATTTAAGACTTCCAAACTTGGAAGATATGAAAGAAGGAATTATAGCTACCAAAATTGCAGCTCATGCAGGAGATATTGCAAAGGGAATAAAAGGTGCAAGAGACTTAGATAATGCTATGAGCAAGGCCAGAAGAGAACTAAATTGGGAAAAATATTTGATTTATCTATAGATCCAGAGAAAGCAAGAAGGTATAGGGAAGAATCAAAACCAGAAGATGAACATACATGTACTATGTGTGGGAAAATGTGTGCTGTTAGAAACATGAACAAGGTCATGGAAGGAAAAAATTTGAATGTTTTAAGAGAAGATGATTAATGTGTGATATTAAAAAGTACAATAAAAATAAATTGAGATAAGTTTTAAAATAAGCATTGGTAAAAATACTAATGCTTATTTTAATTATATATACAAATAAACATTGAAATAATGATATGGAAATAAAATTACTATCAGAAATTAAACATAGAGTTGTATATCGCAAGAGTATGTAGATAGATGATAAGATTTTGCTATAATTAATATTTATTCAAAAAACTTATACATAATGAGTCTTTCAGGAACTCCAAAATAACAACTTAGTTCATTTATAGACATAGTTTTAAGAGAATACTTGTCAATATCATTCTCATTAATTAATATTTCTGCAGCAAATTTATTAGCAGCATTTTCATATTTACCACGTGGAAATAAAGTAAATTCGTGGATATAATATGATGATTTACTCACATGCAAAGTAGCATGGCCTAATTCATGAGCCAAAACAATTTTTTGTAAAAACTCACTAAGGTTTGAGTTTATTACAATGAATTTTTTGCCAAATTGTTTTTTAAAGAATCCTTTTGTTTTTTGTGATTTAAAGGGCACCTTTTTAATTATAATGCTTAATTCTTTAGCAAGTTTTTCAGGATCTCTAGTACCATATTTTTTTACTAAGTGATTAACCCTAACGCGTATATTTATCATTATAAGTCACCTGCCTATTTTTTAGGTTTTCTTTTATTGAGCGCTTTAGCTTCCCAAAAAATTTCATTCATAATGTCCAATATTTCTTTTTTATCTTCTTCATCAAATTCATCATTCATAAAAAATCCTTGAGCTTCTTTTTTTAAAAATTCTTTATATTGATCTTTATCTCTTTTAGTAACCTTAAATTTATCAGAGTATTCTTTAGGTATATCTATTTGTTCCTCCACTAAATCTTCCCTAAAAAATTCTTCTATATTTACATTTAAAGCCTTTGCTATTTTAGATAAAGTGTCAGTAGTTGGGTTACTTTTATCATTTTCGATTTCACTTATTGTAGACTTTGAAAGACCAGTAATGTTTTTCAAATCTAATATTGATAATTTGTGTTTTTTTCTTATAGATCTTATCCTTTGTCCTAAAGTCATAAAAATCACCTTTATTTTTTATTCGGTATTATTTACCGTACTTTTATTGTAACACAAGGTTCGGTAAAGTAAACTAAAAATTTATGAAAATCAAAGAAATAGAACGTAAGTTCTGGTTATTGAAAGAATAAGTTCGGTATACAGGTAATTTTGAATTGTGATATTAGTTCGCTAAAGTGGTAATATATATTTGTAAATAGCAATAATAATTAAAAATGAGGTGATAGAATGCTTAATAAAAGAAGACAAGCTATAGAAGAAAAAAATCTTAAAATTACTAAATACGGTTTCAATTAAAAAGAATTTATAATTTTAGGAGGAAAACATGATAGATAAAAGCACTTTTAAACATATAGAAAACAAATTATACAATTATTATGGCAAGGATAAAAAGGTTAGCAGTATTAATAGAAAAATAAGTTTGCTGAAAAATCAAATAAAATCTATAGAAGATAAACTAAAAAATGTGGATATTGAAATACCAGAAGAGTCAAGAAGTATGACGTATGAGGAGAGAGTTCAAACTTCTAGTTGTGAGGAAAGCTATGCGGAAAAAGCACTAATAAGGATCACAGATAAGTTATTAAGAGAAAAATCAAGAAAAGAAGAAGAAGTGGTGGATTTAGAGGAAGAGCTAAGAAATATAGAAGCTGATAATGTAACTATAGAAGATAATATAAACTATATAGAAGACAGACAAATTTTAGATTTTTTAAGTATGAAATATAAGGAACAATTAAAAGATTGGCAAATAGGTATGAAAATAGGAAAAGATCAATCCACTGTTACCAGAACAAGACAGAAGATAATTTCAAACATAGCAATTGGACAAGAATGGGATAGATAAAAGATATTAAAAATATGCATTAAATATGCATTAGGTACGCATTATGTATGCATTAAATTTAAAAAAATCGGTGTTATAATAGTATCATAGAAAAAATTTAAATATGGTTGCTGTAGTAGATATTTATTAAAGAGTATAATAAGTTGTTCTTGTTATATTTACAAAAAGCACTAGTGTTACGTCACTAGTGCTTATTTAATTTATAGGAGGTGAGAGATGTGAATGTAAAAAAGATAGTAAAGTCTCAGCGATCAGATATACATGAAAAATTAGATAAGAAAAATATTAAAAAAAGTAAAAATAAAATTAAAGAAGAACAACTTTCTTTTCATGATATTTTAAATTTAATGAAGCATGATAGTTATTATAGACATAGAGGAGCTATAAGGCAAAAATAATGCAAAATGGATAAATAAGCAGTTGAAGTAGGTGAAATGACATGCCAAAGCAAAGAAGTCCTAACAGTATAAGGGCAGAACAAATGTATATAAATAGCAATGGAAAGGTGGAATTGTTGGATATTGCCCAAAAATTAAAAATACCTTATGGAACTATAAGATCTTGGAAAAGTAGATATAGATGGAATAACAAATTAAATAAAGTATTAGAAAAAGAAAAAATGAAAATTAAATGTATTACTATAAATGATAAATATGCTAAAGGAGCACCAAAGGGAAATAAAAATGCTGAAAAACACGGTTTTTTTTCTAAGATATTTCCACCGGAGACATTAGATATAGTGCAAGATATTATAGTTAAAAATCCGTTAGATATGCTTTGGGAAAATATAATAATTCAGTATACAGCTATAGCAAGATCACAAAAAATTATGAATGTGAAAAATCAAGAAGATCTAACTAAAGTACTTAAGAAGCAAAAAGAATTCAATAGAAATACATCAGAAGGATTAGAAGAAGAATATGAGCTGCAGTTCGCATGGGATAAACAAGCTGCATTTTTACAAGCTCAATCAAAAGCTATGAAGACTTTGGAAAGTATGATCAAACAATATGATGAATTGCTAAGGAGTAATCTTGCTACAGAAGAACAAAAACTTAGAATTGAAAAGTTAAAGATTGATATTAATAACGTTAATAGTGGAAATAACGATAGCAATAAAGAAGGAATTAATGAATTTATAAAGGCCACAACAATGAGTGAGTGTGAGATAAAAAGCTTATTTAAGGATGATGCTAATGAGGAAAAAGAAACAGAATAAGGGCTTTAAATTTCGGCCGTTTTCTATAAAACAAAAGAAACTATTATTCTTTTGGGAAAAAGGATCACCTTTTGCCAATAAAGATATAGTAATAGCTGATGGAGCTATTAGATCAGGTAAAACTATAGCCATGTTATGCAGTTTTGTAAGGTGGACATTGAAACATTTTAATAATGAAAACTTTATTCTTGCAGGTAAAACAATTGGAACACTTAAAAAGAATGTAATAGGACCCATGCAGCAAATACTAAATTCTTGGGGAATTAAATATGAGTATAATAGATCAGAAAATTGTATAACTATAAGTGATAATACTTATTATATGTATGATGCTAATAATGAAAAATCACAAGATAGACTTCAGGGATTAACTGCTGCAGGAGCATTAGCTGATGAAGTAGCATTATTTCCTCAAAATTTTGTAGATCAGATGATAGGACGCTGCTCAGTAGATGGTGCTAAAATTTTCATGAATTGTAATCCAGGTAGTCCTTACCATTTTGTTAAAATAGAGTTTATAGATAAAGCTAAAGAAAAAAATATATTATACATGCATTTTACTATGGATGATAATTTAAGTTTGTCAGAGAAAGTTAAAGAGAGATTTAGACGCATGTTTAGTGGAGTGTTCTTTAAACGATATATTTTAGGTCTATGGGTACAGGCTCAAGGATTAATCTATGATATGTTTAATGAATCTAAACATAAAGTACAAACAATAATAAGAGATTATAAAGAGTTTTATATCAGTTGTGATTATGGTACTCAAAATGCAACTGTATTTTTATTGTGGGGTAAATATTTAGATAAGTGGTATTTAATAGATGAATACTATTATTCTGGTAGAGATAAAGGAAAACAAAAAACTGATAATGAATATTATGATGATTTGGTTGATTTCGTTGGAAACAGAAAAATAAAAGCAGTTGTAATAGATCCAAGTGCAGCATCTTTTATAGCAGTTATAAGGAAAAATGGTAAGTTTAAAGTTAAACAAGCTAAAAATAATGTGCTAGAAGGAATAAGAAATGTTTCAAGTGCGCTAAATGATTTAATAATACAGTTTAATGATAAGTGTATAAATACATTTAAAGAATTTTTTTCTTATATTTGGGATGAAAAGTCTATTGAAAGAGGAGAGGATAAACCTGTAAAAATAATGGATCATGCCATGGATGCCATAAGGTATTTTGTTAATACAATTTTATATAAAAATTGTGGTGTATCAGTATTTAAATAAGGAGGTGGAGACTATGTTATTTGACTTTAAGCCTAAAGTATCAGCAATGAGTCTTGAAGAAATTATAAAGCAATTTATTGATGAATTTGATAAGTCAAGTAAAAGAAAAAATATGTTAATTGGTCAAGCTTATTATGAAAACAGAAATGACATAAATTGTAGAGAAATATACTGTTATGTAAATAAGCAAAAAATTGTAGATCATACTAAAGTAAATAATAAGCTAAGCCATGCATTTATGAAACTTTTAGTAGATGAAAAGATTGGTTATCTTTTAGGTAAATCACCTGTATATACTTCTTTGAATGATAAATTTCAAAAAAAAGTGAATGAAATATTGGATGAGGATTTTGATGATATTTTGAATGAATCTGGAATTGAAGCAAGTAATAAAGGAATTTCGTATCTGCAGGTATATATTGATGATAGTGAAAAATTAAGATTTAAATTAATTCCAAGTGAACAAGTAGTTCCAATATGGGATGATACAGATCACTCTAAGTTACAGTCAGTGATTAGGTACTATTATGTTACTGTATATGAAGGTAAAAATAAGAAAGATGTGCTTAAAGTAGAGTATTGGGATGATAAAACCGTTATGTATTACACAGATTATAATGGAAGACTTATTCCTGATGTAGAAGCAAATGAAACAACAGAGCCATTAGGCCATTATTTAAAGGATGAAGATCATTATGGATGGGGTAGAGTTCCATTTATAGTAGTTAAGAATAATAATAAAGAGCTTAGTGATTTAACATTTGTCAAATATTTGATCGATGATTATGATTTAAATACTAGTGATATAAGTAATAATATTGCTGAATTGCAATCTCTTATATATGTGCTGAAAAATTATGCAGGACAAGATGTTGGAGAATTTATACAAGATTTAAGATATTATAAGGCAATAAAGGTTGAAGGTGATGGAGGAGTAGAATCACTTAATTCCAATTTAAATGTTGATGCATCAGAGAAACATTTAGATAGGCTTAAAAAAGATATTTATCAATTTGGGCAATGTGTAAATATGGATACAGACAAATTTGGAGCTAATCCTTCAGGAGTATCACTTAAATTTTTATATAGTGGTTTAGATCTTAAATGTAATAACTTTGAAAGAAAACTTAGGAAGGCATTTAAAGATATATTTTGGTTTATATCAGAGTATTTAAAAATAAAGAGAGAAGGAAATTTTGATTATACTAAGGCAAAAGTGAATTTTAACAGAAATATGATTACTAACGAAACAGAAACAATTCAAGATTGTCAAAATTCAAAGGGTATGGTAAGTGATAAAACTATAATTGGTCATCATCCTTGGGTAAGCGATGTAACAGAAGAGGAACAAAGATTATTAGATCAATATAAAAACTCGAAGTATAATAATTCTAATTATATTGATAACATAATGAAATAGTAATTATTATTAAAAAAATTAAGAAAGGAGTTATTATAAATGCCAAAGTTAAATGAAATACTTGGAAAAGCATATTCGGGAATACCAGAAGAAATAAAAAGTAAGTATATAGATGTAGATTTGGTTGATAGTTCTAACTATATAATTAGAGAAAAATATAATAGTTTAAAAACAGATATAGAAAATGAGCTTAAAATTGCTAATAAGACTATTGAGGAGTTTCAAAATAAGCTTGATAAGTATGAAAAAGATTATGAAAAATTAAAAAAGGATAGTGAAAAGAAAATAGGTGAAATACAATTTAATTATGCATTAGAAAAGGCTTTAAATAAGTCAGGAGCTAAGAATAGCAAAGCAATAAAAGCTTTGATAGATACTGAAAAAGTTAAATTAGAGGGAGAATCTATTATAGGATTGGATGAACAGTTAAAGAATTTAAAAACATCTGATCCTTATTTATTTGCAGAAAATAAAATAGTTACACCTAAACCAGGAGATGGAACAAGTACGCCAGGAGGAAGTTCCTTAGCTGTTAAAATAGCAAAAGAGAGAAATAAAAAAGTCCAAAATTCATATAAAAATATGTGGAAATAGAAGGAGGTATAAGATATGTATGTAAAAACAATAAACATTAATAATCAAATTGAGTTCTTAGCTAGTGAAAAGTATGTTAATTTTACTACTACAGTGAGTGATGAAGGTATAGTACCTGATGAGTTTGGAAGAAAAATAGTCTTTGCAGGTAGTATACTAGATGGAAATGGAAAAGTAGTTAATGATAGTACTGCTGCAGGAATATTATTTTCTAGCGTAGATGTTACACAAGGAGCGCAACCAGGCTCATTAATGGTTGAAGGTTATGTATTAGAAGATAGACTTCCTGTTAAGCCTGCTGATACAGCAAAAACTGCATTAAAAGAAATAAAATTTAGATAGGAGTGAATTATAAATGACTAGAGTAGAAGAATTATTTTCACCACAAGCAATTTTAAATTATGTGAAGAACAGAGAGCAAATACCAATGTTAGGAGATATATTATTTCCAGAAACAAAAATAGAAGGATTAGATTTTAAAATGATAAAGGGAGCTAATAACTTACCTGTAAGTGCTAGTATACATGGGTTTGATACTGAAACTGAAATAGGTTCAAGAGATGGAATTTCTTATAGTGTAGAAGAATTAGCATTAATCAAAAGAAAAATTAAAATGGATGAAAAATTAATAATACAATTAAATTTTCCAAGGAGCACACAAGAAGAAACTCAAGCTATTAACCAAATTTATAATGATGTAGATAACATGGTAAACAGTGTTAAAACTAGAATTGAAGCTATGAGAATGGAGGTTATAACTACTGGAAAACTTAACATAAATGAAAACGGAGTCAAAACCTCTATAGATTATGGAACACCTAAAGTACAGCAAAGTACAACCGATTGGACTAGTACAGATGCAAAAATATTAGAGGATATTTATAATTGGACAGATAAAGTAGTGCAAAACGTAGGCTGTACTCCTACTAGAGCTGTAACTTCTAAGTCAGTATTAAACTTGCTTTTAACTAATATGGCAATAAGAAAGGCTGTATTTGGGATTAATGCAGATAAATTATTAACCAAAGATATGCTTAATCAATTATTATCATCTATGGATTTACCAGAAGTAGCAACCTATGATTCACAATATAGAACACAAGGTAACGATGGAAAGTATGTAGTAAAAAGGTATTTTGAAGATGGAAAATTTGTATTACTTCCAGAGGGGAAATTAGGTGATACTATTTATGGACTCACTGCAGAAGAAATAGAACTAAGAGGTAAGAGTGATACTAAAATAGAATCCTTTGGAAATATTGTGGCTGAAATATATAGTACTAAAGATCCAGTAGCTAGGTGGACAAAAGCAGTTGCCACTTGTTTACCATCATTCCCTTATGCTGATCAAATATATATTGCTAAAGTGAAGTAAAAAGTTTAGCATTTCTTAGTTTAAGGAGAATTAATTATGTTAGAAAATATAAAAAATACTTTAGGAATAATTGATGATTCCAAGGATAAAATTATTAATCAATATATAAATAAATTTACCCAAAAGACACTTAATTATTGCCATATTAAAAAGTTACCAGAAGAATTAGAAGGATTTATAGAAGATAAAGTAATAGCTATAATACAACATAGATTACACAATAACAGTATAGACTATGAAAAAAAAATTAAATCCATAGAAAGAGGTGATACCAAGATAGAATATTCAATTGACCAAAAAGATGAAAGAAC
The DNA here is from genome assembly GCF_000633595.2 of Clostridium drakei. GTDB lineage: Bacteria > Bacillota > Clostridia > Clostridiales > Clostridiaceae > Clostridium_AM > Clostridium_AM drakei. Next base: position 215,192 of record NZ_JIBU02000023.1, on the reverse strand, counting down.
CTTATTAAGTTTTGGAGATGAGGATACTCTCGAATTAAATATTTTTAGAAGGGTTGATTGGTAATATGACAGAAGCTGAAATATTAGAGTTAACTTATTTTGATAAAGCTGCAATATATGGTCAAATAGAGTATAAAAAATTTAATGGAGCTAAAGCATTTAAATCAGGTATGAAGGCAGAAAATGTTAAATGTGCAATTTCAAAGAAAGATACAAGCAATGTAAATCAAACAGATATCACTAATAATATTCGATATAATGTGCTTATGTTCTGTTCAACAGATACACCTATAACTGCAGGTGATGATGTAGAAATTATTTTTGAAAATGGTATAAAGAGAAAGTATGAAGCAGGAGAATTTTTTCCTTATTTAAGTCATTTAGAAGTACCTCTTCTAAGAAAGGATAAAGCATAATGGGATTTGAGATAGATGAATTATATCAGTTTCAAAATGCTTTAATGAATTTTACAAATGTTGATTTTCCTAGAGAACTAGAAAAAGAAATTTTGGAACTTTCAAATAGTTTTTTAGAAAATTTAAAGAATAAGTCTTCAAATGTGAATTATAAGCATAGTACTTCAGAAGAAAGTTTAATAGATAACTGGAAGATAGGTAATTTAGTAAGTGATGATAATGGATACTATATAGAAGTATTTAATAACTCACCTCATGCAGAAAATATTGAGTATGGATATAGGTCCAAATTAGAGAAAATTAGAAATGGTGAAAAATATAAATCACATAATAAAATGGTTTTTATACCTGGAAGACATATGCTTAAAGTAGGTGTAGAGCAGCTTAGTAAAGAACTGCCTGAACATTTGTCAGAATGGCTTGATAGAACAATTAAGGAGTTAGATTTATGATTACATTTAAAGATATTAAAGATGCTGTAACTCTAAAATTAAGTACGGAGTTTTCTAATATAAATGTATATGATGAAGAGATAAGACAGGGGTTTAGTCCACCTGCTTTTTTTATTGAGTTAATTCCTGTAAATACAACTAGAACAAATTTTTTCACTAAAAATCCTACTTTAATTGTAGATGTTCAGTATTTTGCTAAAGAAGAAAATACTGATGAACTTTATGATATGGCTGACAGTTTGGAAAGAAGTTTTAAATTTTGCATACAAGTGAAAGACAGGGTTCTAACTATAATAAAAATAGAATATGAGATAGTTGATTTTGTACTTCATTTTCAAATAAGTTTAAATTATTTAGTTTCAATTCGTGAAGAGGTTGAAACTGAAGAAAATATTAAGCCTATGAGAAAGCTTCATTTTAAGGAGGGGATAGGTAAATGATTTAGAAAATATTTTTAGAGTAATTGTTAAAAAAGCATGAGTAAGATATTTAAAAGTAATTATAAAAAAGGAGATGATTATGTTGGGATTACCATCATTAAATATAATTTTTAAAGAAACAGGTACTACTGCAATTGATAGAGGTACAAGAGGAATAGTAGCATTAATATTGAGAGATAAAACTGTACCTCAAGTAAATCCTATGATTTTGAATGGAGCAGAGGAAATTCCAAGTGGATTAACAGCTGATAACCAAGAACAAATTAATCTTGCTTTTATAGGATATAAGTATCCTCCTAAACAAGTTATTGTTTATGTTCAAGCTGATACAGCTGCAGATTATACAGAAGCTCAGCATTACTTAGAAACTATTAGTTGGGATTATTTAGCAATACCTGGTATATCCGATGCAGACACTACAGCATTTGCCACTTGGATAAAAAAATTGAGAGATTTTAACGATAGAAGGGTTAAGGTTGTGCTTCCCAATACAGCAGGAGATCATGAAGGTATAATTGATTTTTGTGCTTCTACAATTAAGACAGTAAATAAAACATATACTGCTAAAGAATATTGTGCAAGAATAGCTGGATTACTTGCAGGAACACCATTATCTATAAGTGCTACTTATGCACCTTTACCAGAATTAATTGATTGTGATCATCTTACAAAAACAGATATGGATACTGCTATTGACGCTGGAAAATTGATTTTAATGAATGATGGGAGAAAAGTTAAGGTTGCAAGATCAGTAAATAGTTTGATTACAACTACTGAAGATAAAGGAAAGATATTTAAGAAAACAAAAATAATAGATATTATGGATCAAATACATGACGATATCAAATCTACTGTAGAAGATAATTATATAGGAAAGGTACAAAATGATTATGACCATAAAATTTTACTTATGAGCGCTATCAGCAATTATTTTGATGGACTTGAGTTAGATGGTTTACTAGATAAAGGTAAGAGTAATGTATTTATAGATACAGCAGCTCAAAAGATTTATTTAAAAACTTCTGGATATAAAACAACAGATGGAAGAACAGTTGATCAAATGTCAGAAAATGAGATTAAAGAGGCAAATACAGAAGATCAAGTATTTATAGCTGCTTCAATTAAGATTTTAGATGCTATGGAAAATATTAAATTTGGAATTGCAATTTAAAGGATGGTGAAATATATGAATAGACAAGGATATTATGATGAAACTAAAACTATATATGGAAACTATGGAACCTTATTTTTAAATGATGCTCAGGTTGCAGAATGTACAGCATTTCAAGCTAAAGCTAAATTAAATAAAGTTGAAGTACCTATGTGTGGAACTAATGCAAAAAAGCATAAGACTGTTGGATGGGATGGTTCAGGTACGATGACCTTAAATAAAGTTAGTGATAGAATGATATTACTTTTAATGGATAATCTTAGAGATGGCATAGAAACGGTTTGTACTTTAATTAGTAAAATAAGTGACCCAGGAAATGGAGGAACTTCAAGAGTTAAACTTAGTGGTGTCAAATTTGATGAATTGACTGTAGCAGATTGGTCATCTAATAAATTAGGCACTGAATCCATTCCTTTTACTTTTGAAGATATGGAAGCTTTAGATACTATTGATCCAAGCATAGTCAAATAGGAAAAGTTATATAATTGTAAAAATAATTTAGAAACCCAGCATTAAAAAATGCTGGGTAAAATCATTTAATAACATTTTTAATTTGGGAGGAAAGTTATGAGTAAGATAGATTTATTATTAAAATTAGACAAATCAAAATTAGTTAGACCAACAAAAGAAATAGAAATAAAGAGATTGTCAGAGGTTCTAGGAGAACCTTTTTCAGTTACAGTTCAATCAATTACAGCAGATGAATTTGAAGATATTCAAAATGCAGTGTCAATAAATGCAGATGGAAAAGTAGAATCTGAAAAAAATATTCAAGCTAAATATGTAGTTTCTGGAATAAAAGATCCAGATTTCAACAACCAACAGATTATTGAACAGTTTGGTGCAATTAATGCAGCAGAAGCTGTAAATAATATATTTTTACCTGGAGAAATAACAGCAATATTCAATGTAATAAATGAATTAAGTGGATTTAGCAAAGATTCAGTTAAAGAAATAAAAAACTCATCACCAGAGACAGCGAAGTAAATTTGATGTACTGTCTCTGGAAAGAGAAAAGGATTAATGTTCCCTCAGACTATTGGAATTTAAGTTTGGGGGATAAAATCTTTTTAAGAGCTTTTTATGAGAAAGAAATTGAGGATAAAAATAATGAAAGAAAAGAAATAAGAAGCAATAAAATCCCAGTATTTTTAACAGAATCAATTTAAATTAAAAGAGTTATAGTCTTATTTTTATAGATTTTTTAGATGGGAGGTGAGAAAGTGCCAGAAATAAGTGCAAAAATGACGTTAGATACTAGTATGTATATAAATGCAATTAAACAAAGCATTCAATACACTGATAATTTTAGAAAAACAGTAGAAGAAGCAAAACAAAGTATAAACTTAATTAGTATGACAAAAGTACAAGTTAAAATTGAAGTTAATATAAATAAAACCTTAGAAAATATAGCAGAAACGAAAAAACAATTAGATGGAATTAAAAAGAATGTGAGAAGTCAAATATTAATAGAGGCGCCTCTTAATACTATATCAGAAACAAAGAAACAACTTAATGAAATTAAAAAGAATATTCAAATTATGATAGCAGCTAAAGATTCAGCAAGTAACAGTATAAAAAATATTGGAAAAGAAGTTAAGTCTTTAGTAAGTAGACCTTTTCAAGTTGTATTTAAGGCTAAGGATGAAGTAAGTAAAGTTATAAAAAATATCACGGATAAAGTGAATAGTTTAAAAGATTTAGCAGATAAAATTGGGAAAAATACTATAGGTGCAGCAGCTGAATCAGAACAAGAAGAAGTAGTAATGAAGCATATTATAGGAAATAATAATCAAATGTCAAGTTCTCAAGATATACAGAAAATGACCAATGAATATATATCACAGCTTAAATCACAAATAAATGAAGCTCCTTTTTTACCATCTGACTTTATGTCAGCAGGTCGAAAAGCTGTAAATATAACTAATGGTAATACTAAAGAAGGTATGGATTTAGTAAAATTAAGCGAGAACATGGCAGCTTTAAACCCTGGAAAAAGTTTAATGGATGCTATGAATGCTTTATCAGATTTAAAAAAAGGCGAAACTAAAAGCATGGATGGTTTTGGAGTTAATATATCTCAAAATGATATAAGCAAGGCAGGAGGCATTGACAATTATTTTAAGACCCAAATAAATGATAAAGGTAGTTTAGGGAAAGCATTTGCTGGTGGTGCAAGTAATCAAAGCAAAACAGCATTAGGTCAATGGAATATTGTTAAAAATAATTTAAAGAGTATGGAAAAAAGTATAGGAGAAGCATTCTTGCCAGCTATAAGTAAGGTTTTAATACCTATAAATAATTCCTTAGATAAAATAAGTAAGTCAAAAGCATTTGCTAATTTAAAGAAGGATCTAATGGATTTTGCAGGTAAAGGTGCAGATAAAGTTGTTAAATTCTTTGATGATTTAGGAAAAAATCCGGAGCAACTTAACAAATATAAAAATTCATTTAAACAATTAGTTAAAGACATTCAAGCAGGTTGGAAAGAAGCAAAACAATTTGTAAAAGTTATGGGAGACATAATAAAAGGATTAATGCCAATAGTTAGCTTTGCAGCATCTCATGCTAATTTATTCATAGGAATTTTTGGGGGAACGAAAGGTATTCAAGCTGGTTTAGCTATATTTAAAACTGTAGATAAACTTAAAACGGAATTCCCTATACTTGGAGTAGCTATTAGTAAATTTTCTGGAGGTGCTGTAAAAGCTTTAAGTGCTGTTGGAAAAATATTTGTAGATAATCCGTGGGGTGTGGCTATAGGATTAATAGTTTTGGCAGTTGTTGGACTATATGAAGCATGGCAGCATAATTGGGGGGGAATACAAGAAAAAACGCAAGCAGTTGTTAAAGAACTAAAACTTGTATTTGAAGATTTAAAAAAAGCTTGGGAAGAATTAAAAAAGTTTTTTCAACATCCTATAGATGCAATTATTAAATTTTCAAAAGAAGGAAGTCCTTTAAGTAAAGTATTTAATAATGACCCAACTAAAAAAAATGCATTGGGAACAAGTTATTTTGAAGGTGGAGAAACTTGGGTCGGCGAAAATGGACCTGAAATTTTGAAGCTTCCAGGTGGATCAAAGATAATTAGTAATAGAGAATCCATGAATATGGTAAAGCCTAAAAATAATCAATTACCTAATATGACTTTTTCATCTACAATAGCAAGTCAAAGTAAATCAATGATTCCAGAAACTAATAAATGGGGAAAAGATATTCCTGATAATTTAGCAAAAGGAATAAGAAATAACACCAAATCTGTTACTGATGCAGTTACTTTCATGGCTAGTAAAGTAAGAGAATTAATACATTTTAGTGTTCCTGACAAAGGGCCACTTTCTGATTTCGATACTTATTCAGTTGATATGCTAAAGAATTTTGGCACAGGTATAAAGAATAATACAAAATTAGTAACAGATCCAACAACTAATATGAGTACTAATGTTAAAACTGTATATTCTCAATTATCTACAGAAAGTAATAGTTATGGAAAACAAGTTATCCAAGAACTTGGAACAGGGGTACAAGCTTCTTCGAATAATTTAATTAGCATTGTAAAAACACTTACGGATAAGGTTATACAGCAGTTTAAAACAGGATTTGGAATTCATTCCCCTTCAAAAGTTATGTTTGACATGGGTGGATTTTTAATGCAAGGACTTGTAAATGGTATGTCTTCAAAGGATGTAAGTGGATTTATTGAAAATTGGATAGGAAGTATTACATCATCAGCTGGTGGAGCAATAAGTGGAAATTTAAAAATGTGGATAGCAACAGCTATGGCACTAACAGGAGCTCCTAGTGATTGGTTTGGACCTTTATCAGAAATTATTGAACATGAATCTAGCGGAAATCCAATGGACATAAATTTATGGGATTATAATGCACAGCATGGTGATCCTAGTCGTGGGCTTATGCAATTAACAGGTGAAAATATGGCTGATTATCACCTCCCAGGAATGACGAACATATACGATCCAGTATCTAATATTGCAGCAGGAATACAATATATAAAATCCAGATATGGAACTGTATATAATGTTCCAGGTATTCGTGCTTTAGCCGAAGGACGATCATATGTAGGATATTCTAATGGAGGTATAGCAGATAGAGCATCAATTTTTGGTGAAGGACAATATGCAGAAGCAGCAATTCCGTTGAAGAAAAATAGTTCTCATTCTCAGCAACTTTTAGATATAGCAGATAGTTATATAAATAGTGATAAAAAAGAAACTGATAAGAAAGATGTAAAGATAATAATTAATTTTAATGGTTTAACTGTAGGTGAAGAAGAATTTTTCGATAAGGCAGGTGAACATATAGTTAAAAAAGTAAGGCTTGCATTAAATAATATGTAGAAAGTTTTAGTAGAAACATCTTAGAAATAAGGTGTTTTTATTTTATGTAATTTTAATAAAAGGAGCGTTTTTAATAATGTGGACCTTGTATACTAACCATATAATAGGTAAAGGTGAACTTCCACAACCAGAGGATATAATCGATAGATGTGGTAGTTTTAGTTGGGCAGATGATTCTGACACACTAGCCGTAAGTCTAACCTTCGATAGTACATTAGACCTGGCAGAAGGAAGAAGTCATCTAACTTTAAAAAAAGATAGTAAGGTAGTGTTTCAAGGCGTTATTGTAAATAAAACTAATAAAGATAAAACAAGCAGTTATACTGCTATGGATTATGCATTTTATCTTAATAAGAATGAAGATATAATCCAATTTAACGGCTTAAACGCTAAAGATGCTATTTATGCACTTTTAAATAGACAGGGTATAGGTGGAGCTTGCACAGCACTTAGTACAAAGATAAGCAAATTTTACAAAGGAAAGGCAGTTTCAGATATTATAAAGGACATTTTGGAGCAATGTAAACTTGAACTTGGCGAAGATGTATGCATGGAAATGAGAGGTAATGTTCTTTGGATAGATAGAATAAGTAATTTAAAACTTGATTGTAAGTATGCATTAGGCACTGATTTTTCAGTAACTAGAAGTATGGAAGAGATGGTAAACTATGTAGATGTAGCTTCAAACGAAGAAAGTGATACAGGTTCATATGCTCACGCAAATGATGATAATAGCATAAAAATATTCGGCAGGCTTAGTAAGGTGGTAACTATAGAAAAAGGCAATGCAGCACAAGCACAAAATGTTGCTAATAAGTATTTATATGCTTACAACGGAACAAAAAGGGAATTAACTTGTACCTTAGTAGATATAGAAAATTGCGAAGATATTAGGGCGAAAAGAAGTATTTATATTAGTATTGCAAGATATGGGCTGCAAGGATATTACAAGATAAAATCTGCACAACATTCTCTTAATAATGGTATACATAAAGTAACTGTTGTTATAGATTTTAGTGGAGTTACTTTTGCAGATCCTGAAGAATTAACAGCAGCCAGTAGTTCTACTAATAATAGTGATAATTCTAGTAGCGTAAGTAGTAAGGCTGATCAAATAATTGCCTTTGCTAAACAGTTTCTTGGTGTTCCGTATGTTAATGGGGGAGGTAATCCTCCGAATAGCTTTGATTGTAGTAGTTATGTAGCCTATGTATTTAATCATTTTGGATATAATTTAACTGCCTATACCTATGATATGATAAATCAAGGAACAAGAATAAGTATTCAAGAAGCAACTGCAGGAGATATTTTATTTTTCCATAACACTGGCCATGTGGGCATTTACATAGGTAATGACCAGTTTATCCATTGTCCGCATACAGGAGATGTAGTTAAAATAAGTCAATTTTCTACTTATGGTGATTGTAATGCAGCAATAAGGGTTCTTTAGGAGGTATAAATAAAATGAGTTATGATATAGATTTTGCTAAAGAAATAAGGGGCAGAGATAATGAAAGTTATATGGGCGTGATCGTGGGTATTGTAGCTAAAGAAAACCCTCTTATCATAAGCATTTACAACGGTGAAGGATTATTTACAGGTGATAACTTATATATATGTAAAAGTGTCACGGAGTATCATATACCTTTTAGTTTATCGTGTCCAGATGGTCAAGTTACAGGAACTATTACACATGAAGGCGTTAAGACTGGAGAAAGAGTTGCTTGTATTGCTACTGAAGACAACCAAAAATTATTTGTTATAGATAAGTTAGTGTAGGGGGTAATGTTGTGGAATTTTGGTTTAAAGATGAAAGGACAGACGGTAACGAACTTAATAAAAATCAGATTTTTCAGCTGCCTGTTAATCCTCCAACATTTGAAGTACAAGTTGGTGCAAATAACGAAACTTTTGAAACAGAAGGATTAGGAGAAATTAATATCATAGGGGAAAAGAAATTAGCTACTATAACATTTAGTAGCTTTTTTCCTGCACAAAATTACAATTTTTGTGTATGTACTCCAAGAGATGACCCTTATGATTATGTTTGGATACTAGATACTTTTATGCATTGGAGAAAGCCAATTCGGTTTATTGTAACTGGAACAAATATAAATAGTTTATATTCTATTGAGAACTTTACTTACAAAGAAAATGCAATGAGTAGAGATATTGAATTTACTTTAAGTTTAAAAGAATATAAAAAGCTTTCATAGTAAGAAAGGAGGGAATACATGAGTATTTTTCCTGATTATGTTTCTAATTTAAATACAGCAACAGAAAGCTCAGCAATGGCAACCTCAAGTATTCCAAAAGAATATGCATGGGATTTTGAAAAAAATAATTTTTTATTAAAGGATGGTAAGTTTCAAGTAGTAGAAGGAAAAGAAGCTTTAAAAATATGGATGTGGAAAGCACTTCATACTATGAAAATGACTTATAGTATTTATTCTAATAGCTATGGACATGATTTAGATAGTATTATAGGACAAGGATTTAGCAATGGCTTAGTAGAAAGCGAGGCTAAAAGATTGGTAAGGGAGTGTTTAAGTGCAAACTTACATATCCTTAGAATTGAAGGTTTTAAAGTAAACTATGAGGAAGATAAGTTATCAATTGAATTTACAGCTATAACTGATCAAGGGAAGGTGAATATAAATGTTTAATCATTATATTGATGGAAATTCTGATTCAGAAATATTAAAAAGATTAAAAGAAGATATAACTTCTGATGTAGATAAATTAGAAGGCTCATTTATACATGATTCACTAGCTCCTGTATCAAAAGAAAGTGCTAAAAGGTATGAAAAGCTAGATGATTTATTAAATAAAGCTATTCCTCAGCTTAGTTCAGGGAAATATTTAAAAATGCATGCTGCTTCAAGGGGAGTTTATGAAACAACCGCTAAGTATGCAGTAGTAAATGAAACTATAAATGGCAAGAAAGGTACTTTAATACCTGCAGGAACTATGATACAAACTCCAGGAGGATTAAAATATAAAACTACAACAGATTCTGTAATTGGAGATGATGAAAAAGTTATTAGCTCTTTAAGAGCAATAGATATTGGTTCAAAATACAATGTTCCTTCAAATACTATTACTCAACTTCCAGTTACTATAAATGGAATAATTAGTGTTACAAATGAAACCCCTGCAACTGGTGGAACTGATCCTGAAACTGATGGTGAATTATTATCTAGATTACTTCAAAGAGTGCAAAACCCTCCATCCAGCGGAAACAAGAGTGACTATGAGAGATGGGCAAAAGAAGTTAGTGGTGTTAAAGGGGTGAAAGTAGTTCCTCTTTGGAATGGTCCTGGAACTGTAAAAGTTATTTGTTATGGTGATAATGGACAATCGCTTGATAGCAATATTTTAGATAATGTAAAGCATCATATTGATCCAAAGAATGGAACTGGAGAAGGTACGGCACCTATTGGGGCTAATGTATCTATAGTTACTGTATCAAACAAAGTTATTAATGTTAGCATAATGGATTTTAAGGGAGATAAATCCAATGTGGAAACAAGTATAAAAAATTATATTAATACTTTAAAACCAGGGAGTTCAGTAAAATTAATAAATATATCTGCTATAATTACCAATACACAAGGTGTTGAAGATTTTGCAAGTGTAAAATTAAATGGAGATATTGTTAATATGGGCACAACAGATGAAGAAAAACCAGTATTGGGGGTAATAACCTATGAGTGATTTTGAAGGTTATTTACCGCCATTTTTACTTGAAAATAAAGTTTTTTCAAATTTAATTGAAAGTGTAGAAAAAAATGATTTTGATAAATATGATGAAGCCTTAGAAGATTTGCTGCTTCAAGTTTTCCCACAAACTGCAACTTGGGCATTGAGATTATGGGAAGAATTTTGTGGAATCATAACAATTGAAGGTTTAGATGTAAATATAAGAAGAAGTAAAGTAATGGCTAAACTTTCACAAGTTAGCCCAATTACACCTAATATAATGAAAAGTATGATTTCAAAATTTACTGATGGAATAGTTAAGATAATTCAGGATACTTCGCAGTATTCTTTTTTTATTGATTTTCAAATAAAAAGTAAAATATTAAATTTAAAAGAGCTGTATGAAACTATTGAATATGTTAAACCAGCACATTTGGATTATGATTTAGCTTTGAATTTTAATATAAGTAATAAAAAATTTTATATGACTAGTTGCTTGATATGTGGAGAAACAATAACAGTGTATCCTTGGAGCAAAAAAGAAATTCAAAGTGTTGGGAAATTTCATATTGCAGCAGGAAATAATTCAGCTGATGAGAGAGTAACTATATACCCTAGAAAGGAGGCATAAATATGGAAGAACAATTTTATTCTATATTAACTAAAGTTGGTAAGGCAAAAATAGCAAATGCAAGCGCACTTGGAACTAAAGTAAATTTTACTACTTTTGTACTTGGTGATGGTGGAGGAAATTATTATAACCCAATAGAGGATCAAACAACGTTGAAAAATCAAGTTTGGAGTGGTTCAGTAAACAATCTTAATATTGATAAAAGCAATAATAATTGGATAGTTGCAGAAGTTTTAATTCCTGCGGATATTGGAAATTTTATGATAAGAGAAGCTGGAATTTTAGATGATGAAGGTAATTTATTAGTTATTGGGAAATACCCTGAGACCTATAAACCTATTGCAAGTAATGGAAGTACAAAAGATTTAACCATAAGAATGATATTAGAAGTTTCCAACACCGCAGCAGTAACTTTAAAAGTGGATCAAGGTGTCATGTTGGCACATAAGGAAGATGTAGAAGCAGTGCAAAAAAAGGTAGAATCTTTACAAAAGCAGGTAGATGATGAAAAAAATGCAGCAGTATTTACTAATATTTATACGAAATTCACTGCTGAAGAAGATAATATTGGACATATTCCCATAGGTCATGCAAATTTTAATCCAGAACAAGATATCTTAAATGTTAAATTTTTAAATGAAATTTTGACTAAAGAAGTAAATTATAATATAAATTCAGATAACCTAAGTATTGACCTAATAGATTGGGTATTAGAAAAGGATGAAACCATCTATTTTGAGACAATAAAAAAATGTACTAGTATGGTAAATGAATCTGATGGATCTTTATTGGAAGAAAATAGTGTTAATGAAAGTAAATTAAGCAAATCATTACAGAGTAAAATCAATAAAGAAATTAAAGCAGAAGATATAAAAGGTAATGATGGGGTGACTTTAGAGAAAGTTAAAGAAGATTTTACGTCGCATTTGGCAGATAATACGAAGCATTTACCTTCTGGCGGAACTGTATGGCAAATAGTACAAAAACAACCTACTGGTTGGGGATTAATAGATTTACCACCATCTAAAGATATAGATAATGGAAGGTATCAAAGTGTTTGGGGATTGGATGATGCAGTTTTAAATAATTGTGTTTTAGAAAATGGTATAGCTAAATTGAGTTATGTTGAAGATATGATAAAGAATGAAACAGTAAGTGGAGGTGCTAATATATGGGCATCATACTATGTATCTCAAACTATTACTTCTGATGGTATTAGTTTTGATGCTATAGGATATGTTGAATTATATGTGAACAAACACAATAGTCCCATAGGAACATTAACTGTTAGTTTGTATGATCCCATTACTAATATGACATTAGCTACAGCTAATGTTATAGGTGTTACAGCTGATGCTAAATTTTGTAGAGCTACTTTTGATACTCTTATACCAGTTATAAAGGAACATGGTATAATAATCAGAGTTTATGATGGCGTATCTAATTCAGCCACTAATTCCTATAGTATTAGTTTTGCAGCCACAGATACTTTTGTAAATGGTTTTAGTCAGTATTCAAACAATGGATTTGTTTCTAATGGCGAATTAGGAAAGGACTTAACTTTCAGGTTAGGGGTTTATCATAAGGCTACAACAGGAACAGCAATAAAAACAGTAACACCAAGCGACCTAAAAAAATGGGGTAATATAAAATGGACACAAACTACACCTACTAATACAAGCGTTAGATGCGATGTATGGAATTCTGCTGGAACTACAGTATTAAAATCTAATGTTACTTCAATTGCTGATTTATCAGATATAGATATTACTGCAAATCCAAGTATAAAAATCAAATGGATATTAAATAGAAATAGTGTAAGTGATACAAGCCCTACTGTAAGTAATGCTAGTGTTACTTGGGAAGGTAAAGGATATAGTGGAGATGGTGCTTGGGAAAAAATAGGCAATGTGATATTAGCAACTTCAATACAACAAATAGACTTTACATTAATATCAAATGATTATAATTATCTTAAAATTATATATTCTGCTAAAGGGATTTCAAATTCTTATATTAATATACAATTTAATGATGATTCGAGTTCATTATATAATTATGGTGAAGATACTCTTACTACAGGATCATCGGCTATAACTTTAAATTATGGGGCAAGTTATAATTATGGTATGACTTTTGGCGAAATATTTATGAATAATATTCAAACTGAAAGAAAATCAATCTTAGGTAGATATAATTATAGTAATGTCAATCAAAGAAAATATTTCTCAGGTGCATGGGGAAATACATTAAATAAAATAAATAAAATATCCTTATCTACTGGTTCAGGTAAATTTGCAATAGGTTCAACATTTACTTTATGGGGGTGCAAATAATGGCAGATAAATTAGTAATAGATTGCTCAACAGGTAAACTAATAGAGCAAGATTACACAGAAGAAGAAAAACAAGCAATGCAAATTGGTTCATTAGAAAATACAAAAATTCAAAAGATAAACGAAATGAATTTAGTATGTCAAAATGCTATAATAAACACTTTTAAATCTAGTGCTTTTGATGGAACAACTATAGAAGATTATTCGTGTGAACTTACAGACCAAAGCAGAATAAATGGACTTGTTACAATAGCACAATTAAGGTTAGCAAATTTAACTACAGAACCTATAAACTATTATAAGAATAAAGAAGCTATTAAATGTACAGAATGGCAACCTAAAAATATGCTTGCTTTGGGATTAGATATTAAAAGACACATAGAAAAAAATACTAATCATTATGAAGATTTAAAAATATATATTAATAGTTTAAATTCTGTAGAGGAGGTTCAGAAAGTAACATGGGACACAGTAATTCCAACAACAACTACTTAAAGAAAGACTTGCTTCTAATCTTTATAATGGGTGCTTTATATATGGTAGTAGAAGGTTTGTGGCGTGGCTGGACACATATAAGTATGCTAGTAGTTGGTGGACTAGCTTCATTTTTTATAGGTAGGTTGAATCAACATCCTAAATTTTATGATCGTAAAATGTGGCAAGAATGTGTTATAGGTACTTTAATAATTTTAATATTAGAATTTACAAGTGGTATGATTTTAAATGTATGGCTATGGTTAGGCATATGGGATTATTCCTCAGAACCTTTAATATTTATGGACAAATATGCTTACAATATGCTTTATTGTGGTTTTTCTTAGTTCCAGTATGTATTTATGTAGATGATTTTTTAAGATATAAATTATTTGGAGAAAAGAAGCCAGAAGGACTATTAAAGAATTATAAAGACTTATTTATAGGAAATTAAATACAAACATACAAGCTTGTTAAATTATTCTGAAAAATGAATATATTACACTGAATTAATTCTTAATAGTACCATTAATGGAGTTATTTGACAAAAAAGTAAGATAGTAATAGTATGTAGTTGTATTAAACATCAATATTTTACAAAATATGAAAGAGGGTATTGTTATGAATAAAAAAATTAAATTATTAACACCTGTTTTATGTGGAGCTATATTAAGTTCTAGTTTAGCATTAACAAGTGTACAAGCTAAAGTTGTAAAAAATAATTCTAATAGTAATATTTCTGTAAATTCAATAATAACTAATCAGAAATATACTTACTGTGGAAAAATTAGTTATGATGCGATAGAAGATTTAGAAGACTATTTTCAAAGCAATCCTAGTAATCCTTCAATTATGGATATAAGAAACATACTAATTCAAAATGGCATAAATAGATCACTTGCAAATAATATTTCATATAGTATTTATGATTTGCAGATGGAAACAAAAAAAACAGGAGGGTTTACTATTGCATTAGGCATTATACAATATGGTGCAGAAATTTTACAAGCACAAGATGGGACATATACACTTATGACAATAGATGGTGAAAATGAACCAATAGAAAATTATTCATTTTATGGGATTTTAGAGCCTAAAGACATAGCATTAGTAAGAGATTTTGTAAAGTCAGGTAATTGTACTAGTGTACAGATATTGGCTAAGTATATGATTGAGAAAAATATAGTATCAGATCCTACAGTAGCTGATAAATTTTCATGGAATTTATTCAATTTTACACCGTTCGCACTTGATGACTTAGTAAATCTTAATCAAAATTTATTAGTATTGAAAAGTGATGATAATAATTACTATAGAATAGCCCTTCAATCAAAATAGAAATAATTGAATATTATAATAAAGTAAAAGCACATCTATTTTGGTGTGCTTTTATTGTGTCACAATAGAAAGGTAATGTGTACGCATTAATAAGTGCTAATATGTATAAAAATGACAGGTAGAATTTAAAGATATATACTCATTCCTGATAGGGTGTTTATATATGGGAGACAAGGCGGTAAGGATTAATATTACTTGTAGAAGCTAAAATGAAGGAATTTATTGAAGAGGAAAAGATCATTGAAAAATTAAAAAATGAAAAAGATGTAATAAAGTAAAAAGTATCTAAAATTAACATTTTCTATTTTAGATTGATAAATTTTGGGATATCAGCTATACTATATTAGTGATGCAAATAATATAAAGAAAGGTTTAGAAGGTTATAGCAGCTAATAATTTTGAAAAATATAAAAGTTTACTTGGAAAATTAAGTAATTTGGAAGTGAGAGAATGGTATATTAGCCATGATAAAAATATTGTTAACAAAATAGATAAATCGTTAGCAATCAAGGAACAAGCTATCAAGGCTCATTGGTTAAGAAATAAGTATAGAATGCAAGCTAGGAAATTAATGAAAGATAGAGAACTAGCTGAATATCTAGATACTAATCATTCTAATTTACCATTTGAGTATTATGAAAAGAAATACTTAAAACAAGGGTATAATGGTAATTTACTTTATAGAAAAATACTAGAAGCTTCAAATAGAACAAATAAAAAAGTAAATGAAGAATTAGGAATAGCATAATAAAAACAAACATTAAGGCAAGGCACTCGAAAGGGTGTCTTTTAAATTTGAAAATTTATTATATTGAGGATATGAAAAATAATTATGTTGCATAAGTAACTATTAATAAATACAAGTATAAACTTAGCTGTATCAATAGTTATAGGTATACATAAAAAGGTTTAGAAAAATTATACGATTTAATTATCAAGTGATTCTTAGACTAAGATGAAGTTTGCTTGTGAGAAATACCTTTCTTTATCTGAGTATTAGAAGAACTTATCCAGGGCGTGTCAGCCGTTATCTCCCTCCTTAACAGGATGGGAGCGCTATGGATGGTAGCCATCGGATAAAAAATAAATATGAAGATTTAAAAATATATATTAATAGTTTAAATTCTATAGAGGAGGTACAAAAAGTAACATGGGATATAGCAATTCCAAGTATTACTTAAAAAAGGACTTACTTTTAATCTTTATAATGGGTGCTTTATATATGGTACTAGAAGGATTTTGGCGTGGATGGACACATATAAGTATGCTGTTGGTAGGTGGACTGGCTTCATTTTTTATAGGACGACTTAATGAGCATCCACAATTTTATGATAAAAAGATGTGGCAGGAGTGTGTAATAGGTACTTTAATAATTTTAATGATAGAATTTACAAGTGGAATGATTTTAAATGTATGGTTAGGATTAGGTATTTGGGATTATTCCACTGAACCGTTTAATTTATTAGGACAGGTTTGTTTACCTTATGCATTATTGTGGTTTTTGTTAGTTCCAGCATGTGTCTATGTAGATGATTATTTAAGATATAAGCTCTTTGGAGAAAAGAAACCTGAAGGATTATTAAAAAATTACAAAGACTTGGTTATAGGAAATTAAATCGAAATACATAAAATATAATTGGAAATATTTATTTTATGTTGATATTTTATGTATTATATTATATAATTAGGAATAAATTTAAATATTTTCTATTTATGAAAGGGGATTATAAAAAATGGGTAAAAATTTTAAAAAAATTCTGACATTCTTTTTTTCACTAGTACTTTTTTCTAGTGTATCAACAACTGCGTTAGCAGCATCTCCACAAATTGGTAATCTACAAGCACTAGAAACAAAAGCTGTTACAACTTCAACCAATACCAAGTATGTAACTTTAAGAGCTCGTGTACCAGTGTATACTAGCAATGGCAAAGTATATGGTACTTATAAATATGGTGATACCGTGCCTTATTTTACTGATTCAGAGGGATATAGTGGACAAGTTAGATGTTTAGATGTAGTTCATGATTCTGAATTTAATGCCTTAAAGGTAGCATATGCTGAAGGAAAGTATTACAGTACTTACATAGAATATATTTTTGGGGGAACTGTAACAAAAGAAAATTAAATTTAAATGAAATATAGGATAAGGTGCTTTATTTTTTAACCTTATCCTATATTTTTTCAAAATTACATGAATTAACTTCAATGAAAAAGCTATACCTATTGATAATAGCTTTTTATGTCGTATTGGAAAGATTTTTCTTAAATATTGTGATTTGAAAATATAACAAAAAATTATGGTGAAAGATACTTTAATAAAAATTATTAATAAGTAGTCTTTGGATTAAATTTGAAATATTATTAAAGAATAACTTCAATTTTCATGGTAGTGTGTTTATGAAAATGTATATTGAAATATTTATTAATTGTAGTAGTTATGTGATCTAATAAGTTTTATTTTGATATTTTTATATGAAACAAAAATATCAAAATTTGCTAAATTATTTTCAAAAATGAATATATTATATCAAATACAATTATTTTAATACCAATATATATATAATTTGACAAATAAACCAAAATAAATTACTATTTAATTGTATTAAATATAAATATTTTACAAAATATGAAAGGGGATAAACATTATGAAATCAAAAAAATAATAGCTAGTTTAATGGCATTATCAATCATTGGAGCAAGTAGTTTAACATTTGGTGGAACTGCTAAAGCAGCAACTTTAAATAGTACAAGCAGTGTTTCAATGATAGCTACCAATTCTTATAGAACAAACTTAGATGCAGATATTAATTCAAGAGGGGATGTTTTTTGGACAAGGACTTCAGGTGCTCGTTTAAATGAAATCAGAGTGACAAAAGTTTCAGGTAAAGAAATAGTAGCGTTTGGTGGTGGAGCAGATTATTTAAGTCTTAATCTTTACCAATATGTTAAGGACGTTGGAAATTATTTGGTTGATGTACGAGCACTTGATGAAAAATCTCGTATTTTAGCATATGATAAATTTTATTTTTATTTATGATGGTAAAACTTTTAATAGTTTAAAGCCTCATACAGATTATTAAAAAGTTAAATGTAAATATTATTAAAAGAGCTTGGAACTAGTCCAAGTTCTTTTAGTTAGTTCATATTTGAAAACTAATATTTAAAGGTGTTAATTTATTGTATATAATCATTCCTATGGGGGCGCTTATATGTCAGCAGCCTTCTAAATTTTTAGCCCGATAGGGCTTTTTTGAATTCAAAAAAGATTTTAAGATTTTGTGTAGAATTGGTATAATATCAGATTTTTTAAGGAGTTAATTATTATGATTAAAGAAAATAATTCTGCATAGCAACAATTAGAGTTAGTATATATAGAAAATTTAGTTCCTAAAGATCATATCTTAAGGAAAATTGATAAATGTATAGATTTCTCATTTATAAGAGATTTAACTAAGGATTTCTATTGTCCTGATAATGTACGACCAGCAATTCAGCCAGTAGTTTTATTTAAAATGTGTTTATAGGTTACTTATTTGCAATAAGATAAGAGCGATAGATCATAAAATTCTATATACAGATTATACACACTTAAAAGCTAATGTTAATAAAAACAAATTTACAAAAGAACAAATTGCACAATCAATCAAAGACTATTTTAATGAGTTAGAAGAAGACATTAATAAGGATAGAGTAGCTCATGGAAAACAACCTTTAAAAAATAAAATAGGAAAAACTAAAGAAAGTAAGACAAGTACTACAGACTATGATAGTGGCTATATGCAATAGAGATGGAAAACCAAAAGGATTTTTCTATTTAGGTCATAGAACTTATTGGGATTAGATTTGCAGATTGAAAAAATCTCCATGGTTTGTGCTATTGTCGCATGCGTGGAATTAAAAAAGTTTCTGAACAATGTTTGTTAACAGCAGCAGTTCAGAATATGAAAAAGATAGCCAGGGTGTTATCGCACCTACTATAAAATTTTATAATTTAAATTTATCTCACATAAGTAAATATTAATAAATATAGGTATAAACCTAGTCATATCAATAGGCAAATATGTACATGACAGATTATAGAAAAATTTTTTAAAAGTATCGTGATTTAGAAATATAACAAAAATTATAGTGAAAAATATTTTGGATAAAATTAACAATGAGTAGTTTTTTCCTTATATTTTAAATATTATTAAAAAATAACTTTAATTTTTATAGTAAATTTGTTTATAAAGATATATATTAAAATATTTATTAAGTAGAGTAGATATATGATCTAATAATGCTTTGCTTTGATATTTTTCATACGAAATAAAAGTACAAAATTTGTTAAATTATTCTGTGAAATGAATGTAATATAATAAATAAAATCTTAATAATACCAAAAATAGTACAATTTGACAAATTGCCAAAAATACATTATCATTTAATTGTATTAAATATCAATATTTTACAAAACATGAAGGGGGATAAACATTATGAAATCAAAAAAAATAGTAGCTAGTTTAATGGCATTATCAATTATTGGGTCAAGCAGTGTAGTATTAGGAGGAAATGTACAAGCAGCTTCTTCAAATAAGACTATGCAAAAGAATAATTCTATAATGGCAATGGTAAATAATTATGATAGCTTTTCAGTTTATTGTACGCTTGATACAGAAACTATGAATGATTTAAACAGATATTTTAATAACACACCTTCACCAACAGCTATTGGTGTAAGAGATATTTTAATTAGAAATAATTACTATAGAGATACTGCTAATGAAATTGGGTATAGTATATATTCTATAATGGCGGCTTCTAAAACTCAGGATGGTAAAATGGATCCTTTTAAAATAGAAATGCGATTGCCATTAGCAGTTTTACAATCAAAGGACCATCCAGGAACATTTACTTTAGCAATATATGAAAAGAATCGTGCATATGATGCATATGTAACCTTAACTCCTTCTGATATTAAACTTATAAAAGGAGAATTGGCTCGTTTAGGTAGAAATGATTATGCAGTGAGAGAACAATTGAAAAACTTTTTACTAGACAAAGGCATAGCTCCAAATAAACAAAAAGCATACAATGTTGCTACTGTTTTAACTAATAAAACGGATTGGATGTCAGTAACTAGTGATTCTGAAGACCTTGTAGTACTTGCTACAAAAGTTGCAGAAGAACCTAGCTTTGTATATATGTTAGCTCGTTCACCTAGATAAAATCTAATTTAATATGAGAACTAAATTATAAATTACAATAATATTATGTAGAAATTATAATTATTTTATAAAGAGCTTGGAGTTTTTCGAGCTCTTTTAAGTTTAGAAAGTGAATATAAACTATAAGGCACTCAGTTAAGGGTGTCTTTTAAATTTATTATATTAATGAGCTTAGTACATGAACGTTAAAGATTTGATAGCTAATTTAGAAAATAGAAATCAAGAAGGTGAAGTTTATTTGGAAAGTGATTCTATGTTACTAGATATTCAAGAGGTTACCTTTGGGAAAGATGAAGGCAAAGAATTTACTGTAATAATTCCTGAAAAAGATGAAGAATAGTTATGTCGCAATATGTAATATTCATATTTATTAATCTCTATTAAGCCTTATAAATAGTTATTTATAGATATTGATGTATATATTTAGAAATGAGAAAATTATGCGACATAATTATAAAAAATAAATATAAATAGAAAATAAGAATTTGAATTTATTTGTTCAAATTCTTTAATATTTTTAAATTAAAAAAGATAGATGTTTGCGAAATAGTAATACAGTATTTCAAGAATTTTAAGATATTTTTTATAAAAATTGGAGAAAAAAACTTATGTATTAGTGTAGAAAAGTCTTAAAGTTAAATGAATTATAATTCAAAAATCCACTAAATTAAAAAAGAAAAAAGGAGGAAATAAATTGAAACCTGAGAACAAACAAATATTAGATAAAATTGTTATTTTAAATGGAACCGGTGTTATTCAAGAAAAAGTTAATAAAAGTGATTTTAATTTACATTTGGCAGATAATGCAAAGCAAATAGGGGATATAAATGATACAACCTTACCGTTAGAATTAAAAGGAAAATGTTTAACAAAACAAACAAAACAACTTTTTCAGAATTTAGATAATTTTACAAACAGCAAACAAATAAAAAAAATGGTAATAACTAATACATTACCAACAGTGACTACAGCAGAGGAAGCAACACTTTATTTTGTATATGAGTAGGTGGTGATTAAATGATACTTATTAAGGTTGGAACAGAAATTAAACAAATAAAAAGCATTTATTATAAGGTAGGAAATGAAGTAAAGAGATTACTTGTTAAAAATAAAGTAGTATCAGAAATAAAAGATTTTATAAAATATACTATTCAAAAATTATTAGCTTATGATTTTGCTGAAAGTACACTACAGAGTATGTCAAATACTCTTAATTTTCCCAATTTGATAAGCGTTGATGAAGTTACTGTGGATAACGGAAACGTAACTTACACAAAAAATCAGGATAATGTTACTGTAAGTGTTAATAATGGAACTGTTTCAAGAAGTACATATGATTCTACAAAATATAGTATGTATAAAGAGGACTATAGAGATAGTTCTTCAAATTCTTTTGCAAGTAGTATCTCCTGTTCTAGTGGTGGATATAGTGGCACGCTTTATGAGAGCGGTAGTAGTTATGTATCTAGTGGAAGCTATACACCTTCTGATTCTAAAACTATAACAACAACTCAATCAGGTACAGCTTATGCGTTGATTTATGGTGTAGGAGGAGAAGGTAATTGGGAAAACATGCCACCATCTTCTATAAGTTATAATTCAGATGGATATTCGGGAACATTAAATTTAGTCACATATACGACCTCTAATAAACGAATGAATGCTGATGGTGGAGCTATTTTAGGAGATTGGAATGCAACTTATCAAGGAACAGTAACTAAACCTGGCAGTGATACAAGAACTTATAGACAAAAATATACAGGTTATATATACCAAGGTGGATATATAAATTATTATAAATATAAAATAAATATTAAATACACAATAAAAAATTAAGAAAAGGAAATGGTGAGTTATTTATGTTAAAATTGAAAAATGCAGAAAAAGAATATGAAGTTTCTAATTGTTTTGAATCAATTACATGGACTGAAAATAGAAAAGAAAAATTATTAACTGTTATGCTGCAAGATAGTGCTAAAAGTGATTTTACTAATTTAGTAGGACAAGAAATAAAAGCTGCAATTACAAATAATGATATTGAAATTATTAATCTTAATGATTATAGAATCAAAGAAATTACTAAAAATTACAATTTTGATATTGGCATAAATGTTAGATTTGAAAAAGTTGCACAATAGAAAATTTATACGAACTAACTTAAATCCAAAGAATAGGAGTTTTTTGAAAAATTTGATTTAATATTAGAGAAATAGACCTAATAACTTAAGAATTCTCATTCTATTTAAAATTATTATAACAGAGGTGGCATATGAATTATGACGAAAAATTATGCAATGAAAAACATCAAAACATAAAACTTACATTAAAAGATCATGAGGATAGACTAAACGGACATTCTAAAAGAATTGATGTTTTGGAACAAAATGACAGGGAAAATCATACTGAAATTAAAAATTTAATAAAAAAGATGGATACATTTATAAATGTGATAATGTGGGGACTTGGAATATTTGTTACAGTCTCTATTTTTGTTATTGGAATTTTATTAAAAAAATAAATATATAAGGGGAGGATCAACAATGCTAAATGGCATAGACATATATGAGGGTGATAATGTTCAGGATTGGAATGTTGTTAAAAATGAAGGAGTAGAAATTGTAATTCAAAAGGCCAGCCAAGGAACAGCACATGTGGATAAGCTTATTAATTATAGATATCCGCTTATAAAATCAGCTGGACTTAAAATTGGCTTTTATCATTTTGCCTCATATAATTCTGAAAATCCAATAGGAGAAGCACAACATTTTTTGAATACTATAAATAA
This sequence comes from Clostridium drakei, assembly GCF_000633595.2. Classification (GTDB taxonomy): domain Bacteria; phylum Bacillota; class Clostridia; order Clostridiales; family Clostridiaceae; genus Clostridium_AM; species Clostridium_AM drakei. The sequence continues at coordinate 191,879 of NZ_JIBU02000023.1, read as the reverse complement.
TTTTCAAAGTGATACAATTCTATGGTTGGATTTAGAAGCTGAAGAACATTGGGACAAGCAAACAGCTGTAAATTATGCAAATACATTTATAAACTATATTGGAAAACAAGGATTTCAAATTGGAATTTATACAGGTGAAAACTTTTACCACAGATATTTAGAAGGCAATATACCAAATGTTCCTTTATGGTTAGCCAGCTATGGCAGAGAACCAAGTTTATATACAGATGGGACAGCTTCATGGCAATATTCAGAATCGGGAAGTTTAGATGGAATTATAGGAAATGTAGATCTTGATTATTTTATGGATAATATAGTTGTAAAAGATGGAGGTATGAAAAAAGTGGATTATTTAGTAGTATCAAATAGAGGGGCAGATGAAAATAGCGCTAATATATTGGCTGATTATCTTAACTGCCCTGTTATAAGCAATGATAGAAAATTTGATTATACTTGTGTGAAAAATATAATAGGTGTTGGAGGAAATAAAGAACAGTATACAAGTTACCTTACCAAATTGATATCAGGTCAAGACAGATTTCAAACTAATCAAGCAGTATTGGACTTTATAAAAAATGGTGGTAAATAGTAAAATTGAGAGCTTAAAGGCTTTTTTTATTTGTAAAAAATTTGAAATTAAAGGAGGGATTATTAATGTTAAATGCACAAGAGATTAGTATTTTAGTAATTTTAGGTGTGGTTGTGGGAGTTCTAGGAATTATGTTGATTATAATTCCAGCATTAAAAAAGAATGGTATAAATGGAGAGGAAAATTTAAAGAAGGTTCAAGAGATAGTAGGTGCTTCGGATGCAGTTATAAAGTCCATTGATGCTATTTTACCAGGTAACAAAGCTATAGATATATTAAAAGTTATAGAGAAATGGGCAATAATTGCAGTAGGACATGCTCAACAACTTTATTATACAGAAAATATAGGTAAGGATGAAAGAAAAAAAGTAGCTCAAGATGTAATATATAAAATATTAGAAGAACTTGATATAGAGATAACGGAATCAAGGAAATATTTAATCAACGCTGCTATAGAAAATGCAGTGAATGATTTAGGACATGATCCAATAATGCAATCCCTAGGCTTTTAGCCTAGGGTATTTTTGCTTTTTGGAATAAAAAGGTAATTCTTATAAATATTTTTTACCTTTTACATACCTTCTCAGTGATTCACCTTCTTGAGCAAGTGGAAAAGTGTTCATTAATATTCCTTCTCTATTTTTAGTTTTCAGCTTTTCGATGTTAAAAAAAGAAAATGAGTCTTTGACCAATTCATTCTCTATAGAATCTAAAGAACAATATATTACCTTATTACATTCCTCATCTAATTGAACAGTATACCTATTATAACCAATCCAATCGTGAAAATAAGGTATAAAATATTTAAAATCAAAGCCATCTAAGAATTTTTTACAATCCTCTCTGTTATTAAAATAATTTAAACTATTAATTTTTAGCATCTCCTTTCTATGTAAATTTACAATTTTCTAACTTATTGATTACATTATACTTTGAAGTTGTCTTATTGCCAATGTATATTTTATGTTATAAAAATATATTTAGAAATATACTAGATAACATTAAGTATTATTAGTAATTAAGCATGATTTGAATATCTAATAAATTGTTTAAAAAGTTAAAATTTATGAAAGACTTATATTATGAATGTAATGAATTCGTATCAAGTGAGTATTAGAAGAACTTATCCAGTGGCGTATCAGCCGTTATCTCCCATCTTAAGAAGATGGAAGTGTTACGGATGGTAGCCATCGGATAAAATGTGATTCAGTATGAAAAGTAAATTTAACTTTAATGCTGAAGTCTCTATTTGATATTATGGAATAATTGAGAAACAGAGAACTTTACAAGTATATTTATATATTAAATTTGTGATATAATACTCTTACTTATGAATTGAAACCGAGAAAGGGGAAATTAAAGAATGATAATGTTACTTAATGTTTTTATTATATTTTTTCTTGTTTTTATGAATGGATTTTTTGTAGCAGCAGAATTTTCTATGGTGAAGGTTAGAAAATCAAGAATAGAAACTTTATTAGCACAAGGAACTACAGGTGCTAAATATGCTAAGGATATTGTTAATAATTTGAATTCATATTTGTCAGCATGTCAATTGGGAATAACTTTGGCATCGTTGGGATTAGGATGGATAGGAGAACCTTCAATATCTAAAATTATTATGCCGCTTTTTAAACTTTTTAACTTATCAGATGTTGCTGCACATTCAATATCTTTTATAATAGCTTTTACTATAATAACAGCTTTTCATATTGTACTTGGAGAACTTGCACCTAAATCTTTAGCAATTATAAATACTGAAAAAATAGCACTAATTACGGCAGCACCACTTATATTTTTCTTTAAAATAACCTATCCTATAATATGGTTATTTAATCATAGTACCAATGCTATATTAGGTATATTTAATATTTCTCTTACTGAGGAACATGAAGTAGCACACACTGATGAAGAGATTAAGTTATTAGCAGAAGAAAGCTATAAACATGGATTAATAGATAAAACAGAATTGACTTTTGTAGATAATATCTTTGATTTTTCTGAAAAAACCGTAAAAGATATAATGATTCCAAGAACTGATATGGTTTGTATCTTTAAAGAAGATTCTTTTGATGAAATTTTAGAAATGGCTATGGAGGAACAATTAACTAGATATCCTGTTTGTGAAAATAGCAAAGACGAAATTATAGGATTTATACATATAAAAGATTTGTATAAACAAAAAATTGAAGGAAATGAACAAAGTATAGAAAAAATTACACGAAATATATTATCTGTACCTGAATCTACATCTATTAGTGTGCTATTTAAAAAATTCAAGAAAGAAAAAGAGCATATGGCAATAATAATTGATGAATATGGTGGTACTTCAGGATTAGTAACTATTGAGGATATTTTAGAAGAAATTGTTGGAGAAATTCAAGATGAATTTGATGAAGGATTAGAGGAAATTCAATTACTTAATGATGGAAATTATATTGTAGATGGTAAAGTTATTTTAGATGATATTGAAGATATTTTGGATATTCCTATGATAACAGAGAATATTGATACTATTGGAGGATGGTTGTATTCAAAAGTTGAATTGCCTCCACAAGTTGGAAGTAAAATTACCTATGAAAATTATGATTTCATAATAAGCAAATGTAATGGAAAAAGAATAACTAAAATTTTAATTAAAAATGTTTCACAGCAATAAATGCAGAAATATATTATATTTTTTATGCTAATTTAAAATTATTAATTGTTAAAAAAGGAGGTAAATATGAGTATACTAAAAAAATTTATTGATTATTATAAGCCATATAAAAGTATGTTTTTCATGGATATGTTTTGTGCGCTTATTTTATCGACTATAGATTTAGCATTTCCACTTGTAGTACGATATCTTTTAAATGATGTTTATACATTAACAGACAAGATAAAATTGCTTCATTATGTGATGTTTATAGGATTAGGATTATTTTTGACTTATGTAATAAGATATTTTTGTCAATATTATATAACTTCCTGGGGACATATAATGGGAGCTAAGATGGAAGCAAATATGAGAAGTGATATATTTAATCATTTGCAGAAACTTTCTTTTTCATATTATGACAATACAAATACAGGAAAACTAATGTCAAGAATTATTACAGATTTATTTGATATATCAGAATTAGCACATCATGGACCAGAGGATATATTTATATCCATGTTAAAAATACTTGGATCTTTTATAGTGCTTTTAAGCATTAATACTAAAATAACTATAATATTGTTTTTTATAACTTTAGTGATGATTTATTTTTCATATTTTTATAACAAAAGAATGAAATATATATTCAAAAAGAATAGGGAAAAAATTGCAAATGTAAATGCTCAAATTCAGGACAGTTTATCAGGAATAAGAGTAGTAAAATCTTTTTCAAATGAAGGTGTTGAAAAATCTAAATTCCAAAGAGGAAATATGGAATTTTTAGAAACTAAAGAGACAAGCTATTTTATAATGGGAAAATTTTTTAGTGGAAATGGATTCTTTCAAGGAATATTATACTTAACTGTGATATTATTAGGAGGAATATTTATAAGTAATGGTGGACTAAATGTTTCTGACTTAGTTGTTTATATATTATATATAAATGTATTTTTAAATCCTATAGATAAACTTGTAAACTTTACTGAACAGTTTCAAAGAGGAATTACAGGATTTGAAAGATTTTTAGAAGTTATGAACACTGAGCCAGACATACAGGATGAGCCTAAGGCTGTTGAACTTAAAAATCCAAAGGGACAAATAGAGTTTAAAAATGTATCTTTTGGATACAATGATGATAACAATATTTTAAACAATATAAATGTAAAAATAGAAGCAGGTAAAAATATAGCATTGGTAGGGCCTTCTGGTGGCGGGAAAACTACATTTTGTAGCCTTATACCTAGGTTTTATGAAGCTACTAAAGGCAGCATAAATATAGATGGAATAAACATAAAAAATATAAAATTAAAATCATTAAGGAAAGTTATAGGTATAGTTCAGCAGGATGTATATATGTTTGCAGGATCCATAAAGGAAAACATAGCTTATGGAAAACCAGGCGCTTCTTTTGAAGAAATAGTAGAAGCAGCTAAAAGAGCTAATGCTCATGATTTTATAATGAATTTAGAGGACGAATATGATACTTATGTTGGAGAAAGAGGGGTAAAACTGTCAGGAGGGCAAAAGCAGAGAATATCTATAGCAAGAGCCTTTTTAAAGAATCCACCTATACTTATATTAGATGAAGCAACTTCTGCACTGGACAACGAGAGCGAATATTTTATACAAAGATCTTTAGATGAGCTTTCTAAAAATAGAACTACCATAGTTATAGCTCATAGATTAAGTACTATAAAAAATGCAGATGAAATATTAGTTCTTACAGAAGATGGAATAGAAGAATCAGGAACTCATGAGCAGTTACTTAATAAAGATGGAATGTATGCTTCATTGTATAATATGCAATTTGAACAAATTTCTTAATAAATCTATTAATATTATAAAAGTCAGTTAGAATGTTTTTTAGAATATTCTAACTGACTTTTTGATTTTTTTAAATAGAAATCTAATATATCAATGTTAACAAACTTTAAACATTAATTGAACATTAAATTAACATATATAATGCTTATAATTTTATTATTCTCTTAGGAGCTTTATACTCTGGATTACATTAGCTATTACGGATTTTTTTGACTTGTATTTAAGTGTAAAAAATAAAGTAAAAATATGTTGACGGTAGTAATATTTAGGATTACAATAACTTTATTGAACGCTTAATGAATAAAATGGAGGGAAATATGAGTATTAGGAAAAAAATGACCAGTAGAGAATTGCAAGCTGCTGAAAGAAAACAACAATTGCTTAAAACAGCTAAAAAATTGATTGCACAAAATGGTTATTATAGTACATCTGTTCGATCTATTACTAAAAGTATAGGCATGACTGATGGACTAATTTATCATTATTTTCCTGATGGTAAAATGCAAATATTGAAAAGCTTATTGAAGGAAGGAAATGAAGCTTTAGATAAGCATTTGTACGAAACATTAAAAGGGATAAAAGATGAAATGACATTGAGAGAAGCAATGATTTATTTAGGTAATAATTTCAAGAAGAATTATAGAAAAGATGATGAATTTGCATCTATTATTTTTCGCGAGAAAAGTTTGCTAGAAAATGGTGATATTGATTTTCTTTCAAAAATTTTTAAAAGACAGCTTAATATACTGGCAGATTTTTTCAAAAAAAGAGCAGAAAAAGGGGAAATGAAAAAATTAGATTTTGAGATGGTAGCGTATCAATTTATGAGTACTATTATAACTTTAGTTATAATGGAGTATATGGGAATTCATGATATATGTGAACAAAATGATGTTGATGAAACAGAAAAGGTAGTAGATTTTATGTTGAATTTATGGGTGTGATCATGAATTCAATTATTTTCAATAAATTAAATATGTGACAAAAGTCATAGTGATTTTTATAACTAAAATAACTATAATTAAGACATCTTATAGACTAATATATTCATGTAAATATGACTAAATAGTACAAAGCAGTAAAAGTTAGTAATATAGAATGATTAAATTAGGGATATCTATGTATTGTTAATAATGGATTTATGGGGGTGATTGTGTAAAAGTTTTTTAACTTACTAGTATTTGAATTTATACATACTAAAGATTATAGTAAAGATTGTTAATGGAGGTAAAGCATGAGTGTAACTGAAATATCAGTAAAAAGACCAACTGCAGTGTGGATGGCTGTAGTATTAATACTTGCACTAGGTGTATTTGGTTATAAAAGCATGGGGTCAAGCTTATTACCAGATATGAATATACCAATTTTATCAATAGTGACCACATATAATGGTGCAAGTGCTGAAGATATTAAGAAAGATATTGTTAAGCCTATAGAAGATTCGGTGTCAGGAATAAATGGTGTTGATACCATTAGTTCTACTTCTCAAGAGGGAACCGGTTCTGTTATGATAAAATTTAAATCAAGTGCTAATATAAATACTGCATATTTAGATGTTCAAAAAGCAATAGATAATGCATCTAGAAGTCTTCCTAAGGATGCTGATAAACCAACTATATTTAAGATGGATACTAATGCCATTCCAATTTTGGTAGTTTCATTAAATGGAAGTGCCAATTCTGATGAATTGTACAATGAAGGAGATTCATTAAAGCAAAAATTAGAAAAAATATCTGGTGTGGGACAAGTTAGTATAATGGGTGCTCAAAAGAAAGAGCTGGTTATAAGGATTGATAAAACAGCTATGGAATATTATGGAGTTAGTACAAATACTATATCTAGTAAAATTCAAGCTGCTAATACCAGTGTACCAGCAGGACAAATTAAGCAGGATAACATGAATCAATCAGTTAGAGTTATTGGACAATTTAATAATATAGACTCTGTAAAAAATATGTTGATCCCTACAACAGCTGGTGGGACTGTACGTCTTGGTGATATCGCGAAAGTAAGTCTAGAAGCTCCTGAAGATACATCAATAATGAGATATAAGGGAAAGAAAACTTTAGCTGTTGTAATTAGTAAACAAAGTGATGCTAATGTAGTAGAAGTAGCAAATACTGTAAAAAAAGAATTGCAATCAATGAAAAAAGACATTCCAAGTGGAATTAATATGGATATTGCAATGGACACTACAACTTTTATTACTTCTTCATTGGTTCAAATAAAACATAATCTTATTGAAGGAATTATAACTACTGCAATAGTACTTTACTTATTCTTCCGTAGTTTACGTTCTTCTTTAGTTGTTTTAGTTGCAATACCTACATCACTTATAGCCACATTTTTTATGATGTATGAACTACATTTTTCCATGAATATGTTATCTATGATGGGATTATCTCTTGTTGTAGGTACTCTGGTGGATGATTCTATAGTTGTAATAGAGAATATACAGAGGCATTTCGATTTAGGAAAACCTCCTATAGAAGCAGCTATTGGTGGACGTAAAGAAGTAGGACTAGCAGCTATAGCAATAAGTTTTTGTGATATGGTTGTATTTGCACCTATTTCACTTATGTCTGGAACAATAGGCCAGATGTTTAAAGAATTTGGTTTAACTATAGTTGTAGCTACAATATTTTCGCTTATAGTATCATTTACAGTAACTCCAATGTTGTCAGCAAGATTGCTTAAAAAGAGAGAAGAAAGTGTTAAAGAAAAAAGTGGATTCTTTACTAAATCAATAGAGATTTATAGAGGATTGATTATAAAATCATTGCATCATAGAGGAAAAGTTATAATTGCTTTTATTATAGGCTTGATATTTAGTGTGGCTCTTATTCCAATGGGATTAGTAAAATTGGAGAATATGCCAAAGTATGATCAAAGTGAGTTTACCATTGATGTAAAATTATCCGCTGGAGCTACATTAAAGCAAACAGATGAAAAGGTGGCACAAGTAGAAAATTATTTAAATGGACTAAAAGAAGTAAAAAGTTACTATTCATCAATTGGAGCAAGTGGACGAAACTCACAAGCTGCTTCGGGACAAATTACCGTTAATTTAGTTCCAAAGGATAAGCGTAAAAAAAGTCAAAGTGAGCTTGTAAGTCAAGTTCGTGATTTTGGAAGTAAAAACTTGACTGGAGTAGATTTTAATGTATCAGAAGCAGAAAGTGGTTCAAGTGGTGCTAGTAAGCCAATTTCTATTGAGATAAAAGGTAATAATTCAGATACATTAAAAGAATTATCAAAAGAAGTTGAAGATATAATAAAGAAGGTTCCAGGTGTTACAGATGTTGGAAGTTCAGCAGAGCAAACAGACAATGAAATTAAAGTAAATATAGATAACCTGGCTGCTTCTCAATATGGTCTTTCTACTTCAGAGATAGGAAGTACTATTAGAGTGGCATTGGCAGGCAGCAGTGCAGGAACATATAGAGCAAATGATGATGAAAATGATATAAATATTAAATTTATGGATGGACAAATAAAAAGTGTAGAAGATATTAAAAATATGAAAATAGCAAATCAATCAGGACAGCAAATAGCAGTAAGTCAAGTTGCTACTGTTGAAAAAACAGATACTAAACAATCAATATCTAGAGAAGATAAACAGGATATAGTTACTGTTAATGCTAATATTGTCCAAGGAAAATCTTTGGGAGAAGTGTCAAAGGCTATTAATAGTAAGATAAAGGCTACTACAATACCTTCAGGTTATACTGTAAGCTTTGGTGGAGATCAAAAAAGTATGGATGATTCATTTTCATCACTTGGAAAAGCTTTAGCAGCTTCAGTAGCTCTTGTTTATATGATACTGGTAGTACTTTATCAATCATATTTAACTCCAGCTATAAGAATGTTGTCCTTGCCTTCAGCTATAATGGGAGCACTTATTGCACTGGCACTAACAGGACAAAGTATAAATACAATGTCATTTATTGGTATAATCATGCTTGAAGGATTGTCGTCTAAAAATGGTACATTGCTTATAGATTATACTAATACCCTTATGGATAGAGGAATGAGCTTGAGAGATGCTCTTGTAGAATCAGCAATTACCAGATTGAGGCCTATAGTAATGACTACATCTACAATAATAGTTTCAATGCTTCCAGTTGCATTATCTCTTGGAGAAGGTGCTGAATTGAAAAAGAGTATGGGCATAGTAATAATAGGTGGTATGCTTATGTCAACGGTACTTACCCTTTTTGTAATACCAGTAGTTTATACATTAATGGAAGATTTTAAAAACTCTATTTTAAGAAAAAGAAAATCTAAGAATGTAGGGGGTAGAGGACAGTATGAAGTTTAAAGGTATTAAATTTAATGCTGCTAAATTAAAAGGCTTACTGAACAAAAGAAATATAATAATACTTGTAGTTTTGATAGTTGTTGTAGCAGTAGGTTCTCATTTTCTAGGTAAAGGTAATAAAAAAGCAGAAATAAAGCAGAATGTTAAAAATGTAAAAACAGAAAAAATAAAAGTTAGTTCAATATCTTCTGATGTGCAGTATGCATCAGCTTTAAAACCTATAAAACAGGTAGAGGTTTTGCCAAAAGGTAGTGGTAAAGTTGCCAGTGTAAATGTTAATGTTGGAGATAAGGTTACAGCTGGACAAACATTATTTACATTGGATACTTCGGAGCTTAGAGCTAATCTTCAGCAGCAGCAGGCAATGGTAGATTCTGCAAATGCAAAGTTCCAACAAACAGGTGGTTCAAATTATCAAAAGCAATTAACAAGCTATGAACAAGACCTTACTAACAAACAAATAAGATATAATGCTGCACAGAGAGATTATGATAATTACCAAAAGTTGTATAGTGCAGGAGCTGTATCAAAAAATGATTTTGATCAGAAGGCAGATACATTCAAGACTTCTAGTGCGGATCTAGAAACAGCGCAGCAAAATTTGAATTTGTTCCAGAGTCAGATAGGAGCTGAAGATACTAAAGTTGCAGCAGCTTCTGTTACACAAGCACAAGCAGGTGTGAGCACAGCACAAATACAAATAAACAATGCCACTGTTACAGCACCAATTTCAGGAATTGTATCGGTAAAAAATGTTGAAGTAGGTCAAATTGCAGGTGGACAATCAGGTTCAGTTACTATTATAGATTCCAGTAGTTTAAATGCAGAAATTAATGTGCCAGATAAAATAATTGGAAAAATTCAAATAGGACAATCAGTTCCTGTAATAATAACTGCACTAGAAGATAAAAAAATAACAGGTACAATAGATAACATAAGTCCTAATACCAATTCAAAGGACAATTCTTATACTGTTAAAGTTAAGATTGATAATGCAAGTGGTGAATTAAAAGCTGGTATGTTTACTAAAGTATCATTACAGGCTGAAAATAAGGGTAATGTACTAGTTGTTCCAAATCAAGCAGTAAAGGTAGAAAATGGAGTAAGCTATATTTATGAAGTTAAAAATGGAAAGATAAAAAAAGAAGCTGTTACTACTGGAATTTCAAATGATAAGTCAGTTGAAGTATCAGGTAATATAAAATTAGATGATGACATAATTACAGAAGGACAAAGTTTATTAAGTGATGGAGAAAAAGTTAATATGGTTAAATAAGAATCTATTTTGATCAATGATGTTAAAATTAGATCCTCTAATAATGATGATATTATTAGAGGATCTTTTATATTAAAAAAATAATTATATAATATTAAAATATTATTGACATTTGTATTTGTATATCATAATATATAAATATAGTAATTAATGAATATGAGAATAGATGATAGTTAAACTTAATAATGGAGGTAAAAATATATGGATATGGATAAGGATTTTTCTAAGTACAATGAATCAGCAGAATTATTAAAAGTACTAGCACATCCTGTTAGGTTATGTATAGTTAAAGGGTTGCTGGAAAATGGTGGATGCAATGTTAGTCATATGCAAGATTGTTTGCAAGTACCTCAATCTACTATATCTCAACATTTACAAAAGCTTAGAGCAGCAGGAATTGTTGAAGGAAAAAGAAATGGCCTTGAGATTTATTACAGTGTTTCTAATGAAAAAGTTGTAAGATTAATAAAAGAATTATTTAAAAACTAAAATATGTAGGAGGTAATTTGTATGAATAAAAAGGTATTAATAGTTGGTGGAGTAGCTGGAGGTGCTTCAGCTGCTGCCAGACTTAGAAGGCTTGACGAAAATTTAGACATAATAATGTTTGAAAAAGGTCAGTATATTTCATTTGCAAACTGTGGACTTCCTTATTATATAGGTGGAAAAATAGAAGAAAGAGAAAAACTTTTGGTTCAAACACCAGAAGCAATGAAGGAAAGATTCAATATAGACGTAAGAGTAAATAGCGAAGTGGTTTCTATAGATTCTAAAAATAAAAAAGTAACAGTATATAGTAAGGATAAAGGTGAGTACAATGAAACCTATGACTATTTAATTTTATCGCCAGGAGCATCACCTTTAAAACCTCCTATAGAAGGTATAAATAGCAAAAAAATATTTACACTTAGAACTGTACCTGATACAGATAAGATAAAAGCTTATGTAGATGATCAAAAAGTTAAAAATGCAGTAGTTATAGGTGGAGGCTATATAGGTGTTGAAATGGCTGAAAACCTAAAAGAAAAAGGACTAAATGTAGCATTAGTTGAAGCTGCTCCTCATATATTAGCTCCTTTTGACTCTGATATGGTTACTTTTGCAGAAAAGGAATTAGAAGATAACGGTGTTGGAGTTATTTTAAATGATGGGGTTAGGGCTTTTAAAGAAGAAAATGATGGTATAAATGTAATGTTGAACAGTGGAAAGTGCTTATATGCTGATATAGTTATACTTGCTATTGGTGTGAAGCCTGATACTGGATTTTTAAAGGATTCGGGCTTAGAATTTGGACCAAAAGGACATATAGTAGTAAACAGCAATATGGAAACAAGTTTAGAAAGTGTATATGCTGTAGGTGATGCTGTAGAAGTAGTAGACTTTGTAAATGAAAGTAAAACTGCTATAGCATTAGCAGGTCCTGCAAATAAACAGGGAAGAATTGCAGCAGATAATGTATGTGGATTGAATTCAAAATATAAGGGTACTATGGGAACAGCTATTATAAAAGTATTTGGAATTACAGGTGCAAGTACAGGAAATAATGAAAGAACTTTGAAAAATAAGAACATACCTTATAAAGTTATATACATTCATCCACAATCTAGTGCATCTTATTATCCAGGAGCATTTCCTATGTCTATAAAGCTTATATTCAATGGAGAAGGAAAAATATTTGGAGCTCAAGCTTTTGGATATGCTGGAGTTGATAAAAGAATTGATGATATAGCAGTTGTTATGAGACTTCATGGAACAATTTATGATTTAGAAGAATTGGAACTTGCTTATGCACCACCATATTCTTCAGCAAAAGATCCAGTAAATATGGCAGGTTTTGTAGCTGAAAATGTAATAACTGGAAGAATGAATTCAATAGTTCCAGAAGATATAGACAATAGAAATAGAGATAACAGTGTGCTTGTAGATGTAAGAACGGATTTAGAATTTGATAATGGACATATTGAAGGAGCTTTAAACTTACCTGTAGATGATTTAAGAGAATTAAAAAATAAATTGGAAAAAGATAAGGAAATATTAATATACTGTCAGGTAGGTCTTAGAGGATACATTGCATCTAGAATTTTAACTGCTCATGGATTTAATGTAAAAAATTTAACTGGAGGATATAAAACTTATTCTATGAGTAAATTTAAACCTGCAGATGTTGTAATGAATAAGAATGATAAAGATAGCTTTATTAACTTTAAAGCAAATGCTATGGAAGAAGTAAGCTTGGAAAGTGATAGTAATGAGTATAATGAACAGAAAGAAGAAAGTTTTAATAAGACTTTAGATGCTTGTGGGTTATGCTGTCCTGGACCATTAATGCAGGTTGGTAAGAGTATTGAAGATATAAAAGAAGGGGAAGTTTTAAAAGTTATTGCATCAGATCCTGGATTCTATGAGGATATAAAATCTTGGTGTAAAACTACAAATAATGAATTAATAAGCAGAAAAAGAGATAAAGGAAATATAGAGGTCCTAATAAGAAAAGGTAAAAAAAAACTAGTGAATACTAATAATATACACCTAAATAATGAAGTATTGCAAAAAGATAATAAAACTATGGTAGTTTTTAGTGGAGACTTAGATAAGGCTATAGCATCTTTTATAATAGCTAATGGAGCTGCTTCTATGGGCAAAAAAGTTACTATGTTCTTTACCTTCTGGGGTCTTAACATACTTAGAAAACCTGAAAAGGTTAAAGCAGATAAAGGTATTATGGATAAAATGTTTGGTATGATGATGCCAAGAGGAAGTAAAAAGTTGGGACTTTCCAAAATGAATATGTGCGGCATGGGTGCAAAAATGATTAGAAAAGTTATGAAAGATAAAAATGTAAACTCCCTTGAAGAATTAATACAGTCAGCTGTTAATTCTGGTATAGAAATAGTAGCTTGCCAGATGTCAATGGATGTTATGGGAATAAAAAGGGAAGAATTGATTGATGGAGTAAAAATAGGAGGAGTAGGCTATTATTTAGGAGAAGCAGAGGATTCTAATGTAAATTTATTTATCTAAAAGAAAAGTGATACAAAAATGTATCACTTTTTTTAAATATACCATCTAGGGTATATAGGATTATTCCCAAAGTACCTAAGCTTGCTCAATGTAGATTTAATTGAATAGTATTTTTCAAGTCGTTCATTTACTATTTTCCAGTTTATATTTTTTATAAATACTTCAATGTATTTTTTTCTATCTGTCTGAAAATCTATGAAATAGGCATGTTCATATACATCCATAACAAGTAAAGGATAACAGTTCCATAAGGCTCCAACATCATGAGCATCAGAACCTATGATATGGAGCTTATTATCTATAGGATCTATGATTAAAATAGCCCAACCTCTCATGGAGAGCCCTACATTCGTTAAATACTCTTTGAAATTTTCAAAGCTTTTAAAATCCCTCATTATTAAATTAAGTATTTCACCATAAGGTTTTTTAAAACTATTGCATATATTTTCAAAATATAACTGGTGGAGGGTAATTCCATCTAAAGCATAAGTTTCTCCTAACTTAAGACTTCTCATATTGCTATAAGTTGAATTACCTTCACCATAGCTTCTAGCATCTACAGGAAAGTTCCAGAGTTCGTTTAATTTCTTTACATATCCAGAATATAATTTATAATGCTGCATTAATTGATCTTCAGTAATACCTTTTACAGTAGAAAAATTAAAATTCATAGGCTCTAATTTAAACAATGAAAAAATCTCCTTAAAATTGCTTACTCAACTTTTATATTACAGTTTATTAAAGTACTATATAAATTGTGATATTTAATTGGCAATATATAGTTTTACATCTAAAGGTTCTATATGAAGATTTAATTCATTATTTAGGATTTCTATTTTATCAGAATTATTTAGGAGATTAGTTAAGAAGCTATAATTAAGATTGTTCATACTTATCTTAATATTATAGTCTTTCGTTGGATTTTTATTTACTATTATAAGACAGAAAGAATTTTCACAAGAAATATTAAATTCATCTGTATTATTATCTATATAACGAAAATAACCATATACATTATCATAAAAGTACATTTGTTTCCATTTTCCTGTTCTCAAAGCTTTGTTATCATTTCTTATATGAATTAAATTTTTATACCAATTTAATATTTCTTTATTTTCAAATCCCCAAGGGTAGGTAGCTCTATTATAAGGATCTTTAAGCCCTTCAAGTCCTGCTTCATCTCCATAATATAAGAGAGGAACTCCTGGAAATGTAAATTGAATTAATGTCATTATTTTTAATAATTTAAAACATATATCATCCAAATTATCAGAGGAATTTACCATATAATTATTAGCAGTTTGCTTGAGTAATGTGTAGATTCTTTCAACGTCATGACTTCCAATAAGATTGACCAAAGAGTAAAAGTTATGACGAGGATAATTTTCATATAAACTCATAAATTTATTGCTCAAAGTTTCAGCATTTATATTATTCCACAGAAAATTTAAAAGGTTGTCTCTAATTAAATAGTTAGTTACAGAATCCAGTTCTTTTCCTAAAAAGTATTGTCTTCTTTTGCTATAGCTTATTTTATTTGAAGCATCTTCCCATACTTCACCTATAACTATTGAGTCTGAATTTGCATTAGAACTCACCTTTTTTAATTCTTTTATGAATTCATCAGGAAGTTCATCTGCTACATCTAATCTCCATCCTTTTACTCCAGCCTTAACCCAGTGATTTATAACACTGTCTTCATCTTTTATGATGTAGTTTAAGTAATCTTCATTTAGTTCATTGACATTTGGTAAGTCCGAGACTCCCCACCAGCTTTCATAATCATTTGGATAGTTTTTAAAGTTATACCAGGAATAATACTTGGAATCCTTTGATTGATATGCTCCTAAGGAATCATAATTGTCATATTTATTGAAATATAAGCTATCAGAACCTGTGTGACTGAATACTCCATCAAGAATTATATTTATACCTCTTAAAGAAGCTTCTTTTACAAGAAGTTTAAATAATGCTTCATCACCAAACATACTATCTATTTTTTTATAGTTGCCAGTATCATATTTATGATTGCTGCGTGCTTCAAATATTGGATTGAAATAAATAATGTTTATTCCTAAATTCTTTAAATAATCAAGTTTTTTAAGAACACCCTTCAAGTTTCCTCCATAAAAATCCCATCTTAATATTTCATTTGTTTCTGGGTTTCGTATATACATAGGTTCATCATACCAATTACCATAAATAAAAGTATTTTTTTTAGGATTCAATATAGAGTTATCATCAGTACCATTAAAAAATCTATCCACAAATATTTGATAAATTGTAGAGTTTTTAAACCAGTTAGGTGTAGCATATCCTTTTTCGAAAACTGTGATTTGATAAGGAAGAGGAGAACTTTCATAAAGATCTCCTTTTCCACCAGATAATAAGGAGTTATTTCCATAATAAATAGCTTTATTATCTATCCACACTTCAAAATAGTAGAAAAGTAAAGAAGGATTTGCTGGAGATTTTAAATTAAAATTAAAGACAGTTTTATCATTTTCTTTAAATTCAAAGTTCATAGGATAATAATTTTTGTTAAAATCATCAAATAGTACTAGGCTAACATTATTTATATAAGAATTTGTACTTATTTCAATTCTAAGAAAAATGTTTTGTTCACATTCAATTGCCCCAAAAGGATATCTAAAAAAGGAATCCCAGGAATTGTGTAAAATTGAAATTGAGCTCATTTAGTGACCCCCCAATTTAATCAAGTGCTTCACTTTTTAAATACACTTTTTTTATATTCCATATTTCATCAGCGTATTTTGCTACAGTATTGTCACTGGAAAAAACACCTGAATTAGCAATATTTATTATACTCATTTTTTGCCATTTTGATTTGTCAGCATAAAGTTGATTTATTTTATTTTGAGCATTTACATAGGCATTAAAATCTTTTAATACAAAATACTCGTCATTTTTAAATAATAGGTTATCATATATATCATTAAATTCATAATTAGATACATTTAAAAATCCATTTGTAAGCTGAGTTAAAATTTTGTTGATTCTAGTATCATTATTAAAGATATCTCTAGAGTGGTAGTTATTATTTTTGTAAAGTTCAATTACTTCATTAGCAGTTAAGCCAAATATTACAATGTTATCTTCTCCAACAGCTTCTTTTATTTCTACATTTGCTCCATCTAAGGTAGCTATGGTAATAGCACCGTTCATCATAAATTTCATATTTCCTGTGCCAGAAGCTTCTTTGGAAGCTGTTGAAATTTGTTCGCTTACATCTGTACAAGGAATAAGATTTTCTGCTAAAGAAACACTATAATTTTCAAGAAAAACAACTTTAATTTTATCTCCTATACTAGTATCATTATTTATTTTATCAGCTACGCTGGTTATTAATTTTATAACTTGTTTTGCCAAGTGATATCCAGGTGAGGCTTTGGCAGCAAATATAAATGTTCTTGGAACTATATCTAAATTTGGATTTTCTTTTAATCTATTGTATAAATCTAATATATTTAATACATTTAAAACTTGCCTTTTATAAGCATGAAGTCTCTTAGCTTGGACATCGAATATAGAATTTGGATTGATATTAATATTATATTTATTTTTTATGTAATTTGCTAAAATTATTTTATTATCTCTTTTAATATTTGCAAATTTATCTTGAGTTGAGCTATCATGTATAAAGTTTTCTAGTTTTTTCAACTCTAAAGGATGCTTAATCCAATTTGTACCTATAGTTTCATTAATTAAATTAGTAAGCTTAGGATTTGACTCTATAAGCCATCTTCTATGAGTTATACCATTAGTTTTATTATTAAATTTTTCAGGATAAAAATCATAGAAGCTTTTAAGTTCCTGTTTTTTTAATATTTCTGTATGAAGCTGTGCAACTCCATTTACTGAATGACTTCCTACAATAGCAAGATAAGCCATTCTTATAGTACCATTGGATATAATGGACATTTCATTTACTTTATCCCAATTTCCATTATATTCATCAAAAACTTCTGCACAAAACCTTTTGTTTATTTCTTCTATAATCATATAAATTCTAGGAAGTAGCTTTTTAAACATATCAATAGGCCATTTTTCTAAAGCTTCAGCTAAAATAGTATGATTAGTGTAAGCCATGACATTAGTAGTAATTTTCCAGGCTTCTTCCCAACACATTGATTTTTCATCAACTAATAATCTCATTAATTCTGCAATGGCAACAGATGGGTGAGTATCATTTATATGTATAGCAATATATTCATCCAACTTATTTAATGGTAATCCCATTTTTTCATATCTTCTCAATATGCTTTGAAGTCCTGCACTTACAAAAAAGTATTGTTGTTTTAATCTTAAAATTCTTCCTTTTTCATTTGAATCATCTGGATATAGTACTTGAGTAATAGATTCTACTGAATATTTATATTCTACAGCTTTTAAATAATCTCCATTACTAAAGGAAGAAAAGTCAAAATCTTCACCAACAGTTTCTGCACTCCAAAGTCTTAAGTTATTTACAATATTGTTATTATAGCCAACAATAGGTATGTCATAAGGTACTGCAAGAATAGGCTCATAATTTTGGTGTATCACTTTAAATTTACCGTTTTCTTCAATGAGATCAATATTTCCGCCAAATTTAACTATAACAGATTTATGAGGTTTTTTTGTTTCCCAGACATAACCCTCTTTTAACCAATTGTCAGGAACTTCAACTTGATAGCCATCTATAATTTTTTGTTCAAATAGTCCATGTTTATATCTTATACTGCAACCATGACCTGCAATGCCAATTGATGCCATTGAATCCAAAAAACAAGCAGCTAGTCGTCCTAGACCACCATTTCCAAGTCCGGCATCTTTTTCAACAGATAAAACTTCATTAAAATCTATGTCAAGGTCTGTTAAGGCTTCTTTACAAACATCTCTTATACCAAGATTAATTAAGTTACTTTCAAGAAGTCTTCCTATAAGAAATTCCATTGAAAAATAGTAAACTTGTTTTTGTTTATTGTTTAAATAATATTTGTTTGTTTTCATTAAGCCTTCAGAAATATAATCTTTTACTAAATAACCTAGAGCTGTAAAGTAATGATACTTGTTTAATTCACTTATATCTTCTGCATACAAACTCATTAATTTTTGCTTAAAAGTATATTTTATGAATTCTTTATCTAAAAACATCTTTAATCACCTCGTATAAATAGAGTTTTTGTTATTAGGTGAAACCTGCTGTTCACCATCAGTGAAATTATATGATTACTATGTCAATGTTTTGTATAAATCTATATAAGTTTTTGCGGAATTTTTCCAACTGTTATCTTGAAGCATTGCTCTTTTCATAAGCTTATTCCAGGCTTTTTTGTCATTATATATTTTTAGGGCATATTTTATTATGTCTAACATTTCATAAGAATCATAGTTTTTAAAGGAAAAACCATTACCATCTTCTGTATATTCATTATAAGGAATTATAGTATCCTTTAGTCCTCCTGTTTCCCTTACTATTGGAATTGTTCCATATCTTAAAGAAATTAATTGACTTATTCCACAAGGTTCAAATAGAGAAGGCATAAGAAACATATCAGAACCTGCATATATTTGTTGAGCTAAATGATTATCAAATTTTATATTGGTTGAAAGCTTCGAAGGATATATGTGTGAAAAATATTGGAATACATCTTGGAAACATTCATCACCAGTACCTAATATTACAAGTTGAATATTCATAGTAAGCAATTGTTCAATTACTGAAGCAACTAAATCTAATCCTTTTTGTTTTACAAGCCTTGATATTACAGCAATTATTGGTATATTTTCATTTTGAGGAAGGTTTAATATTTTTTGAAGTTTTGTTTTATTTTTTACTTTATTATAAGTAGTTGATGAATTGTATCTATAGTGTATGTTTTTGTCTGTATTAGGATTAAACATTTCATAATCTATTCCGTTGACAATACCATGTAGTTTGTAATTTTTACTACATAATAATCCATCTAAGTCTTCTCCGTAGAAAGGAGTTTTTATTTCTTCTGCATAAGATTTACTTACAGTAGTTATTATATCTGAAAAATTAATACCAGCTTTCATAAATGAAATTCCATCATAATATTTAACTGCGTCTTCGTTAAAATATTCTTCTCCAAGGGAAAGTAAATCCCCTAAATTTTCTTTGCCAAAAACTCCTTGATATTTTAAATTGTGAATTGAAAAAATAGTTTTAGTGTTCATAAATTCATTTTCCTTTTTATAATGTTCATTTAGTAAAACAGGTATCATCCCGGTATGCCAATCATTGCAGTGTATTATATCTGGAACGAAATCACCCATGAATTTCATAGATTCTAAAACAGCTCTACAAAAATATGAAAATCTTTCACCATCATCAAAAAATCCATAAAGATTATCTCTTCTAAAATAGTATTCATTGTCTATAAAATAGAAAGGAACTCCATTAAATTCATAATAGTCTAGTCCACAATACTTATTTCTCCAACCAACAGGTACAGTGAAGTTATTTATATGTTCCATTTTTGACTTGAAATTTGAAGATATACTTGAATATTTGGGAATTATAACTCTAGCATCAATTCCTAATTCTCTCAAGGCTTTAGGAAGTGAGTAAGCTACATCACCAAGACCACCTGTCTTTATGAAAGGATGGGATTCTGCTGCTGTAAATAAAATTTTTAACATATTGTTTCCTCCCCTATAAAAGATTTAGTTAGAATTTAAAACACTATTTTTTTCTACAACTAACGGAAATTCAGATGTCCCTTGAATTTTTACATTTTTTCGTACTAAAACATCCTTGTCCAGTATTACGTTATTTAAGTAGGTACCCTCTTCTATTGTACAATTTTGAAATATTATGCAGTTTTTTATTATAGCATTTTTTGATATATGTACTTGTCTTGAAATAATACTATTCTCTACAGTACCTTCTATGACACAACCGTTGGCAATTAATGAATTAGATACAGATGAGTTTTTTACATATTTTGTAGAAGGTTCATTTTTAGGTTTAGTATATATAGAACCATTTTTGTAAAAAAGCTCTTTAAGCACTTTAGGATTAAGTATATCCATATTAGCATCATAGTATTGATTTATTGAATTAACGGATTTCACATATCCTTTAAATTCATAGGCATTTACAGTATATCTATCTATATTTAAATATATGCATTCATATAAATTTTCATATATATCAGATTTAGCAAGCTCATATAAAAAGTTAAACAACAATTCCTTTTTCATTAGTATTATATCCATAGAAATCTTAGCTTCTTTGTTTAAGCCGATGTTATTTCGTATGCTAGAAACTTTACCTTCTTTGTTTATATTTATAATATTACAGCCATGAGTGTAGGTTTCTGCGTTTTGTACATTTTTATAAACTATTGTAATATCACTTTGAGATTCCTCATGATTTTTTATAATTTTATCAATATCGATATTGCATATCATATGTGATTGACATAATATAACATTTTGCTGTTTGCTTATACTAATATATTCTATAAAATTTTTTAATAAATTTTCATTTTGCTGATAACGGTATTTTGAATAAGAACTAAATATAAATAATCCATCTACATTTCTATTTAAATCCCAAGAACGTCCAGTTCCTAAATGGTCAATTAAAGAGTGAGAATTATTAGGTGAAAAAATACCAACATTTCTTATACCACAGTTAACTATATTTGAAAGGATAAAATCAATGATACGATACCTTCCATAAATGGGTATTGACGCTAGAGGTCTATTCTTAGTTAAGTTTCTAATGTCTTGCTGATGTTCGTTTAACATTAATATTGCCATATATGAGTTTTTTATCATGTTCAATCACCTCTTATAGTTATAAATTTGCACCTATTTCTTCTTCTTCACCAATAAGGATAATTTCATTTGAATTTGCTACAATATTGTTTTTTCTTATGATACTGTTATTTCCTATTATTGCTCTATCTATTATTACATTATCTTCTATTATTACATTAGGTAAGATTACGGAGTTAATTATCCTTGAATTTTTACCAACATGAACACCAGGAAATAGAATAGAATTTAATACATCTCCTAACACTACGCAACCATCAGAAATTAAAGAATTTTCAACCTTAACACCATTACCAATGTATTGTGGTGGGAGTGTGGAATTATTCGAATAAATTTTCCAGCTTTTATCATATAAATTGAGTTGGTTATTTTCTTTTAATAAATCCATATTAGCTTCCCAATAGCTTTCAATAGTACCAACATCTTTCCAATATCCTTCAAATGGATATGCAAATAGTTTTTTTTCTTTCCTAAGTAAAGCAGGAATTATATTTTTTCCAAAGTCATTACTAGAGCTTGGATTATTTTTATCTTCTTTTAAAAATTCCTTTATTAATTTCCAATTAAAAATATATATTCCCATGGAAGCCATATTATTTTTAGGTTCTTTAGGTTTTTCTTCAAATTTAACTATGGCATTATTTTCATCAGTATTCATTATTCCAAAACGATTTGCTTCTTCCAAGGGCACTTCTATAACTGCTATAGTTGCATCTGCCTTTTTTTCTTTGTGATAATTGAGCATATCTGAATAATCCATTTTGTATATATGGTCACCAGATAGTACAATTATATATTCGGGATCATAATAATCTACAAAACTGATATTTTGATATATAGCATCAGCTGTGCCATTGTACCAGTTCATTCCTGATTGATTTACGTGAGGAGGAAGAATTGTTACGCCTCCATTCATTCTATCAAGATCCCAGGGGCTGCCTATACCAATGTGATTACCTAAAATTAAAGGTTGATACTGAGTTAATATTCCAACTGTGTCAATACCAGAGTGGGTACAATTACTTAAGGTGAAATCAATTATTCTATATTTTCCTCCAAAAGGTACAGCTGGTTTAGCGTTGTATTTAGTTAAGTCCTTTAGTCTAGTACCTTGTCCTCCTGCTAGTAGCATGGCGATAATTTCTTTTTTTATCATTAAAACCCCTCCTAATAGCATTTAAGCTAAGGTGTATTTTCTTTATAGAGTATTTACTTTTTAATAATTTTTTTGTTTTTTTAACATTTTTAAATACTGGTTTAATAAAGATTACTGATAGTGGTGGTATTTTTATTTTTATGCAAAATGGTTTGGCATTCCATTTTTCCATCACTGGATTAATAATTTCATTATTTAATTTATTTGAACCTCCATAAATGCTATTATCACTATTAAGAATTTCTCTATATTGAGTTAGTCTTGAAACTCCAATTTTATAATTTTCATATAAATTTGATGAAAAATTACATATAATAATAGTAAAGTTATTTCCATTAAATCCTTGTCTTATAAAAGAAATTATACTTTGATTGTTATTTGAGGCATCTATCCAGTTAAATCCATGAAAATTGTGGTCTTGCTGCCATAGTGAGCTTTCGTTTATATATATATGATTTAAATCTTTAACATATTTTTGCATTTTGGAATGCATAGGATAAAGCAGTAGGTTCCAGTCTAATGCAGAATTAAATTTCCATTCATCAAATTGAGCAAATTCATTTCCCATAAAACTTAATTTTTTACCTGGGTGACCTATCATGTATCCATAAAAGGCTCTTACACCTGAAAATTTATCTTCGTAAGTACCTGGCATTTTATTTAAAAGAGATTTTTTACCATAGACAACTTCATCATGAGATATAGGGAGTATGAAGTTTTCTGAGAATGTATACATTATTGAAAATGTGAGTAAATTGTGATTAAATTTTCTTTGTGATGTGTCTAATTGCATATATCGTAAAATATCATTCATCCAACCCATATTCCATTTATAATTGAAACCAAGACCACCATCATAGTCTGGACTTGTGACCATAGGCCAAGATGTTGATTCTTCTGCAATTACAAGAGCATTTGGAAAGTGTTTAAATATGGCTCTATTAAGCTTTCGTAGAAAATCTACAGCTTCAAGATTTTCTATTCCGCCGTACTTATTTTTTAAATTTGGGTTTCCCTGCTTACCATAATCTAGATAAAGCATACTTGCTACTGCATCTACTCTTATACCATCTATGTGATACATTTCAAACCAAAAAATAGCACTGGATATTAAAAAATTTTGAACTTGTGTTTTACCTAAATCAAAGTTAGCAGTTCCCCAGCCACAATTTTCTCTTAGATCTTCATTATCATATTCATAAAGATATGAACCATCAAACTTAAATAACCCATGTTCATCTTTGCAAAAATGGCCTGGAACCCAATCAATAATGACACCTATACCATTTTGGTGAAATTTATCTATAAAGTACTTAAAATCTGATGGAGTGCCGAAACGGCTAGTTATAGAATAATATCCCGTTGCTTGATATCCCCATGAAGCATCAAGTGGATGTTCTGTAATAGGAAGTAATTCTACATGAGTATAACCCATGTTCAATACATAAGGAAGGAGTAAATCAGCTATTTCTTTATAAGAATAGAAATTATTTTTTTCATTTAAGTTCCAAGAACCTAAATGCACTTCATATATATTTAATGGAGATGAAAACGTATTTTTTTTATTTTCCAGCCATGATTTATCATTCCAAACATAATCATCTTTAATATTTGTAACAATTGAGGCTGTATTAGGTCTTAGTTCTGAATAAAAAGCATATGGATCTGATTTTAAAACAGATTTACCATCAGGCATTAAAATTGCATACTTGTATAACTCTCCTTCCATAACATCTTCTACAAATAGATTCCAAAATCCGGTATTATGTTGTTTTTTCATAAGGTGGTTTTTCCCATTCCAATTGTTAAAATCACCAACAACACTAATATTCACAGCATTAGGTGCCCAGACTCTGAATAAAGTTCCTGAAGTTTCTTTTAATCTTATAAATCTACTTCCGAGAAATTTATAGGACCTAAAATTTTCTCCATTATTAAATAAATATGTTTCATAAGAATTTACATTTAAATTTAACATAGTTAAGTATCTCCTTATAAAGTGTTATGTACTATAAATAACACTACACCATATTTTGTTAATTATTCAGTTGAATAGTATTTATATATATGGGTAAATAATACATATTTTTTAGATAATTGTCAACATTTTTCTAGAGATTATGAATTCATTTCTAATAAAAAATATTTACAAAATTAATAATAAACAGTTCATTATCATAGATTATAAAGTATAATAAAAATTATTAAGTTATAAGGGAGAGGAGATATAAATGCAAAGAAAATTAGTGTTATCCATAATAGTGATGACTATTTTAATGGCTATATTTTCTGTATCTTTGAAGATTACAGAAGATGTTAATAATAAAAGGTTAGTTCAAGAATATACATATTCAACTAGAACAGTTGGAAATATTGATACGTCAATTGCACCTCCAACACAGAAAGCTATAGAATATCATAATAAAAGAGTGAATTTATGGATTTTTAATATAGCTATGAGTCTATTAATTCCTATAGTCTTTTTATTTTCAGGGTTATCAAGTTTTACAAGAAATTATTGTTCAGGCAAGAGTAAAAATTTACTTATAGTTATGTTCTTATATTTTTTGATATATTCTATAATTAATACAATCATAAACTTTCCTTTGGACTACTATAGTAGTTTTACTCTGAAGCATTCTTATGGACTTTCGAATCAAAGTTTTATCAAATGGGCTGAGGATTACTTTAAAAACTTTGCTATTTATACCTTGGTTGGAGGTTGCTTTATTTCTGTACCCTATTTATTTATAAAAAAATTTCCAAATTACTGGTGGTTGAATTTAGGATTGCTATTAATCCCTATAATTGCTTTTGTAACTTTTATAAGTCCAATGTATATTGATCCTATTTTTAATAAATATGAAAAAATTCAAGATACCACATTGGAAAGAAAAATATATGAGGAGCTTGATAAAGCATCTATAAAAAATTGTAAGGTTTATCAAGTAAATAAAAGCGTAGATACGAAAGAAATGAATGCTTATATGACAGGAATTTTTAATACAAAAAGAATAGTACTATGGGATACTACTATTAAGAATTTAACTGAAAGAGAAACTTTGGGAATATTAGCACATGAAATGGGACATTACCTAATGGGACATGTATGGAAGTCTATAGTATTGGGTGGAGTATTGAGTGTATTTATTTTTTATCTTGTAAATAAAGGTTCAATTTGGGTTATAGATAAATCGGGAGGAATTTTTGGATTTACAAAGTTATATGATATAGCATCACTTCCACTTTTGATATTAATGCTAAATATATTTATGTTTATAGCACAGCCAGGAATTAATAGTTATACTAGGTATACAGAAAGAGAAGCAGACAGGTTTGAATTAGAACTTACAAAAGATAATGAAGCTTCGGCATCTGCTATGATAAAATTGCATGAAACTAGTTTAGTACTGCCTTCTCCAGGTATAATATATAAATTATGGAATTATGATCATCCAACCTTTGAAGAAAGAGTAAAATTTGCTAACAGTTATAAACCTTGGGAGCAAGGCAAAGCTCTTAAATATGATAAATATATTAAGTAAATTTTCATCATTGAAACCACTGAGATTTTGTTATATTCTAATATTATATTAATTAAATAGGTTTTAGCACAGGAGGAAAAAATGAGAATAGCAGTTATATCAGATATTCATGGTAATTTAGAAGCGCTAAAAACAGCATTTTGGGATATAGAGGAAAGAAATGCAGATACTATAATTTGTTTAGGAGACTTAACAGGCTATGGACCATATCCAAATGAGGTTATAGATTTTATAAGAGAAAAGAGAATAATAAGTATTTTAGGTAATTATGATGCGGCAGTAGTAGAGGAGAAGTTTAATTGTATAAGACCCAATGAAGTTAACAAATTTTGTATGCCATGGGCTTCACATGAGCTAACTGAAGAAAATAGGGAGTATTTAAAGTCTCTTCCACAAAATTTTATAGTTAAATTTCAACATAAAGAGATAGTTTTTGTTCATGGAAGTAATAGAGATATGAATGAATATTTAAAGGAGAATTCAAAGGAAGCAGAAGAAGCTATGAAAGAATTTTCTGGGGATGTATTAGTATGTGCTCATACTCATATACCTTATGAAAAACATTATGGAGATAAAATTTTATTAAATGATGGAAGCATAGGTAAGCCTAAAATAGGAAGGCCAAATGGTACTTACATTATTTTAGATATGCAAAATAATAATTTAAATGTAGAGTTCATAGAATTTGAGTATGATTATGAAAAAACTGCAGTAGCTATGGAGGAAAAAGGAATACACTTAAGCTGCATAAATAATATAAGAACTGGAATTGAATAGAAGTTTTATATATAATAAAGCTACAGGTACTTTATATTAATTAGTAAAATCATTGGGGAGTGTGATATATATGGATGAAAATGTAAGTGCAAAGGGACTTTACATGACAGTTACATTATTAGAAGATAGAATAAGAATAGAAAAAAATCAGGGTTTTTCAAAAAATTGTAAGGAACTCTATGATGAAGTAATGCTTAATGATATAGATTTAAATCATGTTCAGTGTTCTCAAGCAAGATCTATGCTTATACAAGGATATCTTCTTATGCCATTGAATAAAAAATTGGCATTTCCCAACACTTTTAATGGAAAATCAAAAGAAGTAAAGTTATGGTTTAAAACAGATGGTAATGAAAACTTTGAAAGATTTAAGCAAGCTTTGATGGAAAGAAGATAGAAAAATTAAAATGTGATATATGGTAAATATTTTAGCACATTTACCATATATCACAAAGTTTTATTTTCTATAGAATTTTTTAATAGTTTCGCATACAAAATCTACTTCTTCTTCTTTTATTTCAGGATATATAGGAAGAGCAAGTACCTTTTCGCATAGTTTTTCAGCAACAGGGAAGTCACCTTTCTTGTATCCTAAATAACTAAAACATTTTTGAAGATGAAGAGGTATTGGATAGTAGATGCTTGTGCCTATTTCATTTTCCTTTAAGAAGGCAGCAAGTTCATCTCTTTTTTCTGCTAAAGTATTAAATGCATAGTAAACAGGTTTTTGATCTCCTTTTACTACAGGTGTTTTTATATATTCACAATCTGCAAGTTTTTCTCTGTACCAATTTGCTACAACTTCTCTTTTCTTTATGGCTTCATCTATATATTTTAATTTAACTAAAAGTACAGATGCTTGCATTGAGTCAAGTCTTGAATTATAACCTATATAATCATAATGATATTTTTTAGATGCACCATGTACTCTAAACATTTTAGCTTTACTTGCTAAATTATCATCATTAGTTATTATCATACCAGCATCGCCGTATGCACCTAAAGTTTTAGTTGGGAAGAAAGAAAATACACCTAAATCTCCAATAGTTCCAGAGTGTCTATATTCAGTACCATTGCCTTTCCATCTCATACCAAAAGCTTCAGCAGCATCTTCTAAAACACGTATATTGTGTTTTGAAGCTATTTCCATAATTTTATCCATATTAGCCATTTGAGAGAAAAGATGTATAGGTATGATACCAGCAGTATTTGAAGTTATTTTTTCTTCTATTTTGTTTACATTTATGTCAAAAGTTTCTTCGTCTACATCAACAAATACTGGCTTTGCATTGTGTTTTGCAATACAAGAAGTTGATGCAAGAAAAGTAAATGGAGATGTTATAACTTCTTTTCCATTTTCAAATCCAAGTATATGAGAACCTATTATTAATGCATCACTACCAGAAGCCACACCTATTGCATGTTTTGCTCCAGTATATTTTTTTACAGCTTCTTCTAATTCTGTAACTTTAGGCCCTAATATAAAGCTTCCACTTTCTATAACATCAAAGATGGCTTTATTAAATTCTTCTTTCTTTTCTGAGTATTCTCTTAGAGAAGTATAAAAATTAACCTTCATAATTTAAAATCCTTTCCTTAATTCTTATTTTATAACTCTTTCTACAGCTTTAATAAGCTCTTTAACCACATATTCAGCATCTTCTAATTTAAGAAGGGAATAAAGTGGTACAGAAATTTCATTTGCATATTGTGCATAAGCATTTGGATAATCTTCTATTTTATATCCAAGATTTTTATAAAGTGTAAACATTGGTAATGGAATAAAATGAACATTAGTAGCTATATCCATTTCAGCTAATTGCTTTATAACTTCATTTCTTTGGTCTTCACCAAAACCTTTAATACGTAAAAGATATAAATGATAAGAAGTTACAGTATCGCCTTCCTTTTCAAATGGGATTATAGCCCAATCCTTTTCAGATAAATGCTTAGTATAAACATCAAAGATTGCTTTACGTTTTTTTAACATTTCTTCATATCTTGTTAATTGTACAAGACCAATAGCAGAACCTATATCTGTAAGATTACATTTAAAACCATCTGTTACTATGTCATATTTCCATGCTCCAGCTTTCATTTTTGAAAGAGCATCCTTTGATTGACCATGTAAAGAAGCTAATTTGAATTCTTTATATAGATCCTCTCTACCTTTAAAATTATTATTTCCAAAAGTTAAAGCACCACCTTCAGCAGTAGTGAAGTTTTTTACTGCATGAAAAGAGAATATATGAAAATCTGCTTGGCCGCCTACTCTTTTACCTTTATATTTTGCACCAAAAGCATGGGATGAATCTGATACAAAAATTATGTCCTCACGATTCTTAGCTTTTAACATTGCACGAACTGCATCATAGTCTACAGGAACTCCTGCAATATCTACAGTATAAATAGCTTTTGTCTTAGGTGTTATAGCATCTGCTATTTTATCAATATCTATTAAAAAAGTATCCTTTTTAACATCTACAAATATAGGTTTAATTCCTCTGTGAACAGATACACTGGCAGTAGCTGTATAAGTATAAGGAGTAGTTATAACTTCATCTCCTTCTTTTATATCAAAAACTTTTAAAACAAGTTCTAATCCAGCAGTGGCACTATTTAAAGCTACAGCTTTATTAGTTTCTAAATAATCAGCTAGTTTTAATTCAAATTCAGCAGTTTTAGGTCCAGAAGTGATCCATCCTGATCTTAAAACCTCTGTTACAGCTTGTATTTCTTCTTCTCCTATATCTGGTGGTGAAAATGGTATTTTTTTATTCATAAAATATCAATCCTTTCTTAAATTATTTGATTCCTTGAAAAAATCCTGTGTCCTTTGTTATATAAATTCCTCCTGTTTTTTTAATTTCTTCCTGTAAAAATTTTATAAGATTTTGAAGTTTATCTTCAGTAAAAATATCTTTTGTATTTCCAGGCATTGAAAATATGTAATCTACAAGAGGAATAGGGTCTGTTACAATTAAACTATCTTCATATCTTTTTAGTTTTACCTTTTTAAACCATTTTGAAACCTGTTTAAAACCATTTTCTAATTGAAAGTTTTCTGTTAAATCCCAACTCTTAGTAGTTATACTCTCAGAATTAAATTTTGCTACGATTTCTCTCATTTCCTTCATATGGTTCTTGCCAACTGTAGAGGCATAGAATAAACCATTATTTTTTAAAATTCGATTTGCTTCTGAGAAAGCTTTTTCTATGTCAGGTACATGATATAACATATTATTAGCAATAATTACATCAAAAGAATCATCTTCAAATGGTAGCTTCTGAGCATCAGCTATTTTAAATTTAAATCTTGATGCTTTATTTGCTAAATTTTTTTTAGCATCTTTAAGCATTCCATTAGAGAAATCTGTTAAAGTTATATTCCAATTACATGGGATGTTTGAAAAATTTCTTTCCCATAAGCTTCCATCTCCGCAGCCAACTTCAAGTATAGAGGCATCAGAAGGCACATATAAGTTATTGAAAAACCAATTCATCCATCCTTGTTTGTTGGTACTAAAAAGTTCGTGTATTCTAATTCTTGCTCGTAGATTAGAAGCATTTTCATACTGTTCAATCCATTTTTTATCAGTATTTATTACGTTTATTATATTAACAAACTTATCCCAATTTAATATATTATTGTTGTCTAACATATGTACTGCTTCATCAATGGCTTTTATAACCATTTGTATATGTTGTATTTTTTCTTCCATTATGGTTTTTTGTATTTCCAGAGGCTTTTTTAAATCTTGATCATTGTTATCATACTTTATTATATTTGATATATCCTCTAAAGAAAGACCTATAAATTTCAAGGTTAGTATTTTTTGCAAACTTCCAAAGTCTTGCTTACTGTATAACCTATGACCTAAATCATTATGATAACTAGGTTTTAGTAAGCCTATTTCATCATAATATCTTAAAGTTCTTAAGGTAACTCCTGCCTTCTTTGAAAATTGACCGATAGTAAATAAGTTATTTTCATTTTGGCACATTTTATCACCTCTACCTAGATTATTTTAACACATTACGTAAGGTAATGGGCAAGAACTTTTTTCAAAAAAGTAACATTTTTTATTTAGAACAATAGTATGTTAATAAGCATAGGAAGAATTTAAAATTAATTTATTTAATTTCAATATTTAAAAAATCATGAAAAGTTGATTTTTTATAATTTAGTAACGTTTAAGATGATAAGGAGGGTTAACATGTGCAAAAAGTCTAGGTGTCATAAACATCATAAGTGTCATAAATGTCATAGTTGCTGTGTAAGATATAATATAATTATTAGATGTTGTGATAAAAAGAAATGTAAATGCCATAAGAAAAAGAAGAAAAGATGTTGTTAAAAAGTAACACATGATTACTGTTATTAAATAATATTAGGGGATTAATATTATTTCCCCTAATATTATTTAAAATTGACATAGGAATAAGTATTAATTAAAATCAAAATATAAATTAAGGTTGTAAAAATATTTTAACATACAGGGAGATTTTAACAATGTATACAAATTTAAAAAGTTTACTTAAGACTGAAAGATTAAGACTTACATCATTAAATGAAAAAGATATATTATCTATGGAACAATGGTATAATAATGTGGATTTTTTGCGATTGTATGATATGACCATGGCTTTTCCAAAATCTTCAGCTCAATTATATGAAATGCTTAATGAGAAGAGAAAATCTAATAATAGTTATATTTTTGCCATAAGGACCTTAGAGGAAGATAAATTTATAGGTGTTGCAGGTTTTGAAAATATACTATGGAACAATGGTACATCAGTAGTATTTATAGGATTAGGAGATGAAGAGTGTAGGGGAAAGGGATATGGTAAAGAAGCTATGCAAATGCTTTTAAATTTTGGATTTCAAGAACTTAACTTACATAGAATTCAACTAGATGTTTTATCTTATAATAAGGCAGCTATCAAGCTTTATGAAAGTCTTGGTTTCAAGAGAGAAGGAGTTTATAGGGAATTTATACATAGAGATGGAAAAAGATATGATATGTATCTTTATGGACTTTTAAGATATGAAGCAGAGAACTATATGTAAATTTAAAATGAGCT
This sequence comes from Clostridium drakei, assembly GCF_000633595.2. Lineage (GTDB taxonomy): Bacteria > Bacillota > Clostridia > Clostridiales > Clostridiaceae > Clostridium_AM > Clostridium_AM drakei. The sequence goes on along the minus strand of NZ_JIBU02000023.1, from coordinate 159,829 downwards.
GCATGGAAATAGAAATTATGTTCCATTTTCCGTGCAGTTCAATGTAATTACATTGGAAATATTTTTTTATTTTTTGTTCTTTGTTCCAATTTAGTATTTACCATAGAATAAATTACAGGTACCACTATAAAGGTTAGAAATGTAGCTGTTAAAAGTCCACACATCATAGCAACTGACATAGGTCCAAATAGTGCACTTCCTGAAAAAGCTAGTGGTATAAGTGCTGTAATAGTTGCTGTAGAACTCAATATTATAGGCCTAAATCTTTGGCTTACAGCATGAATACAAGCATTATCTATAGAAAACCCATTTTTTCTAGAATCATTTATATATTCAATAAGAAGTATAGCATTTCGTATAACTACTCCAATTAAGCTTATTATACCCATAAAAGCTGTAAGTGACAGATTCATTCCAAAAGCATGAAGTCCTATTGAAACTCCTATAAGTGACAGTGGCAGAGAACACATTATTACAAGTGGTTGCACAAATGATTTGAATTGAATGAATAGAAGTACATATATTATCACCAAAATAAGTACTCCAGCAACACCAAGACTTGTAAAGTATTTACTTATTTGAGCTTTTTCGCCGTCATATATAACTTTTATTGGATCTAAATTCATTTCATTTATTTTTTGCTTCAATGCATTTTCTATATTAACAGAATTATATCCACTTTTAACATCACTATAAATGGTTATAGTTCTTTCTTCTTTATAATGTGTTATCTTATCTATTTCTGAGTTAAGTTTAATAGATGCTACCTCATACAAAGGTATTTTGTTTTTGGTAACACTTGATTCAATGTATAAATTTTTCAAGTCTTCTACAGATGAAATATTTGTTTTGACCATAATATCATATTCACTACCATTTTTTCTATAAGTAGATGTTTTATATCCTTTAAGTGCAATATTAATTTGTTGTAGAACATCTGACTTCAATAATCCAAGTTGAGATGCTTTATTTTCATCTATATTTACTTCATATTCATAAGTTTTTTGTGCAGCATCATCTCTTACATTCATAGTTCCAGGCATATTTTTTAGCTGCTGCTCAATTTTTTCAGAAGCTTTTTGAATCTGATCTAAATCATCTCCAGTAAGTCTTAAACGTATTGGTGCACCTATAGGCATTGCTTCTTCAAGTTGCTTTACTGTAGCTGTACCTCCTGAAATGTTAGTGTCTATTTGATTTTGTATATATTCTACTAATTCCTGTCTTGTTTTAAATCTTTTTGATTTATTTAAATCTACTTTTACCATGATTTGAGCTGTATTGTCAGCAGGTGCAATTGCAGGTAATGTTACATAAAACTTTGGCATACCACCACCTATAGCTGACGTATAATTTTTAACTTCTTTTTGCTGCTTTAATATTCCTTCTATTTGATTTACTAATTTACTAGTATTTTTTATATCTGTAACTTTTTCATTTGAAACATCTATATATATTATATTTTTATCTACATAAGGGAAAAGCTGCATTCCAAGAGTTTTCATTAAAATCAATGCTGCTGCAAAGACAGCTAAAGCTGCCGAAATAACAGTCTTTTTATGCTTAAGTCCATATTTTAAAAGATGTTCAAACATCATACGAACTGGATTTGTTCTTTTGGTTTCTTTACTCTTTTTAAAGAATAAAGAGGACATGGCTGGAGTTACAAACAATGCACATAAATATGAGCAGATTACACATATTATAACAACCTGAGGCAGGCTTTTTAAAAATTTACCAACTACTCCTGATATGGAAAGGAGTGGCAAAAATGCTCCTACAATAATTAAGGTGGAAGTAAATACTGGTATAAATAGCTTTTTTATACCAATGAATGCTGCTTCGTTTCTTTTTAATCCCTCATCTATTCCAACTTGTACAACATCACCTATTACTATGGCATCATCAACAAGTATACCAAGAGCTATAATGAGTGCTGTAGTTGACATCTGTTCAACCTTAATTCCAAGTGCATACATGATAATAAAATTCATACATATTGATATAGGTATAACTGTAGAAATTACCATTGAATTTCTAAAACCCATGCCTATAAGTACTGTTATAATTACAAGTATTATTCCATCTCTAAGATTTTTCATAAAAAATGAGACAGAATTACTTACGTCTTTAGGTTGAAAAGTGACTTCATCTATTTTAAGATCAGTTGGCATTCCTTTTTTTATTGTATCTAATTTTTTCTGTATATCATTTCCTATTGGAATTATATTTTTATTTTTTTGAAAATAAGTTGCCAGTAATACTGCATTTTGTCCATTATCAGTAAACTTATAGGTAGAATCATTATCATAGTCCATATATACTTTTGCTATGTCCTTAATTCTTAAAGTTTCACCAGTACTACTGGAAATTCCTATGACAGTATTTTCTATATCATGCAATGAACTAAACATACCTGGTGTATTTACCTTTATTTTACTTGTAGCAAGATTTAAAGATCCTGATGGTATGTCTATATTTTGTGCACTCAGTATAGTACATATATCTTTTATAGATATTTCATATTTATTTATCTTGTTCCAATCTATTTGGACATTTACTTGTCTATCCTGTTTGCCTTTTACATCTATTCTAGAAACACCATTAGTATCGCGAAGTTGCTTCTTTATATCATCAGCATAATCTCCTAATTGTTGATAAGAGTAATTATTACCTGATATACTTATTATTGTGCCAGCTGTTTCTGTAAGATTAGTATTAATTTCACTATCATTACATCCGCTAGGAAGTTCGGATTTTAAATCTTTTATTTTATCTCTTAAATCTTTCCATGACTTATCTTCATCAGCGTCATTGTTCAAATTAATGATAACTATCGATGCATTACTTTCTGAATAAGATTGTACATAGTCACATCCATCAACTTCCTCAGCTTTCTGTTCAACTTTTTTAGTAACTAATTTTTCTATGTCACTAGGTGAAGCACCTGGATAAACTGTAGTAATCATAGCTGCTGGAGATTCAACATCTGGGGTTTCCTGTTTTGAAATGCTACTATAACAGTAAAAGCCACTGACTATAATTATAGCTACTAAAAATAATACAATTTTTTTATTTTTTATAGCTGCTTTAATTAATCCCATATTATATATCTCCTTTTTACTTAATTATAACTTTGTACCCTGATTTTATATTTTTCATTCCTTCAATTATAATTTTATCTCCATCTTTCAAACCTTCTACTGAAACTTTATCTTCGTTGTTATCTTCTAAAGTTATATTTTTTTTAACAGCATGTCCATTTTGAACTACATAAACATAATCTTCTCCATCATTTAAAACGCAGTTAATTGGAATAGATATAGAATTTGCTTGACCCATGTCTATGTATACTGTAGAAGTTTCACCTACATAATATTTACTAGTATCTATTGGAGTAGAAAGGTTAATTTCAGCACTATATGTTCCAGATTTACTGTCTGCTAATTGAACTATATTTATAATTTCTCCTTTTGCTTTATCATCGCCAATATTTACTTGTGCTTTTGTTCCAACTTTTACTTTCTTTACATCATCTTCTGATAGACCTACTGTAATAACTTGTTTTTCACTTCTAAACAATATTACAGGACTGCCAGCTTGCTGCATTTCTCCTTCTTTACCTAGTACATCAACAACATATCCATCCATATTGGCAGTCATAGATGCATCACTTAGCATATTTTCTTTTGATTCATAAGCTGCTTTTGCTTCATTTAGCTGGCCTAAAGTTGCCTGTTTATCTTCTGGTCTAGATCCATTTTGCAGTTGTTGAAGACTCTGCTCAGCACTATTTAAAGCATTCTGAGAATTATCCAATTGCAATTTAACATCTTGTAATTGCTGTTTTGAAATGGCACCAGATTCACTTAATTTAAGATTTTTATTATACAAATCTTTGTAATAATTATTACTGTTCTGTGCATTTTTAACTGCTATTTGCGCTTTGTTTATATCTTCCTGCTGCGTACCATTTACAGCTTTATCATATTGTGCAGCAGCAGAAGCTACTTGAGCATTAGCAGCTTCTGCTGCAAAATTAAGATCACTTTTATCTAGATCTACTAGCTTGTCACCTTTTTTTACATGTTGACCTTTAGATACATATATTTTTGAAATTTTGGCTGAACTTTTAAAAGAAAGCTTTCTAACTTCACTGCCTCCAGTTAACCCTTGATATTGTAATGACATAGGATAACTTCCACTTTTAATTTCCATAATTTTTACTGGATAACTTTTGATAGCAGTTTCTTTTTCATTATTCTTTGAAAAAACTGTAAAATATGCTGCTAATGCAACAATAATTAAAATTGCTACAGTAGATAGAAATATGATAGATAAATTTCTTTTAGTTGAAGAATCATATATTTTATTTTTTATAATGCTAAGAATTTTATTTGACATAATAAACCTCCTAATATGAGAATGATAGGTCGCGACTACATGGTCAATATAAAAATTATACCATTATGATTTTTAGTGTCAATACTAGAAAACTTTTTCATAAATGTTATAATTGTTATTGATATGATGAGAAATTCATTGATTAAATTATATTAACTATGAAATTAGGAGTGGTAATGTTGCCAAATAAAACTTTTTTTAATTTGCCGCAGGAAAGACAGGAGGAAATTATACGAGTATCTATTGGAGAATTTGCAAGTCATGATTTTGATTCGGCTTCTTTAAATAGAATTATAAATAATTTGGAAGTTGCTAAAGGAAGTTTTTACAGATATTTTGATAATAAAACAGATTTATATATTTTTCTTATTGACTATACTATAAAGAAACAATTAGATTATATAACTGATTTTGAAGCTGAGGAAGAGCATTTAGACTCTATATTGATAGCAAAAAAACTTGTTCTTCATGTGTTGCAATTTGATTTTATGTATTACAATTATGCTAATTTTATTTTTCGTGCTTGCAAAAGTGAACAATTTAAATCATATTTGCCAATGAAACGCAAAGAATTTATAGATATAGTAGATGTGTTTCAAAATAAAAAGTTGATACGTAAGGATTTAGATAAAAGCATTCTAGTTTTCTATATATTTAGGAATATGGTACTTTTGAGAGATTTTATTATGGAAAAGTTAAATATACCAGAAGCAGAATTTTCTAAAGGGTATATAACATATAAAAAGCATGAAAAATCTATAAATGAAACTATAGAAAAGTATTGTGACTTATTATTAAATGGCATAAAACAGAAATAATTTAAGAGCCTAAAAATGTAGAAAATTCCTAGTATTTAAGTAATATTAAAAATATATGATAAATATTGTGATTATTGCATGAAACATTCTGAAGATTAAAGAAATTTTAATGAAAAGTGGTGGATGAACTTTGTTTAATTTAAAGGAAAATAAAAAGATATATGTAGTTACAAATAGGCGTTTAATAGATAAAAATAGCAATCTTTGTGAAGTAATAGAAAAATGTGTATTTAAAGGTGCAGATGCTGTTATATTAAGGGAAAAAGATTTAGACTATGAAATGTTAAAACATTTAGGTGAAAAAATTAAAATTATAACAGATAAGTATAATATCCCTTTAATTATTAATGGGAATATTAAAGTAGCTTTAGATATAAATGCTTATGGGTTTCACACAGGATTTCAAAATTTTAAAAATATGAAGGGGAATGAGAATATTTTAAAAAAAATTGCTATAGGGGTGTCTGTTCATAGAGAAGAAGAAGCAGTGGAAGCAGAAAAGCTTGGTGCGAATTATTTAATAGCAGGTCACATATTTGAAACGGATTGTAAATTAGGATTAAAGGGAAGAGGAATAGAGTTTTTAGAAAAAATATGTAAAAGTGTTACTATACCAGTTATAGCAATAGGTGGGATAAAAGAAGATAACATAAAAAAGGTTTTAAATACTAAAGCTTATGGAGTGGCTATTATGTCTTCAGCTATGAAAATATGATAAAAAAATAAAAATTAACTCTATAGAAATTTTTTACAAAGGTTATATTCTAAAAGGAGAATTGGAACTATGAAATTATTGGTTATAGGTCATCCACTTCGTTTTCGAAAGATTAAAACTGAACTAAAAAATAATTTTAATGAAATTAGAGCAGAATATATGGAATACTGGGATTATTCAGAAACAAATGATGTATTAAAATATGTTAAAAATAATAGAAAGTCAATAGATGCTTTATTATTTACAGGAGAACTTGTTTTTAAATGGTTTAGTGCTAAAATGTTTAATGATATTGTTTCAGATTATGTGTACAAAGATTCTGGTTCTCTTTTAAAAATGTTATTACAAGCTTTGAATAAAGGATATGATATTTTTAACATTAGTATTGATAGTTATGATAAGGATTTAGTAGATGAAGTTTATGAAGAACTTGAATTAAATATAGATAAAAGTATACATATTTGCCCTAAGTATATATTTCAAGGGAATAACTATACGGAAGATGTATATTTTTTTCATAAGAAAAATTTTTATGAAAAAAAAGTTTCTTGCTGTTTCACAGCAATATCAAATATTTATGAAAAACTTTCTAATGATAATATTCCATGTTTTTTGTTTCAACCTACAAGAGATGTTATAAAAAATACTTTATTAAAACTTCAATTAAAACATTGCATACAGGTTAATGAATATAGTCAAATAGTTGTTATTTCTTTAGAAATAGACCTACCAGATGAAGAGTCTATAATCAATAAAGATGAGTATCAAATAATTCTAGAAAATATGGAGGTTTCTAAGCAAGTTTATATATTTGCTAAGAAAATTGAAGCTGCAGTACAAGAAGTCAATTTTAGAGGCTTTATGCTGTTTTCTACAAAGAAAATTTTGGACATAGAAACAGAAAATCTTCAAAAATTTGATATATTTGAAATGGTAAATCAAAATACTTTAAGTAAAATAAGTGTGGGTATAGGGTATGGCAAAACGGCAAGGGAAGCTAGATATCATGCTAATTTAGGCCTATTAAAAGCTAAAAAATATGGTGGGAATAAAACGTTTATTTTATATGATTCTAAGACGATAGTTGGACCAATAGATTATTTAAAAAAATCTATGACTAAGACAGATTCGAATAAAATTGATGAAAAGTTTTTAAACATTGCAGAAAAATGTGAAATAAGTGTAAATACAATATTCAAATTATATAATATTGTACAACGGCAAAAAAAAGATTGCTTTACTTCTCATGAATTGGCTGAATATTTTGGTACTACACCAAGAACCATATATAGAATAATTAATAAATTAGAACAAAATGGTTTTGCTAAAGTTATTGGCAAAAAAATAATATCTGATATAGGTAGACCTAGTAGATTAATTAAATTACTTTTTTATTGAGGTTTAAATTTATTAAAATAATTTGTTTTTAACTTTTAAATTAATAAATATTATTAGTTTAAAAGTTATTTATTTTTTTGCAATAAAATATGTATTTAGATTAGCTAAATAACATTTTATTATGATTTACAATATGTCTGAATTTTTTTAATAAAAAATGTATTTCTATTAATGACAAGTTAATGACAATATACAGTCAAAATCATATTTAGTATAATTATGTTAACCTAAATAGCTATTTTGGTATATATTACTTTAAAATAAAGATTATTGGTTTATCTTTGTTAATATTAAGATCTATTTTTATAAAAAGATTGTGAATGGAGGAAGTAAATGATATTGGATCAAAAAAAGAAGGCTTTTGAATTTATAGACTTACATAGAAACGAAATGTTGGCTTTATGGGAAGAACTTGTAAACACAGAAAGTGATAGTAGAACTAAAGATTTAGTAGATAATTTAGCAGTCAAATTGAAAAAGATACTTGAAGATATGGGAATGAATACAAAAATAGTTGAGTATAAATATGCAGGAAACTCTGTTGTAGCAGAAATAGGAACAGAGAGATTGAAAAAAGGAATTCTTTTATCTGGACATATGGATACTGTTTTTAAAAAAGGTATTACAAAAAATAATGTTTTTAGAATTAAAGAAGGTAAAGCTTATGGACCAGGAGTTCTGGATATGAAAGGTGGTATTGTTACTGCTATTTATGCTATTAAAGCTTTAAATTCAGTTGGATATAATGAGAGGCCTATAAAGGTAATTATTTCTGGTGATGAAGAAACTGGTCACTGTAATTCTAAAGGAGCTGAACTATTTATTAATGAAGCTAAGGGGTTTACAGCTGCTTTTAACTTTGAGACTGGATTCGTTGATAATGGAGTTATAGTAGGACGTAAAGGTGTTCTTCAATGCGATTTAGAAGTGGAAGGGGTTTCTGCCCATGCAGGTAATGCACCGGAAAAAGGAAGAAGTGCAATAGAAGAAATTGCTCATAAAGTAATTGATATACAGAACTTAACTGATTGGGAAGGGGGGACTACATTTAATGTAGGAACTTTACAAGCTGGTACTGTACCAAATGCAATTCCTGATTATGCTAAGGCAGAAATTGATGTAAGGTATAAAGAAGTCGACAAACGATCAGAGATTATAAAAAAATTAGAAGAAATTGCAAACAAAGTATATATAGAAGGTACAAAAAGTAAGCTAACAGTTAAAAGTTCTATGCCTCCTATGGAAACTACTGATGGTGTCAAGAAATTATTTGAACTTATTAAAAATACTTCTATAGAAGCAGGGTTTGGAGAAGTGTATGATAAAACAACAGGAGGAGGTTCAGATGCAGCTAATATTGTTATTAGTGGAGTTCCAACAGTATGTGCTATAGGTGTTAAAGGTGAATGGAATCATACTTCTAGAGAATATGCTGTAGTAGAATCATTATTTGAAAGAGCAAAACTTATAGCCGCTTGTGTAATGGATTTGAAGGAAGATTTGGTATAGATTTGCACTTATAAGAGGGGGATTAAAATGTCTGATGAAAATAAAAAAGTATCCTTAAAAGGATGGTTATCGTTAATAATTCTCATAATTATGTTTTCTGGAGCACTAAGTGGTGTTAAAGGACCACTTAAAGCTTTAGATTTTAACAATCTTACTGGAAGTTTTGGAGTGATAGCTGGAAAGATAGATTTTCATGGTAGTAAAGGTACTGGTGTTAAAGAGGGATTTTTATTTGCATTAACACTTATACCTACAGTCATGTTTGCAATGGGGCTTATTAATGTGGCTGAATCTTTAGGCGCATTAAAAGCTGCAGAAAAGGTATTTACACCATTACTTAAACCATTGCTTGGAATTCCAGGATCAGCAGGATTAGTTTTTGTAAGTTCATTTACTAGCACAGATGTTGCTGCTGTACTTACAAAAGAGTTAGCAGAGGAGAACTTAATTACAGATGATGAACGAACAATTTTTGTATCTTATCAAATTGCAGCATCGGCTGTAATTGTAAACACAATTACTTGTGGAGCTCCATTAGTCCCTATTTCAAAATTGTCAATTGGAGTAATATTTGCAGTTGAAATTATTGTAAAAATATTAGGTGCAAATATTGTGAGAGTTATATTAAAATATGATTCTAAAAAGAATAATGAAAGGAGAATTGAAAATGTCACAGCAAGCTAGCATTCAGCAAAATTCTGATAAAGTTATTGTTAAAAAAGGTGTTATAGAAGCATTTATGGAAGGTTCTAAAAAAGGTTTTTATATTGGAGTAGAAATAATTACACCTGCAATGGTACTAGGTTATGTAATAATTCAATTTTGCCAATTGACTGGATTAATGGATATAATAGGTAAATTGCTTAGTCCTATAATGGTGATATTTGGGTTACCAGGACAAGCTATGATAGCATTAATTGCAGCATTCTTTGCAAAGGCTGCAGGAGCAGCAGCAACAGCAAATTTATATGCTACGGGTGTTATCAATGCTAAACAGGCAACAATCCTTTTTCCTGCTACTATTGTTATGGGAACTTTAGTTAGCAATTATGTTAGAAATGTTATCGTTTCAAAAGTTAATAAAAAGTGGCATACACTACTCCTTTTAATTCCAATAATTGATGCAGTAATGGTTATGCTTTTAGTAAGAGCTATTCTAAGCTTTATATGATAACTATTTACCATAAGTATGTTTAATATTTATAGAAAAGTTTAACGAAGGAGATGTTAACATTGACTGATATTAATGAATTTGTTTCTGAAAATTTTGATTGTTTTAAAAAAGGTCTAAAAGAATTAATTGAGAAAAAAGGCATTAGTTCTACTGGTGAAGGCATACAAGATACTATAGAATATGTTGAATCACTTTTTAAGGATCTATTAAATGTGGAAACTGAAATTTTGAAGACAAAAGGATATCCATCAATATATGCAAGTATACCTGGAAAAAATCTATTTACTGTATTATTTTATGGACATTATGATGTAATGTCTCCAGATCCAGTTGAAAAGTGGAATACTGATCCATTTAAACTTACAGAAAAAGATGGTAAATTTTATGCACGTGGAATTGGTGATAACAAAGGACAGTTAATTGCACAAATTTTTGGTATATACAGTTACTTAAAATTACATGGAGAGTTTCCTTTTAATATAAAGTTTCTTATTGAAGGTGAAGAAGAACAAGGAAGTGCTCATCTAGCTGATGTTGTAAAAGAATATGCTGATAGTCATTTAGATACAGATCTTGTAGTTGTTATTGATGGATCAATGCATGAATCTGGACGACCTGTTTTGAGGTTAGGAAACAGAGGCTTAATTTGTTTTGAAATTAGAGTAAAAACAGGAGAATTTGATAATCATTCTGGAAATGCTGGAAATATTATTGAAAATCCAATTATGATATTGAATAAAATTATTAACAAGTTGTATTCGTTTGATAAAGATTATGTTAATATTCCACATTTTTATGATGGTGTTATTAAACCAACTGAATTACAGAAAAAATGGATAGAGGAAATACCATATGATAAATCAATTGTTGAAAAGAGATTTGGTGTTTCTAACATTAAATTTAGCAAACAAGAATATTATAATTTGCTTATGTTTAAACCAACATTTAACATTTCGGGAATTAATTCAGGATATACAGGGGAAGGGACTAAAAATATTATACCTAATGAAGCTGTTGCAAAATTTGACATACGATTAGTTGGAAATCAAAATCCTAATGAAATTTTATCTAGTATAAAAAGGATTGTGGAAGAATCTTCACCATTTGCAACAATAAAAGATTTTTCAGTATATTCGCCAACTATGACAGATTCAAATTGTCCATATATACCTTCAGCCATAAAAGCATTAAAATCTGCGTCAAATGAAGAAGTAATTGTTGAGCCAGTTATGGCTGGAGCTGTACCTAATTTTGTGTGGACTGATATTTTAAAGAAGCCAACATTAACAATACCTTATGCAAATGCAGATCAAAAAAATCATGCACCTAATGAGAATATAGATAAATGTGTATTTATTCGTGGTATTAAATCAAGTTACTATTTAATAGAAGAGTTTGGAAAAGATTTTTAAAATATAAATTAAAAGAATTGCTATTTTAAATATGTAATTTGTGGAGAAATTAGAATGTAAATAGGCTTGTCACATTAAGAAATTTATATAAAATATGTTACTTTATAAATTTTAACTTAGCAGAAGGTTTTGTAATATCTATTCTTAATGTGACAGTTTCATTATTAATGTTTTCTACACTAAATTTCTTATTAAATAAAAAAATAAAAAAGTGTTGACATTTGATAATATGGTTGATATAATTATAACTGTTCTTTGGAAAGATGGTCGAGTTGGTTTAAGGCACCGGTCTTGAAAACCGGCGTACGGGTGACCGTACCTAGGGTTCGAATCCCTATCTTTCCGCCAGATAATATACCGCTATAGGCTAAGTGCATATAGTGGTATTTGTATTTTATAAAGTAAAGTCTATATCTTAAATTGCTTGGTAAAATAAGATATAGACTAGTTTTTGCATATAACCTTGTTTATTTAGTGTTTTGTCAATTCCTCTTGATAAGCTATTCTTATTTTCTTAATCATGTTATATTCATTAAAGCTTTTATTGTAAATATTAGACACCTTCATTACTCCCATAACGCTATTAGTTAAAAAAATGCTATCTGCAGATATTAAATCTTCCTTACTGAATTCGCCTTCAGTAATATCAAAATTATTTATTATAAATTTTCTTACTACACCTTTAAGTAATCCACATTTTTTAGATGGAGTATATATTTTTTCATTTTTTATAAAAAACACATTAGAAACACTTCCTTCAGCTAGTTTATCATCAGTATTGAAAAACAATACCTCATTATATCCTTCATCAATACATTTTTCGTGTTCTAATATATTTTCTAAATGATTCAAAGATTTTAAATATGTAAGTTTAGAAGACTCGTTTCTTTTAACAGAGCTTATTTTAACTTTAAAACCTTTCTTGTACTGTTCTTCAGTATAATTATTTTTTCTAGTATTAAACAATATATTTTTTTCTGAGACCATTAGCTTTAACACACAATTATTGCACTGAAGCTTTTTTACAGCATCCATAACTTCATGTTTAGTAATTTTTTTATTTATTCCTATAATAGAAAGACCTTCATTTATCCTACATAAATGATCTTGAAGAAAGAGTGGTATGTTGTTTACGAACATAGTTTCAAAAAGTCCTCTTCCAAAATAAAAACCACTATCTAAAAAAATTTTATCATCTTTTATTATTTCTCCATTTAAAAGCATCATAATTAAAACTCTCCTTTATAGCACTTTCATTAAGGCTTTAGCCTTATCTAGTGTCTCGTCATATTCTGCTTGAGCTTCAGATTCCCAAGTGATTCCACCACCAACCCCTAGATACGCTTTTTTACCTTTCATAAGTATAGTTCTTATAACTATATTTAAATCTGCATTACCGTCAAAGCCTAAGTATCCTATACATCCTGTGTAAATATTTCTTTTAGTAGGTTCTAATTTTTCAATTACTTCCATAGATCTAACCTTAGGTGCACCAGTTATAGAACCACCAGGAAAACATGCTTTTATGCAGTCTATTGATGTGCATTCATCTTTTAATTCACCTGTAATAGTTGATACTAAATGGAATACGGTACTGTATTCTTCTAATTTAAAAAGTTCTGTTACTTTTACAGAGTAAGGTTTACATACTTTGCTTAAATCATTTCTCTCTAAATCTACAATCATTAATAACTCAGATTTATCTTTTTCACTATTTATAAGTTCTTGTCTATTTTTTAAATCTTCATCCTCATTTTTACCTCTAGGTCTTGTACCTTTAATAGGTCTTGTTTCAACAATGTTATTTTTTATTTTTAAAAATCTCTCTGGTGAAGAAGATATTAAAGTGAAATCTTCAACATTTATTAGTGCAGCAAAAGGTGCTGGATTTATGTATCTTAAGTCTTTGTATATCTCATAGGGCTCTTTTTTTGTTTCACAACAAAATCTTTGAGTTAAGTTAGTAATGTAAATATCTCCACTTTTTATAAAATGTTTAACCTTTTCTATAGTCTTTATGTATTTGTCTTTTATAAAGTTTGATGTAAAATTTGTATTGTTTCTAAGTATTTCACTATATTCGATCTTGTTTCCACTTAATATTTTATGTTTTATTTTATTTATGCTGTCTTTTTTTGATCTTAATATGCCAATGGCAGTGATATAAGTTCGCTTTTTTAAGTTATCTACTATCACTGCATTGTCATAAAAGTAAAAATAACAATCAGGTATTTTTACTTCTTCCTCAGCTATTATAGGAATATCCTCTATAGTTCTTCCTAAGTCATAGGAGAAATAACCCATAGAACCTGCTACATATGGAAATTTGGTATTGTTTTCAATTTTATATTTGTTAATAAGTTTATTAAGCTCTTGAAAAGGCTCCCCATAAAACTTTTTACCATTTATAATACAAATATTATCTTGATATTTAAAATTAGTAAAGGAATTTAGTCCTATAAAGGAGTATCTTCCCAAGTTTTCTGCCCCCATACCACTATCCAAAAGGGTAACTGTTTTATCATCCTTAAATAATGAGTAAATATCAAAAGCATCTAAATCTGTTTGTATTTCTTCAATCAAAAAATCCATATAATTACCTCCTAGTAAACTTTTTTGCTTCTTCTATAAAATTCTTAAGCATTTCATGTCCGCATTCTGTTAATTCTGCTTCAGGATGAAATTGTACCCCTTCAACAAGATATTCTTTATGTCTTATACCCATTATGACTCCATCAGTAGTTTCACAGGTTATATTAAGACATTTTGGAAGTGTTTCCTTTTCTATTATCAATGAATGATATCTTGTAACACCAACTGGATTTTTAAGACCTTTAAATATTCCTGTATTTTTATGATTCACTTTGAATACTTTTCCGTGTACAGGTTCTTTTCCTTTTATTATATTAGCGCCAAAAGCATAACCAATACATTGATGACCAAGACATATACCTAAAATAGGAATTTTATTACTAAATTTTTTGATTATATCTATACAAATACCTGATTGCTCAGGAGATTTAGGTCCTGGAGAAATTATAATTCCTTTGGGGTGCATTTTTTCTACATCTTCCAATGTTAATTTATCATTCCTGTAGACCATAACATTTTCTTTTAATTCTTCTAAATATCTTACCAGGTTATATACAAATGAATCATAGTTATCAATCATAAGAAACATATACTACTCACTCCTCTTAAAAAATGACAAAAAGACATATAGTATGTATCTTGCTTATCTAATAGTACCAACAACAAGCATACCTACGCTCTTTATAAAAGAGGAGATCTGCTGGAATTCTTGATCTTTAACTAGACAAGAATTCTTATATTGTGTATACTAGAATTCTTTCAACTTAATTCGTTAGAATTCTAAATGTACATAGGTTGGCTAAACCCTGGATAAGTTTATACACTATATGCCTTTATTTTTAAATATTATATTAATGAAAATATAAATTGAAATCTTAAATTTCTGTAATTTATAATTAAGTATAGCATATTGCTGTAATTTATAGCAATATTATTATTATAATTTAATGCATTGTGTTTCTAAAAAAACTTATTTTGCTTTAAAGTTTCATTAGCTAAAGAATTCAATATTTAAGAATATCAAATCTAGCACAACGCGTTAATTTGTATATTTATAACTTAGAGTTAGACGTCTTTTATAGAATTGTTATATTATAAATGTTATTATATTAGAAAGAGGTGAACTAAAATGGATTATAATAAAATAATTAAAAATCTCCCTAAGGTAGATCTTCACTGTCATTTAGATGGAAGTTTAAGACCGCAAACTATAATTGACATTGCTGTGAAGGAGAATATAGATATTCCAACTAAAGAATTAAAAGAATTTGAGAAGTATGTAAAGGTCTTTGGAGAATGCAATTCTTTAAAAGATTATCTGGATAAGTTTGAATTACCAATTAAAGTTATGCAAAATAAAAAAAATATATATAGAATAACTAGTGAACTCTTAGAAGATGTTTCAAAAGATAATGTAAGATACATAGAAATAAGATTTGCTCCTTTTAACCATATGCAAAAAGGACTTAAAGCAGAGGAAGTTATAGAAGCTGCTATTGAAGCTATGGAAGATGGAAGAAAAAAGTATGGAGTTATGTCCAATCTGATTTTATGTGCTATGAGGCATGAATCTGTAGAAAGCAGTAAGCGTTTAGTTGAAATAGGTAAGAAATTTTTAGGAAAAGGAGTAGTAGCAGTAGATTTAGCAGGTAATGAGCATGATTTTCCTCCAGAAATTCACAAGGAAGCTTTTGATTTAGCACAAAAATATGGATTTCATTGTACAATACATGCAGGAGAAACAGGCATAGAGAAGAATATAATAAAGTCAATTGAAATTCTTCATGCAGAAAGAATAGGACATGGAGTATATGCTTTTAAGGATGAAAAAATAGTTGAATATTTAAAAGATAAACAAATACCTTTAGAAATGTGTATAACAAGTAATATTGATACTAAAGCTGTTAAAGCCTATGAATTTCATCCTATAAAAAAATATTTGGATGAAGGATTGGTGGTAACGGTAAATACAGACAATATGACAGTTTCTAATGTATCTCTAAATAATGAGTTTAATCATTTAGTTAAAGAACAAAATTTTACTTTAGAAGATATAAAGAAGGTAATAAAGAATGGAATAGAAGCTTCTTTTGCTTCTGAGGATGACAAAAATATATTGAGAAAGCAGTATGAAAAGGCTTTGGAAATATTATAAGTAGAATAGAGGAGTTAACTTAAACTTCTCTATTTTAATTGACAAAGTTTTTTGCCCTAATTATAGAATTACAAACAATCTTGGAAAATTTATAAATATCATTAAAGCTTACCTTTTTATTAAGCAGCAGATATTGAAGTTTTTCTGATACGCTGCACATAATACTGCTGTGACCTACTGAAGGCATATTTTTACCTAAAGCAGAACCTGGATTTATGCCGCCATTTTTTAATAATATCATTCCAACGTCATCTTTAAGGGATAAAATAGAATCTACAGTTAAAATATGCTTTTCCTTTTTCTCTATATGAGTAAGTTTACTTTTAATATTTAGAGAATTAATGGGAAAATCTAATGTACCATATACTTTAATATTTAAATTTTTTTTGTTTTCTTCAATAAGAGTACCTGTAAAGGGGCCAATTAGATCCTCTATACAATCATTTGTACCTAAGCATATTATGGCGGTATCTTTATTTATAAGATTATTAGTTATTAGTGATTTTACTATTATATTTTCGGCATAAGGGGAAGTTAATCTAACTTTGTCTACAATCATAAATATCACCTTTGCATAGTAAATGTTTAAAAATTTATAATTATTGTTCCCTATAATAATTAAGTTATTAATGAGTAAATTATACATATGTTAACATATAAAAGTACTATTTTAATGTATTTTAATATATAAATGATTAAAATTAAATCTAATACTGAAAATAATGATAAAATTTACATAAAAATGTGTAAAGTTTGAGAAAATATTGACGAAATATACATTATGTGGTATATTCACATAGCAATAAAATATATATAATTTACAGGGGGTAAATATGAAAAACTTAAAAAGAAATTTAGCAATATGCATGAGTTTGCTAATGATTCCTTTAATGCTAATGGGATGTAAGCCTAAGGTAGGTCCTGATGAAACTGCGAAAACTTTGGTTGAATTTGCTATTAAAGGAGATCAAAGTGGTGTATCAAAAATTGGAGTATCTCAAAATGAAATTAATGATGCTGTAAAGGCTGAAAAAAATGGGTTTCTTAAAGAAATAAAAAGCACTTTTACAACTCAAGGATTAAATATTACAGATGCACAGGTGAATGCAATTTACAATGCTATTATGGATGACTTTAAAAAGGTTACAGTAACTGCACAAGTTGCTTCGCAAAATGACAAAACTGCTGATGTAAAATTGAAATCAACTTATTTTGATTTAGAAGCAATTTCTATGAAAGCTGCAAAGGCTGCTATTGCTGAATTTGAAAATTCAGGAATAACAGATGAAAAAGAGCTTAAAACAAAATTAACAGATGCTTTTGTCAAAAATTTAATAACAGAATTAAAAAATACCAAGCCATCAGAAGCTAAAGAAAAAACTTTTAAATTTGTGGTAAAGGATAAAGTTTGGTTACCAGAAAATGAAAGTAAATTCTTTTCAGATGTAGCTAAATTAGTTTCTGGTCAAAAATAAAATTTCATTTGGAATTTAATTTAAATATTAAGGGACTATCTTATAAACACATTTTATGTGATATTAAGAATAGTCCCTTTTTATATACTAGTTAGCAGGTTTATCCAGTGATAATTGACCTTTCATTATCATATAATTAAATATTTGGCTAAAAAGATCTTTAGCTACTGGTGCAGATACTTGACTGCCATAATAGTTTGATGGGTCAGGTTCATCTACTGAAACTAGTAAAGTAATTTTAGGATCATCTACAGGTGCCATACCAGCAAAAGAAGAAAAATACTTATCAGTTTCGTAGCCACCGCCTTTTGGATTTGCTTTTTGAGCAGTTCCAGTTTTACCTGCAATATGATAGCCTTCAATAAAAGCATTATGTCCAACTCCACTACGTTCACTTACTACTTTTTCTAAATAAGTTCTTAAAGTAGCAGCAGTATTAGAATCAAGAATTGACTTTTTACCAAGGTCAGTAAAGGTTTTATCTACTACAGGATTATTGTTTTCATCTGAATGAGTTATTTGCTTCATAATATGAGGTTTTATCCAAGTACCACCATTTGCTACAGAATTAAAAGCAGCTAAATATTGGACGGCAGTAACTGAAAGACCTTGTCCAAAAGCTAAAGTAGCCAAGTCAACATTAGTTAATTTTTCAGGGTTCTTAACTATACCAGTAGACTCTCCAGGTAAATCAATACCTGTTTTTTGACCAAATCCAAATAAAGAAACATAGTATCCTAAACGTCCTTTTCCTAACTGAAGTCCTAATTGGACAAATCCTACATTACAGGAGTTCTTAATTATGTCAACAAAACTTTCTGCTCCATGACCATTTAAATCCCAGCAGTTAATAGGATGCTTATCCACTTGCACACTGCCATTACAATAAAATGAACTATTTTCATTTGCTACATTTTCTTTCATTGCTGCATAGGAAGTAATTACCTTAAATATAGAACCAGGTTCAAAAGCACTTTGTACAGCAATGTTTTTTACAGCATCACCCACGGATTTTACAGGATTCCCTTTTGAATCTTTTCCTGGATTGTTTGGATCAAAATCTGGTTTGTTTACCATGGCTAATATTTCACCGGTTTTAGGATCCATCACAGTTATGGTAACTGATTTAGCCTTGTTATCAGTTAGAGCCTTTTGAGCAGCTTTTTCTGCTATGGATTGAATGTTCTCATCAATAGTTAAAACAACATCTTTACCATTAACAGGAGCCTTATAATCTGAATTACCATAGGGCAATTGAGATGTATTTCTATCTCCTTCAAAGGTAGTGCGTCCAGGAGTTCCTGATAATTCCTTATTATAGTTTAGTTCTACACCAGAAACACCATTGCCTTCTAAATTTACATAACCGAGTACTCCAGCTAAAAAATTATTATTTGGATAATATCTTTTTGAATCAGAAGATATAATAAGACCTCTGATATTTAAATCCTTTATTTTATCTACTTGAGGTTTATCAACACCTCTAGCTAGAATAGCAGATTGTATTGGTTTTCCATTAGGTAAAGTTCTGTTTAAAATAGTAGATATTTTATCAGTGGTTACATTTAGTATAGGTGATAACTTTTCAGCGAGTTGATCCATTGTAATTTTTTTATTTATTAAAGTTTCTCTTAATGTAACCATATCAAGATCAACTCTATAGGCATTCATGCTCACAGCTATTTCCATACCATTACGATCTAGTATTCTACCTCTTCTGGCAGGAATCTCATAATCCTTTGTCCATTGATCTAAAGCTTTGGCTTTATAGACTGGAGACTTAATATGCATGATATAAAAAAGTCTTCCTATTAAACCTAAAAATATAAAAATTAGCATAACTAGTATAAAAAATGATTTTTTAGATGAGTTGTTTTTTCTCTTTTGTACCAGAATGGTTACCTCCTTTTTCAATGATGGCTTTTTAGCAATCATATAATGTTATAAAACTATTATAAGATATAATCCACAAAAAAGCATAAAATATAATAAAAAATTTAATAAATTGTGCTGTATTAAATTTAAATTGACCATAATTTACTAGAGTGATATAATAAAAAACATAATAAAATAATAGAATTTAGAGTGTGAGAGTCACACGAAGGGGTACACCACCATGGGTGTAGTTTCTTCGTGTGACTTTTTTGCTTATGCAAAAGAGGTGATTATGTGATAAAACTAAATGAAAAAAAAATAAATTGTACTAATGATATATTTTTGGACAAGCTTCTTATTAGTGAAGGCTATTCACTAATAAGAATTGCTGTTGAATTAAATGGTGATATAATACCAAAATCTCAGTATGTTAACAAAAAGATTGAAGATGGTGACTCTATCCAGGTAGTTGGTTTTGTAGGAGGAGGTTAATATGAATATTTATGTAAATGGAAAGAATAGAACAATAAAATGTTGTTCATTATGTTCATTAAGGAAAGAGTTATTTTCAGAAGTTTCTAATATTATTATGATTTACAATGGAT
Source organism: Clostridium drakei (assembly GCF_000633595.2). Taxonomy (GTDB): domain Bacteria; phylum Bacillota; class Clostridia; order Clostridiales; family Clostridiaceae; genus Clostridium_AM; species Clostridium_AM drakei. Next base: position 139,697 of record NZ_JIBU02000023.1, on the reverse strand, counting down.
TTCAAACAGAAAATGATATTACGCTTAATGATGGAGATAGTGTATCTTTTATAGAAAAAGGTATTATGCCTTCAGAAGATGAATTAGAAGCATTGATGATGGCTAGACATACACCATTTGTACATGAAAAGGTAAAGAGAGCAAGAGTGGCAATTGCAGGTCTTGGAGGTCTAGGTTCAAATGTTGCAGTGGCTCTTGCAAGAACTGGCATAGGACATCTTCATTTAGTAGATTTTGATATAGTAGAGCCAAGTAATTTAAATAGACAAGCGTATAAAATAAGACATTTGGGAATGAAAAAAACAGAAGCGTTAAAATCAGAAATTGAAGATATTAACCCCTATATTAAAGTTTCTATTGATAATATAAAAGTTACAGAAGAAAATGCTGTTTTTTTATTTGAAAATGATTCTATTGTTTGTGAAGCCTTTGATAGGGCTGAATATAAAGCAATGCTAATAAATACTTTATTAGAAAAGCAGTCGGAAATTAAATTGGTGTCAGCATCTGGTTTGGCAGGCTATGAAAGCAGCAATTTCATTAATACCAGAAAAGTTTTTAACAATTTCTATTTATGTGGAGATGGAAAAAGTAATGCAGAACCAGGAAGAGGTTTAATGGCTCCTAGAGTAACTATTTGTGCTGGGCATCAAGCTAATATGATTTTGAGATTAATTTTAGGTATAGAAGAAGTTTAAAGGAGAATGTAAATAATGGAAAATGATAAATTAATAATCGGAGGACATGAATTTTCATCTAGATTTATTTTAGGCTCAGGAAAATATAATTTAAATTTAATTAAGGCAGCAATAGAAAATGCTGGTGCAGAGATAATTACTTTAGCAGTAAGACGTGCCAATACTGAAGGTAATGAGAATATTTTAGATTATATTCCTAAAAGTGTAACTTTACTGCCAAATACATCAGGTGCAAGAAATGCTGAGGAAGCAGTTAGAATAGCAAGACTAGCAAGAGAATTAGGATGTGGAACTTTTGTAAAAATTGAAGTAATTCATGATTCAAAATATTTACTTCCAGATAATTACGAAACAATTAAGGCTACAGAAACTCTTGCAAAGGAAGGATTTGTAGTAATGCCATATATGCATGCGGATTTAAATGTAGCTCGTGATTTATACAACGCTGGAGCAGCTTGTATTATGCCTTTGGCATCACCAATTGGGTCTAATAGAGGATTGAGTTCAAAAGATTTTATAAAGATACTTGTAGATGAAATTGATCTTCCTATTATTGTTGATGCAGGAATTGGACGTCCATCTCAAGCTTGTGAAGCCATGGAAATGGGTGTTGCAGCTGTTATGGCTAATACTGCAATTGCAACTGCTGGTGATATTCCAGTTATGGCAGGAGCTTTTAAGCAAGCAATTGAAGCAGGACGTGCAGCATATCTTTCTGGTTTAGGACGTGTATTGGATAAGGGTGCATCTGCATCTTCGCCATTAACTGGATTTTTGGCAGAATAGGAGGAATGGATTTATGGATGAACAACGTACAAATCATATGGAATATGTGCCAGGAATGGAAGTACTGGAGTCAAATGTTATGAATCAAGTCATAAATAGTATGAATGCTTATGATTACAATAAATATACATCACAAGATGTAAAAAGAGCATTGCAGCATGAATACCGTACACCAGAAGATTTTGCAGCATTATTATCTCCTACAGCTGAAAAATTTATAGAAGAAATGGCTAGACTTGCAAAGGAGGAAACAAGAAAGCATTTTGGCAATTCTGTCTATATGTTTACTCCAATATATATTGCCAATTACTGTGAAAATTACTGCATTTATTGTGGATTTAACTGTCACAATAAAATACGACGTGCAAGATTGAATTCTGAAGAAATAGATAGAGAAATGCAGGCTATAGCTAAAACAGGTTTAGAAGAAATATTGATTCTTACTGGAGAAAGTAGAAAAATGTCAGATGTAAAATATATTGGAGAAGCATGCAAAATAGCACGTAAGTATTTTAAGATGGTTGGTTTGGAAGTATATCCAATGAATTCTGATGAATATGAATATCTTCATGAATGTGGTGCAGATTTTGTTACTGTATTTCAAGAAACATATAATTCAGATAAATATGAAACTCTTCATTTAGCAGGGCATAAACGTATATTCCCATATAGAATTAATGCTCAGGAAAGAGCTTTAAAGGGTGGCATGCGTGGGGTTGGTTTTGCAGCTTTGCTTGGACTAGATGATTTTCGTAAGGATGCTTTTGCCACAGGAATGCATGCGTATCTTCTGCAAAGAAAATATCCACATGCAGAAATTGCTTTTTCCTGTCCGAGGCTAAGACCAATTATAAACAATGATAAAATAAATCCTAAGGATGTTCATGAACCTCAGCTTTTACAGGTGATTACAGCATATCGTCTCTTTATGCCTTTTGCAAGTATTACTATTTCAACAAGAGAGTGTGAAAGATTTCGTAACAATGTAATTGGACTAGCAGCTACTAAAATTTCAGCTGGTGTTAGTACTGGGATCGGAAGTCATGTTGAAGAAGTAGAGGATAAGGGTGATGACCAGTTTGAAATTGCGGATACAAGGTCTGTAGATGAAGTATATGAGGCAATTAAGGAGCAAGGTTTACAACCAGTAATGAATGATTATGTTTATGTTTAACTATCCGTATAAAAATTGAGAATTGACAATTGATAGTTGACAGTTAAAGGATGAGTTTCTTAACTGTTAACTTTACATTGTCAATTTTCAACTATTTATAACTTTCAAGTTTAAATATCACTTATGCTATAACTTTTGTCTTTTTGTATAATGAGTATGAAGAAGATCATGAGCTTTTTTACCTCCTACTTCTCCAATAAATTCTTTATATAGAGCTTGAACTTCAGGGTTTTCATGAGATTTCCTTATAGGTTTATTTCTATCTTCTCTATATATAGCTTCCATTCTTTTTTTCACAATGTCTAAATCTCCGAAGTGATATGGCTGCCCTCCTCCATCAATACATCCTCCAGGACAGGCCATTATTTCTATAGCATGATATTTTGATTCGCCAGATGCTATTTCTTCAAGAAGTTTTCTTGCATTACCAAGACCGTGAGCTACCCCGATGTGTATATCTTTGCCATCAATGTTAATACTAGCTTCTTTAAGTCCATCAAGACCTCTTACACTATGAAATTCTACTTCTTTTAAAGTTTCTCCAGTAATCCATTCGTAGGCAGTTCTAAGAGCTGCTTCAATTACACCGCCAGTAGTTCCAAATATTACAGAGGCACCTGTGGATTCTCCAAGTGGATTATCAAAATCTTCATCAGGAAGTTTATTAAAATCTATTCCTGCCTCCATTATCATATCTGAAAGCTCTCTTGTGGTAACTACAAGATCAACATTTTTATGGCCTTCGTGTTCAAGTTCTGGTCTGCTTATTTCATATTTTTTTGCAACACATGGCATAATTGAAACTACTACAATTTTAGATGGATCAATATTTAATTTTTCTGCCATATATGTTTTAGCTAAAGTGCCAAACATTATATGTGGGGACTTACAAGTTGAAGGTATATCTAAAAGATCAGGAAATTGATGTTCTATAAATTTAACCCAGCTAGGGCAGCAGCTTGTAAGTATTGGAAGCCTTCCTCCATTTTGAAGTCTATCTATAAATTCATGGGCTTCTTCTAAAATAGTTACATCTGCTGCAAAGTCTGTATCACATACCTTATCAAAACCTAATCTTCTTAATGCTGCAACCATTTTGCCAGTTACAATGGTTCCAGGCTCCATTCCAAATTTTTCTCCTAAAGCAACTCTTATAGCGGGGGCAGTTTGAACTACTACATATTTATCAGGGTCAGCTAGTACTTCCCACACTTTAGCTACATTACTGACTTCAGTTAAAGCTGCAGTTGGACATACAGATACGCATTGACCACAAAATGTACACTGTGTATCAAGCATAGGACGACCAAATGCAGGAGATATTACAGTTTCGAAGCCTCTATCTACTGCAGAGTAAACTTGGCAGGTTTGAACTTCATTGCACATAGTTTCACATCGTCTGCACATTATACATTTATCCAGGTTTCTATATATAGCGCCACTGGAGGAATCTTTTTTATAATTGGACATAGCACCCTTATATTTTATTTTTCTTATACCTAATTCAGCAGCAATTAATTGAAGTTGACATTGTGTATTCTTTTCACAGACAAGGCAGTCAGTAGGATGATCTGATAATAAAAGTTCTACCATAGTACGCCTTGCTTTTATTGCTCTAGGGCTATTGGTTCTAACAATCATGCCTTCAAAAGCTTCAGTAGAGCAAGAAGGTGCAAGGTTACGTCTTCCTTCAACTTCAACAAGACAAACTCTACAGGAAGAAGTTCTATTTACCATTTTTATATCGTGAAGATCAAGGTAGCAAAGAGTAGGTATGTTTATATTTATTTTTTTTGCAGCATCTAAAATTGTAGTGCCCTCTGGTACTGATACTTTTTCATCATTTATAGTTAAATTTACCATTTTCATTTTTACAAACTCCTTTCTTAAAGTTATTATTGCTTTGTAATAGCAGAAAACTTACAAACAGTACTGCAGCCACCACAATTTATACATTTTTCTTTATTTATTACATGAGTTTTCTTAACTGCACCAGAAATAGCTTCTGTAGGACACACTCTTGTGCAAGCTGTACATCCAATACATTTTTCTGGATCTATATTGTATTTTAAAAGTGCAGTGCAAACTCCGGCAGGACAGCGTTTATCTTTTACATGAGCTACATATTCATCCCAGAAAAATTTCATTGTACTTATAATTGGATTAGGTGATGTTTGGCCAAGGCCGCATAGAGATGAATCCTTTATTACATAGGATAAATCTTTTAGTCCTTCAAGATGTTCCATGGTACCTTTTCCTTTAGTGATATCCTCTAAAATTTCTAGAAGTCTCTTATTTCCAATTCTGCAAGCAGTACATCTTCCACAGGATTCATCTACACTAAATTGAAGATAAAATTTTGATATATTTACCATGCAGTCGTCTTCATCCATTACTATCATTCCCCCAGATCCCATCATGGAGCCTATTTCAGTAAGACTTTCATAATCAATAGGAATATCCAAGTGATCAGCAGGAATACATCCTCCAGAAGGTCCACCAGTTTGAACGGCCTTAAATTTTTTGCCGCCTCGAATACCTCCACCCAAATCAAATATTATTTCTCTTAAAGTTATTCCCATAGGTACTTCTACGAGACCAACATTATTAATTTTACCTGCCAATGCAAAAACTTTAGTTCCTTTACTTTTTTCAGTTCCTATAGAACTAAACCATTCAGAACCCTTTAATATAATAGGACAAATATTTGCTAAAGTTTCTACATTATTTATATTAGTAGGCTTTTTCCACAATCCTATCTGAGAAGGGAAAGGAGGTTTTACAGTAGGCTCACCACGACCACCTTCTATGGAATTTATAAGTGCAGTTTCTTCACCACATATGAAAGCTCCAGCACCATATTTTAAATCAATATGAAAGGAAAAATTAGTGCCAAAAATATTGTCACCTAATAAACCTAAATCATAAGCTTGTTTTATGGCAATTCTTAATCTGCCTATTGCAAGAGGATATTCAGCTCTAATATAAATGTAGCCTTTATTTGCACCTATACAGTAACCTGCAATAGCCATAGCTTCAAGTACAGCGTTAGGATCTCCTTCTAAGATACTTCTATCCATAAAGGCACCAGGATCACCTTCGTCAGCATTACAAATTATAAATTTTGTATCAGAGTTGGATTTTTTGGTCATTTCCCATTTTATGCCTGTAGGAAATCCACCACCACCACGGCCTCTAAGGCCACTTTTCTTTATTTCATCAATTACACTATCAGGAGTCATTTGTGTTAAAACTTTACCTAAAGCTTCATAACCATTCATTGCTATGTATTCAGTAATATCTTCTGGGTTTATAAGACCACAATTTCTAAGAGCAATTCTTTTTTGTTTTTTATAAAATGGAATATCTCTTTGTTTAGATATTTTATTGTTTGAAGATGGCTCTTTATATAATAATTCATCAACGATTATGTTTTTTGAAATATGTTCATATACAATTAACTTTGCTTTTTCAGCAGTGACTTCAACGTAAAAAACGTTATCAGGTACAACTTTAACGATAGGACCTTTTTCACAAAATCCAAAGCAGCCTGTGGAAACAACATTAACTTCATTTTCTAAACCTGCATTTTTGATTTCCTTTTCTAATGCTTTGATTACATCTAAACTTTTTGAAGCATGACATCCTGTTCCACCACATACAAGTATGCTCTTTTTTATATTTTTATTTGCATTTTCAATGGTACGATTTTCAACTTTAGTTTTGAATTTTTCCCGTAAAGCTGTTAGTTCTTCAAAGGATTTAATTTTATCCATATATTTACCTCCACATCAAGTTTTAATATTTTAATCTACAGTATATTGACTTAATATTCCTTCAACGTCTTCAACCTTTACTTTTCCATAAACCATTCCATCAATTACAACTACTGGTGCAAGACCGCAAGCACCAACACATCTTAAAATATCTATGGTGAATAGTCCATCTTCTGTGGAGAATCCATCTTTTACTTTAAGTTGCTTCCTAAATTCTTCTAAAACCTTTTCTGCTCCCTTTACAAAGCAGGCAGTACCCATACATATGCTTATTACGTGCTTACCTCTAGGTTCCATAGTGAAGTATGAATAAAAAGTGACTACACCAAATACTTTGGCAGCAGTAATATCAAGCTTGTTGGCAATAAATATTTGTAATTCTTCAGGAAGATATCCAAATATGTCTTGTGCCTTGTGAAGAACATTTATAAGAGAACCTTCCTTTTCTTCTAAATTATCTATATAGGAGGAGAGTTCTTTTAATTTTTCATTGTCTAATTTACATACATCCATAATTTCCCTGCTATGCAGGTTTTTCACCATCCTTCTTTTTTATATTCTCAAAATAGTATGGGCATTATAAGGAATTTTTATTATATAATGTATGTTGAAATTTGAACTTTTTAAATAGATAATATACTGATAAAAGTGATATAATAGTAAAAAGTTAGCTAGGTGAAAGGATATATAATAATGAACGATAAAATTAAAGTTGAAATATTTGGCTTCAAATATAAAGAAATTTCTCAAGGTTGTGGATGCAGTCACAAAAACAGTTCTTGCAGTGGTTGTGGCAGTGGAGAAAATAAAAGTTGCAGCGGATGCAGTGGCGGAGGGTGTACAAAAACCATTGAAGATAAGAAAACGAAAAATATAGGAGAAGTTTTTGAAGAATTAAAGGAATTTATTAATGACAGCGATGTTAAAGATAATGTAGAGCTAGAATTTATAGAGTTAGATAAAATTGATATAGAAAAAGAATATGAAAGGATATATGAAACTATAAATAGGGGATTTGAGGCACCTATTACGGTTATTGATAATATAATAAGATATTATGGTGGGATATCTGCTGCTTTAATTTATAAGGATATAAAAGAACTTTTGGAATAAAAGACTCAAAAAGGGCTATATAAAGTACTTTATATAGCCCAAAATGCTTAGTATTCAAAAAATCTTTAGTACTGTTAAGCTTGGTTCAAAATAAACTATATAATTATCTATTTCATAATAAATTCCATACTTTTCTTTATAATGTTTAAGAGCATCTTCTAAAAATTTTTCTGTTACATTTAGATATTCAGCTAGGTCATGTTTTCCTTTAATACCTTCTTCAAATGCGTTTATTAAAGATACAATTCCTACTAATTTTTCATATCCCCAATTTCTAGCACGTTTTTCTTGTTTTACATTGATTATATTTGATTGATCTAATATATTACCAAAGGACGTATAGTGATGTCCAAGTTCTTCAGCTAAAATACATCTTTTTTCAGAAGATGTATTTATTTTTTGGTTTATAATTATTTTTTTATTCTTATATAATCCTTTGAAACCATATGCAAGTGGCTTTTCTTTAATAATTAAGCCATTGTTTTCGGATTCAATAAGTAATTTATCGTAAGTCATATAATTCCCCCACCTTTATGTCATAAAATTATTCTTCGTCATCAAATAAAGCATCTATATATTTTTCTAATAACTTCATTTTTTGAGGTGTTATATTTTTACCTTCTAAATGTGCAGCTATAGTATCGATTTGATTAGACTGTTCTTTTGTATTTTCTTCCCATCCCATAAGATATGAAGGTGAAACCTTTAATATATTAGCTAATTTTTCTATTGATTCTAATTTAAGGTTTTTTATTTCTCCACTCTCATATCTTTGTATAGTAGCTTTAGAAACGCCTAAGTAATCACCAATTTGTTGAAGAGTAAAACCTAATTCTTCACGCCTAGTTCTAATTTTTTCATTCATATTCATTTTATATACCCCTAATAAAAATTAATCAATTTATTTATATTATATCATAAATTACTTGATACGCAACAAAAAACGCGTTTGATAGAAAAAAAGTTACGTAAAACGTATTGACATGAAATATACTACATGATAGTATTTAGTTACGGAAAACGTTACTAAAGATTGGAGGTGATAAGCATGGTTAATGTAAAATTGCTAAAGGCCCAAATGGTATTAAATAATTATACTATAGGTAAATTAGCAAATGAAATGGGGATATCTACAAAAACACTATCAACTAGATTGAATAAATCACCAGAGAAGTTTACACAAGCTGAGATTCAGAAGATAGTAACAATTTTAAAAATTTCTGATCTAATGAGGATTTTTTTTAATCATTAGTTACGTAAAAAGCAACAAATAATTAATTAAGAAAAGTTAAATGGGAATTTATGTTTAATTAAGGAAATGGTAATATGATAAACCAATATTATTGGCTAAAGTTAAATGAAAATTTTTTTAAAAGATAGGAAATAAAAAGGTTGAGTAAATACCATTATATTTAATAGAATTAAGTATTTTTGTATTATAGTTTAAAAATTATATTAATGTGAGGAATGAATATGAGTAAAGAAACAATTAATTATATAGAAAAAAGAGAAAAACAAAGGATTGCAACAATAAAAGCTATAGCAATAATTGCAGAGATAAGTTTTAAAAAAGCGGAGAAGGCATTAGATAGAATATTAGAAAGGTATAATGAACAATTGAGAATAAGAATAGAGTATGACGAAAAAATTAAGGAAAAGGCACAGAAAATATAACAAATTTAAGATTAGAATTATTTAATAAATCACATTGATAAAGATATGAAATGTAATATTATTTATAAAATAGAAACTTTATATTCATTATACAAAAAGGAGGACGATTATGATAAGCGAAGAAATAAAGAATTTATATTCAAAAATAGAAGGAATGTTATGGAATTATATTGCATTAAAAAACGAAGTGAAAAATCTTCAATTGGATATAGAAGAATTGGAAAATGATTATAGAGGGTGTGGGTCTATAATATATTCAGAAAAGACTGGGGAAACTAATGCATTTAATAGTTCGGTAGAAAATGAAGTAGAACATAGAAACAAAGAATTGAAATTTTTAACGAAACTAAAACGAAGTAAGGAGATTCAAGTTGAAAAAGTAGACAATGCATTAGAAAGCTTAAGTAATGATGAAAAAAGAGTAATAGAGCTAAAGTATTTTGGAAACAATAGAAAGCTTGGTTGGCTGAAAATCGCTGAAATAATGGGATTTTGTGATGTAACATGTAGGGCTTTAAAGAATGCTGCCATAAAAAAAATGGTACTAATTATTTTCCCATATAAGAAGTTTTGAAAAGTTTATTAAAAAATTCTGTAAAAGTTCTGTAAAAATATATAGAAAGATTTCGATTAGTTGGAGTAAACTATAAATAGTAAAAGAAAAGATATTTACAGGGAAAGTAAAACAATTGATTTTTTAGATGATTTATAGAATGGTTTAAAATATGTACTAATTAATTAACAAACTTTGAAAAATAATATATCGATTAATACATATTACAATGATTGTCTTAAGAAAACAGATCTGAGGATGAAATTAAAAAATATAATAAATATATATTGTTTTAAGTAAGCATTAGTTAATAGAACTAGTGCTTACTTAAGTTTAAGATATGTGAGAGGTATGAAAATAGAAAAGTACAAGACATATAATAATAAAAATATTTTAATAGCGCACACATAGCTAAAATAGCATTAAATATAATTAAATTTTTATAAGGAGGTGAGTAAGTAATGATTTTACAACAATTTATAAATTCACAGTAAATACTATTTAAATGTAGTTAATAAGCTACTAGCATATGTGTGAATATTTATAAAAGAAAGATTTCAAAAATTAAGGAGGTACTAAAATGGCAGAAGAAATATCAACTCAATTAGAAGGCATGCCTATAGCAAACATTGTATTAGCAGAAATTATTGATGAGGTAACAGGAAAGGCATATAGGTTTGATACGGCCGAAGATGCGGATACTAAAGCAGATTTGTCAGCTGGAAAGGAGGAAATTTTAAGAGTAAAAAATAGGATTATTGCAATGAATAGAACAGAGGATATTTGTATAGGATATGATACAAAGCTTAAGAACAATACATTTACTACTGAATTAATGAGTATAGTAGATGGAGGGATAATGACAGAAACAGGTTATGAAGGGCCTGAAATTGGTAAAGTAGTAAACAAACATCCCTATACATTGAATATATACACTGAAGAAAAAGATTATGATAGTTCAACTTTAAGATATGTAAAATTTTCTTTCAAACATAATAAAGGAAAGCCAGTAGATTTTAAATTCCAAAATGGAAAATTTCTTGTACCACAGTTTGAAAGTCATAGCAGACCTAAAAGAGGAGAGAAGCCTGTATATATTAGTTATGTAAGTTCACTTCCTGGTGAAGAATTAACACCTACATCACCTAAAGTACCAACACCACCAGAACCAACATTACCAAGCGATACAACACCAGGTGTAACTGTAGGATCAGATTGTAAAGTTACATGGACATTTACAAATGCAATTAATGATGCAGATGCAACTGTAACTAATTTTAAAGTTACAAAAAAGTCAGATGGCACAGTAATTCCTGGAAATGTAACTATAGATACTGCTAAAAAAATAGTTATATTTGTTCCAACATCAATAGCTGCAGGAGTAACATATACAGCACAAGCTTTAGCAATAAGAAGTGCAGGAAGTTCAACAGCAGATACTACACCAATATCAGTTGATTTCACAACTATTTAGAATATATGGAATGTGAAATAGAAAGGAAAATATTTAGATGGAAGAATTAAAGATTACAAGTTTAGAAGAGCTAAAAAATATGTCTACAGAAATAATAGAATTAAGTCCTTTTTCTGGAACTAACCCATTTTATGTGAGAGTAAAAAGACTTTCAATTTTAGGGTTATGCAATAGTGGACAAGTGCCTAATCAATTGTTAGGAGTAGCTAGAAAATTATTTTATCAGGAAAATATTCAACAAATAGATTTAAAAGAATATGGAAATATAATTGATATTATATGTAAAAATACTTTAGTTGAGCCAAGTATAGAGCAACTTAAAGAAATAGGTTTAGAATTAACTGACTCTCAAAGGTTTGAATTATGGGCATATAGTCAACAGGGGGTGGAAGGCTTAAAATCCTTTCGTGCAATCACAAAGAGTACTTTCAGTGATAATGATGGCCAAAAGATACAAGATAAGACCAAGCAAAATTTTAAACATAATTAATGATTATGATGCATTTTGTTTAGATGAAGCATGTGAGTATATTTTATGTGAATTATCTCAAGAAAATCCTAAAGTTCCTAATTGGATTGATGAGAAAAAATATATTACTAAACATGAAAAAGTTAATAATGACACAATAGAATGGATGATGAAACATAACAAAGCACTCTAACTAGAGTGTTATTTTTTATGATTAGAAGGGAGGTGATAATTTGGCAATTGATGCAAGTTCTGTGGTTAATTTTATGAAATTAGATACTTCAAAATTTACAGAGGGATTAAATAGTGCTGGAGAAAAAATGAAAGAGTTCACTAATTCTACAAATTCATTAGCAGTAAGAATTAAAAGTTTGGGAGATGCTATGCAAATTACAGGAAGAACTTCAATTGATGGAGTAACTTCACCTTTAGTTAATGTAGGCACATCAGCAGTAAAAACTAGTATGAATTTTGAAGAAAAGATGTCTAAAGTAAAGGAAAATTTAAAACCTACAAGTAATGAATTTGAAAATTTAAAAGATAAAGCTATTCAATTAGGAAGTGAAACAGGTTTTAGTGCTTCAAATGTTGCAGAGGGTATGAATAATATAGCTTCTTCTGGTTTTACGACTAAACAAGTTATAGAATCAATGCCTAATATTCTTAATCTTGCAGCTGCCGGTAATACTGATGTAGCTACAGCATCAGATGTAGCTAGTAGTGCTATGAGAGATTTTGGTATGGAAGCTGATAAAACATATCATATTACAGATGTATTGGCTAAGGAATCTGTGAATACAAAATCAGGAATTAAAGAGACTGGCGAAGCTTTGAAAAGTGCAGCACCAGCTGCTCATGCCTTAGGAATTTCTTTTGAAGATACTACTGCAGCAATAGGGATTTTGTCAAAAGCGGGTATTAAGGGTTCTGAAGCTGGAGGTATTCTTAAAGAAGCTTTTACTAATATGTTAAATCCAACGAACGATGCTTCACAGCTAATGAAAAAATTGGGATTAAATTTTTTTGATGCCAATGGTAAAATGCTGCCATTAGGTAATGTGCTTCAACAATTAAAAGAAAAAACTTCAGGATTAACAGCACAACAGAAGGCTAGTGCCTATCAAACTTTATTCGGTTCAAATGCTATGTCTGGAATGTTAGCTATAGTGGATCAAGGACCTGATAAGTTTAAGAACTTTTCAAGGGAACTTAAGAATTGTGATGGTGCTTCTAAAGAAATATCTAACACTATGAAGGGTAACCTTAAGGGATCAATTGATTCTATGAAAAGTTCAATTGATAGCGTCGGCATTAAATTAGGAGACGCTTTAGTACCAACAATTAAATTAGTTACTAAAGTTATAACTGAATTGGCTAATGCTTTTACGCGTTTGCCTAAGTCTGTTCAGACAGTTATAGCTAATGTATTAGTGGCAGCGGCTGCATTTGGTCCAGTAATAGTGGCATTAGGTAAAATTATATCTTCAACAAATTTAGTAGTAAAAGCTTTCAACAAATTAACAAAGATTCCATCAGTGAGTAAATCGCCAAGTAAGACAAAAAGTGGAACTTTAAAAAATGCTAAAGCACCAAATGAAACAAGTTCTTCAGTTAAAAATATAGGGCAAGCAGCTGATAAATCAGCAGTACAACTTTTGAAAGTTAGTAAAGCAGCAGAAAATGTTAATAAGGCTTTTTCAAAACTTGCTAAGGAAGCAAAAAATGTTATAAAAGCTTTTCTTAACATTAATTCAGTAAGTAAAAAAACAGTGGCAGCTCTTTCAAAAGTGAATATGGAAGCTAAAAGACTAACGAAGTCTTTAATGGAAGCAAATATAGCAGCAGGTAAATTAGCAAGAAATTTTAATGGGATAAATAAAGCAGGAAATCTAACAACGAAAAGTCTTTCAAGAACAGGAAAAAGTGTTAAGCAATTAAATAGTACATTTTCTAAAGCAAGTTCAGGTTTAGAAAAATCTACAAAATCCATCTTGAGTTCTTTTACAAAAATATCAACAGGAACTGGAAAGTTATCAAAATCAGGAACTTTATTAAAGAAATTCGCTAGTATTTTTACTTTATTACCAGGTATTATTAATCCGCCTGTATTAATAACAGTAGCTGCAATAGCTGGGTTAGGATTAATAGTTTATACTATTTTAAAAAATTGGAGTGGATTTAAGAAAAAAGCAGGAGCTTTTTGGGAAGGATTTAGAAAAGGATTAAAAGATGGTTTTGATGGAATGCCAGGTGCCTTTTTTGGTATTGGTGGTGCTATTGTTTCAGGACTTATAAAAGGGCTTGAAAATGCATTTCCAAACGCGTTGGAAAAAATGAGTAAATTTGGAAATAGAATATTAAACATGTTCAAGAATATAATGGGGATAAATTCCCCTTCTAGAGTATTTGCTGAATATGGTAAATTCATAGGTCAAGGACTTATAAATGGAATAGGCAGTATGGAAGAAAAAACAGAAGATAAAGTTAGATCTATAGGAGAAAGTTTAAAAAATGGATTTAAAAAAGCATTGGAAACAAATGTATCTTCAAATGCTTTTTTAGAACTTGGAGTTAATACATCACAAAATCATATAAATAAAATAATGGATAGTGCTAATAATTTATCTATTAAGAAAAATTTCACACAACTTGATAACGCTATGCTAAGTAAAACTTATGAAGAAGTTTCAAGTAAAGGATTAAAGGACATAAAAAATAATTCTAAATTGTTTAATTTTGAACCTAAAATAAATTTATATGTAACAGTAGCAGATACAGGAGAAAAAGGTACTGCAAAACTTGCAGGAGAAGTTAAATCTATGACACAAAATGCACTAAAAAATGCAATGACAGATTTATTTATGAATGATGTTTTAAGAGATTAGGAGGTGGTTTAATTGGTTGATACAACAAGATTAGATACTTTTAATTTGGAACTACAATATAGTGATGGGGCTAATACTGGTGGTGTTATAACTAATTATAAACCACCTCGTCCTGCTTATTTTAGAAAATCAGTTAGAACAATAGCTGGTTATAGTAAATTTCAGCATAATGTTAAAAGTGATTGTATTTTAGAATTTACTGTAGCATTTCAAATCAAAGGCGAGACAGATAGAGAGACACAGGAAAATTCAAATAAATATTTAGAGTTTATAAAAAGATTCTCTGAAAGATTTTTGTTAATTAATGAATTTGGTGTGATTTACAAAGGATATTTTCAAAATAAGTTTGATTTGGATACAACAATTGAGGGAGATATCTATTATATATCAACAGAAATGTTATGCAATCATGATGTAAGCGGATGGGTGAGTGATACTAGTGAATTGTAGAGTGGAGATTTTTAAAAAGTCTGGATATTCAAGTCATAGCACAAAAGATGAAGATTCAGTAAAATTAAAAAATAGTTTAACTAGTGTAAGAATAAATAAGAGTAGAAGTACTTTAACTTCGGAAGCTAATATATCAGTACAATTTCAAGGATTACCACTTGCAGAATATCAAGGGGGCAATGAGGGAATAGTTGATAATTTTGCATTAATAAAAGTATATGTAGATGAACAAGTAGAATTTACAGGAGTAATAAAAAGTTATAATTACGATGAAGAAAGCAAAATTATGGAGTTAAATTGTCATGATATGAGTTATAGGCTTTTAAATGCCACTGATGAAGTTATTGAATTTACCAATACTACAGCAGTAGGAGTTATACAAAGCTTAGTTACTAAAGTGGATTTAACTTTTATAAGAAAAGGTGGAACTGATTATAGTATAAGTAAATTGAAAATAGAAGAAGGTACAGTGTATTTAGATGTTATACAGAGTTTACTTGAAACAATGAAAGCAAGTTTAAGAGCCACTAAGAATGGAGAAATTTTATTAGAGGAACAGTATCCAGATTATACAGAAGGTGCTGGAGATGTAAATCATTTTGATTGGACATACAGTGATTATAAAAATACATCATCTACTAATGCAGGCAGAGATGCTTCACTTATGAGAAATATATTAAAGATAAAGTGTGATAAGAATTATGATAAATTTGAAGACCCAAGCATGACTAGTTATCTTAATGGTGAAAAATGGTACGATACTGTAGAAAATTCATTTGCTAATACACAAGTTAAAAGAAGGGCTGTAGCTGGATATAAATTTTTAGATATGTGGAGAAATAGTACTCCTTTAACAACTTTACCTGCACTAGGAAATAAAAATATAGATTTAAGTCAAGTTGTAAAATTGCTTAGAGAGGATACATTACCAGGATATTATTTAGTTGTTGGCGTTGATACTGATATATCGGCAGATAATTATCAGGATAGTTTACAATTACAAGGTATGAGAGATAAAAGAACTATTTATGAAATACCTGTGCTACTTTCTTCTGGAGTAGAAAAGGAGGATAGTTAATGGCTAAAAAAGGGTTTAAAAATTTTAGAGATCCTGTAGTTTATGTTCTTAATCAAGAACTTAGAAAAAGAAATCTTAGAAATAAAGTTTCAATTGAGCCTGGATGGGATGGAGAACTTATACAGTATCCAATAAAATTAATCAGAGATAGCAGTAAGAAAGTAACTAAAATTATATATGCAACTGGGGAAGACCAGTGGTTTCAAGAATTAATTAGAGATGGTACTAGTAAAATATATCAGGTCAAAACTACATTCCCTGATTCAAGCACAGAAACTATACAAGTTAATAGAGTTAGTAGTTTAGTAGATAATTTAGTAGAAATAGAGGAGTGATAACATTATGGGTGGAGCAATAAAAAACACTGGAAGTCTACCAAGTGTTGTATTAAACTTCGATGAACTAGCAGATGCTCTAATTAATTACCTCAAAAATGGTATTGTTGTAAACTTAGGATCTATAAGTGTAGATACTCATACTATGGAACAACTATTGAATGATATTAAAGATAAAATCCAAGGTGTGGACTATTCAAACCTCATTGCTGCTTTAAATGCTCTAGGTGCTAAATTAGACAATTTTGCTACTCAGGTAGGGCAAAATGGCATAACCAATATTGTAGGTCAATTCTATGATATTGGAATTAATAAATGCTATTCCTGGGAATTTTCAATAGATTTTACTGGATATATTACTGGCATCACCTTTTCACAAAGTAATCAAGCTTATAATTCTAAGGATTGTATAAATTTAAAGTTAGTTTCATCTTCAGGAGAGAGTCAAATATTTAAAAACATCTATACTAAAGGCTTTGGAGAGTATAAATATTTAACTGTATCTAAACCTGTATCTTCAGGTGATAAATTGGTTTTAGATTATGTAAATGAATCACAAAATAATAAAGTGTTGTGGGTAGACTATCATTGTCTGCAAACAAATATAGATAGTGTTTAATTATGAGTTTGCCAAGAGTATGGCTTAATTATGATGAATTTATAGAACAATTTAAATCTGAATTAGAACCATATTTACACAAAGCTTTGGATGATAAGTTAGATATATTTAAAGATTCTTGTGAGATCATGAATGAGATTTATGACCTTTTACCTGAAGATAAGTTTAAAGATATTGCCAGAAAAATTGATGATATAGTCTTTAGCATAAAGTATAAAGGTGAGTTCCATATTCATGGTATTAGGTCAGAGGTTCCACCATTAAAAATTGATTTTGATACCATATGGAAACCCCCAGAAAAAATTACTCTAACAGGTATTCAATTGGATCTTACCGGATGGAAATCACATGATTTATATAGTTTATTAGTTAGACGTAAGAATAAATCTAGATTTCTAATGACTAATGTGCCTTTCAAAGAATCACCTGAACATAAGATTCTGCCCATTGCTTATCCATTTGGATTTGGTAAAAAACATGTTCAGCTAAGTCCTGAGGATGATGTAATATTTAGAATTCACAATAAGAGTGGAAACTCTAGGCAATTATATTGGGATGTAGAGTATTTAACTCTAGGAAATCTTCCATCTTCAGGTTCCACTATATTATTTCTTGATGTTAGTGGAAGTATGTGGGATATACTAGAGAATATGTCCAAACTTATGATGATATTTTTACAGAATTTATATGGTATTGATCCAGTAACTGTATGTTTTGTTTCTGGAATTGGTATGAAATATACCAGAGGCTCTTATTATTTTGTAAGAAAAGATTTTGTTAATAAATATAAAGCCATAGAATATTTATCTGTGTCCTCAAATATACCTCATCAAGGAGGAGGAGACTATGATATTGTCACAGTGCAAAGTGCTATGGACTATAAACTAGACCAATTTGATAATTATATATTTTGTACTGACCAAACCTTAGAAAGTAACCCAGATACTAAATTTATTCAGAAACTTCAAAAATTTTTTCATCAAGATCAAAGTATTTTTTGTCTTCCAGTAAGTAATGGGGATAGAGCTTATTGGGATTTAAAGTATAAGAAATTAAATTTATTTAAACCTATATAAAGGAGGAGATATAGATGGCTGATAATTTATACTATAGTGAAGGAAGTACTTCAGTTAAGGATATTATCAAGACCTTAGTTAATGAGATTACTCAGAAAGCTATAGCAGCATATAAGTGGACTTTGGTATATCCTACTGATTCCTCAACTATAACTGACCATGCAATTGTTTCAACTCATAATCTATATTGTGATAGAACATTCTATACTAAATTTGAAAGAAGTGCAGCTACAATTCCAACATCAGACCAACAAAAACTTATAAACAAGTACAACAATTCCAAGCCATTAACTGATGAACAGTACAAATTAATGGCAAGTTATGTTGAGAGTTTAGATTTTGGAAAAATAAATGCATTTATTAATGGGGTTACCTATTATGAGACTACAGTCTTTAAGAAAGATTCAAGTAGCTTAAATGTTGACGAAACTACCTTTATACAACTTGTGAGAACTATTAGAAATATTACTGATGATTATGAGGTGACTCTAATCTATAAGTATTTAAATGGTATTGCAATGACTCAAGATGAGCAGAATAGATATCAAACATTTAAAGAATCTCATGAACTTACTTCTAATGAAGCTATTGATTGGACTGCTTTGAAGAATAATAGAAAGTTTTACTCTGATAATATTGTGATAATACTTCTAAAGGAGCATTTAGCACCAAACCTATTAAGTACTAGTGACCAAAACTCATTAGCTAGCTATAGGCAGTCAATGGAGTTAACCAATACTGAAATGTTAGCACTATCTCAATTAAAAGCTGGAATGGATAATAGAAACCATATTGAGATTACTATTGGCACAGCTATACAAGATGTACAAGTTATGGAGAATGGCCAACAGATTACTATCAAAGATCTTGTAGAGGAGGAATGTTCATTACCTGCTAGACTAGCATGGTATAAAAATTTAGACTCCAATATTGGAAATTGGCTACCTGTGCAATATTGGATTACCCAGAATGTGGATTCTATAAATCTTGTGTTAAGAGGAGATCCTTCAGCAGATAATTATCCATACAATAATTATTTAACTAGTTATGCATATATTGGAGCTCTTAAGCCTGTGGCAGACTCAGCCTATACAGATGATATATATAACTTCGGTGTTACTACATCATCTGATATAGCGCCTACACTAACACGTAAGTACGGGCCAAGAACAGGAACAGGTGTAACTGATTTTTGTATGGTAGGTAATAAGGTTGGAATGCCTTATCAACCACATTACTCAGGATTTTATACTAGTCATGCTTTCATGGATAAATGTAATTTTGAAGGCAGTAGATGGAATCTAAAGAAACACCAATTTAGTGATGTTACGTTAATACATCCAATAGATATGGAGAGAGGTAAATTACAGAATGTTCTTGTAGGGGATGTTTCTTCTATCTATGATACAGATAGATTATCCTATAAGAAAGATACAGATGATGAAGAGATGTATCGTAAATTTAAAATATCGGCTCCATATTGGCTACTTAATAACTCAGCTAATAATTTGTACTGTGTGGCTATCAGAATACCAATAACTACCTCAGAATAGAGGTGATGTAAATTGATACTGCATACCTCAAATGGATTCGAATATGATTCTGAAGAGCCTAAGAGATTATCCTTTGTTCTAAGGTATGCAGGGGATAACCCTAAGTATAATGCTGCTAGATTAGAATATAAGGCAAAAAGCTTAATTAAGTCCAAAGTTATTTTTAGGTATAAGGAGAATATAACTCATGGATCAGCTGCATTTCTATATAGTAGTAATGTATTTTTGGATAAGTCTAATAGTGAAAGGTATTTAGAATCAGATCCCCCTAAATCAATGGAATTAAATTGTTCTACTAAGATAATTAAAAATCCTAGACCTTCTTTTCAATTGGAAAAAGCAAATACTTCTAGAATGTTAAAACCTCAGCTTAATAATGTTATATGGAAGGATAAATTCTATATGCTAGCATTGGGGTTAAGAAATCTTAAAATTGAGAAATCTAAATTACTTAGAAGATTTATACCACAATTGTGGCTAGAGTCCAATATAGAACTAAAGTCATTTAATTCACATATAACTAGAGAGGATAATATATTCCTTAATAATAGATATGCTCTTTTGGTTAATATTCAAAGTAGCCAGAGTTTAGAATGTTCCAAAATTACAGATATATGGATTAAACAATTCCAAGTTTTAGATAGAAAATATTCCAATGTCCTAAATAAGTCAAATGCCTTGGAATTAGGAATTATCAGTGAAAGATTAATATTTAGAGTCTCAAATCAATTTTTACAGAGCTCAGAATTAAGAGGACTATTTAAATCTTTTAAATTCCTACTTTATAGTGAAAGTTTAAGGTATATGGATAGAGCAAAATGCTTCCTTTGTCTTAATAGAAGTAATATGAAGTATATGAATAGAACTAATATTAAATTTGGCATGAAAAGGAATAATCTAAATTCTTGTAATTTCAGGAGTATAGAAAAATATATGGTCTTTTTCCATTTACATGATATATATAGAAATCAAACTAAATTACTAGGGTGTATTAGTTCTAGATTAATGGATAAATCTAAATTTAGATTACTATCTAAGCCTAATTCCCTTAATATGCTTAAAGCTTTTGAATCTAAAGGACTAAATAGAATTAACTTATTTAGCATATTAAAGAATAGATTTTCTAAACTTTTGAAATATACACCATTAGTATGTATTACCCATACTAAAAATGGAAGGCTTATTTCTCGAGTAAATAAATTTAGAATTAACAAATTTAAGAATATTAAATTCATTAAAAAAGAGAATATCCTTACTATTGGAAAAATAAATCTAGCTAAATTTCTAGGTAGATTTCACCTTACTAGACTATGTAAATTGAAAAATCCTAAAAGTGTAACTAAAAATATATTATTCCCAATATATAAGAAGTTTAACAAAGCACTAAATAAAAATAATTTTAATATATATTGTGATTCACAAAAAGGGATATCCAAGACTAATCCATTTTCTATGGACCTAAATAATAGAATCAATAGTTTAAAGGTAATTAAGAGGTGGTGGGTAGTTCCTAAGGGTAATGATTATGATAGCAAAATACTGCCGCCTGATTATGACTATGAAAATTATCCTCTAATTGGTAGTTATGGATTAGGCTATAAAGGAACATTATCTAAGGATGTGGATACTCAAATAGAAAGTATGAAGCTCAAGTATATTAATGAAAATAATTTAGCTGTTCCATATGATTTTATACCTCAAGTATATAACCAACACCCTAACATTGTGAATCCCTATATGGAGCATGATGATAGAAATGTAGGGTTATATGAGATACCATTAGCTATTAATATCATGATGGAAATGGTTAACCTTGTAGGTCTAATAGTTCACCACCAAGCTTCACAATTGTGCTATTGTACAGGTCAAGAAGCTATGTGGCTTATAATGGAAATGCTGGATGATTGGCTTAATATGGAATCTACAATAGAAGAACTTAATAGACTAGATGTAGAGGAACAATATCATAGAACCTATAGATGGGTTCGTTGGGAAGCTGAAAAAGTGTACTTTGATGATAGAGCTAGTAATAGATTTACTGGTCTAAAAGCTGGAGGTCAATTGTTAGCTAACTTGATTGAGTATATGAAACTTCATCACTTCAACATTGTTCCTATATGGAAAGACCTTAGTAGAATGGATTATTGGAGAAATCAATACAATAGAGATAACACTCTAGGGGATGATATTTCTCTGCAACTTGACAAGATAAAAGGAAAGAGACATTTAAATATTGAAGCTCAGAAATTAGATAGAACCCTCAATGAGAGTATACCTAGTGAAAAATAATTAGAAAGGATGATGTTATATGTCTTCTACACAATATAGTCCAGTTTCACAAAGTGATACAAGCTTTGGTAATCCTAGGCAAAAGACCTGGGCTGTTTTTCATAATGTTTATGGTTGGGCTTTAGAATTACAAACCACTTCTTTTCTTGAAGCTCAAGCTTATGCTAAAGATATTATATACCGAGGTGGAATGTTTGGAGGACCAGATAGAATAATGGTTTGTGAAATAGTACCAATAGACATTGTAATAACTCCTACAGTTTAAGAGGTGATTAGATGATACTTTTAAAAGTGGAGGATGGAAAGAGAGAGGTAGATAATTTCTACCTCACTTCTAGTTTTAGCGATTATGCTGGAAGTTCAACAGTTACTAGAGACCCAGTATTAAACACTATGTCACTTATATCTAATACTAAAATTGAAAGGCTATTTCCCTATGAGGAATTTGTTATTGAGATTAAAAAACAGAATTGGGGAATGTTTAAACCTGGTGATTTTAATGAGTGTTATATTGGAACTGCTAGTAGTAAATGTGGTATTAAAGATGATGCCCAGGGGGAACATCCATATTGGAAGTTACTTAGAGAAGATGGTTATATACAAGTATATAGCTCAGAAGATGGTAAACAATGGAAAAATTCAGGTGGAGATAAAATCACCGAAGCCATAACAAGTCAGGGATTTCAGAAGAAGAGTGATAATCCATTTGTATTAGAGGATTATAGAGTTTATAAGAGATCCCATGTTACTGTATTAAATTTTCCCCAAAATACTATTGCTGTGCTTAAGGATGGGTATGGCAATGAGATTAGAAGGAGGATCTTTGATGAGAATTTACAATGTGAAATCTTTTTGGATTCATGCATGAAAGGCCAATTAATATTTCTAGACCCATCAAACAATGTGATATATACAAGCTCTATTATGGACTTACAATATGGGGACATTTATATCATAAGTCCATATGAATTAGAAATTATATATCATAACAGTCCAGTTTCCAGTCCTACTATGTTGGATAGTTTAAGTGAAGCTATCACAATTAAAAATGTCTCTTCAACTAATGATACTTATTCAAATCTTACCATTAGTACTAAGGATGAGTCTGAAGACTTAATCCAATTAAGTTTTGATGGTAATACATTTACAGATACTTTAGCTCTACCTGAGATTAAACCAAAACAAGAAATAATTGTATATGTGAATATATATAAGTCTATTAATAATCATAATTTCCAAGTAAGAGACTTTCAACTAATCATAGAATAGCGAAAGGAGGTGAGTATATTTGAGTAGATTTTTTAAAATGTCCAATACACCATTGGATGGAAGTGCAGTTATAGATGATGGCAATATATCCACACAAACTACATATAGTAGTTATGAAATCAATGAGCTGATTAATAAATATCTAGCTCCACAATTTAAAGAATATCCTTCAGATATTAGAGCCTCACCCCAAAAGATATTTGAGACACCTGATTCTAGTAAAGGTATTGAGATGTGGGTACTTCGTGAGGGTGTAAAGATGTCTAAGAATGCTGATTATACTGTATTAGACAATACACATATAAGTTTTGTGGAAGATGTATCTGAAAAATACTCAGTAACCATATTAGTCTTTGGTGGGGGGAATACATCGGGTGGAACTACACCAACCCTAAGCTCAGATGAACCATCCATATATGTACAAAGTACCCCAATTATTACATGGAGTATTAATCACAAAAAGAATTTCCAATACCCCAAATTAGACATTGTGGATAATTCCAATCACAGAATAACTGATTCTGTGGATATCCACTATGAGGATTCTGATAACTTAACCATTAGTTCAGAAATCTCATTCATGGGAAAATGTATAATATATTAAAGAGGAGTGTTGTTAATGAGTAAAAATGTATTAGTAAGTTTAAATTTTGGTGGAGTTTCTAAGATAGTGGGATTACCAGTACCAGTAGATAATGGAGATGTTGCTAATAGAGGTTATGTACTATCAGAAATACAGAAGGCAATATCTGGACTAGACTATCAAGCTGATGTATTAGGAATCCAGACAGATGCTACTTTAACTCCAACTACTACACAAGGTGCTAGATATATCTTAACTGATATTACTAAATTGCATGCTAACTTTGGTGTAATCACTGGAGTAGAGAATAATGATATAGTAGAATATAATGGTTCATCATTTGTGGTTGCATATGATGTTTCCGCTAAAGGTCCTGGTGTTCTTGTATTCAATAGGGGTGATAGTCAATTCTACAAGTTCAATACTTCTTGGACTTATGGAGGCTTCTCTACTATTACTAATGGTACTGGTTTAGATAATGTTGGAGGTACCTTCAATGTTAAATATGATGATATTACTATTGGTATAGATGTTAATGGTAAACTTTATGTAAAGGATAAAGCCATTACTAAAGAAAAATTAGGTACTGATGTTGCTGATACTACCAAAGGTATATCACAAAATGGAGATGGCAGTTTAGCAGTTAAATTGTCCTCAGATGCTTCATTGGCATTCGATGATGAAGGTGGACTTAAATTCAATAAGACTGTACTTGGTAAAGTTACAGGAACTATTGGTGATGGTTCAGCTACTTCCATAGATGTGACAAATACTCTTGGAACGAAGGATTTAGATGTTTCAGCGTATGATAGTTCAGACAATAAAGTAGATTGTGGAATACATGTTGCTACTGACAAAATAACATTTACATTTGATACAGTTCCAGCAGCTGATTCAATAAAAGTTGTAGCAATAGGTTAATTAAATGGGGAGATATACTTCCTCTCTTTTAAAGGAGTGATAGCTTTTGAATAAAGTAGTACTTCAAGAAGACTTAGAAAAAGTTGATTTAAAGATTGGGGATTTAGGCAATTTAGATACTAAATTACTAGAAGCTCTTAACACAGAGAGTAAATCGATTGACTGTGTAAATGCCCTAAATGAGGTTTTTCAATGTGGCAATAATGCTAAGTCAGATATAGTTACAGCATTAATTGCCAAAGGTTGCACAAGTGTAACTGTAGATAGTAATTGGCCCGATATAATCACAGCTATTAAGAACTTAACTGTGGGGACATCAAACATAAGACAGCTATTAAAACAAGCTGTTACTGCCAGTTCTTCTAGTCCATATTCTGTGAATATAAACTTGGGTAGAACTGTTGATAATTTATTATTAGCTTTGGCAGTATTAACATTTACTGAAGGAGCTAAAGGGTTAGTTAAGAACATTGATACATTTGACTCTGGAGCTAATTATACATTTGCAGCAGGCTCTCTTAATTTTGATGGAAAGATGTATCCTGCCAATAATATTAATATCTCTTGGATTTCTGATAGTGATGTTGGTATTAATAAGTGTTATGAGGTGGAGATTGATGAGACTCTCTACAAGACCAGAGATGCTATATCCCAAAATGATACTCAAGTTACTATTGGAGTAATTCCAAAGGACCAAGTAATTTTGAGTAAGAATGATATAGACATTTCTGCTATAGTCAATCTAACTGGTATAGTTCTAAACTCTGTTGGGTTTAAATTTGCATTAAGCTTTGATAATGGTACCACATATCAAGTATTTGATGGTACTAGTTGGAAGACTGTAGATGTCAATAATATAGATGATGTGAAAGCTAATTTTATGGCTCAGAGTATTCTAAATGGCTTAACAGCTGCTCAATTAGCAACTGCAAGAAATTCATCAAACTCTCTAAGAATAGCTTATTACTGTAAACAAACCTATTCCACAGACGCTTGCTATGTGGACCAGACAGATGTTAAGTATGATGAGTCTGGAACTTATAGTATAACTCCACAAGCTAATTGGAGTTACAAGTTATTAGATGATAAACAAACACTACAAGTTACTTTCTATGCAAGTGGTGTTTATACTGTGAATTATGTATAAAGGCAGGTGATAATATATGGCAACAATAGGACAACAATTGACCACACCCGAAAGTGGATGGAGAAGATATGATGATTCTAATAGTAACTTTAAATACACTCTTCTTACCAAGCTTTCCGCGGGTTCACTTTACAATGGAGGATATACTGGAACTGGTCCAGGCAGTAATGGAGGTACAGTTTCTTTTGAGTTTTATGGTACAAAGCTAAGAATTATAGGATGTATCTACACAGATAGATCAAACAGAATAGAAATATCCATAGATGGAGTAAAAGAATATTATTCCCAATATGGTTCTATCATTTATCAATCTCTAGATTATGAAAAAATCAATTTAACTAATACTAGGCACAGTGTAGTCATTACAGTAATAAATCCAGGTTCATTTGTATTCGATGCCATTGATATTGACAGTACTGGCTATTTAGTTACTCAAGTAGGACAACAACTTATTTCTCCCGAAATAGGATGGAAAAGATATGACAATATGGATAATAGAATTTTATATACAGGTACGTGGTATATAGATAATAATTCTGCTTTTTACAAAGGTTCTCAGAAATATATTTTTGATACAATATCAAAAGTAACATTTAATTTCTATGGTACTAAATTTAGAATTATATCTTCAATAGACTCAAGTAGTGGTTCTAAAATTCAAATAACCATAGATAATGATATTATAGAAACTTTTAGTGAATCTAATCCAAAGGAATATAAACAAATACTTGTTTATGAAAAAACATCTCTTGAAAATAAACAACATACTGTTACAATAAATAATACTCAAAGTAATTACCTTAGAATAGATGCTATTGATATAGATGATAGTGGCGACTTACTGGGCACAGGAATACAACTTACAGCTCCAGAAACAGGATGGAGAAGATATGATAATGTTGATAGTAGATTTTTATACAATGGGACTTGGGTAGTTCATTCTGTAGGTGAAAGTGGAGGTAGTGGTGTTTGGAGCAGTGATTCCACAGCTAAGATAAGTTTTAAATTTTATGGAACCAAACTAAGAATAATTTGTTGGAAAGCAATGGGTTATGGAATTTGTACTATTAAAATTGATGGAATATCTTATACTTTTGATATTTCTGCAACAACTACAACCTACCAAATAGTTGTATATGAAAATCTTACACTATCAAATGAAATACATCAAGTTGAACTAACTCCTACTCCTGGACAAATAAATTTTGATGCAATAGACATAGATTCAACTGGTTACTTAGTACATCCAACATTAAATCAAGTTTCTAATTTATTAGGTATGGCTGTAGGAGATTGTATTCCATGTAGATACACTGCAAGTACTAGTGGACAAGTAGGCTATTTTTCAGAGCTTGGTACTTGTACTGTAGATGAAATTTCAGTCACAGGAACAGCTACACCAGATGGATTATTTTACTTTGTGAAGACAGCTAAGGGTACTTTAGTAGCTGATAGAGTATTACAAACTAATATTAGTTGGGATGTTTTAAATAGTGCAAAGTTTATAGAGGGAAATATACTCCCTTTTCAACCTACAGATTATGTAGATACTGATATGTTTACTACGGTTGGTTACACAAATGGATATAGTAGTTACTCAAAAGTAATGAAAAATGAAATGAATATAAAGAGTACAGATAATACAAGGAGTTGTATGCAAAATTGGCAATTTTCAGATTATACTACTGGAATAGTAATAAATAAGTTTAGAATATCTGATATAGGGGATAATCTTAACTTCCTAATATCAATTTCACATATGCCTGAGAAGTCATATAATCATTTTAACTTTAGGAAGAACTCTATTAGTTTAGATAGCTTTAATGGAGGTAACCCTGTTTATACTGGGAGTATCATAAATAAAGAAATAGTTATCTTTACTAATTTGTTAACTAGTAAAATTGGTTTAAGTGTGGATGGTCAGTTAGTGTATGTTAATAATCTTGCTACTTTTCCAATTGGCTTCTGGATAGCATATAGCTTACTTGAGTTTAGTTTTTCTACTACTTCAACAAGTTATCAGCATATAAAATTAGACTATTTTTACACAAGTAAGACTTCTGAAAATTATTTTCTAAAGGATTTTCCACATATGATTCGTTCTCTTTCAGGTGGTTATGCTTTTTCAGATGCTAATGGAAATAAATCATTAACTGAGAATAGTAAAGGTGCATGGCCAGTTACAAACGAATGGGATAAATATATTGTGAACTCAGATCTTGGGGGCAAAATAACTTCTGGGGATGATAATATATGGCATACTATTCTACTTTCATCCTGGACAAAAGATACCCCATTAACTGCAACATTTACATCTAAGACTGGAACTTCTGGCAGTATTGATAGTACAAGAAGAATAGTTAGAGCAAATGTCAATAATTCAGTTACTTGGAGTGGAGTTGGTTTTGGCATTTCTTCACAAATAGCAAGCACAGGTGGTTTTAGACCAGTACTTGAATTTATAGAATCAGACTCTAAACAAACTAATTTGTGGTATTAAGGAGATGAGATCTAATGTATAAAGATATTACACCTTATATGACTGGCTATACAACTCCAACTCCATATAGGGTATTTGCAAGTAATATAAGTCCTAGGCAAGACGTAGCCTACCGAGTATTTGGAGCTGGTTCATGGGAACCCTATTGTGGAGAGCCTTCATGGATATGTTTAGTTTTTGATTCCCCAAAACAAGTAACACGTGTTGGAATTTCTACATATTATGCTAATGCTTGTTGTCCTGTTGATTTTAAAATATATGGAAGTGATGATACTACTAATGGAAGTGATGGTACTTGGACTAAACTTGCTTCATATACTGGACAATATTCCTGGTATGGGCAATCTCAACTTAATTATTTTGATTTTAGTAATTCTAAGGGTTATAAGGCCTATAAGATAGATGCCACCAGAGTTAGTAATCAATTATGGTATTGGAAAATTAAATTCTTTGAAGGAGGACTTTTAAACCCTGTAAACAGTCTCTTTGACCTAAAGAATCTTGGAGATTGTATTCCTTGCAGATATACAGCATTAACAGCAGGGCAAGTTGGAACATTCTCAGAGTTAGGAACTTGTACAGCCGCAGAAATACCTGTAACTGGAACAGCAACACCTGATGGAAAGTTCTATCTTATTATGGTGGGTTATGATTCACAAGGTAGAAAGAAATTTATTGCTGATAGAAATATACAGACTGGAATTTCATGGGATAATTTAAATAATGCTGGTTTTATAGAGGGTAACTTAAATAGTGGCTATAAGATACCTACACTTACTGCAGATAACTCAAATGAAGTGGTATTGTCATGTTTATCCTGGCAGACAGGCTATGAGGCTTTTAGAGCTTTTGATAATGACCCTACTACATCTTATGCTAGTGGTAGAAGTAATGCAATAGATGGAGAATTTATTACCATTAATCTTGGTAGTCCAAAGATTATAGACTATATGTCTATGTATTTTAATATTCCAACTGGTGGGGGTATAAGATATGCACCTAGAAGCTTTGATATTCTAGCTAGTGTGGATGGTGTTATTTGGAAGAATTTAGCTTCTTATAGTAATGAGATAAATTGGACTTTAGGAGAAACTAGAACATACCATTTTATTAATACACAGGCATATAAGTACTATAAAATATTATTTCATGCAAATAATGGGGCAAATGTATTAATAATAAATAGTATCCAATTGTATTCCTCTGAGTTTAGTGATAAATTAGTTCGTTGTCTTACAGGAGGCATATCCTCCACAGATAAAGACAATGAGTGGGATAAAATATTAGTAGAATCTAACCTTGGTGGAACTATTACACCTGGAGATAATAATATTTGGCATTGGAGTGGGGCATATAGCTTAACTTCAACAACACCCATTAATGGTATTATAGTAGGTGGGTCAACCTCTAATAATACTCATAGGGTTTTAAGAGGAAACTCAATGGTAGATTTCTTTAGCTTTGTTGCTACGAATGATACCCGATTATCCTATGGAAACTTTAGACCAGTAATGCTTGTGGAAGATACTAGTGCTTCAGTAGTCACAGTTACTAAATTTATGTTACAACAAGGCACAAATATCTTTGACATAAATCCAGCTAATTACTCTACACCACCCACTAAAATAGCTGAATTACATGTGGTAGAGTCATTAACAGATGCTACTATTGAACAATCAGGAGGTGGTTGGGATGATGTAGTAAACTATTTGAGCCTATTTAAGGGTACCAAATATAAAACACTAAAATTTGTACGTAATGAGTAGATCCTATCAAGGGTCTTTTTATTTTGTAAATAGGAGATGAATTTATGATAATAACTTATGATTTCTATATTAATAAAACTTTGTAATATAGCTGATAAAGTTATTGTTATAACTAATTAAAGATATAAAAAATATTAAAGCTAAAGAGTCTTATGCTACTTAATAACAGAAGACTCTTTAATTGATTTGTAGACCTTAAAAGTTTTAAGAAAGAGCTAATTCGTCACTTATAAAATCTTCACACTTTTTATTGTTGAACAAATCTAAAAGTTTAGTTATAGTTAGAGATTTCTTTTCTTCACCACTTATATCTAAGATTATTTCTCCGCCGTGAAGCATTATTAGTCTATTTCCTATATCTATAGCGTGATTTAAATTATGTGTTATCATAAGGGTAGTTATATTTTTTTCAGCTATAGTTTTTTTAGTTAATTCTATTATAGTTTCCGAGGTTTTTGGATCTAAGGCTGCAGTATGCTCATCTAATAATAATAAATCAGGATTCGATATGTTGGATATAAGCAAAGATAAAGCCTGCCTTTGACCACCAGATAATAAACCAACCTTTGTATTTATATTATTTTCAAGTCCTAAAGAAAGATTAGATAATATCTCTTTAAAAAAACTTATATTTTTCTTAGAAACACCAGAGCTTAGACCAAATTTTTTACCTTTATTATAAGCCATAGACAAATTTTCTAATATGGTCATAGAGGGAGAAGTACCTAAAGCAGGATTTTGAAATACTCTACCAATAAATTTTGTCCTTTTATGCTCAGGAAGTCTGGAAATATCCATTCCATTTAAATTAATAGAACCACTATCTGGCAGCAATGAACCAGATATTAAATTCAAAAGTGAGGATTTACCAGCTCCGTTGCTTCCTACAATAGTGATAAAATCTCCCTTATTTATGTGGAAGTTTAAATTTTTAAATACTGTTTTTTCATTTACTGTATCTTTATTGAAAACTTTTTGCAGATTTTTTATTTGAAGCAATTTTTACACCTCCTGGAGTAAAAATTTTTAAAGCTTTAAAACCTAAATTTAATTTTTTGCCATTTAAAGATAAAGCGATAACAACAATTATGCAGGTTATAAGCTTTAAATCTGTTGGAGGTAAGCCTAATTTTAAAGCAAGAGATAAACTAGCCTTGTATAATATTGATCCTAAAATTGCAGTGGTTGTTGGAAGTAAAAAGTGAGCTTTTTTAAAAACAGATTCGCCAAGTATAACTGAAGCCAAACCCATTACTATAATTCCAGTACCCATACCTACATCAGAAAATCTCTGATATTGAGCCATCATAGAACCTGATATTGCAACCAAACCATTTGAAAGCATAAGACCTATTATTTTAATAGTTCCTATATCGATACCTAAAGAAGTTACCATTTGAGGGTTATCTCCTGTGGCCTTTAATACAAAACCAAGTTTAGTTTTTAAAAATAAATCCAATGCAACTTTAGTTAAAATAGCAAATATAAAAATTATAATTACTGGAGAAATTCTGCTGGAAAAGATAGTGTTTTGTGAGAATAATGGAATATTTGCTTTACCCATTATTCTTAAATTTATAGAATAAAGACCTATCATCACTAAAATACCTGAAAGTAGGTTAGTTATTTTAAGTTTAACATGAAGTATTCCCGTAACCCCTCCAGCTAGACAACCTACTATAAAAGCTAAAATTAATGATGTAAAAGGATTTATACCTTTTAGTAGGGAAGAGGCAGTAACTGCCGCCCCTAAAGCAAAGGTTCCATCCACTGATAGATCTGGAAAATCCAATATTTTATAAGTTATATAAACTCCAATAGCCATTATTGAAAATATAAAACCTTGTTCCAATATGTTTATAATGAACCCATCCATTACTTAGCACCACCTTTAACCAGTTCTGCCTTTGATTTTAAATCTTCTGGAATAGTGATACCAAGTTTTTGAGCTGTATTTTCATTTATTGTGAGTTTTGTTTCCTTTAAAGTTTGTACAGGCATATCAGCAGGTTTTTTTCCATTAATAATGTCAACTGCCATGAGTCCTGTTTGGAAACCAAGTTTGTAGAAATCTATACCTTCAGTGGCAAGAGCACCAGCTTCTACATGAGCTTTTTCAGAACCTATTAAAGGTATCTTTTTTTCAATACATTTTGAACTAATAATAGACATTGATGATGCCACTAAATTATCTGTTGGTGTATATAAAACATCAACTTTAGAGAGTAAAGAATTTAAAGCTTGAGATATATCATTAGAGCTAGTAATACCCACAGCAACTATCTCTAAATTCATTTTTGATGCTTGTTCCTTCGCTGCTTTTACTTGAAATTCAGAATTTGCTTCACTAGTGTTATATAATATACCTATCTTTTTACAATTAGGTACTAATTTTTTTATTAATTCAAATTGTTTATCAATAGGCGATGCATCACTGGTTCCTGTGACATTTGTGCCAGGCTTATCCATAGACTTTACAAGTCCAGAATTCACAGGATCAGTTACAGCAGTTATAAGTATAGGAATATCCTTTGTACTGTTATAAGCTGCTTGTGCTGCAGGTGTTGCTATTGCTAATATTAAATCTTTTTTGTTTGAAACGAAATTACTTGCAATGGTTTGAGCTGTTGGTATATCACCTTGAGCATTTTGAAAATCAATTTTGATTTTATCTCCATCCTTATAACCTTTAGAACTAAGAGCATCTATAAAGCCCTTACGAGTTGAATCCAAAGCTGGATGTTCTACAAGTTGACTTATACCAATGTTTACCATCTTATTAGATTTGTTTTCACTTTTACTATTGTTTGAAGAGCACCCTGTAAAAACAGAGACACCTAGAAATAGTGCGCAAGTTGCACACAATAATTTTTTTGCTACCATACTACCATCCTCCTAAAATATTAAGTTATAAAAATAAAAGCTAATTTTACAATTAAATATAGCTTTATTAAACAAAAATACTACCATACCACAATAAATACCACAAAATATATTATTTATACTATGAATTTATTACTAAATTTGTTACAAACATTTTGTAACAAAACTTAGTAAATAATTATAAAGACGATTATTAAAAATAATCATATATTAAATCTTTTTAAATGTCAATAAGTTATTTTGAAATTAGAATATTCAAAATAATTTTAAAAAATACAATGATAATGGTTTTTGAAAACAAAAAATCAGTTAATATATATCTGGTATAGATCGATGTGCAAGACCTATAGTAACTTCATTTAAATGTAGTAATCCTATACTCAAAAATATACATACACTTAAATGTTCACCTGATCTTGCTATACCTATTTTCCCTCCTACATTTAATCCGTTAGCTTTAGGTGCAAGTTCACATAAAGCTTCCTTAGTGGCACCAGCTACAGCACCATCATGTACATGGCAGTCTTTTATAAGACCACTTCTTTTAGAAGCTACTAGAGCTCTTTCAATTATTTTGGTAGTAAATTGGGAAAAATCACCACCTATATCTACTGCAGTAACAAGTATTCCTTTTTCTTTAAAAGCTTCCACAAGCTTATCTTCGCTAGATCTTGATGATATAGCCATTTTTATAGAAGCTTTAGCTACTATTGTACTTTTATGATCCATAGATATCAATCCTCCTAATTTTATATTTAAATTTTAAAATCAATTTACCAATTTTTATATGAAGTATACCATAATTACAGGTTAAAGTACATAAGGCAAAGCTTTGATTTTTAACTAGTAGTATGAAGTTTGCCTATATTATTCCATGATAAAATGGTAAAATTAAAAGAAATAGATGATTGTGAAAAAATTGTAATGGTAATGAGAAAATTAATAAATGGTATAGTCTAAAAAGAGAGGTAATGAAAAATGATTGGTATAACTAAGCTATTATGCAATTCACAAAATTTTGGCGATAGCATTCGTTATGTAAAAGGAGCAGCTGAAGAAAAGTTTGGGGTGAGTCCTGGTAGAGGACCTGTTGTTGTTTGGAATTGTACAAAAACTTGCAATTTAAAATGTATGCATTGCTATGCAGAATCAGATAACAAACAATATGAAGGAGAATTAAGTCTTAAAGAAGCACAAAATCTTATTGAAGATCTAGGAGAATTTAAAGTCCCAGTAATATTATTTTCTGGTGGTGAACCTTTACTTAGAAAGGATATATTTCAAATATTAGATTATACGAAAAAAAATAACATAAGAAGTACTTTGTCTACTAATGGAACACTTTTGGAAAAGGATATTTGTAAGGATTTGAAGAGATTAAAGGTAGGATATGTAGGAGTAAGCTTAGATGGTATTGGAATAAAGCATGATGAGTTTAGAAGGACCAAAGGTGCTTTTGATAGTGCATTAAATGGAATTAGAAATTGTATTGATATAGGCCAAAAAGTTGGATTAAGGTTTACTATAAATAATTATAATTATAATCAGTTAAATGACATTTTTACATTGATAAAAGAAGAAAATATACCAAGAGTTTGTTTTTATCATTTAGTTTATTCAGGAAGAGGAACTGGAATGATAAAAAATGATATTAGCAAAGAAGAAACTAGAGCTGCTATGGATTTAATTATAAAAAAAGCTTTAGAATTCGGAACCAAAGTGGAAATATTGACAGTAGATAATCATGCAGATGCAGTTTATCTATATATGAGAGCCAAGGAAAAATATCCTGAAATAGCAGATAGAATTTTAAATTTGATAAAAATTAATGGAGGAAATAGATCAGGAATGGCTTTTGCTAATGTGGATTTCCAGGGAAATATTCATTCAGATCAATTTACCTGGCAGTATACCTTTGGAAATGTAAGAGATAAAAAGTTTAGTGAAGTTTGGAAAAATGCCAATCATCCAATTTTAAATGGCTTGAGAAGCAGAAAATCTCTATTAAAAGGACGTTGCAAGAGTTGTAAATGGTTAAACATGTGTAATGGAAATTTTAGAAGTCGTGCAGAAGCTGTAACTGGAGATTTTTGGGCCTCTGACCCTGCATGCTATCTTACAAATAAGGAAATAGGAGTAGAAGAAGGAGTAAGGTTAATTTAATATTTCACTCTTTTATATTATAAACAATGGAGGTGCTTAGACATGATGATTGTTTCATGGAATACTACGAATAAATGCAATATGTATTGTAGTCACTGCTATAGAGACTCTGGAAAAGAATATAAGGAAGAATTGACCACAGAACAAGGTAAAAAACTTATAGAACAAATTGCAAAAGCAGGATTTAGAATGATGATTTTTTCTGGTGGAGAACCTTTAATGAGAAATGATATTTTTCAACTTATACAATATGCTTCAGATTTGGGGTTGATACCGGTTTTGGGAAGTAATGGAACCTTAATTACTTTAGAAATTGCTGAAAAATTAAAGAAATCGGGAGCAAGGTCAGTAGGTATAAGTTTGGACAGTTTAGATGAAGAAAAGCATAATAAATTTAGAAGTCATGAGAATGCATGGAAGAATACAGTACAAGGAATGAAAAATTGTAAGGAAGCTGGACTTAAATTTCAAGTACACACTACAGTTATGAAATGGAATAAGGAAGAAATATTAGATATTACAGATTTTACAGTTAAAATAGGAGCATCAGCTCATCATATTTTCTTTTTAGTACCTACAGGAAGAGGAAATGAAATAGAAGAACAAGCATTAGATAATAAAGAATATAAGATAATGTTGGAAAATATAATGAAAAAACAGCAAGAAGTAAATATTGAATTAAAACCTACCTGTGCACCTCAATTTGTGAAAATTGCTGAAAGTTTAGGAGTTAAAACTAGATTTAAAAGAGGATGTTTGGCAGGTATAAGCTATTGCATAGTGAGTCCAAAGGGAAATGTTCAACCTTGTGCTTATTTAATGGAAACAGCGGGTAATGTGAAAGAAAAAGCTTTTAATGATATTTGGAATGAGAGCAATATATTTAAAAATTTAAGATCTTTGGATTATAAAGGAAGTTGTGGACAATGCTCCTATAAGGAAAGTTGTGGGGGATGTAGAGCTAGAGCTGCACATTATAATAATGGAGACTATATGTCGGGAGAAAATTCATGCATATTAAGTAAATCATAGCTGAATTTATTTAGGGCATCTTGAAAAATATTCGTTGCATCTGGACTAATTATTTCAGATGCCTAATTACAAGAGGTGGATATATGGATAACGTAGACAAACGATTATTGAATTTGTTACAAGAAGGATTACCAGTAAAATATAGGCCTTTTTTAATATTAGGTAAAAAGTTAGGTGTTTCAGAAGAAGAAATTATAAGTAGAATAGAAAAGCTAAAATCACAAGGATATATAAGAAGACTTGGAGGAATTTTTGATTCGAAAAATTTAGGCTACTTTAGTACTTTATGTGCTATGAAGGTTCCTGAAAAAAGTATAGACTATACAGCAAAAATAGTTAATAGTTATGATGAAATAACTCATAATTATATAAGGAATGATGAGTACAATATGTGGTTTACTATTATTGCTCCATCAGAACATAGAATTATTGAAATTATAGAGAACATTAAGAAAAAAACTTCAATTGAAGACATATTAAATTTACCTTCAAGTAAGGTATTTAAAGTTAAAGTGTCTTTAGATGTTATAAACAATGTTTAGAATGTAATGGGACTGTCACATTAAGAAATTTAAATACAATATGTTGTATTTATTTTTAATGCGACAGTCCCATAATTTATATAATCGTTATCATTAGTCTAAAAATTACTTTATTATATATTAGCGTATTTTAAACAACTTAGAAGCTTCTTTTAATTTAATAATTTGATTTTTTAAATTTTCGGATTCTACAGATATAGATTCCATGGAAGCAGTTTGTTGTTCTGTGGAAGCTGACACTTCTTCTGATGAAGCTGCTGTTTTTTCACAAATGGATGATATATTTTGAACTGAATTAAGCATTACATTTTTATTGTTTTTAAGTTCAGAAAACAATTTACTAGATTCGTCAATTTTGCTTGCTATATTACATATTTTTTCAGATATAGTATCAAAGGCTTTTTCAGTATTTGATACAGCAATTGTTTGTTTATCAATAGCAAGTTCTACACTTTTAGCTGTGTTTACAGAATAATGCATTTTGTTTTGTATTTCTCCAATTATAAGTGATATTTCTTCAGCTGCACTTTTTGATTGATTTGCTAATTTTTTTATTTCATCTGCAACAACTGCAAAACCATTTCCTTGTTTACCAGATTTAGCAGCTTCGATTGCTGCATTAAGTGAAAGTAAATTTGTTTGTTCTGCTATATCAGATATAGTATGTGTTATATCTTTAATATTCAAAGATTTTTTATCTAAATTTTCAATTGCATAAGTTAAGTTATTACTAAGTTTGCTTTGAGCATTATTTTTTTCTTGTAAATCTTTGACAATGGCTTTGCCATTACTATTGGATTCTTTTATGGAGGAAGAATATTCATTTATTTTTAAATTCATTATTGAAGCAGTGTCAATTAATTCACCAAATTTTTCAAATAAATTGTAAGTACAATCAGTTTCTTTTGCTTGATAGTTAGCTCCTTTTGCTATATTTTCTATTTCAAAGGATACTTGAGAAATTGATTCAACATTTTCTTTTGAAGCTTTAGTTAATAGCTCCGCACCGTTCATTACAATTAAAATTGCTTCATCAATATCTATAATTAGTGATTTTATATTACTTATCATTTTATTAAAGTTAGCACTGAGATTTCCCAATTCATCTTTAGAATGAAAATGTGAAATTACAGTTATATCACCATTTGCTGCTTTATCCATTAAACCCATTAATTCATTTATAGGTAGAGTAATTTTTTTTGAGGCAACATAGCCTAAAAAAATAGATATTATTGCGGATACAGCAGTGGCAGCCAATATAATTTTGAGTAATAGATTTGCTGCTGAATTTGCTTCAGTGGCACTTTGTGTTACGGCAAATACCCAATCTACTTCTGGAACCACATTATAAGACATAATTTCTGTTATGCCATTGATATTGTAGCATCCAGTATCTAATTTAATTGTTTCGCCTTTATTAATTCTTGATACAACTTGTAGAATTTTAGAATTCTCTATTTTTTTATTTATTTTTTCTTTTAGTGGATGAGATAACATTAATCCAGATTTATCTACTAAATATGCATATCCTGTATTGCCTATTTTTATATTTTTGAGTTTATTTGTGAAATAATCTGTATATACTGAGTTTGCCATAACGGCGATAACGTTTCCAAAATCGTCTTTAACAGGATAAACGAAAACAATAATACTTTTTCCATTAGCTTTAGATATTATAGTATCACTTATAGATGCTTTGCCTTTTAGCGCATCTTGAAAATATTTTCTGCTTTTTAAATCTAATTTTAGTGATGAGGTATTACTATCAGCAAATATTTCACCATTTAAATCTAGTACAAATAAATGTTCATGATCTTTTAATGTGCTAGCTCTATTTTTTAAAATTGTAAATGACTTATGATTTATATAAGTAGAAAAAAAAGAATCGTCTGAATTTGATTTTCTAATTTTAGATATATCTACTATATCCTTTTGCTGTGATAACAGTTCAACTTCTTTTTTTTCAGAAATTATAAGTGAATTGATATCGTCAGTGCCTAAGTTACAATTAATTGAAACTTTGTTTAGAGCTTCATTTTTTAGCATCTTTGAAGTGAAAAAATAAACAAATAGACTGGTAACAATCAAAGAAATTGTTACTAGTATAGCTAAAAACAATGGTAATTTTTTTTGTATAGTCATCAACATTCCTCTTTTCATCATTATTTTAATATAGGATTTATATTTTATTGGGGAATATTGTGTATGAAATTTGAGAAGGGAAAATTATTCCTATATTACGTATAATACTATCAATTTATATATTTGTATATAGTTACTCAATTAATTTTCAAAATTTTAAATACAATATAATGTGTTTAATAGAAAATAATTTAACTTAGTTAAAAAATAATTATAAAAAGTGTAAAAATTATATACATGTAAAATATATAAACAATCTATATTTGACCATATTATAAGAATAAAGCTCAATTGAAGAAAAAGTGTAAAAATATTATACAGTAAAAATTATCGTTTAAAGAAGAATTATGGTTGTAATAATATGAGTTTTAAAGGTTATAAAAAAATAAGTGTGTTTGGTATGCTTCTTGCTAATAATTTAAGTGAGGAGGGATAAAATGGGGTATGAAAACGTTGTTTTAGAAAAACAAGGTCATATTGCTACTTTGAGTTTTAATAGACCTCGTGTGCTTAATGCTTTAAACAGTAATGTATTAAATGAACTTGATAAGGTATTAAATGAAATTGAGGAAGATAAAGACATCTACGTAGTAATAATAACTGGTTATGGAAAAGCTTTTGTAGCTGGTGCAGATATATTAGAAATGAAAGACAAGACGCCAGAAGAAAGTAGAAAATTTGCAGAATTGGGTTTAAAAGTATTTAGGAAAATAGAACTTATGGAAAAGCCGATCATTGCAGCTGTTAATGGATTTGCACTTGGTGGTGGTTGTGAATTGGCTATGAGTTGTGATATACGAATAGCTTCAGAAAAGGCAAAATTCGGACAACCAGAAGTTGGACTTGGAATTATTCCCGGTTTTGCTGGAACTCAAAGACTTTCACGGCTTATTGGAATAGGAAAAGCTAAAGAATTAATATTCACTAGTAATTTAATTAATGCTGTTGAAGCAGAAAAGTTAGGTTTAGTAAATAAAGTTGTAGAACATGATCATTTAATGCTTGAAGCTATAAGTTTAGCAGAAAATATTGTTTCAAAAGCTCAATTAGCAGTAAGGTATTCAAAAACATCTATAAATAGAGGAATTGAAAGTGATATAGAGACAGGAATGTCAATTGAGAAGGATTTATTTGGTTTATGTTTTGCAACAGAGGATCAAAAGGAAGGTATGTTAGCATTTTTAGAAAAACGAAAAGCAAATTTTAAGAATAAATAAGTAAACATACAATAAAAAACGTTAACTATATAGGTAATGAGTTTAATATTATTTAAAAGGTATACATGGAGGTATCAATATGAAAGTATTTGTTTTAGGCGCAGGAACAATGGGATCAGGAATTGTTCAGACCTTTGCTCAATCAGGATATGAAGTAATAATGAGAGATATTGAAGAAAGATTTGTTCAAAGAGGTGTTGAAACAATCACCAAGAATTTGGAAAAAAGTGTTCAAAAAGGAAAGCTTTCAGAAGAGGAAAAAAGTCAGATTCTTGGTAGAATAAAACCTACAACAGATATGAATTTGGCAAAGGAAGCAGATTTGGTTGTAGAAGCAGCTATTGAAAATATGGAAATTAAGAAAAAAATATTTGCTGAGTTAGATGCAATATGTAAGTCAGAGACTATACTTGCAACAAATACATCATCTTTGTCAATAACGGATGTAGGAAGTGCTACAAAGAGACCAGATAAAGTTATAGGAATGCATTTTTTCAATCCAGTTCCAGTAATGAAATTGGTGGAAGTCATAAAAGGAATTGCTACTTCTGAAGAAACTAATAATACTATAATTGAAATAGCTAAAAACCTAAAAAAAGATGCTGTACAAGTTGAAGAAGCTCCAGGTTTTGTTGTTAATAGAATACTTATACCAATGATAAATGAGGCAATAGGAATTTTAGCAGATAACGTTGCAACTGCTGAAGATATTGATTTAGCAATGAAATTGGGAGCAAATCATCCAATAGGACCTCTAGCCTTAGCTGATTTGATAGGTAATGATGTTTGTTTAGCTATTATGGAAGTATTATACTCAGAGTTTGGCGATTCAAAATATAGACCTCATCCTTTACTAAGAAAAATGGTCAGAGCTGGATATTTGGGAAGAAAAAGCGGTATTGGATTCTACAATTATAATAAATAAGTTATTGAAAATTTCTTGAATTTTAATATTATAAGTACTAATTGAAAATTAATTGGAGGTTTAATAATGAGAGAAGTAGTTATAGCAAGCGCAGTTAGAACAGCTATAGGTTCTTTTGGTGGAAGTTTAAAAGATATCTCAGCAGTTGATTTAGGAGCTATAGTAATTAAAGAAGCAATAAATAGAGCAGGTATAAAACCAGAAATGGTCGATGAAGTAGTTATGGGAAATGTACTTCAAGCAGGGATTGGACAAAATCCTGCAAGACAAGCCTCAGTAAAATCAGGTATACCAGTAGAAGTACCATCGTTTAGCATAAATAAGGTTTGTGGTTCAGGATTAAGAGCAGTTAGTTTAGCATTTCAGATGGTAATATCAGGTTATAATGATATCGTAATTGCTGGTGGAATGGAAAATATGTCTAGAGCTCCATATTTATTAAACAATGCAAGATGGGGCCAAAGAATGGGCGATGGAAAATTAGTTGATGAAATGATTACAGATGGACTTTGGGATGCTTTTAATGGATATCATATGGGAATAACAGCAGAAAATGTAGCAGAAAAATGGGGAATAACTAGAAAAATGCAGGATGAATTCGCGCTGCAATCTCAATTAAAGTCAGAAAAAGCTATTAAAGAAGGAAGATTTAAGGATGAAATAGTGCCAGTATCCATACCTCAAAAAAGAGGAGAACCTAAAGTATTTGATACTGATGAGTTCCCAAGGTTTGGAGCAACCATTGAAGGGTTAAATAAACTAAAACCAGCATTTAAGAAAGATGGAACAGTAACTGCAGGTAATGCTTCAGGTATAAATGATGGGGCAGCAGCGTTTGTTATAATGAGTGCTGAAAGAGCAAAAGAATTAGAAATAAAGCCATTAGCTAAAATTGTTTCTTTTGGCAGTAAGGGAATAGATCCATCAATTATGGGATATGGTCCAGTAGCGTCAACTAAAGAAGCTTTAGAAAGAGCAGATTTATCAGTAAATGATTTAGATTTAGTGGAAGCAAATGAAGCTTTTGCTTCTCAATGTTTAGCAGTGGCTAAGGACTTACAATTTGATATGAATAAAGTAAATGTAAATGGTGGAGCTATAGCTATGGGACATCCGATAGGAGCCTCAGGAGCTAGAATATTAGTTACACTTATACATGAAATGATAAAAAGAGATTCTAATAAGGGTCTTGCAACCTTATGTATAGGTGGAGGTCAAGGAACAGCAATCATTATTGAAAGATAGAATAAATTGTAATTTATAAAAAATTATAATTTAGCTATATATTTAAAGGGTTACAAGGCTGTGGACTCTTAAAAGCTGTGGACCAATAACCCTTTAACAAATTACAACATTAAAACTTTAATGTATAGACTTTGTTAAAAAAATATACTACAGAGGAGGAAAATATTATGCAAGGTTTAAGTATTGATGAAATAAAATTAGGAGATAAAGTTTTTGTTGAAAAAACTATATCTGAAACAGATGTATACCTTTTTGCTGGAATTACTGGAGATTTGAATCCAGCTCATATAAATCAAGTTGCTTCAGAACAAACAATGTTTAAGGGAAGAATAGCACATGGAATATTAGTAACAGGGCTTATTTCAACTTGTTTAGGAATGTATCTTCCAGGACCAGGCACTATATACATGGGTCAACAGGTTAAATTTACAGCACCAGTTCATATTGGAGATACAATAAGGGCAGAAGTAGAAGTTATAGAAATGAATGTGGAAAAGAATAGAGTTAAATTAAAAACTGTGTGCACAAATCAAGATGGCAAAGTAGTTATTGATGGAGAAGCATTAGTTATGCCACCTAAAAAGAAAGTAGCATAGTAATTTTAATTATATAAAGTTATTAATAAAAAAATCTTATTAAATTTTTACTTAAATAAAAGGAGGATCAATTATGGAATTTGGACTAACAAAAGAACAGCAATTAGTAAAACAGATGATCAGTGAATTTGTAAAAAATGAAGTTGAACCAATAGCTACAGAAATTGATGAGACAGAAAGATACCCAATGGAAACAGTTGAAAAAATGTCAAAATACGGTGTGATGGGTATGCCATTCTCAAAGGAATATGGTGGATCAGGTACTGATTATATAAGTTATATAATAGCAGTAGAAGAATTAGCAAAAGCTTGTGCTACATCGTCTGTTATTTTATCAGGTCACACATCTCTTTGCTGTTGGCCAATATATGCATTTGGAACAGAAGATCAAAAAAAGAAATTTTTGCCAGACTTATTAAGTGGAAAGAAAATAGGTGCATTTGGATTAACTGAGCCAAATGCAGGAACAGATGCTGCAGGACAACAAAGTACAGCTGTACTTAAAGGAGATCACTATATATTGAATGGTTCAAAAATATTTATAACTAATGGAGGAGTTGCTGAAACTTTTGTAGTATTTGCAATGACTGATAGAAGTAAAGGAACTAAAGGTATATCAGCATTTGTAATTGAAAAAGGAATGCCTGGTTTTTCAATAGGTAAAGTAGAAGATAAGTTGGGTATAAGAGCATCTTCAACTACAGAACTTATATTTGAAGATGTTAAAGTACCTAAGGAAAATTTACTTGGAAAAGAAGGAAAAGGATTTGGAATAGCAATGAAAACTCTAGATGGAGGAAGAATTGGTATCGCAGCTCAAGCTTTAGGTATAGCTGAAGGAGCTTTAGATGCTGCAGTAGCTTACATGAAAGAAAGAAAGCAATTTGGGAAACCTATTTCTGCATTTCAAGGATTACAATGGTATATTGCTGATATGAAAGTTAGAGTAGAAGCTGCTCATTATCTTGTATTTAAGGCTGCATGGAAAAAACAATCTGATATGCCATATAGCATAGATGCAGCAGAAGCGAAACTTTATGCAGCTGAAACTGCTATGTATGTAACAACAAAAGCAGTTCAAATCTTAGGAGGATATGGTTATACAAAGGATTATCCAGTTGAAAGAATGATGAGAGATGCTAAAATAACTGAAATATATGAAGGAACTTCAGAAGTTCAAAAAATGGTCATAGCTGGTAGTTTATTAAGATAGGAGTGGTATAGAAATGAATATAGTAGTTTGTTTAAAACAGGTTCCAGATACAACAGAAGTTAAGATAGATCCGAAAACAGGAACTCTTGTAAGAGAAGGTGTTCCATCAATAATAAATCCAGATGACAAAAATGCATTAGAAGAAGCTTTGGTATTGAAAGA
This sequence comes from Clostridium drakei, assembly GCF_000633595.2. GTDB lineage: Bacteria > Bacillota > Clostridia > Clostridiales > Clostridiaceae > Clostridium_AM > Clostridium_AM drakei. Next base: position 95,389 of record NZ_JIBU02000023.1, on the reverse strand, counting down.
AAATGTAGGTGCAAAAGTTACTGTAATAAGTATGGGACCACCACAAGCAGAAGCAGCATTAAGAGAAGCTATAGCAATGGGAGCTGATGAAGCAATACTTATTTCGGATAGAGCGTTTGCAGGAGCGGATACATTAGCTACATCAAATGCATTAGCTGGAACATTAAGAAAGTTAGATTATGACATAATATTTGCAGGAAGACAAGCTATAGACGGAGATACAGCCCAAGTAGGACCAGAAATAGCTGAACACTTAGGAATTCCACAAATTACTTATGTAGAAAAAGTAAGTGTAGAAGAAGATTCTTTGAAAGTGCAAAGAGCATGGGAAGATGGTTATGAAGTAGTAAGTGTTAAAACGCCAGTACTTCTAACAGCTATAAAAGAGTTAAATAGTCCTAGATATATGCATATGGCAAATATATTTGAAGCGGTTAAGAAAGAAATAAAAATATGGAGTGCAAATGATATAGATGTAGATAAAAATCTTCTTGGATTGGCTGGATCACCAACAAAAGTTAAAAGATCGTCAACAAAAGAGCCAAAAGGACAAGGCGAAATAGTAATTTTACAACCAAAAGAAGCAGCAGCACATGCAGTTTCAAAGTTAAAAATGAAACACTATATTTAAGCAGGTGTCCAATTTTGATTTTATGTATAGTAAATTGCTAGAAGTCCCGTATAAAGAATTTAGGAGGTAATTACAATGAATATAGCAGATTATAAAGGTGTATGGGTATTTGCTGAACAAAGAGATGGAAAACTTCAAAAAGTGTCATTAGAATTATTAGGAAAAGGTAGAGAACTAGCTGATAAATTAGGAGTAGAATTAACTGCAATTTTACTTGGAAGTGATATAGATGATATAGCTAAGGAATTAGTAGCTTATGGAGCAGATACAGTTTTATATGCAGATAGTAAGCTTTTGAAACACTTTACAACAGATGGATATACTAAAGTTATATACGATTTGGTAAAAAAATTAAAACCAGAAGCACTATTGGTTGGAGCTACATTTATAGGAAGAGATTTAGGACCAAGAATAGCTGCAAGATTATCAACAGGACTTACAGCAGATTGTACAGGACTTGATATAGATTCAGAAACAAGACATCTTCAAATGACAAGACCAGCATTTGGCGGAAACTTAATGGCAACAATAGAATGTGCAGCCAATAGACCACAAATGTCAACAGTAAGACCAGGAGTATTTGAAAAATTACAAAAAGATGTGTCAAGAGTTGGCAAAATTGAGAAAATTAGTGCAGATATAGTGGAAGATGATATTAGAACAAAAGTAATAGAAGTTATTAAATCGGCTAAAGATATAGTAGATATTGGAGAAGCTAAAGTAATAGTTTCAGGTGGAAGAGGAATAGGAAGCAAAGAAGGTTTTGAAATGTTAAAAGAACTTGCAAGTGTTTTAGATGGAACAGTAGCAGGATCAAGAGCATCTATAGAAAATGGATGGTTGGATAAAGCATATCAAGTTGGACAAACTGGAAAAACAGTAAGACCAAATCTTTATATAGCATGTGGTATATCAGGAGCAATACAACATTTAGCTGGAATGCAGGATAGTGATTATATTATAGCCATAAATAGAGATGCAGATGCAGCAATTATGAAAGTAGCTGATCTTGGATTGGTAGGAGATTATAAAAAGATAATACCTGAGCTTATAGATCAAATTAAAACAATGAATAACAATTAACGATAATTAATAAATGATATAAAATACATTAAAAAATTCCCTTTTTTCAATGTTAATATAAATAATAAAAACATAGTAATATTATAAAATTTTTATTTATAGTATTATTATGTTTTTTTTATGAATGATTAAAATTACTTGTTAATAAAATTGAGTTTTTTACCAAATTAGATACTACAAATTTTTATTTTATATAATATTTTTCTAAAGTGACAAAATAATGTTATTGTTTACATTGAAATTGTAATGATGATATAATAGCTTAAGATAAAATTATTTGTTATTATACAAATATTTATATATAATTTAATATAGGAAAGTTATTATTAGTAGATAATCTATAAAAATAACCACTTAGCAGATGTTTTAGTAAATGAATCATTTAATATAAAATGGCATGATATATTTCTGTTTAGGTGGTTATTTTAATCTATAATTTAATTTAGGAGGAAAATTTATGTTTTTACAAAAATGCTTTGAAGCAGTAATTGAAAATATAGATGAAGCTGTAATAGCAATTGATAATAATGGCCTTTTAATTGTTATTAATAAAATGGCAGAATGTTCTCTTGGAATTAATGCTGAGAAAGATATTGGGAAACATGTGGAAGAGGTTATACCTGAAACGAATCTCATTAGAATTTTACAAATGGGAAAAATTGAATTATCACAAAAATTTCTAGCAAGTGGAAGAGAATTTATAACAAATAGGATTCCAGTAATTATAGATGAAAAAGTTGAAGGTGTAATAGCTATTTTTAGAGATGTAACTGATCATAAAAAGATGCAGAAGGAGTTAACTGAGGATAGGGTATATATAGACATTTTAGATACAATACTTGAAACTCTTAATGAATGTATAGTTGTGATAGATGGAAATGGTATTATTACAATGATGAGTGAATCATATAAAGAGTTTCTAGGTTGTAGTAATTCTGAAGGAAAATTCGTAGAAGATGTAATAGAAAATACAAGAATGTATAAAGTAATACAAACTGGGAATTTAGAAATAGGTGATGTACAAGAAATAAATGGAAATAAAATGGTTGCAATGCGTGTGCCATTGAAAAAGGATGGTAAAGTTATTGGAGCAGTAGGAAAAGTAATATTTAAAGATATTGGTGATTTTTATACATTGAGTAAGAAACTAAATAGTTTAGAAAAAGAGGTAGAATTTTATAAAAATCAACTAGGAAAAGAGAGAAAAGCAAAGTATTCTATTAAAAATATTATAGGAGAATCTGATAAAATTAATAAGTTAAAAGCCTTAACAAAAAGAGTAGGAAATACAAGCTCAAATGTTTTAATAACAGGCGAAAGTGGTACTGGAAAAGAATTGTTTGCTCATGCAATTCATAATACAAGTAAAAGATGGTTAGGTCCATTTGTTAAAGTTAATTGTGCTGCTATTCCTTCAGATTTGCTAGAGGGTGAGCTATTTGGTTATGAAGAAGGTGCTTTTACTGGAGCTAAAAAAGGTGGAAAAATAGGGAAGTTTGAGTTAGCTAATGGAGGAACTATATTTTTGGACGAAATAGGTGATATGCCTATGAATATGCAGGTTAAGATTTTGAGAACAATACAAGAAAGAGAAATTGAAAGAGTAGGAGGTAATGTTCTAAAGGAAATTGATGTTAGAATTATTGCTGCTACCAATAAAGATCTTGAAGAAAAAGTTAAAGAAGGAAAATTTAGGGAAGATTTGTATTACAGACTTAATGTTATGAGAGTTGTTTTGCCACCACTAAGAGAGAGAAAAGAAGATATTCCTATATTGGCAAATTCTTTAAGAATTAAAATTGCTAAAAAGTTTGGAATATATGTAGAAGGAATATCAAAAGAAGCTCTACAATGTTTAGTCAATTATGATTGGCCAGGAAATATTAGAGAACTTGAAAATGTTGTTGAAAGAGCAATAAATTTATTGGACTCAGATTTAATAATAAAATTGGAGCATCTTCCAGAAAAATTGACAAAATGCAAGTTTAAACGCTATATTAGTGATGGAAAATATTTGAAAGATATAGTTGAAGAAGTGGAAAAGGAAATTATAACTGAATGTTTAGAAAAAAATAATTGGAATAAAAATAAAACGGCCCAATTACTTGGTATAAGTAGAGCTGGATTATATAAAAAGCTGCAAGAATATAAATTGGAAAGTTAGTTAAATCAACAAAATCATACTTTCAAATTTGTAATAAACTTCTATGTAAGAGTACGTAGAAGTTTTATTTTTATAAAAATGTAAAATAGTAATGAATTTTTTGAAGAATAATGTAAAAAAAATGAACATGTAAAAAATATATACATAAAAAAGATTCAGATAATTCCACAATTAGAGTAAGTAAAACGTATATGTGTACATTAAATATACACTGAATATGATTTGATTTTTTTTCATATTTAAATTCAACTATAAGTACTCGTGAAGTAGTTGATATTTAAAGGTTTTCAAAAATTAAAAATAAATCAAAATTGCTTGGATTTGGCATGATTGTTGCTTTATATAACAATATAAAATAAAGATTGTATGAAAGGAGATAAAATATGAAGTCAAAGATTGTTTCAAAAGAACAGGCAATTGATTTGATAAAAGAAGGAGACACTGTTGCCATAGGAGGTTTTATAGGATGTGGTCATCCAGAAGAAATTACATTGGAAATAGAAAAAAGATATTTAGAAAGACAAACTCCTAAAAATTTGACATTAGTTTATGCGGCAGGTCAAGGAGATAGTCAAGATAAAGGATTAAATCATTTTGGACATGAAGGATTGGTAAGCAAAGTAATAGGAGGACATTGGGGGTTAGCACCAAAACTTCAAAAGTTAGCATTAGATAACAAAGTTAAAGCATATAACTTGCCTCAAGGAGTTATATCGCATTTATATAGGGATATTGCAGCTGGAAAACCAGGTACACTTACTCATGTTGGATTAAAAACTTTTGTAGATCCAAGAATTGAAGGTGGTAAGCTTAATAAAGCTACTACTGAGGATATTGTAAAGGTTGTCAATATAGAAGATAAAGAATATCTACTATACGAAGCTTTTCCTATAGATGTAGTAATTTTAAGGGCTACTTATGCAGATGAAAATGGAAATGCAACTTTAGAAAAAGAAGCTGCAATACTTGATGGAACATCTATGGCTCAAGCAGCAAAGAATTCAGGTGGAATAGTAATTTTACAAGTTGAAAAAGTTGTTGCAAAAGGTACTCTAGATCCAAGAAAAGTTAAAATTCCAGGTGTATATGTTGATGCTATAGTTGTGGCAGAGCCTCAAAATCATATGCAGACTTTTGGAGAATTTTATAATCCATCTTACTCTGGAGAAGTTAAATTACCAGTAGACTCAATTGATTCATTACCTCTTGATGAAAGGAAAGTAATAGCAAGAAGAGCTGCTATGGAACTTGTACCTAATTCAGTTACTAATTTAGGAATTGGAGTACCAGAAGGAGTTGCTATAGTTGCAAATGAAGAAGGAATTGGTCATGAAATGACTTTAACTGTAGAAGCTGGAGGAATAGGTGGAGTACCTGCAGGTGGATTAAGCTTTGGTGCATCAACAAATCCTGAGAGTATATTGGATCAAGCAGTTCAATTTGATTTTTATGATGGTGGTGGATTAGATGTAGCTTTCTTAGGACTAGCTCAATGTGATAAAACTGGCAATGTAAACGTTAGTAAGTTTGGACCTAAAATTGCAGGTTGTGGAGGTTTTATTAACATTACTCAGAATGCTAAAAAGGTTGTATATTGTGGAACCTTTACGGCTGGTGGTTTAAAAGTTAAAGTTGGAGATGGTAATTTAACAATAGAAAAGGATGGAAAGTTTAATAAGTTTTTGAATGTTGTAGAGCAAATTACATTTAGTGGTGAATATGCATCAAACGTAGGACAAAATGTTTTGTATATTACTGAAAGAGCAGTATTTAAATTAACTAAGGAAGGCTTAGTATTAGAAGAAATTGCTCCAGGAATAGATTTGGAAAAAGATATACTAGATCATATGGATTTTAAACCAATAATGTCTCAAAGATTAAAACTTATGGATGAAAACATTTTTAAAGATGAACTTATTGGAATGAAAATTAGTTAAGAAATTATCATTTAATAAGAAAAATAAATTAATGGAGGTTTTTTATTTATGGCAGTTTTAGGTATTTTCTTAAGCTTAGGATTATTAATGTTCATGGCATATAAAGGGTTTTCGGTTATATTCTTTGCTCCTATTTTTGCATTATTAGCTGCTTTATTTTCTGGAATGGCACTTTTGCCAACATATACAGAAATATTCTTGCCGAACTTGGCCAATTATGCAAAGGTATATTTTCCGTTTTTCTTATTAGGAGCTGTATTTGGTAAAGCAATGGAGGAATCTGGTGCAGCAAAATCTATTGCTAAGGCAATTGTTGAAAAGTTAGGAAAGAAAAATGCTATATTATCAGTTGTACTATCAGCAGCAATCCTAACCTATGGAGGTGTAAGTCTTTTCGTTGTTGCCTTTGCAGTATATCCATTTGCAGCTTCTATTTTTAAAGAAGCAGATATACCAAAGAGACTTGTTCCAGCAACTATTGCTTTGGGAGCTTTCTCATTTACTATGGATGCTCTTCCAGGAACACCTCAAATTCAAAACTCAATACCAATGAAATTTTTTAATACAGACCTTTATGCGGCTCCAGTCTTTGGAAGCCTAGGAACTATAATTATTTTAGTTGTTGGTATAGCTTATTTGGAGTTCCGTAAGCGAAAAGCCCAAGCAGCAGGAGAAGGATATGGTGAAGGTCATACTAATGAACCTGTACTTGTTGAAGAGACTAGCTTGCCAAATCCATTTTTATCAGCGCTACCATTAATTTCAGTACTTGTTGTAACTTTAATTTTACAAAAAGTTATTTTTCCACATTGGGATATAACTTCTTGGGTAACACAAAAACCTTATGGCATGGCAAAAGATGGAGTCGTAGGTACAATGAATAACTGGGCACTTATAATTGCACTTATTTTTGGTACTATCCTTGCGTTTGTAATTAACCCAGTACGTATAAAGGGAAATGTAGCAAAGGCTATTAATGCAGGTGCAATAGGATCTCTATTAGCTGTTATGAATACTTCTTCAGAGGTTGGCTTTGGAAACGTTATAAAAACACTTCCAGGATTTAAATCTATAGCACATGCTTTAATAAATATTAATCCTCATGGTAGTCCACTTTTATCTGAAGCAGTTAGTGTAAATGTTTTAGCAGGAACAACTGGTTCTGCATCAGGAGGTATGAGTATTGTATTAGATATGTTTGGTAAACATTACTTAGAGTGGGCTAAGACTTCTGGAATAAGTCCTGAATTATTACACCGTGTAGCTGCTATGGCTTCTGGTGGTATGGATACATTACCTCATAATGGAGCAGTTATTACACTTTTAGGTATTGCTGGTTTAACTCATAAACAATCTTATAAAGACATTTTTGTCATTACTTTACTTAAAGCTGGAACCTGTTTCTTTTTGATATTCATGCAGAGTATCTTCCATTTTATTTAGTTAATGATTAAATAATTAAATTCCATTTGAATTGAAAAGTAATATATAATTAATTGGGAAAGTATCGCGATTTAAATAAAAAGATTGCGATACTTTTCCAATTTTTTGTTGCAGCAAAACTTTTTAGTGATTTAAATTTATATTTAGGCTTTTTTAGTAAAAACTAGAAAAAGGCTATAAAATAGAGATTAAATTAGGTTTAATAGAGAATATAATCTATTTAAGAACTAAGGCATTTTTAAAAATTGAATAAAAGGTACTATAATTAAAATCAAATCGAATAGTAAGTTTTAGGAGGAAAAATCCATGTTATATAAACGAGAATATAATAAATGTGAAAAATTATTAGATAAATTATATAGTAAATGTACCTATAACGAATTTCTAATAGCTTTTGATATTGCTGTTAGAACTTATCAAAGAATTTCCAGAAATGACCTTATATTTTATCGTAACAATTTTTATTTAGGAGTGATTAGGTGTGAGGACAAACTTATTTCTATAGTTTGTGAGTATTATTTAAGTGGAAATGGACAAAAACAAAATTTGAATGAAGATATTTTTCCAATGATAAATATTTTATCAGGGAATAAAGATAGTATAGTGTCTAATGAATTAAAAGAATTATTTTTAAATGTATATGATAATTAGTTGAGAAATGATTTGTAAAATTTAGTTAATATATTAACAAATCCACAGTTGTAATCTTTAATTTCTCCCATTTATCCATTAATTGCTTGTAAATTGTATTCATTTTTTAATAAAAAATACGATACTTTACAGTTAGGATAAATTTAACAAGTTAATTTTAAAAATCAGAGAATATAATTTAAGTACTGATTTTTTTTATTAACGAAAAATTAAGGGGGAAAAAATTTGGAACAAAATACTAATGAACAAAAAAACATGTATATTAAAAAGGAAAAGGCAAAAAAAATCATTTCTAAAATTTTATCAGGTGCTTTGATTTTAATGGGAACTTTAATGTTATATCCAACAGTTACACAGCGTAAAGAAGGATATAATGAAAATATTAAGATTTTTTTTACTAAAGTTATTGTAGTTTATTTATTAGCTTTGATAGTATGTTTAATAAGAAAAAAAATAGCTTTTAAAGGGAAGAAAAATTCTTCATTGCTTGTTTTTTCTTCTGTACTTTTATTTATTTCATTGTGTAATTTTACAAATGCTGCAACAGAAAACTCAAAAGAATTAGCAGCTGAAAAGTATGTTATGGCAGTGTGTGAAAATAGTAGAAATGATGATACTGCACTATTTAAAAGTAAAGAAAAAAGTGACTATGGCAAGTTGAATTCTTTAATTGCAATTATAAAGGAATATGCAGATAAGAATTACTCTATTAATAAAAATTTTAAAAGTGAATTTAAACAAAAAACTTCAAAAAATCAGATAACTTCTAATGATGTTTTAAGAAGTGAAGATAGAATTAAAAAATTTAGGAATAGCCTAAGTGAATTGAATAATTTGTTTGTTAAATATGAATCTGACTTAAATAATAACAAAGCAAATTCTGATAAGAAGATGTTAGAATATAAAGGTCAAGATACTATATTTGAAAAGAATCTAGTAAATGAATTTAATTTTTGGAGAAAAGAAAAATATGATAATAACATAGAGGATCTTAACAAAAAGAAAGTATTAAGAGAAAAGATGGATAAATATCTTGAATTTATGGAATCTAAACAAGGAAGCTACAAGTTAATTAATAATAAGATAATGTTTGAAAGTCAAAGTGATGTAGATAAATGTAATTCACTTATAAAAGAAGTAAAGGAATCAGGTACTAGTTGGTAAATTTTATATAATTAAAATTGGAGGTATGGATAGTGCTAAGTACTATTGATAAATCTATAATTAGGAAACTTCAAGAAGATATTCCATTAACACCTAGACCTTATAAGTCAATAGCTGAGGAAATAGGTATTGCAGAAGAAGAATTGTTAGGTAAAATAGAGGATTTTCAAAATAATGGTGTACTTCGCAGGATCGGTGGGATTTTAAATCATAGAGAAGCAGGGTTTGAGGCTAATGCAATGGTAGTATGGATGATTTCAGAAGATAATGTCCAAAGGCTTGGAGAAATTATGGCTTCATTTAAAGAAGTAACTCATTGTTATGAAAGGCCCATTAGTAGCAAATGGCCATATAATATTTTTACTATGGTTCATGGACAAAATAAAAAACAGTGTGAGGATATTATAAAAAAGATTTCTGATGCCATAAAAATTTCTGACTACAAAATTTTATATAGTACTGAAGAACTTAAAAAGAGTAGTATGAAGTATTTTAAATAATGGTATGAATTAAATTTATTTTTGAATTTTTAAAAAGTTTATAAATCAATAGGGACAAACTGGCTTAGTGGTGAGACACTAAGCATTTTTTTGTAAATTATTTCAATTTTACCTTTTTGTATGATTTATTTCATGTAGTATATGAAGAAGATAATAGTTGCACATAAAAAATTACTATCTAAACATGTTTTAACATATTTCGCCTTTAATTGACAAAATTATAACAATGGAGGTATAATTATATAAATATAAATTTAAGGCCTCAATGATGTTATAGTATGAAAAACGCATGGATTACTGATGGCAGTGCTTCTTTTTTATTTTATATAAAGAATTTGTTGTAAGAAAGGTTGTGAAACAAATGATGTCAGAATATTCGGTTTAGAAAAAATATTTAAAAATTGATTGAAAAATTTGAATAAGAACTGCAGGGAGATTATTTGTAAGAAAGTGAGATGATAGTATGACGAATGTAATTGAAGAAAGATTAGAAATTGAGGAAGATACTCAAAAAGGTAGGTTTTTAATATTTTTGCTTGATAAGGAATCGTATGGAATAGAAATCAAGCATGTTACAGAAATTATAGGAATTCAACCGATAACAGAAATTCCTGAACTTCCTCAATATGTCAAAGGTATAATCAATTTACGTGGTAAGATAATTCCCGTCATGGATATAAGGATTCGCTTTAAAAAGGAACCGAAAGAGTATAATGATAGAACCTGTGTAATTATTATAAATATTAATGACATATATATAGGACTCATAGTAGACAGTGTGGCAGAGGTTATGGCAATTTGTGATGAAAATATTGTTGAACCACCACAAATGAATAACGGTTTTAATAGTAGATATATAAAGGGAATTGCTAAGGTTGAAAATGATGTAAAACTGCTGCTTGATTGTGAAAAGTTATTTACAGAAGATGAACTCCAATACTAAGAAAAAAACATCATAAATCATAAGTAATAATTATGAATGTAAGGGGGAAATTAATAAATGAAATGGTTTTACAATTTAAAGGTTGCTACAAAGCTTTTGATAGGTTTTATACTTGTTGCAATTATTGCAGGTATGGTTGGAGTAGTTGGTGTTGTAAATATAAAAAAGATCCAGGCACTTGATGGGGATATGTATAACAGGCATACAGCAACTATGGATGATATGGCAATGATATTAGAATATTATCAGATGGAACGTGTGAATTTAAGAGATGTAGTTTTGGCTAAAGATAATTTGCAAAGACAAAAATTTATTAGTAAGTTTAGTGACATAGACAGAAAAATGTCGGATAGTCTATCTATTTTACAAGCAGGAATAAAGGATCCAAAAGTTCTTGAAAATTTTAATAATTTAAAGAAAGCATTAGATGATTTTAAATCCTATAGGGATAGAGAAATAACGCTTGTAAATGCAAATCAAGTAGATCAGGCAATCGCAAGCTTATATACTGATGGGGTCAGTATTGCAAATAATTTGCAAACAGCTGGCGACAATTTACTAATAAATAAAATAAATCTTGCAAAGCAGAGTGCAGATACAAATAAATCTACAGCTAATTTAGCTGCAGTAATGATGATTATTATAATTCTTGTTGGTGTAATTATAGCAATTGGACTTGGAATCTTCATATCTCGAATTATAAGTAAACCGGTAAACATGATAGCTAAGGCTGCTGACAAACTTGCAGTTGGTGATGTAAATGTAAATATCGAATTAGATAGAAAAGATGAACTTGGCAGTCTTGCAGAATCCTTTAAAAGAATGATAGCAAGCATTCAAGGTCAGGCTTTAGCTGTCGAAAGAATAGCTTCAGGTGATTTAACTGTTGAAGTTTCAGTTAAATCAGAAAATGATTTGCTTGGAAGGAAGCTATCTGAAATGGTTGAAAGCAACAATGGAGTTTTAACAAATATCAGCAATGCTGCAGAACAGGTGGCTTCAGGTTCAAAGCAGGTATCAGATTCAAGTATAGCTCTTTCACAAGGTGCTACAGAACAGGCAAGTTCAGTTGAGGAATTGACAGCTTCTCTTGAGGAAATATCTTCACAGACAAAAGTAAATGCAGAAAATGCTAATCAAGCTAATGAATTGTCTGAATTTGCAAAGGCAAACGCTGTGAAAGGCAATGCACAGATGAAAGAAATGCTTAAAGCTATGGAGGATATAAATGATGCTTCTAGTAATATTTCAAAGATTATTAAAGTTATTGACGAAATAGCGTTTCAAACTAATATCCTTGCACTTAACGCAGCTGTGGAAGCTGCAAGAGCTGGTCAGCAAGGGAAGGGATTTGCTGTTGTAGCAGAAGAAGTAAGAAATCTTGCTGCACGATCAGCAAATGCAGCTAGGGAAACAACAGATATGATTGAAGGTTCAATAAATAAGGTTGAAGGTGGTACAAAGATTGCAAGAGAAACTGCTGATGCTCTTAATGAAATAGTAAATGGTGTTGAAAAGGTAGCTAATCTTGTAAACAATATTGCTATTGCATCAAATGAACAAGCTGTAGGTATTGGACAAGTTAATCAAGGAATTATGCAGGTATCACAAGTTGTTCAAAGTAATTCAGCTACTTCTGAAGAGGTTGCAGCAGCAAGTGAAGAACTTTCTAGTCAAGCTGTACTTCTTAAAGAGATGGTTGCTAAGTTTAATTTGAAGAAAAATATTAAATATTATAATGATCTAGAGGAATTAAATCCAGAGATATTAAAAATGATTGAGAAAATGGCTGAAAAGAAGAATAGTAGATCACTTGCTACAAATAGTTCATATGAAGAAGCTTCAGTTACAAAATCTAAGATTGCATTAAGTGATAATGAGTTCGGAAAGTATTAGTATGATTTTTATTCATTGTTCCTCAAAAAATTGAGTTACAATAATATTTATATGTTAAAAATAAAAAATAGAAAATTTAAAAATGTATAGACATGTTTATCCAAATTTTGTATACTTATAATTGAAGTAGCAGAGTAAATATTGTGCATCAAGTGTTAGAGAATGGGAGGTTGTCTCTAAACGAAAAGCAGCTTAGCTTATGATACAATATTGCTTCCGCTGTTACATTAAAGGGATTTTGTATTTTATACCTTTTTTCTCTTTAATGTGACTAATACATTAAAGAGAAAAGAGGTGTTGTATTTTACGGAATAAAACGTATACATTTTATTAATATTTTGTATAGGAGAAGTGAAATGAAAAGTAAAATGAATACAAAATTTCTTGTAATGACAGCTTTGTGTATCAGTATATCTGTAGTTTTAAGATTCTTTTCTATAATGATTACTGCTGGTGGTGCTCTTACTATGAGAATAAGTTTTGCCGCAATTTTTTATGTACTTCCGGGGTTACTTTTTGGTCCACTATATGGTGCAGCAGCAGGTGGAATAGTAGATATAATTGGTTATATTTTAATGCCTATGGGAGTATATATACCAGTACTTACTTTAACCAATATTTTAGCAGGTTATTTACCAGCTGTAATTTGGAGAAAAATAAAAAATATTCCAATAGAAAGTTTAAAGAAATATTATATTGCTTTCTTTGCAGTATTGACATTATTAGGAATGTTTAATATTTTAGTGATTATGAATATGCAAAATTCTTATTTAGGAAAAATGCTTATGCATTTTGGTAAAAAATCACAATATTTTGGAGTTGGATTTATATTAATTGGGGCTGTAGCATTTGTTCTTCTTATAATAAACAATATTATAAATAAGCGTAGCAGTATTAGTTATAGTTATGTTTATGATAATTTCTTTAAGTTAGTTATTGCTACAGGGATATCGGGAATTATAGTAACTACTATAAATACCTATTTTATACTAATTTTTACACCAGCCGTTGCAGCTAAAGGATTTGTTATCTTATGGATTCCAAGGATGGTAGAAGCATTAGTTTTCACTGTTGTAAGTTCATATGCAATATCAATACTCATGTACTCTTATAGTGCTCTTTCAGGTAGAGTAGTTAAAAAAATATAAGATATATAGAAATAACTTGTCAGTATAGCAACTAGATTGCATATTGACTTGTTATTTCTTTTTATATTTTCTATAGTATAAGAGGAGGGAATTTTAAACAATATAGTAGTATTAAAAATGTTGGTCCTATTTAATTGGATAAGAGTATTAATTGAAATAATTCTCTTACTAGTTGGAGTTAAAATGCTAGTAATGTAAGGAGGAATTTAATTGAAAAAAGCTTTTGTAGTTGATTTTGATGGAACTATAACAGTACAGGATGTAGGATTTTCTATAATAAAACAATTAGCAGATGAAGGTTGGGAAGAAATAGGAAACTTGTGGTTAAACAAAAAAATAGGAACTGCTCAGTGTGGTAGCATGCAGTGGGATTTAATCAAACATGATGAGGAATACATAAAAAATTTTGTTGGAAAATTTCCTATAAATGAAGGATTTAGAGAGTTTGTGCAAGAGGTAAATAAAAATTCCTATGAAATGATAATAGCTTCTGATGGCTATGATGTTTACATAAACCAAATATTAAAAATATATAGTTTTCAAGGTTTGAGAGTTGTATGTAACAGTGCAAAATATGATAATGGTTGGAAATTATCTTTTTTAAATACATCTCAAGAATGTGGATTTTGTGGAAATTGTAAAAAAAGAATAGTAGCTGATTTAAAAAACAGAGGATATAAGGTTTATTATATTGGAGATGGTCATTCAGATATATGCGCTTCTAAAGATGCAGATGTAGTTTTTGCTAAGTCCTTTTTAAAAGAATATTATCAAAATAAAGAATTACCTTACCATAACTTTGATAATTTTTTTGATGTTTTAAAATATATAAAATCATAAAATTGTGTATAAAGGTTGTGAAAATATGTCTCATATTTCAAATAAAGAAGCTTATAAGAGATTGGAAGAAAGGATTAATAGGTTTCCACAAGGTGCACCCCCTTCAAAAACATTGTACAAAATACTGAGTATGCTTTTTACGGAAAAAGAAGCAGAATTGGTGGCCATGCTACCTATAAAGCCTTTTACTGTTAAAACTGCAAGTATAATTTGGAAAATGAGTGAAGCTAGTGCTGAAAATATACTTCAAAAGCTTGCTTCAAAGGCTATTCTTATGGATATTGACTATGATGAAAAAAAGGAATATTGTCTTCCACCACCTATGATTGGATTTTTTGAATTTTCCCTTATGAGAACTAGGTACGATATAGATCAAAAAACATTATCAGAGTTGTATTTTCAGTATTTAAATGTGGAAGAAGACTTTATTAAGGATTTATTCTTAGGGACAGAAACAAGATTTGGAAAAGTTTTTGTGCAAGAAGGAGTCCTTTCAAGAGAAAATGAACTGGAGATAATGGATTATGATAGAGCAAGTAATATAATTAAAGAAGCTAGATTTATTACTGTAAGTATGTGTTTTTGTAGACATAAGATGAAGCATTTAGGAAAACAGTGTTATGCACCTATGGAGACTTGCTTAACTTTTGGAAATAGTGCATATACTTTAAGTAAAAATAAATATGGTAGGGCCATAGACTCAGTTGAGGCTTTGGAAATATTAAATATGGCATATGAATATAATCTAGTTCAATGTGGGGAAAATGTTAGAAATGGGTCAGTATTTCTATGTAATTGCTGCGGATGTTGCTGTGAAGGTATGCTGGCAATTAAGAAATTTGGATATTTGACTCCTATTCAGACTACTGCATTTCTTCCACAATTTATAGAGGAAAGTTGTGTTGGATGTGGTAAATGTGCAAAGGCATGTCCTATAGATGCTATAAAAATTGACCCTATAACGAAAAAAGCTAGAAGTGATGAAAACATATGCCTTGGATGTAGTATTTGTGTTAGAAATTGCCCTAAAAAAAGTATATATCTTAAACATAGGGAAAAACAGATAATAACTCCAGCTAATACAACTCATAGAATTGTACTTCAAGCTATTGAGAAAGGTAAGCTTCAAGAGCTTATTTTTGATAATAAAGCTCTTTTAAGTCATAGAGCTATGGCTGCAGTTTTATCAGCTATTTTAAAACTTCCACCTGTAAAGAAAGCTATGGCTAGTAAACAAATGAAATCAGTGTATTTAGATAAATTGTTAAGTGAAAAGTAATTTTTGTAAGTTTTACATTAGTTTAATATTAAATATAATTATAAATTATTAGAGGTGAGAACCTCTTTTTTTATAATATATTTTATTAACAAGATTCTATCTATATTTTCAATTTTTTTATCAATATATAAATAAACTTCAAAATTCGAGCTAAAATACCAGCGAAATGTGGAAAAAAAACTAAAATTTTGTTAATATATTTATATAGCATTAAACTTATTTTTTATCTTTAATGTAAATTAAATTTATAACAAAGGGAGAAGTTTATGAAAAATTTTAAATTAGTTATTCATAGGATAACTTTTTTGATTATGTTATTGATTGTAAGTTTAGTTCTTTTAGGGGCTTTTATTAACAAAAATAAAGAAGAGCTAAATAAAAGGCCTGTAGCTAAATCTGGTGTATTAGATTTAAGAGATTGGAATTTTAAAAAGCAAGGAATAGTTAAACTGGATGGACAGTGGGAATTTTATTATAAACAATTGTTGACACCTAGGGATTTTGAAGAAAAACATAAGACTGTAAAAACAGGATTAATTGACATTCCAGGCAGCTTTAAAAATTATAAATTTGGAAATGAAAAACTAGATTCTCAAGGATATGCAACCTATAGATTAAAAGTAATTGTTAATAATTCAGAAAATTTATATGCTTTTAAAACTCAGTTTATTCAAGCAGCTCATAAGCTTTGGGTAAATGATAAGGTAGTTATACAGTGTGGAGAAGTAGGAAAGACTAAGAATGAAACTAATGGAAAACTTGCTACAAGACTAGGTTCATTTTACAATAATACAAATGAGTTTGAAATAGTACTTCAAAGTAGTAATTTTCAGTATGGTGTGCCAGAAATTGATAGTATATTACTTGGCAGTGACTCTCAGATTAGTGAAGAGAGAGCTAAAAAAGTAGGATTTGATTTATTTCTATTTGGAATTACTTTAGCAGCAGCTGCATATAACTTTATTTTATTTATGAGAAGAAAAAAGGACAAAGCTCCTTTATATTTTGCTGTGGTTTGTGTTTTAATTTGTTTAAGAACTTTATTGGTGGGAGAAAGACTAGTTTATTGGGTATTTCCTAATATGAACTATGTTATTAATGTGAAATTGCTTTTATGGACTTTCTTTTTATATATACCAATACTTATATTGTTTATGAGTAATTTTTATAGTGAACTTATAAATAAAAAGGTAGTTAAATTTTCAAAGATTTTAGGTATAGCTTATTTTTTCCTTATATTAATATTACCTCCAGTATATTATATTAATTTAATATTACCTGTTGAAATAATATCAGATTTTATGATTCTATATATTGTAAGTAAAATGCTTTATGGGCATTTTATAAAAAAATCTAATAATGTAATTGTTATTATATCTATGATTATATTTTTAGGAACAAGAATAAATGATATTTTATATGAATATTCGATAATTGATACAGGGTCTTATGCTCCAATAGGAATTCTTATTTTTATTTTTGCTCAGTCATATGTGGCATCTGATAAATTTTCAATGGCTTTTTCAAAGATAGAAGAAATGACGGAGAAGCTTAAGTCAGTTGACAAAATGAAAGATGATTTTTTTGCCACTACATCTCATGAATTGAAGGCACCTCTAGATGGAATTGTTGGGCTTTCCAAAAGTCTTATAGATTGTAATTCAAAGCATTTGGGGAATGATGAAAGAGAAACATTGACTTTAATTAAAAATAGTGCTAATAGATTATCAAATCTGGTAAATGATATATTGGATTTTTCAAAGATAAAAAGTAATGATATAAATTTGATAATGAAACCTGTAGATATAAGACAGCTTATAAATATGGTTACAAAATCTTTTAAGTCATTTATGAGCAATAAATCAGTTGAAATATTAAACAGAGTTGAAGAAAGTGTTTCTTATGTTTATGGAGATGAAAATAGAATTCAACAAATTTTATATAATCTAATAGGAAATGCAGTAAAATTTACAAATGAAGGAGAAATAGAAATCTCTGCTATTGAAAAAGGTGAATATGTTTTTATTAGTATTAAAGATACAGGTATAGGAATAGATGAAAGTGATATTTATAAAATTTTTCAACCTTACAATCAAGCTGATGGAATAAACAATCAATATAATGGTTCTGGATTGGGATTGTATGTAACTAAAAAATTAGTTCAACTTCATGGTGGTGAATTAGAAGTAAAATCCATATTAGGAGAGGGATCTGAATTCACTTTTAATCTATCTAAACTATCCATGAATATTGAAAAAGCTGATTCCATAGATGAATTAGAAAATTATTATTGCAATGAAAAGTATAATAAAAAATTAGAACAATGTAAAAGTAAGGGTAAAATTCTTATTGTAGACGATGAGGCTGTAAACATAAAAGTAATGGTTAATTTTTTGTCAGATGAAAAATATACGATTATTACTGCTACAAGCGGAAAGGAAGCATTGAATATAGCTTATAATGATAAAAATATAGATATGGTGATCTTGGATGTGATGCTGCCAGATATGATAGGATGGGAAGTATGCAGTATATTAAGAGACAAATATTCCTTACTTGATTTACCTATTTTAATTGCAACTTGGGATAATCGTACAGAAAGCTTAGTACTATCCTTTAAAAATGGAGCTAATGATTATTTAAGAAAGCCTTTTGAAAAATCTGAACTATTAGCTAGGGTAAAAACTCTTATAGATTTGAAGCATTTAGCAGGAGAGGTAACTAGCCTTCAAGGTAAAGTACAAAGCACTACAAAGCAGGTTGAGGAGTTAAATGAGGATTTTGAAGAAAATAAGAAAATACTTTCTCAAGTAATAAAAAATGATCAGCTTAAAACAGAATTTTTTACAAATATGTCCCATGAGCTAAGAACGCCATTAAATGTTATATGGAGTACTATACAGTTAATTCAATCTATAAATGAAAATAAGTTAACGACAGAATATGATATAGACAAATACCTCAATATTATGAGCCAGAATACTTTAAGACTTTTAAGATTAATAAATAATTTAATTGATACTACAAAAATAGAGGGAGGATATTTGTCTTTAAGACTTGCTAATGGAAACATAATAAATGTAATAGAAGAAGTAACTTTATCTGCGGCAAGCTATATTCAAGCA
This sequence comes from Clostridium drakei, assembly GCF_000633595.2. Taxonomy (GTDB): domain Bacteria; phylum Bacillota; class Clostridia; order Clostridiales; family Clostridiaceae; genus Clostridium_AM; species Clostridium_AM drakei. Next base: position 76,585 of record NZ_JIBU02000023.1, on the reverse strand, counting down.
CAAGGAATAGAATTAATTTTTGATACAGAGGTTGAAGAAAAATATATGGCTTTTGATGGAGATAAAATTGAAAGAATCATGCTTAATTTACTCTCAAATGCAATTAAATTTACAGAAGAAGGTGGGAGTATATTTGTAAATATTTATGATTTGCAAGATAAGATTAAGATTTCAGTTAAGGATACAGGTATAGGTATTCCAGAAGATAAGTTAGATAGCATTTTTGATAGGTTTACACAGGTAGATACATCTTTATCAAAAAAGCTAGAAGGTAGTGGAATAGGTTTAGCTTTGGTAAAATCATTAGTTAAAATGCAAAATGGAAGGATATATGTCAAAAGTACATTGGGTTATGGAAGTGAGTTTATTGTTGAATTACCAGCAGTAACTGTAAAAGAAAATGAAGAATTGGATCAAAATATTAAATCTAAAAACTTTTCTAGATTTATAGATAAGGCTAAAATAGAATTTTCGGATATATATCATGAGTAAGATCATTATCTTTTGTCTGAATTAAAGCCTTTGTTCATTTGCACAATAAATTTATGATAAAAATAAAACTATTGACTGATGTTTATTTATACAAATTAAGTTACAATTTTAATTATTATACATTTTATATTGCAAATGAACAAACATGTAAGAGGGGTAAATCATGATTCAGTTATCAGAAGAATTAGCACAAAAAATTGTAGATAGGATGATTAAGGTAATACCCTATAATGTTATTATTACTGATGAGAATGGAATAATTATAGCTAGTGGAGATGTTGAAAGAATCCATCAGTTTCATTCAGGTGCAAAGCAAGCTTTAAATATAAAAGAAATAGTTGAAATTGATTGTGATCATTCTCAAGGAATGAAACCTGGAGTGAACTCTCCAATTTTTTTTCAAGGAAATCTATTAGGAGTTATAGGTATTACTGGAGTTCCTGAAATAGTTAAGCCCTTTAGTGAACTAGTGAGGGTGACTGCTGAACTTTTAATTAATCAAGAATATGTTTTAAAAAATCAAAGTATACAGGAACAAGAAAAAGAGAAATTTTTATATGAGCTTGCTTATTTAAATGAAGAATATTCTCAAGGTTTTATAGAAAGAGGGCTTTCTTTAGGAATAGATATAACTGTTCCTGATATAGCAATAGTAATAAATTCTGAGGAAAAATCTTTAAAAAGCTTGAAAAATCACTTTAACTCTTTGTTACAAAATGGTGAATATTGTTTTATGCTTAATCCAAATATTATTGTAGCATTTATTAGTTTGCAAAAACCGTTTTTAAATATTCTAAGAAAATCTTTAGAAAAAGAGCAGTATGGAAACATAAAAGTAGGTATTGGACTTAGTGGTCACAATAGTTCAGTTTCTATGAATCAAGCTTTTAAAGCATTGCACATAGGAAAGCATCTTCAAAAAGATAAAAGTATTTATTTATATAAGGATCTATGCTTTATATCTATGCTTGCTAATATTAAAGAGGATTATAATTTGAAAAAAGTAGTTAAAATATTAAAATCGGAAGGAAATCAAGCAGACCTTTTAAACACTCTTATAGCTTATGTGTATAACAATGGAGAAATGCAAACAACTGCACAAGCTTTACATGTACATAGAAATACATTAAATTATAGGTTGGAAAGAATTAAGGAAGTTTCGGGAAAAGATCCTAGAAATTTTATCGAACTTTTTGAACTTTTTACAGCTTATGTGGTTTCAATGTTATAGTTTAAAATACAAATGAAAGTATTTTATAGTTATATATGCTCACTTTATGGAAGATAGTTAAACTGTCAATCATAGAGTGAGCATTTTAGTTATTTAGAAATATGTTAAGAATATAGTTTCATTCTTAGGAAAAACTATCATAAGTAAAGTGTTTTGAAGGTTAATAAATAGAAGGAGTAATATGCTATGAGAATACTTGTGGTAGAAGATGATAAATCAATTTTACAGGTTATAAGAAATAGTCTAAATAAGTACTATACTATAGACAGTGCTTCAGATGGCGAAGAGGGTTTATACATGGCACAGCAAAATATATATGATGCAATAATTCTTGATATAATGCTTCCAAATTTGAGTGGTGATATAATACTTAAGACTATTAGGCAGGAAGGCATATATACTCCAGTATTGTTTCTCACTGCAAAGGATTCTTTAGAGGATAAAATAAAAGGCTTTAAAATGGGAGCTGACGATTATATTGTCAAGCCTTTTTATATAGAAGAATTAAAAATTAGAATAGATGCATTGCTTAGAAGATCTGGAGCACTGGTATCTGAAAATATATTAAAATACGGTATATTAGAGCTTAATATTAAGTCTAGGGAACTATTCATCAATGTGGAAAAAATAGAGCTTCAAACTAAATTATTTGATATTTTAGAGTACTTAATTAATAATAAAGGTGCTATTCTCACAAAAGAACAAATATTTCATAGAATATGGGGATTTGAATCAGATACTACTATAAATATTGTAGAAGTATATATACATAAGCTAAGAAAGATATTAGAACAATATGACTGTCATAATTATATAAAGACCATAAGAGGAGTAGGGTATATGTTTAAAATAGATGAGGAGAATAAATGTTTAAAAAATTAAAACTTAAACTTACATTGATAAATGCTGTAGTTTTTTTTATACTTTTTTTAATATTTAATGTAGTTATATATTTTTATGCAAAATCAAGCTTATATGCAGAAGTAGATAGAAGTTTAGCTATTTCTAGAAAAATAATTGAAATGAATCTTAAAAACAACAATCCTAATTTATCAATGTTAGATCCTAGAGTGATTTCCATAGTAAGAGATAATAAAGGAAATATTCTTTCAGATACACATATGCCTATATTTTATAAAAGCAATGAAGAATACATTAAGCCAGTAAAAATAGATGAATTATATGATGTTAAGTTCAAAAAATTTAATTTTAGAACAATAGCCTTTAGTGACCAATTAAATGATAAAACTGTTATGGTTCAATTGCTTAGAAACACAAACTCAGAGAAAGAGTTTATGAATAATATTTTGAAAATTATAATCTTAGGTGGTGGAATAATATTTTTAGTTTCTATATCAGCAGGATGGTTTTTAGCTCAAAGAACTATGGTGCCTATAGTTACTGCATGGGAAAAGCAGAGGCAGTTTGTTGAAGATGCTTCTCACGAAATGAGAACGCCTTTAACTATAATACAATCTCAAGTACAATTAGTTTTCCAAAAACCAAATAGTAGAGTAATAGAAAATGCAAGTTATTTAGGTACAGTTCTTTCTGAAACAAGAAGATTATCTAAATTAGTATCTAATTTATTAACACTTGCTCGTTCTGATTCCAATGCAATAGAAATAGAAAAAAGACTTGTAGATATAACAGAACTAATAAAAAAAGTATCTGAACCATACATTGAAATAGCTGAAATAGAACATAAACATATAAAAATAGAGGGAATGAAAGGTTTAAATATAAATTGTGATGAAGAGAGAATACATCAACTTTTAGTAATTCTTTTGGATAATGCACTAAAGTATACTTGTGAACAGGGTAATATTGAGATAAATGTTAAAAGGAAGGATAATAAATGCAGTATTATTGTAAAAGATGATGGTGCAGGTATAAAAGAAAAAGAAAAAGAATTAGTATTTGAAAGATTCTACAGGGGAGATAAGAGCAGAGCAAGAGAGACAGGTGGAACAGGATTAGGTTTATCTATTGCTAAATGGATAGTGTTAAAGCATGGAGGAACTATAAGAGCTGAAAAAAATGTTCCTAGGGGAACAATAATTGACATAATACTTCCAGTTAATTAAAAGAATGAGACACAGTATTATAAAGAACAAAGTTCAAATAAAAAAGTTTACTTTCTAACGTTAGAAAATATTAAATCATAATTATTTTGTTTGATGTTTAAACTTTGTCCTTTATTTAGGTTTTACATTATATTTATGCTTAGAATGTGTTTATTACTAAGAAGCTGCTAAAATAATAATTGCATGTTTTACAGTAATATATTTTTTAATACATCAATTGTCTCATCAATATCTTCTGTTGTAATACCTCTATGGGTTACAAATCGACAAGTTGTTGAATCAATTACTTTTATTTTTATACCACGTTTTTGCAGATCACTAGATACATAGTAAGCATCTTTTTTAATATTTTTAAGATTTAATTGTACTATATTAGTTAAAGTATTTTCCACATTAACTAGATTGCTATTTAAATTGGCAAGTCCAACGGCTAAACGTTTAGCATTTAGGTGATCAATTTTTATTTGGGGAATCATGGTTTTAAGAGCAACAATACCTGCGGCTGCCATATGTCCTGCTTGTGCCATTCCGCCTCCAATTCTTTGCCTCATTCTTCGTGTTTGTTTAATAAAATCTTTCGTACCAAGAAGAACACACCCCACAGGAGCGCTTAATCCCTTGCAAAGAGAAAATTGCATCATATCAATTCCTTGACATAGGATTTCAGGATCAACTTTAAGAGCAACTGCAGCATTAATCATTCGAGCTCCATCTAAATACACCAGTAAATCATTTTTGTGAGCCAATAAGGAGAGTTCAGACATGTACTCTTGGGAGAGTGGAATTCCACGATTTAAATCGTAAGTATTTTCTAAACATAGTACTTTTGTTAAAGGAAATTGTAACCCACTTTTATGAATTGATTTTTCTACATTTTTAAAATCAAACTGTCCATTTTGGCTGCGAAGAGGTCTAGTTTGAACTCCTGAAAGAGCAGCTAGTGCTCCAGTTTCCATATTATAAATGTGAGATTCTTCACCTACCAGTACCTCATCACCAGGATGAGTAGATGTCATAATAGCTATTTGATTTGCCATAGTAGCTGAAATAACAAACATCCCATCTTCTTTTCCAAATATTTTAGCACTCATTTTTTCCAATCGATTTACTGTTGGATCTTCACCATTAAAATCATCGCCTACTTCGGCATTTGCCATAGCTTGTCGCATTTCTAATGTTGGCAATGTTGCTGCATCACTTCTATAATCTTTAATTAAACTCATTTTGACCTCCTTGAAATAAAACTATATTTCTACAATGTAGTTTTATTGCATTGCTAGTATTATTTTAATATTTATAGTTGCTTCTATATTAATAGTAACACTTATGTGAAAAAAGTGTATATAATTAAACAAGTCAAAATAAAAAACTTACAAAGTTAAAAGATAATGCTCAATTAGCTTTGTAAGTTTTTTCATTAAGTAAAAGTATTAAAGACTATGTGCAATTTTATTTAATTCCTCACATGTAGAGGTTATTTCTTCTATGCCTGCTGTAATTTCTTCTGTAGCAGCAGCTTGTTCTTGGCTAGCAGATAAAGAATTTTCACTTTTTTTATTTGATTCATCCACTTTTGCTATTATATCCTCTGTTAATTTGGCAATTTTAGGTATTGTACTCTTTGATTGATCAGACAGCCTCCTAATTTCATTAGCAACAACTCCAAAGCCTCTTCCAAATTCTCCAGCTCTTGCTGCTTCTATGGAAGCATTTAGACCTAACATTTTAGTTTCATCTGCAATTTCTTTTATAAAATGTGATACATCATTAATTTTTTCTGATAGAGCAGTTATCTCGTTGATAGTGGTGTTAAGGTTTTGCTGGTTAGCATGTATTTGGGATGCAGATGCGGCTAATTCCTGGATAGTAGATGATATTCCAGTAAGATTATTTTCAAGATTAGAAGACATGTTGCGCAGGTTTACAGCAATTTCTTTTGGTGTAGTTACACTAAAAGCAGCTACTACTTCGTTGCTAACTTCATCAAATAATGGATAAGCTGATAATCTAACTGGAACTCCGTATTCTAGAGAGTTAACTTCTTCTGTCTGAGGTTTTTTGGATTTTATTGCTTTAATTTCAATGGAATTTTCATTAAGAGAAACCCCTTCTTTTAAAGAAGGTATATCAAATTTTTGTGAGGATTGAGTAAGTACGATTTTATTTAAATCTGTTAATCTAAGTTGGACACCTTCAGCGAACATTTCAGATAGCATTGGTGCAAAATCTGGAAATGCCTTTACTACTGGGTGCAATTTTGGAATTGCCATAGAAAAAGCACCAATAGAATTACCTTCTTCATCTATGATAGGTATAGAAGAAATAGTTAATCTCATACCATAAACAGAACGGGGAATGTTTTGAGATATGGGCCTTTTTTCGCGAATGGAAGTCATAGTTGTACTATTATGGTCTAATTTAAGTCCTACATAAAATACATTAAGGTCAAGATTGTCAGAATATTTTACCCATGTCATGGTATCACCTTCTATAATACCATATACAACACCTCCAGGTATTAAATTTGCTTCAAATTCAGTAAATACCTTTAAATCATCTAATGATTTTTTTGAAATCATAATATCAACTCCTTTTAATTTAGAAATTTATCAGAGTATAGCAAAATTTCTAATATAATTTTGCTGTTAATTTAAGTTAAATATAACCAATTTTGAAAATATGTACTCTATAATATTTCGTTTGACATTGTTAATACTTTAACCCAAATTATCTATTAAATAACAAAAGTAGATTTTATTTATTTAATGAAATTAAGGAAAAGTTAAGGTTGCAATGTCATAATTGATTTCATAGTAAAGCACATTAAATTAATTAGTATAGAGAGGATAGATGATTATGAAAAAAATAACTATTAGTATAATGTTAGTAGCGATTTTAGGAGTTGGAGGAGTTGGAGTGTATAAAAATATTACAGCTAAAGCATCGACTGTAAGTAAAACTTCGCAGTTTTCTAAAGTAAAAGCATCAATTCAAAGTATTAAAAAGTCAGTTTCAGGGTCAGGTAGTGTTCAGTCATCAGAAACGCAAGTTATTAAGTCTGCTAATAAAGATACTGTAGATTCTGTTTTAGTAAGCAAAAATCAGGTGGTAACTAAAGGGCAAGAACTTATAACATTTAAAAATGGAAGTGATGCTATATTAGCACCCTTTGATGGTATTGTAAGTGATGTAAGTATAGCGGCAGGTGATAGTATAAATCCATCACAGCAGCTTATAACAGTGTTTGATAACAAGAATTTTTATACTACTATATCAGTTGATGAAACAGATTTACCAAATTTAAAAATTGGTCAAAAGGCAGATATAAAAGTTAATGCTTACTCTGATAAAAAATTTACAGGTACTATTAAGGACATCAGTCAGCAGGGCACATATTCTAATGGTGTGTCAAATTTTGATGTAATAATAGCTTTTGACAGTGCAGATAATGTTAAAGTTGGAATGTCTACTGAAGCTACAATAGTAACTGAATCTAAGGATAATGTAATAGCAGTGCCTGTAGAAGCAGTAAAGGATGTTAAAAATCAAAAATATGTAATTATACCTAAAAATGATGGATCTACTACATTGCAAAAGGTTGAAGTGGGAATTAGTAATGGAAGAATGGTAGAAATAACTAATGGATTAGTAACTGGTCAAGAAGTTGAAATACCACAAGTACAAACTTCTAATAGTAGCTCATCTAAGATGAGAGGTATGGGTGGTTTTCAAATGATGCAAGGCGAAGGAACAAAAAATAGTAATAAATCATCAGATAATCAAGTTAATGGGAAGAATAGTGGACAAGAAAACTAGAGATTGAAGAAAGGAGAAGTTTAATGATTGAAATTAAGGGTTTGAGCAAAGCTTATACTATGGGAGATACAGAAGTAAAAGCTTTAGATAATATAAATTTAAATATAAAGGAAAATGAATTTGTTTCTATTATAGGTCCTTCAGGATCAGGTAAATCTACACTGATGAATATATTAGGATGCTTGGATGTTTCAGATTCTGGAAGTTATGTATTTGATAACATCAATGTAGACGAAGCAAAAGAATCTGAATTAACTAAAATTAGAAATAAACAAATAGGCTTCATATTTCAAAATTTCAACTTGCTTAATAAATTAAATTCAGTTGAAAATGTAGAAGTACCTCTTTTATATAGAGGAATTAATGCAAAAGAATGTAGAAATTTGGCAATGGAGCAACTTGAAAAAGTAGGATTAAAAGGTAGGGAATATCATAGACCTAATCAGCTTTCTGGAGGACAGCAGCAAAGAGTGGCTATTGCAAGAGCTTTGGTTGGTAAGCCAAAACTTCTTTTGGCAGATGAACCAACAGGAGCACTTGATAGTAAAACCAGTAGAGAAATTATAGAACTTATGAAAGAGCTGCACAAAATGGGACAAACTATAGTAATCATAACTCATGATCCCAATGTTGCCAAACAAGCAGAAAGAGTTATTACTATTGAAGATGGAAAATTGTATGCATAGGAGGGAAATTAAATGGGATTTTTTCAAACGGTAAAGTTGGCTATTAAAAACATACGAAGCAATAAATTAAGGTCTGCCCTCACTATGATAGGCATAATCATAGGAATTTCTTCAGTGATAGTGTTAGTAGGTATGGGAAGTGGTTCAACAAAGCAAATAACTTCTCAAGTTCAATCTTTGGGTACAAATCTTATTTCAGCAAATACATCTAACAATAATGGAATTAAGCAGTTTACTCTTGATGATGTGAAGAATGTAGAAGCTATACAGGGAATAGATAAGGTTGCACCTATTATTTCTACAAGTACTACAGTTAAGGTAGATAAAAATTCACAAAACACTTCAATAACTGGAACAACTAGCAATTTTCTTGATATAAGAAATATGACTATTAGTGAAGGTAGATTTATTGCAGACTTGGATGTGGATTATAGAGGAAAAGTAGCTGTTTTAGGTTCAAATATAGCTGCAGAGCTTTATGGATTTACAGATCCTATAGGAAAAAGTGTTGACATAAAAGGCAATACTTATGAAGTAGTAGGAGTGTTGAAATCACAGGGAAGTTCTATGGGAAGTAATACTGATGATATGGTAATTATACCATCAACTACTGCTATAGGACTGGCAGGAACTAGAAATGTTCAAAATCTATATATTAAGACATTAGATCAAAACAATGTTGATACTTTAACTAACGAAATAAATGGATATCTCAATAATTTCTTCAAGTCTACTGATAATAACAACAGAGTTATGAGCCAAAAACAATTATTAGATACTATGAGTTCAATAACAAATACCATGACATATTTATTAGGTGGAATAGCAGCAATATCATTAATTGTAGGTGGTATAGGAGTAATGAATGTTATGTTAGTATCAGTATCAGAGAGGACAAAGGAGATAGGAATTAGAAAAGCTTTAGGTGGATCGAAAAAGGATATATTAATTCAATTTCTTATTGAAGCTCTAGTTTTGAGTTCATTAGGTGGAGTAGCAGGTGTATTATTTGGATTGGGATTAGGGTGGAGTGTTAAAGCCGTGGGAATGTCAATGAGTTTTTCCTTACCAGTAGTTGTAGTAGCATTTTCATTTTCCTTAGCAGTAGGGATTATATTTGGCATATTTCCAGCATATAAGGCATCAAAGCTTAAACCTATTGATGCATTGAGATTTGAATAATATGAAAAACTAGTGAATTTTCATTGCATAAAAATAATATGACACAACTTTTCAGAAGACAATTGTCCTCTAAAAAAGTTGTGTCGCAATGTACTTTTAATTTGAAATTTATAAGCCAGATTTAAATCCCTTTCCATGAATTTCAGAGGTATCTGAAATGGAAATAAAAGCTTTTTCATCTATAGATGTAACTAAATTTTTCAATTCAGGCAATTGGGAAAGTGTTACAACACAATATAGTATTTTTTTACTATCTTTATTATAAGCACCTTCTCCATAGAGATAGGTAACACCTCTATTAAGTTTTACCATTATAAGCTCAGATATTATTTCTTCTTTTTTTGTAATAATAAAAACAGCTTTTGATTGGTTAAGACCTTTTACTATATTATCGATAACAAAAGAAGTTATATACATAGCTATTAAAGTATATAGAGCACTAGGCAGTCCAAATATAAAAGCACTAATACTTACAATAACTAAATTAATATAAAAAGATATTCTTCCTATGTTAAAATTAGTATATTTTCTTTTAAATAACATAGAAATTATATCTAATCCACCTGTAGAACCCCTGTGAGCAAATACTAAACCACTACCAATTCCGCTAACTACACCTCCATATAAACAAAAAAGCAAACTATCATTTATATTTAAAATATTGGATATGGGCTCAGTTAGTATTAGTGATGAAGAAAAAGCTAATGTTCCTATTAAGGAAAATATGGTAAATTTTTTGTCTAATTTGATAATGCTTAATATAAATAGAGGAATATTGAGTATAATGATTACATAACCCGCTTGAATTTTAAATAGATATTGAAATATAAGTGCTAGTCCTGTAACCCCACCACTTAAAAGTTTAGCATGAATTAAGAACATATTTACACCGATTGCCCCTACGAGGCTTCCTAGTATAATAAACAAAAAGTCAATAAAATCATTCTTGTTTAAAAATTTTGTAGTCATTTAATAATTCCTTTCTAAATCATTTATTATTTTATTATTATTTATCATAATATATATGCTTATGAAGATAATCTATGGATTTTTATAAGTAAGAATTCAGATAGGATTTGAAACCCCATCTGTTATTGAAGTTTCACATAATATTAATCTCATAATATAAATTATATAGCACAAAAATAAATAATCAAGAGAAATTTTACTTTAAAATGCTTTATTGTATAAATAATATCTTGATATTTTAAAGGCTTTTTTAAAATTAAATAAACATTATATAGTATATATAAAAATATTAAAACTATAAATAATATATTTGATATATTTTTATAGTTTTAATATATTTCAAGAAATATAAGTATACATATTATAGGAATAATTTTACTTTAATGTAAATGAGCTTGTTATAGATAGAGATTTATTATTAAATCAAGGGAGGAAAGTTATAATTAAAAATTATATGAAAATAACTGGTTAATTTAAAATTGTACAATAGCATTGATGAACTTGTAAAACTAGAAATTTTCAATTTACAGTTAATTATAAAAATAGAAAATGTTTTAATTATATTGAGTATAAAACCTTGTATTGACAGCAAGCTTTTTAAGATTTAAAATAGAATAAAATAGCATTTTAAATGGCATTTCAAATGACATTTGAATTTAAAATGTTATTAAATATGTAAAATTTGGAGGAATATTTATGAATGAATTGTTTCATGTAGGTATTGATGTTGGGTCTACTACAGTTAAAGTTGCAGTTTTAAATAACTTCATGGAACTTGTATATGGTAAATATGAAAGGCATTTTTCTGATATAAAGAAAACGGTAAAAGAAATCATTGCTGGGGTTTATAAAGAATTTAAAGACAATGAAATAACAATAACGATAACAGGTTCTGGAGGAATGTCTCTTTCTAAATCAGTAGGGATAACTTTTGTTCAGGAGGTTATAGCAAGTACAAAAGCTATACAGACTTATAATCCACAAACAGATGTGGTAATAGAACTTGGTGGAGAAGATGCCAAGATTACTTATTTGAAGGATGGAATAGACCAAAGAATGAATGGTACTTGTGCTGGAGGAACGGGTTCTTTTATAGATCAGATGGCTTCTTTACTTAAAACTGATGCTTCAGGATTAAATGAATTAGCAAAGAACTATAAAACAATTTATCCTATAGCAGCAAGATGTGGAGTTTTTGCCAAAACTGATGTTCAACCTCTTTTAAATGAAGGCGCATTAAAGGAAGATATTGCAGTATCTATACTTCAAGCTGTTGTAATTCAAACTATAAGTGGACTAGCATGTGGAAGACCAATAAGAGGTAATGTAGCATTTTTAGGAGGACCTTTATTCTTTCTTTCTGAACTTAGAAAAAGATTTATAGAAATGCTTAATTTAAAAGATGATCAGGTAGTTTTTCCTGAAAATTCACAGCTCTATATTGCAATAGGAGCAGCTTTAGCTTCATTTGATGAAAGAAAAATATCTTTAAATTCTCTTATGAGTAGATTTGAGAATTTAAAGAATATTTCTATAGATGAATCAGATAGATTAAGACCACTCTTCAAGGATAATGAGGAATATGAAGAGTTTAGAAAAAGACATGATGTCCATTCCGTGAAAAGAAAAAATTTATCAGATTTTAAAGGAGACTGTTTTTTAGGAATAGATGCTGGATCAACTACAACAAAAGCTTCACTTATTGATAATGAAGGAAATATACTTTATACCTATTACTGCAATAATGAAGGAAGTCCTCTTAGATCTACTGTTAAAATATTAAAAGAACTTTATGGAATTATGCCTAAAGAAGCTAAAATTGTAAATTCTGCAGTAACAGGTTATGGAGAAGCTCTTCTAAAAACTGCCTTGAAGGTTGATATAGGGGAAATTGAAACTATAGCACATTATAAAGCAGCAGCTTTTTTCTGTCCAGGAGTAGATTTTATATTGGATATTGGTGGACAGGATATGAAGTGCTTAAAAACAAAAGATGGTGTTATTGAAAGCATACTTTTAAATGAAGCTTGTTCTTCTGGATGTGGTTCATTTTTAGAGACTTTTGCAAATTCACTTGGTATGGGTATAAAGGATTTTGCAAAGGAGGCTATATTTTCACAAAAGCCTGTAGACTTAGGATCTAGATGTACTGTTTTTATGAATTCTAGAGTTAAACAAGCTCAAAAAGAAGGAGCTTCTGTAGGAGATATTTCTGCAGGTTTATCTTACTCTGTTATTAAAAATGCTTTGTTTAAAGTAATAAAGATAAGAAATCCTAAGGAAATAGGAGAAAAGATAGTAGTACAAGGAGGAACTTTTTACAATGATGCAGTATTAAGAAGTTTTGAGCTTTTATCTGAGAGAGAAGTTATTAGACCAGATATTGCTGGAATAATGGGAGCCTTTGGAGCTGCTTTAATAGCTAAAGAAAAATATAAAGACAGTTATGCAACTAAACTTTTAAATATACATGAATTGAATGAGCTCAGTGTAGAAACAAGTATGGCAAGATGTGGATTATGTGCAAATAACTGTTTGCTTACCATAAATAAATTTGGTAATGGAGAAAAATTTGTATCAGGAAATAGATGTGAAAGAGGAGCAGGTAAGGAAAAGAAAAAAAATTTGTTTCCAAATTTATTTAAATATAAATATGATAGACTTTTTCAATATAAGCCTTTAAAAGAAGAAGAAGCTAAAAGGGGAACTTTGGGTATACCAAGAGTTCTTAATATGTATGAGGATTATCCATTTTGGTTTACGCTATTTACTGAACTTGGTTTTAGAGTAGAATTATCAGCTAGATCTTCAAAGAGGATATATGAAAAGGGAATTGAGACTATACCATCAGAATCAGTATGTTACCCTGGAAAAATGGTTCATGGACATATCATGAATCTTATAGAAAAAGGTATAAAAACTATTTTTTATCCTTGTATTACTTATGAAAGCAAAGAGCAAAAGGAAGCAGACAACCATTATAACTGCCCTATTGTAATATCATATCCCGAAGTAATTAAAAATAATGTAGATGCTATAAGAGAGCAAAATATAAAATTTATAAAGCCTTTCTTGCCTTTGCATAATAAAAAGGTATTGGCGAAAAGATTACTAGAGGAACTTAAAGAATTTGATTTAAGTGAAAAAGAGATTACTTATGCAGTAGATAAAGCATGTAAAGAACAGGAAAGTTTTAAAGAAGATATTCGAAAAGCTGGTGAAAATGCTTTAGAATTTATTAAAGAAAAAGGGATAAAGGGAGTAGTACTTTCAGGAAGACCTTATCATATAGATCCAGAAATAAATCATGGAATACCAGATTTAATTAATGGACTTGATATGGCAGTGCTTACAGAGGATTCTGTAGCTCACCTTGGACATGTTGAGAGACCTCTTAGAGTAGTAGATCAATGGGTATATCATTCTAGACTTTATGCTGCAGCTAGTTTTGTTGCTACGAAGAAGGATTTAGAGTTAGTTCAGTTAAACTCTTTTGGTTGTGGATTGGATTCAGTTACAACAGATCAGGTACAGGAAATATTAAATGGTAACTCAAAGATATATACATCTCTTAAAATTGATGAAGGAAATAATTTAGGCGCTATAAGAATAAGACTTCGTTCGCTTAAAGCAGCAGCAGAAGAAAGAGAAAATAGTGGTTTTAAGCTTAAAAAAGTTGAAAATAAATATAAAAGAATAATATTTACTAAAGAAATGAAAAAGAATCATACGATTTTAATTCCAGAAATGTCTCCTATACATTTTCAATTTTTAGAGGAAGCATTTAGACAATCTGGTTATAATGTAGTAGTACTTCCATCTCAAGATAAAAAAGCTGTGGATGAAGGGTTAAAATATGTAAATAATGATGCTTGTTATCCAGCAATAATAGTAGTGGGACAAATTATAGAGGCTTTAAAATCAGGCAAATATGATTTGAACAATACTTCGGTTATAATATCTCAAACTGGAGGAGGGTGCAGGGCCACAAATTACATTGGTTTTTTGCGTAAAGCATTAAAAGATGCAGGGTTTTCAAATATTCCAGTAATATCTTTAAATGCTAAAGGTATGGAAAAGAATCCTGGGTTTAAAATTTCATTAAGTTTAATTAATAGATCTATGATGGCGCTTACTTATGGAGATTTACTTTCTAGGGTTTTATATAGAGTTAGACCTTATGAAATTGAAGAGGGTTCAGCTAATCAGCTTTATGAAAAATGGGTAGAAGTATGTAAAAAATCTTTGAAAATGGCTTATAAAAGTACCTTTAAACATAATATTATATCTATAGTAGAAGAATTTGATAATTTAAAGATAAGTAATAGATTAAAGCCAAAAGTTGGATTAGTAGGAGAGATTCTTGTAAAATTTCATCCAACAGCCAATAATAATGTAATAGATATATTAGAAAGAGAAGGAGTAGAAGTGGTAGTACCTGATCTTACGGATTTTCTATTATATTGTGCTAGTGATTCAGAGTATAAATATAAATATTTAGCAGGAAAGAAACTTCCTAAATTATTAGGAAAAGCAGCTATAGCTGTCATGGAATTTTATAGAATGACTTATAAAAAGGCCATAAGAAAAAGCAAAAGATTTACTCCTATTGAATCTATAAAATCTATAGCAAAAGGTGCTTCAAGTATTGTTTCTTTAGGCAATCAAACTGGAGAAGGATGGTTTTTGACAGGAGAAATGGTAGAGCTTATACAAAGCGGAGTTAAAAATATTGTTTGTATGCAGCCATTTGCATGTTTACCTAACCATGTAACAGGTAAGGGTATCATGAAAGAATTAAAGAGGGTTTATAAAGGAACAAACATAGTTGCAATAGATTATGATCCTGGTGCCAGTGAAGTAAATCAATTGAATAGAATAAAACTTATGCTTTCCACTGCATTTGAAAATTTAAAAGAACTTGATTCTACAGAAGAACAATATACATCTAAAGAATATTTTAAATATAAATGTGGTTTAAAAGAAGCTATCAATAGGAGTGATATAAATGGATAGCAAATGGGGTTGTAAGCAGTCTACAAGAGAAAGAATATTAGATGCTACGTTAAATATAATAGGTAATGAAGGGTTTCAAAATATTACTATTAAAAAAATAGCAAGTTTGGCTGAAGTGAATATAGCAGCAGTTAATTATCATTTTGGCAGTAAAGACAATGTAATTGATGAGGCTATGAAGGTGTTTTCTAAAAGAATTATTAAATGCTTTGAATTGTTAGAAGATAACGATGTCTTACCAGAGGAGAGACTAAAAAATTTTTTGCAGAATTATTCAGATACAACTTTAGAATGCCCAGATGTATTTAGAAATATTGTAAATCATGGTGTAGGTAATTGTGATATTGAGTCTGATTATATGAGGTTTTTAAAAGATGCGGGATATAAGAAAATTTTAGATACATTAAAAGCTGTAGGAGTAGAAGGAAGCGATGAGGTACTACTTATGAAAGTTTTTCAAGCTCTTGGCGCTTTAGAAATTCCTTTATTACTTGGAAATTATACTGAAAGAATTTCTGGCATTGATTATAGTGAAAAGCCTACTAGGAATATATATATAAATTTAATTTTAAAATCATTACTTTCTAAATAGTAAATTAAAATAGAGCATTGTGTAATGCTCTATTTTAATTATGATACAACTAATTTTTCAACATATAAATCCTTTTCTTTTTTTAAATCAAGGAATTCTCCATCATCAAGTAATAAAGGATTTGTCAAGTCTTCCATTTGAATTTGTATAATTTTGCACAAACGTTTATCATTTAATTGAACAGTTTCGCCCATGAAAAAATTCATTACATGGTTTAAAAACATATTACAATAACTGGAATCAAGCTTTGTAAGGCTTTCTTCCTTAATAACTTTTAGAGCATCAAGTGGACCTGTAATTTTTTTAGAATATCTATTGGAACTAACTGTATCAAATAAATCTGCAATAGCTATTATTTTTGCAAATTTAGGAATCTTATTTCCTTTAACTTGAAGAGGATAGCCAGATCCATCTATTTTTTCATGATGCATTATTATTGAGCGACTTATAGAAGGATTTATACAAGGAATCTGGTTTATAAAATGATAACTTATAACAGGATGAGTTTTATAAGTTTCATATTCTTCAGGAGTTAAAGAACCTTCTTTGTTCAATATATCCTTATCAATTTGAATTTTACCAAAATCATGTAGTATTGCTGCATAAGTTAAGAGAGCCAAATCCTGTACATCAAGGCCTAACCATTTACCTAATATAAAACTAATAGCAGTTACGTTTACAGTATGTCTATAAACGGGGTCACCTACACTGCCATAAAATAGTATATTTTTTATAACCACACCTGTTGATTTGAATTCTTCTTCAATTTTATCTATGAAATTTTTTATTTCAGATAGCTTAGGTACTTTTAAAGATGATATATCTGTGAAAATATGTTCTAAATTTGATGAAAATTCGCTAAAGGTAGTTTGAAGCTCCTTTACTGTTTTTACTTTGAAAATAAAAGTTTCATCAGAATCTTTATCTAATAGAACTTGTACTTTGTCAATAATATAGGTTTCTTTCAGTTTGTCTATAATAGGTTGAGTGATGACGAAACCTTTAGCTAATAATATTGTACCTTCAATTTTTATATCCATAGATGATATCATTCCTGGTTTTAATTCATTAATTGATAACAATTTTGTTTTCTGCATAGTATAATCCACCCCATATTACTAATTTCTATTTAAATAAAATATTATTTAAATTAATAATATTACTAATTAAATTAGTAATATATAACATATATGTATAGTTTATCGTGATATTTTTATATTTCTAAATAGGTTTGACGAAAAAAAACAATTTATTTATGCGTTTTTTTTTATTTAAATTTAAATTTAAATTTAAACTGTAGATTTATTTTATGAGGGATATAAAAAAAGCTAGTAAAGATCAATGGAAAATATCTTTACTAACTTTTAATGAAGAGTTAAAGTTTTGATGAAAAATATTTATTGAGGTGTATAATATCCTTTTTTATACATATAATCAAATATTTGTTGACCATGTTCTTGTTCTTCTTTTTGAATATGGTTTAGTACTTGACGAGCATTAGGGTCTTTAAACTCAAAAATTGTTGAGTTA
Source organism: Clostridium drakei (assembly GCF_000633595.2). Lineage (GTDB taxonomy): Bacteria > Bacillota > Clostridia > Clostridiales > Clostridiaceae > Clostridium_AM > Clostridium_AM drakei. The sequence goes on along the minus strand of NZ_JIBU02000023.1, from coordinate 58,984 downwards.
TAAGTTGAAGACACATATTTTTCTGTAGTAAGTGCATCTTGACAAAGATCACAATCCTTTTGATTAAAGGCCATATTTGATTTATTTGTATTCATATTAACATTTTGGGTTTGATTTTGTTGTCCTTGCTGATTTACATTTGGCACTTGACCATTTAGCATACTATTTATACTATTTAAATGTTGCTGTTCGTGTTGACCTAAAGTTGTGAATAATTGTTTTAATTCTGGGTCTTGTGCCTCATTAGAATATGTATTGTACTTTTTTATACATAACTCTTCATGTGATTTTTCATCCTTTAATAGCATATTTTCCTTTTGTGTTAGAGTTGGCATAAATGTATCCTCCTTATATGATAAAATTATTATTTGTTTTCAAAATATAGTATTAGTTATATAAAGCAAAATATACTGACAAATTTTTATAAAATATAAAGATTTAATACTTTCTCCATGATGTCTTATGTTGTATAATAAGTTGTAATTTTAAAATGGGAGGATACGCATGAATAAAGATTATAGAAATATGATAATTGTTTTTATAGGATACTTTTTTTCTTCATTATTTTCTAATACATTATCGCCATTTATAACTACTATTAAAAATAATTATAATGTAGCATCAAATACTATTGCTATATTGCCATCAGTGGTTTATTTTGCATCATTTGGAATGAGTATATTGGGTGCTAGGTTTATGCAAAAAATAGGTCTTAAGAAAGGATTGAGTACAGGCTTTTGTCTTACTATATTTGCAAGTTTAATAATTATAATTTCAAAGTCATTTTATGCACTTTTATTTGGATATTTCATATCAGGATTAGCAATAGGGATGATGTCTTTATTTTTTAGCACTATTCTATCCATACTTCCAACTAAATATCAAAAATTTAGTCTTGCCAATGCATGCTTTGGATTAGGTGGAATTTTGATTTTGCCAATAGATAGGCTTATATTAAAGAATGAAATAAAATTTAATTATACATATATTATACATATATTATGCATGTGTTTATTGTTGATGCTTGTAAGAAAAATGGATATTCGATCATCATCTGGTAGTAAGCATCATGCTAAAGTTTCTTTTGATATAATAAAAAATCCATTGGTTATGTTTTTTTCAATTGCAATCTTCTTTTATGTAGGCGCTGAAATATCAACAACCAATTGGACAGGTGGGTTTCTTGAAAAATGCTATGGGGTTAACAAAGAAGAGGTTCCTAATATTCTTTCTGGCTTCTGGATTTTGTTTACTATAGGAAGAAGCATAGGAGATAAGCTTTTGGAAAAAGTAGGTCAATTGAAATTTCTTGCAATTTCCCCAGTAATATCTATTGTGGGTGTGATTGTCATTTTAACTGGAACAAATAAAATTCAAGCTTTAGTGGGCCTTGCAATTATAGGTATATCTATAGCATTAATGTATCCAGCACTTCAAGGATATCTTATACAGCATGTTGGAAAAGAAAATGTATATTCAGCTTCAGCGATTATAATGATTTTTAACTATCTTGGAGCCACATTTTTAACTTATATAATAGGTTTTGCGGGTGGAATAAATATTAAATATGTTTTTATAATTCAAATAGTGTTCTATTTATATATAGCACTAGTTTCTGTGAGATATTTAAATCTTAAAACTAAAAGTATTCATTAGTAAATGAGTAATAAATTTTAATGATATAAAAATAATGTGACTCAAGCGTATGTAAAGCGAAGTAACTTTCAACTGTATTCCGTGTATATATTACTCTAAATAAAAAGCGTAGCTTTCATAATACTTATCATATATCACGGAGTAAAAGTTAAAATCCAAACTTCCACTGCACCTTTGCGTCGTAATATGCTTTTTATGTAAATTGTATAACAGTTGATATTGCTAACAGTTATCTAATAAAATTTCTAATCTTTTCTTCAACACATCGTATATGTCATCACATTCATCATTAATTTTATATATTAAATGAACAGTATCCTTAATATCAGAATTTTTGGGATGAACTATAGAGGAAGTTGTTAAGAATCTTGCTGAATTAGACAGCCCTGAAGAAGTTTGTGCAAGTAAATATAGAATATTTAATAAGGGATTTATACTATTATTAATATATTGAGATTCACATGGATTCAAGGGCAACTTGCATAATTCATCTTTAATAGAATTTATATCTTTCAAGGTATTTTCAGTCTTATCAATACATTTATTTATAGAATTTGATGATTCTATGTTTTCAAATTCTGATTCTTCATCAATTGGAGATTCAGATATTGGATTTGTTATTGGAATATGTTTATCAATCTGGTTATCACTCATAAATACCTCCTACAACTAAAGCCAAATTTATATATTATAATAAATTAGCAGCTATATCAGTAATATAATTATATGCTTTAACATTGTCTGATAGTAGAAATTTAAATAAAACTATAGTAAAATAACTAATTGTAAAGAATAAAATGTATGATAAATAAAGGGTGAAAATAATGTTTAGAGAAATAGATAAAAAAAAATTACTGGTAATAAGTTACAGTGAATCAAGTGCAAATACTTATTATGAACAGATTAAGACTTTATTTTCGGATAATATAATTTTGGAGAAGATTTGTATTGATAACGAAAAAATTAAAAATGGTATAGAAGCAGATTTAGTATTAGTTCAATCACAGGATGTTTTTAGATTTATTAGGCCTTATATGCAGAAGAAAACAGACATAATCATAGCAACTAGGACAATTTCTAAAGCTGGTTTACAAAAAGTTATGAAAATAGAGGAAGGAGCTTCTGTATTATTTCTTGATGAAACAAAAGAAATGGCAATGCAGATGATTTCAATATTGTATCAATTGGGAATAAGAAACTTGGATATAGAACCAGGGTATCCTGGGAATAATGATCAGATGAATAAAGACTACATTATTGTATTAGGCACATCTATATATAATAGCTATTCTTGTAAAAAAGTTATTAATGTAGGTAATAGTCTTTTAGAGCTTAATACTATAATTGATATTGGAACAAAACTAAATTTAAGTGATATTTTACAAAGACAAAATATTAGAGAAAGTTATAGGGAAATTGTTACTACAAATATTGGGTTATCCAATGTAATGGGATTATCTAATAGATTTGAAAGTGAGTTGGATATATTACTTCAAATTTTAGATGATGGTATCATAGGAATTGATGCTGAGGGAATAATACGTACCTATACCGAAGTGGCAGAAAATATAGTAGGCTATAAGAAAAATCAAGTCATGAACAAGCATGGTTTGGAGATAATGCCTGATATTCCATTTAAGTTGGCATTAGAAAATTTAGAAGCAGTTAAAGAAAAACTTATAAAAATAAATGGATATGATATAGTAGCATCGGTACATCCTATAATTCATTCAGGGAAGCTTTATGGAGCTGTTGCTATAGTTAGAAAATTTAGTGATATAGAAAAAAATCAGCATAAATTGAGGCAGCAGCTTATCGGAAAAGGTCATATAGCTAAATATAACTTTCAAGATATAATAGGAGAAAGTGAAGCTGTAAAAAATTGCAAGAATATTGCAAAAAGAATGGCGAAATCAGATTCTTCCGTTATGATCACAGGAGAAACTGGAACTGGAAAAGAGATGTTTGCACAAGCTATACATAATAGTTCACAAAGGAAGAAATATCAATTTGTGGCGGTAAACTGTGGAGCTTTGCCTGAAAGTCTTCTAGAAAGTGAATTGTTTGGATATGAAGAAGGAGCATTTACAGGAGCAAGAAAAGGAGGCAAACCAGGACTTTTCGAATTAGCTCATAATGGAACTTTGTTTCTTGATGAAATTGGAGAAATGCCAATAAACCTTCAAATGAGGCTTTTAAGGGTTATTCAAGAGAGGGAAGTAATGAGAATAGGTGGTGATAGGCTAATTAAAGTAAATATAAGAATAATAGCAGCCACTAATAGAAATTTAAAGGAAATGGTCAGAAAAGGTGAATTCAGAGAGGATTTATACTATAGATTAAATGTACTTCCTTTGAAAATACCACCTTTAAGAGATAGGAAAAAAGATATATTATTTCTAATTAACAAAATGAAAAATGAATTTAAAAGTAATTTTCATTTTACAGAAGCATCAAAGGAAATGTTAATTAATCATAATTGGAGAGGAAATATAAGGGAGCTTAAAAATTATGTGGAGTATCTTGCTAATTTAGAATTGGATTCTATTGATGTAAAGGATTTGCCATTTAATGATGAAGTTGTTCTACATGAAAATATTTTAACCCATGATGAAGAAAAAATGGCAGAAGAATTTTTAGAATTAGCTGATGAAAAACTTGATAAATATATATTTATAATGGAAGAACTTAAAAAGAGCTATATTAATAAGACTAGAATAGGAAGAAGAACTTTATATAAAACTGCAAGAGAAAAGGGCATTTTTATAAGTGAACAAGAGGCTAGATTAATATTGATTAATTTAGAAAAGTTTCTTATGGCAAAAGTATATAAAGGAAGAGGAGGAAGTGTAATAACAGAGTATGGAATAAAAGTACTTAAATATTTAAAAGTATAAGTGCAAGATTCTAAATAAATATTTATTATAAATGGTATCAATGGGATTGAATTTTTAAATAATTAATACCATTTATTTTTAAATTAGAAAGAAAAATATTAAAAACAATAAAAAAGAGTAATGTTTAATATATGGCATGATACTTGCTAATTAAAATATTTATCAAGTATTGCTATAATCAGGAGGGTAAAATAATGTACAAAATACTAGCAATAAATCCAGGTTCGACTTCAACTAAGATAGCTATTTATGATGACACAGAGGAATTATTTAAAACCAGTATAGAACATTCTAGCGAAGAAGTGAAAAAATATGAAAACATAGCTGATCAATATGCTATGAGATATGAAGCTATAATGAAATTTTTAAAAGAAGTAAATTTTGATGTTAAAGATTTATCTGCAGTAGTTGGAAGAGGAGGAATTTTGCCTCCAGTTAAGTCAGGAGCTTACAGAGTAAACGATTCTATGGTAGAAAGACTTTCTAAAAGACCTGTAGTAGAGCATGCTTCAAATTTAGGAGCTATAATTTCATATGCAATAGCAAAACCTTTAAATATACCAGCTTTCATATATGATTCTGTAGCTGTAGATGAATTTGAGGATATTGCAAGAATATCAGGGCTTGCAGATATAAAAAGAGAGAGTTTTATTCATGCTTTGAATATGAGAGCTGCAGCAATAAAAACAGCAAAAAAACTAGGTAAACCTTATGAACAATGTAATTTAGTTGTTGCTCATTTAGGAGGTGGAATATCTCTTACTGTACATAAAGGTGGAAAAATGATAGATGCTGTTACTGATGAAGAAGGACCATTTTCACCAGAAAGATCAGGTAGAGTACCTTGTAAGCGCTTAATAGAAATGTGTTATAAAAATGATGAACGCACAATGAAAAAGAAAATAAGAGGAGATGGTGGATTAATCTCCTATTTAGGAACTAATAGTGCATTGGATGTAGAAAAAAGAATTGAAAATGGAGATGCTGAAGCTAAATTAGTTTATGAAGCTATGGCATATCAAATTGCAAAATCAATAGGAGAACTTGCAACTGTGGTAAAAGGAAAGGTTGATGCAGTAGTAATTACAGGAGGAATTGCCTATTCAAAAATGATGACAGAATGGGTAAAAGAAAGAGTAGAATTTATAGCACCTGTAGAAATATTGCCAGGAGAAAATGAATTGGAATCCCTTGCATTAGGTGCACTTAGAGTTATAAAAGGAGAAGAAAAAGCACATGAATATGATTTAGATTAAATTTAACATGGGGGGAGAATGTTATGTTAAAAAAGTTATTTAGAAAAGAAGTATACGCAGCTAAGGCTTATGTTCCAGGAAAGCCAATTGAAGATTTAAAAAGAGAATTAAATATAAATAAAATTGAAAAGTTAGCATCAAATGAAAATCCACTAGGACCATCACCTAAGGCAATGGAATACATTGAAAAGGAAATTAAAAATATTAATATGTATCCTGACTCTGCTGCAATAAAATTAAGAGAAAAATTAGCAGAAAAACATGGTGTTAAAATTGAAAATATTGTAGTTGGAAGTGGTGGAGAAGAACTTATAAAAAATATTGCAGAAACCTTTATAAATCCTGGTGATGAAGTAATGATAGCTACTCCTACTTTTGGTAAATATGCTACAGATGTATCCTTTTTAGGAGGAGTTGTGGTTAATATTCCCCTTAATAAAGAGTACAAACAGGATGTTGAAAAGATTATTGAAAGTGTTAATGAAAAAACTAAATTAATATTTATATGTAATCCTAATAATCCTACTGGAAATATAATGACTAAATCAGAACATGAGTATTTAATAAAAAATTTACCACAGGATGTAGTCGTTGTGTTTGATGAAGCTTATTATGATTATGCCATAAAAAATGATGAATATCCTGAAACTTTAAATGTATTAAAAGAAAGACCTAATACCATAATTTTGAGAACATTTTCCAAAGTGGCAGGAATAGCTGCTGTAAGATTAGGATATCTTTTAACATCACAAGAAATCTGTGAAGCTATGTATAAAATAAAATTAACTTTTAGTGTAAATAGACTTGCTCAAGCAGCAGCTTTGGGAGCATTGGAGGATAAAGAACACATAGATAAAACAGTAGAATTGAATTATAAATCTTTAGCTTTAATGGAAGAATATTTTGACAAAAATGAATTTGAATATATAAAATCAAATGCAAATTTTATTTTTGTTAATGTAAATATGGATTCAAAGATAGTGTTCCAAAAGCTATTAGAAAAAGGAGTAATAATAAGAGGCGGATTTTTATGGGGTTGGAATAATTGGATTAGAGTAAGTACAGGGACTATAGATCAAACTAAAATATTTATAGATAAATTAGAAGAAGTAGTTAAAAATTGATTTAAATAAAAATAAATTTTTATTAGTACCACAGCCTTTTTTATAAAGGAGTTGTTAATAGAAAATCTTTTAACAACTCCTTTTTTTAATTTGGTAATTCATTTAAGCTTTTAAGTTCATATCCTTGATTTTTCCATTCTGTAATTACATTGTCTAATATTTCGGCATTAGTTTTTGAAACGGCATGCAATAGTACGATAGCACCATTATGGGTTTTATCCATTATGCGTTTTTTTGCAAATTCATGAGAAGGTTGTTTATTGATTTCCCAATCCATATAAGCAAAGCTCCAAAATATGGTTTTATAACCAAGTTGTTTTGTATTGTATAGTGATAATTCGCTGTACTTTCCCATAGGTGGCCTGAAATATTTTGGCATTTTTTTGCCACCAGTGACTTTTTCAAAAGCTTCTTCTACTTCGGAAAACTCATTGTTGAATTTTTCGGTATTTATTATAGAAGCCATGGAAAGGTGGTGTGAACTGTGATTACAGACTAGATGACCTTCATTGACCATCCTTTTAATTAAATCTTCATTAGAATTAATATAAGGTTTAACAACAAAAAATGCTGCTTTTACTTTATGCTTTTTTAGCACATCTAAAATAGGTCCTGTATACCCATTCTCGTAACCTTCATCAAAAGTTAAGTACAAAATTTTTTTTGAGGTATCTCCTAAATGATAGCAGGAGTATTTAGGTAAAAAACTTGATGTTTCTTTAGGAGGCAGTGGTGGATTTTTATCTTTACGTGGTTGGAAATACCAATTATATTCTTTAGTGCTAAGACCATTTTCAGAATGGCTAATAGCATTTTTAAAAAATCTTGGTATATCCAATAATGAATGTCTTTTATTTTCATAAATTGATTCGGCATACATGTTAGGATCTTTTGAACAAAAATTGGTTGCATTTTTACTTAAATTAATTCCAGTTAAGCTATTAATAGTAAGTATTGATGCAAGAGCAGTACTTAATATACGCATACATTCACCTTCTTTTGTATAAACCAAATTTAAATATAAAAGTATTATGTGCAATATTATAGGTTAAATGAGTGTAAATATAATGCAAATGTGTATAATTATTTATTGGAATATGTTTCATAAGTTTGTTTACATAAAGATTTGTGTGGGAAGAGTTAATTTTTACTATCATTTAATAATATTAAACCAATAAGTTTTTATAACAAAATAAGATAATCCAGAAAGATTTTATACTTTCCAGATTATTTCAAATCAATTTAAAAAGATAGGTTTTATATAATTTTTTAAAGTACTAAAAGGAATTTTAATTATAGGTATTTCTGATATATTAGGTGCAATTTCGTTAAAACCTAAATATATCACAATATTTTCGTTATCTAAATAAAAGGGCTGGTCATCTGAGATGCTTTTAAAATTAGTAACAGTACCAGGAAGATATAGATTTTTGTTTTGAATTAAAAATTTTTTTATTTCTTTATTTATGATTTGTTTATAAGAAACTCCTTGCTTGAATAAATCCTTTAGAGATAATATTTTTCCTGAATTTAAGTCAAAATTGTAAGAGGTTTTAATATATGAATGTTTCCCATTAATAAACTCATAATAAAAAATAGTAATGCTTGCAATATTATTTTTATTATAAGTCATGCTGTAATTGGTAGAAATAATAAAAGGAATAAATTTTTTACCATTTTTTTCAGCTTGTATACCATATTCAGTAGCGGATTCTTCCATTTGATTTTTAAACTCCATAATATCACTTTTAATTGAATTGTTGATTTGATTCTCTGTATGTTTATTTTTCATACCTTTTAATACAGGTATTTTTAAATCTTCTTTAATATATTTTCCTGTAGAATTTATTTGCTGTGAATCTATTGTGATATTGTTTGGAATGCGCATATAATTAGTGAATGGACAATAAAATGAACATAAATTATACAATATAAAAACCACCTCTAAATATTTGTATGCAAAAAAGTTATAAATAATTCTGAATTTGTTTTGTTAGTTTATTTTAGAAAATAAAAAAATGCTTGTTGACAAATATCTTGCATGCAAGTAAAATTGAATTAGGTATTAAAATTATATAATGTAAAAAAATAAGAATTATAGTAATTTTAATTAGGAGGAATAAGTAGATGAATATAATTGTTTGTATGAAGCAAGTGCCAGATACATCTAAAGTTAAAATTGATCAAAAAAATGGAATTATTATAAGGAAAGGAATTCCAGCTGTAATAAATCCATATGATAAAAATGCTTTAGAGGAAGCATTAGTATTAAAAGAAAAAATAGGGGCTAATGTAATTGCAATAACTATGGGGCCAGCTCAGTCTGAAATAGCTTTAAGAGAAGCTTTAGCTATGGGAGTAGATGAAGCTGTATTAATTTCTGATAAAACATTTATAGGATCAGATACATTAGCTACAGCAAATGTGTTATCTAGTGCTTTAAAAAAGTTAAATTACGATATAATATTAACTGGAGCACAAACAATAGATGGTGGAACAGCTCAAGTTGGACCTAAAATAGCTGAACGATTAAAAATACCTCAAGTAACTTTTGTACAAAAAATAAGAATACATGAAGAATATTTAAAAGTAAATAGGGCTTTAGAAAATGAATATGAAATAGTAAATGTAAAGATGCCAGTGTTAGTAACGGTAGTAAAAGAGTTAAATGAACCAAGGTATCCGCGAATTGAAAAAATATTAGAAGCACATAAAAAGAAAATAGAAGTATGGACAATGAAAAATATAAATGAAGACAAGTCAGTTGTTGGATTTACAGGATCATTCACGAAAATTAAGAAATCTGTAATAAGTGAAACGAATTCTAAAGGTGAGGTAATAAACAAATCATTTAAGGAAGCAGCTGTATATGCTGCTGCAAAGTTGAAAGAAAAGCATTATATTTAAAATACAATGCATTAATTTTATTTTAAATATAAACAAAGAGACAAACTTTGAAAAGAATGTCTCTTTGAATTTTATATTAAATAAAGTGAAAAATACTTTGTAGAAATATAAGAAGAAAGCAAGTACTAGTTTTAAGCATAGTAAGCACAAAAATATCTTTATATGATTGTTTATGAGTTAAACCTGTAATTGCTAAAAGAGTGATAACTGCACCGTTATGAGGTAATGTGTCCATTCCTCCAGCAGCCATAGCAGCGACACGGTGAAGCAATTCAGGACTAATACCAGTACTAGCAGCCCATGCTAAGTATTTTTTACTAAACATATCTAGTGCAATGCTCATTCCACCAGAAGCAGAACCTGTAACTCCAGCCATAACATTTATAGAAACTGCTTCAGACAATAATGGAGTGCCATGTGGATTTATATTTGTTAAAGCATGAGCTATGGATTGAAAACCTGGCAATGTTTTTATAACATTACCATAACCAACTTCAGATGCTGTATTCATAACTGCAAGTAAAGAACCAATAGCACCAGCATTAAGACTTTGAGCCATGTTACCTTTCATACGTTTAGGATTAATAGCCAAAGCGATTAGTATGCCGACTATAAGTGCAATAATAAGTGCCCAGTTATTCATAGATCCAACTACATTGTCCTTAGCTAGTTTATAAGGAGCATTACTTACCCAAGATATAACATCCCAATGTGGAAAAATTACTTTTTGTAAAATTAGGGTAAGTATGAGTACTGAGGCTAATGGCAATATTGCTAAGAAAGGATTTGGTAAACTATCATCTGGAAGCATAACTGGCTCGTTAATATGATTTGTGCCATATCCTTCGCCAGCTGCTTGAGCTTTACGTTTACGCCATTCTATATAAGCCATACTGCCACAGAACATAATAATAGTTCCTAAAAGGCCAAAAACAGGGGCAGAATAAAGATCTGTGTTAAAAAATTTCATTGGAATTGAGTTTTGAATCTGTGGTGTTCCTGGAAGAGCATCCATAGTAAATGTTAAACATCCTATACCAATTGTTACTGGGATAAGTCTTTTTGGTATATCTGCTTCTTTGAATATTGAAGCTGCAAAAGGATATACTGCAAAAGCTACAACAAACATACTTACTCCGCCATATGTAAGTATTGCTGTTGATAAAGCTACAGATAACATAGCTCTTTCTTTTCCTAACTTTTCTACAATTGTCTTAGCAATAGATTTTGCTGCACCAGATTGTTCCATTGCTTTGCCAAATACAGCGCCTAATAGGAAGAAGGGAAAATAAACTTTTACATAGTTTCCTAAATTAGGAAGGAATATTTCTGTATAGGTGGGCATAATAGCCATTCCAGAAAATATAGCTGCTAGTAGTGCAAAAATAGGAGCAAATAATATAACTGAGTAACCTTTATATGCCATAAACATTAGTAGTACTAAACTTAGTACGATTCCCAAAACTGCCATTTATAAAACCTCCGTTAAATGATTTTATTTATAGTATTAATAAGGAACTTAGCAACCTTTAAAATTAGGTTTTTTCTTTCCAACAAAAGCTTCCATTCCTTCTTTTTGATCTTCTGTTGCAAAGCATAATCCAAATAAATCGGCTTCAAAGTTAAATGCTGATTCTGTATCCATATTTAAACCATTATTTATAGATGATTTAGCTAGGCTAACGGCATATATTCCTTTGCTCATTATTTTAGCAGCCATTTCTTTTGCCTTTATTATTAATTCTTCTGGTTCGTAAATTTTATTAGCAAGACCTATACGATAAGCTTCTTGAGCATCTATCATATCTGTAGTAAATATAAGTTCTTTTGCAATACCTTTTCCAACTAATCTTGGAAGTCTTTGAGTTCCAGCAAATCCAGGAATTATTCCTAAGCCAACTTCTGGTTGTCCAAATTTTGCTTTAGTTGAAGCTAATCTTATATCACATGCCATTGAAAGTTCGCAACCACCACCTAATGCATACCCATTAACAGCAGCTATAACTGTTTGTGGCAAATTTTCAATATCTGAAAATACCTTTTGAGCAAGTCTTGCCATTTCTCGTCCTTCTATTGCATTTTTAGATTTCATTTCAGTTATGTCAGCACCAGCAACAAATGATTTTTCTCCCGAACCAGTTAGTATTACAACTTTAATATCTTTTCTTTCAGCTATATCTCTTATTACTACACCTAATTCTTTTAAAGTTTGAGTATTTAATGCATTAAGAGCTTTAGGCCTGTTAATAGTAACCTCTGCTATACCATTTTCTTCTTTGAATAAAACATTTTCCATTATCGATATCCTCCTTGTTTAATAATTTAATTAAGTTGTTGAATAAATAACTTTTACAAGAACAGATCTAAAATTTATTAAATATAATGTTAGTAAATTTTAAACTTTATAATAAATATTTTGGATTTCATATATTTAATGTTATAATGATTATAATAAGTCATCTATTGTTGGTGTTTATTTGTGTTTTTTAGCGAAGACATTATACCCACAAAGCGATGGCTTTTTTATTTTTTGCAATTATTATTTATCCAACAGCCTGAATTTAATATTTTGCAAAAATATTTTTATAAAGATTAATTAAGTCATTTTTAAATAATTTAATGTTAAAGTGTTTTTGGTATTAAATTATTATTATATCTTTGAGATTATTTTTGTGAATTTTTAAATTTAGATGTGATCTTACAATTACATATATAAATTTAGCTTATGGTAATATGAATTTATATGGCATGCTTATTTAATATGTATTGTGTAATCAAATCATTTTTTTAATAGATATTAAATTATATTAGCATTGAAATAAGTTAGGTTTGTGAAAAAAAGTTAACATTCATAATAAAGAAAAATGTGTTTGTAGTTATAAAGAATGATGAAATAGTTATAAGTTATCAATAAAAGTAAAAAACGTTTTCAAAAATTTGTAGATTTATGTTACTTTTATATCAATGTTTGATTTAATTTTAATAGCATACCAGATATTTGTCAACAAGTATTTTGCGTACAAGTACATTTTTTTGAAAATAGAGAAAATTTGTTCTTATTGAAATTGATATAGATATTTTTAGTGTATTATATAATAATTTTTTTACAAACACTTAAAAATAAAGGATTACATAGTTTTCTATAATAAGTAAGTAGATGATATTGTTGTAAAAAAATTGAATTTTATCGCAAATATGAATAAAAAATTTTTTTGTTGTATAATATTTTTTTTGATAATATATCATCATTTTCATACTATAAGATCTAAATAAAAATAAAAATATTATCAAAACATGGTGATTAATGTTGATTTTAAAAAAATATAGAAACAAAGTTCACGTAAATTAATGTTAAAGAATATTTAGATAAGAGAAGAGATTTTTTTTATTAACTTTAATAATATTTTTTATACTTAAAATATACATTTTATGGACATAGTTATTAAGATTTGCAGTAAAATTTTTTTAAAAAATATATCTTGCATACAAAATACTTGTTGACAAATAACTTGCTGACTATTAAAATTAAATTAAATATTGATATAAAAATAACATAGAATCATGAAAATTTGAAAACGTTATCTAAAATTATTGTCGTGTAAAGTTTGTTAAATTAAGATATAAGTAGAAAAATAAATAAAATTTTGTTGAAAATATGTGTATCTAATTTTTATAAACTTTATAGAAATATTATTTAAAATTAGTTCTTTTTTTATAACTATGAACAGATTTTAATTTTTAATTAGAATTTTCATTATTTTTCAAAAAGTAGGTTAATTGCAATTGCATAGTCTAAAACAGGATAGTAGTATATTAAAAAAATACTTGCGTACAAAATACTTATTGACAAATAGTTTGTTAGCAAGTAGAATTGAATTAAGGATTGAGAAAAAGTGTAGGGTGAATAAACAAAACTATTGAAAAGGTTATCTGAAAATAATGATATTGTTTGTAGATTATTAAATTAAGTCATCAATAAATTGAAAAAAATCCACTACTTTAAAAATATATCTGGTTATTTTTCTTATATGGAGAATAGTTAATTGAATTTTGTTTGAAGTTTAGTTGATTATTTATAAATTGTTTCAAATGGAATTATAGATATACTTTTAATTTTAAGATATTTATGAATTTTTAGATTGATAAATTTTTATATCTATGTTTGATGGTATTACTTGTAAAAAAATATGATCAAAATAAGCTGTTAAATATTAATAGCAAAATAAATATTATTATAGGGAGGATATTGATAATGGAAAATATTTTATTCAAAGAAGAAAATGGTATAGCAGAGGTTACTATTAACAGACCTAAAGCTCTTAATGCTCTAAATACCCAAACTTTAAAAGAATTAGGTGTAGTAATAAGAGATATAGCTGAAAGAAAAGATATTAAGGTTGTAATAATAACTGGTTCAGGAGAAAAATCATTTGTTGCTGGTGCTGATATAACTGAAATGAAATCTAAAAATGCAATAGAAGGGCGAGAAATGGCAAGACTTGCCCAAAAGGTATTTTCAGATATTGAAAATATGTCACAAATAGTTATAGCTGCTGTTAATGGTTATGCATTAGGTGGTGGTTGTGAACTTTCAATGGCATGTGATATAAGATTAGCTTCAACTAAAGCAAAATTTGGACAGCCAGAAGTTGGCTTAGGAATAATTCCTGGATTTGCTGGAACTCAAAGACTTCCAAGATTAGTTGGAAAAGGTATTGCAAAAGAACTTATATTCACTACAGATATGATAGATGCTCAAGAAGCTTATCGTATAGGTCTTGCTAATAAAATTTATGAACCAGAAGAATTAATAATAAAAGCAAAAGAAATGGCTGCTAAAATAATGAGCAAAGGAATATATGCTGTTAGCTTAGCTAAATCATCTATAAATAATGGTTTAAATATGGATACAGAATCAGCATTTAACTTTGAAGCAGATCTATTTGGATTATGTTTTGCAACAGAAGATCAAAAAGAAGGAATGGAAGCTTTTGTTGGAAAGAAAAAACCTAATTTTAAAGGTTGTTAAGTTCCTTATTAATACTATAAATGTGATTTTGATTTGAAAGGGATGGTTTAACATGGGTAAGGTTAAAATTTTAGAATCTCATGAAGTTGCAGAAATGGTTAAAGATGAAGATTTAATAGTAACAGGAGGATTTGTTGGAAGTTGTTGTCCAGAAACACTTAACAAGGCTTTGGAAAAACGTTTTCTTGAAACGGGTCATCCTAATAACTTAACCTTAGTATATGCAGCGGCTCAAGGTGATGCAAAAGGAAAAGGAGCGGATCATTTTGCTCATGAAGGCATGCTTAAAAGAGTTGTTGGAGGACATTGGAATTTAGCTCCTGCAATTGGAAAAATGGCTGTAGAAAATAAGATAGAAGCCTACAACCTGCCACAAGGAACTATTTCACAATTATTTAGAGATATTGCTGGAAAAAGAGTTGGAACAATAACTCACGTAGGATTAAATACATTTGTAGATCCTAGAGTTCAAGGTGGAAAATTAAATGAGAAAACAAAAGAAGATATAGTAAAACTTATAGACATTGAAGGTGAAGAAAAGTTATTATATAAGTCATTTCCAATTAACATATGTTTTATAAGAGGTTCCTTGGCTGATGAAAATGGAAACATTTCTTTAGAAAGAGAAGTTGCTACTCTTGAAGCGACATCTATTGCTCAAGCTTGTAGGAATAGTGGTGGAATTGTTATAGTTCAAGTTGAGAGAATAGTAGCTGCAGGTAATCTTGATCCACGTCTTGTAAAAATACCAGGAATATATGTAGATGCAGTTGTTATAGCTAAACCAGGAGATCATGAACAATCTTTTGGGTGTGAATTTAATCCAGCATTAACAGGCGAGATTAAAGTTCCTTTAGATAGTATAGATAAAGCTGAATTAAATGAAAGAAAAGTAATAGCAAGAAGAGCTGCCATGGAACTTGAGGCAAATACTGTTGTAAATTTAGGAATAGGAATACCCGAAGTAATATCTTTAGTAGCAAATGAAGAAGGTATTGGAGAGTATATGACATTGACTGTAGAATCAGGACCTGTTGGTGGAGTGCCACAAGGTGGATCAGCGTTTGGAGCGTGTATAAATCCAGATGTTATTTTAGATCAAGCTTATCAATTTGATTTTTATGATGGAGGCGGAGTTGATTTAGCATTCTTAGGCTTAGCTCAAGTTGATAAAGTAGGAAATATAAATGTAAGTAAATTTGGACCACGTATTGCAGGATGTGGTGGATTTATAAATATAACTCAAAATGCAAAAAAAGTAATGTTCTGTGGAACATTTACTGCAGGTGGTTTAAAAGTACAAATAAAAGACGGAAAATTGACAATATTGCAAGAAGGTAAGGCCAAAAAGTTTATTGAAAATGTAGAACAAATAACATTTAGTGGAGAATATGCAAAGAAAATAAATCAACCTGCTATTTACATAACTGAAAGAGCAGTGTTTGAACTTAGAAAAGATGGATTTTATCTTACAGAAATAGCTCCTGGAATTGATTTGGAAAAGGATATATTAAGTCTAATGGAATTTAAACCTAAAATGGAAGGTATGCCTAAAATTATGGATGAACGTATCTTTTATGATAAGGCAATGGGTCTAAAAGGTTAAAATTTTATCTAAATTACAGTCTATAAATAAGTAAAAATTAAAATTTACTTATTTATAGATGTAAAAATAATTTTTATAAATTAGGAGGTAGTATTTAATGGATTTTACTTTATCTAAAGAACAAGAAATGATTAAGAAAATGGCAAGAGATTTTGCTGAAAAAGAACTTAAACCTATGGTTATTGATAATGATGAAAATAGCAGCTTTCCTATAGAAGCCTATAAAAAAATGGGCGAATTGGGACTAATAGGACTTCCTTATCCAAAAGAATTTGGTGGTTCAGGTGGAGATTATCTATCTTACATTATAGCTGTTGAGGAAATCTCAAAAGTAGATGCTTCTGTTGGTATAGCATATTCAGTAACTACTTCTCTTTGCTCAGGAGGCATATTTAATAGTGCTTCTGATGAACAAAAGAAAAAATACCTTCCAGATGTACTTTCAGGAAAGAAATTTGGTTCATTTGGTTTAACTGAACCAAATGCAGGATCAGATGCAGCAGGTGTTGTAACAATAGCAGAGAAAAAAGGAGATTATTATATACTTAATGGTTCAAAATGTTTTATTACAAATGGTCCTTTATCAGAAACGTTTTTAGTATTTGCTTCAACTGATAAAAGTAAAGGAACTAAAGGACTATCAGCATTTATAGTTGAAAAAAGTTTTCCAGGCTTCTCAATAGGAAAAATTGAAAACAAGTGCGGCATAAGATCAGCTCAAGTTTCAGAACTTATTTTTAAAGATTGTAAGGTGCCAGCTGAAAATTTAATTGGAGAAGAAGGAAAAGGATTTGGTATAGCAATGAAAACTCTTGACGGAGGAAGAATAGGAGTTGCAGCGCAAGGACTTGGAATAGCAGAAGGAGCCTTTGAAATAGCAAAACAATATATGAAAGAAAGAATACAATTTGGAAAGCCTTTGTATAAAAATCAATATTTAGCGTTTAAGATGGCTGAATTGCAGCTTGAAATTGAGCAAGCTAAATATTTACTATATAAAGCAGCAATTGATAAACAAGAAGGAAGATCTTACACAGTTCCAGCAGCTAAAGCAAAACTTGCTTGTACAGATGCAGCTATGCATGTAACTGTAGAAGCAGCTCAGATGCTTGGTGGGAATGGATATATGAGAGAATATAATGTTGAAAGAATGATGAGAGATGCTAAAATAACTCAGATATATGAAGGAACAAATGAAATACAGAAATTGATTATAAGTGGAAGTTTATTTAGATAGATTTAAGTATATTAGAACCTGTATAACTACTATAATGCATGATGCTTAATATAGACGAATTTAGCTATATAAAGTATTAAACCATAAAATTTAGGAGGATAAAATATGAAAATATTTGTTCTTGGTGCTGGCACTATGGGGTCTGGAATTGTTCAAACCTTTGCACAGGCTGGTAATGATGTAATTATGAGAGATATTCAAGAAAGTTTTGTTGAAAGAGGTATGTTGACGATAACTAGAAATTTAGAAAAGAGTGTCCAAAAAGGTAAGATGACAGCAGAAGAAAAGAATCAGATTTTATCTAAGATAACTCCTACTATAGATATAAATTTAGCAAAAGATGTTGATTTAGTTATTGAAGCAGCCATAGAAAATATGGAAATAAAAAAGAAAATATTTAAAGAACTAGATGGTATATGTAAAGTGGAAACAATACTTGCAACAAACACTTCTTCTTTATCAATAACTGATGTAGCAAGTGCTACTAATAGACCTGAGAAAGTTATAGGAATGCATTTCTTTAATCCAGTTCCCGTTATGAAATTAGTGGAAGTCATAAAAGGAATAGCTACTTCAGATGAAACAAAGAATATCATAGTTGAATTATCGAAAGGATTAGGAAAAGATCCTATAGAAGTAGAGGAAGCGCCAGGATTTGTAGTAAATAGAATATTAATACCTATGATAAATGAAGCCATAGGAATTTTAGCTGATAATGTTGCAAGTGCAGAACATATTGATAAAGCTATGAAGCTTGGAGCAAATCATCCAATAGGACCTTTAGCATTAGCAGATCTAATAGGAAATGACATATGTTTAGCTATTATGGAAGTTTTATATGAAGAGTTTGCTGATTCAAAATACAGACCACATCCTCTATTAAGAAAAATGGTGAGAGGAAAAATGCTGGGAAGAAAAACAGGAAAAGGCTTCTTTGATTATACAAAATAGCATATGAAATAAATAATTTTGGAGGAGGCTGTGATGGTGAAAGAAGTAGTTATAGTAAGTGCTGTAAGAACAGCAATAGGTAAATTTGGTGGAACATTAAAAAATGTTCCAGCAGTTGATTTAGGTGCATTAGTTATAAAAGAAGCATTGAATCGTGCCAATTTGAAACCAGAGTTAATTGATGAAGTTATTATGGGTAATGTATTGCAATCAGGTTTAGGACAAAATCCAGCCAGACAAGCATCAATAAAAGCAGGAATACCTAATGAAATACCTGCATTTACAATTAATAAAGTATGTGGGTCAGGGTTGAGAGCAGTAAGCTTAGCTGCTCAAATGATAAAAGCAGGAGATTCAGATGTAATAGTAGCAGGCGGAATGGAAAACATGTCAGCAGCACCATATGTATTACAAAGTACAAGATGGGGACAAAGAATGGGAGATGGCAAAATTGTAGATTCCATGATAAAAGATGGACTTTGGGATGCATTTTATGATTACCATATGGGTATAACAGCAGAAAATGTAGCAGAAAAATGGGGAATAACTAGAGAAATGCAGGATGAATTTGGTCTAGCATCACAGCAGAAAGCAGAAAAAGCTATAAAGGCAGGAAAATTTAAAGATGAAATAGTTCCTGTAGTAATTAAAACTAAAAAAGGTGAAGTTATTTTTGATACAGATGAATATCCAAAGTTTGAAGCAAATATAGACGTATTATCTAAATTAAAGCCAGCATTTAAGAAAGATGGAACAGTCACAGCAGGTAATGCTTCTGGACTAAATGATGCAGCAACAGCATTAATTATTATGAGTGCAGATAAAGCAAAAGAGCTTGGAATAAAACCTATGGCAAAAATAGTTTCTTATGGCTCAAAGGGAATAGATCCATCAATAATGGGTTATGGACCATTCTATTCTACAAAGACAGCATTAGAAAAAGCCAATTTAACTGTAGATGATTTAGATTTAATAGAAGCTAATGAAGCGTTTGCAGCTCAATGTTTAGCTGTGGCAAAAGATTTAAAGTTTAATATGGAAAAAGTAAATGTAAATGGTGGAGCAATAGCACTTGGACATCCAATAGGATGCTCAGGAGCAAGAATATTAACTACACTGCTTTATGAAATGAAAAAAAGGGATGCCAAAAGAGGTTTAGCCACTCTTTGTATAGGTGGTGGAATGGGTACTTCATTGATAATTGAAAGATAATTTTAAATCAATTTAGTTAGTCAAAGTACTAAAGTAATATTTAAGCTCTGCACCGATCAAATGGGCTGGAGACTTAAAATTCTTTAGTTAATATAATAAACCATGAGTAAGTTAAGGATATTAACTTTAATATTATAGCTAAAGCATTCGAGCTCTGCACTATGATAAATAGGCTGGAGACCTAATGATATTTAGATGCATAAAAACTTACTCATGGTTAAAATTAAATTTTTTAATAGGAGGATGAAAAAATGAATTTTGCATTGACAAAAGAACAAGAATTAGTAAGACAAATGGTAAGAGAGTTTGCTGAGAATGAAGTTAAGCCATTAGCAGCTGAAATTGATGAAACTGGAGAGTATCCAATAGAAACTGTGAAAAAAATGGCTAAGTATGGAATAATGGGAATTCCATTTTCTAAGGAATACGGTGGAGCAGGTGGAAATGTTCTTTCATATGCATTAGCAGTTGAAGAAATATCAAAAGTTTGCGCAAGTACTGGAATTATACTTTCGGTTCATACATCACTTTGTGCTTCATTAATAGATAAACATGGTACTGAAGAACAAAAGAAAAAGTATTTAACACCACTTGCAAAGGGAGAAAAAATAGGAGCATTTGGCTTAACTGAACCAAACGCAGGAACAGATGCTGCAGGACAACAAACTATAGCTGTTCTTGAAGGAGATCATTATGTAATAAATGGTCAAAAAATATTTATAACAAATAGTACTCATGCAGATACATTTGTTATATTTGCAATGACAGATAAAAGTAAGGGAACAAAAGGAATTTCAGGATTCATAATTGAAAAAGGATATGAAGGATTCTCAATAGGTAAAGTGGAAAAGAAAATGGGAATAAATGGTTCGCCAGTTGCTGAACTTATATTTGAGGATATGAAAGTTCCAGTTGAAAATATGATTGGAAAAGAAGGAAAAGGTTTTGGTATTGCTATGGGAACTCTTGATGGAGGGAGAATAGGAATAGCAGCTCAAGCTTTAGGTATAGCTGAAGGTGCATTTAATGAAGCAGTAGCTTACATGAAACAAAGAAAACAATTTGGTAAGCAATTATATAAATTCCAAGGACTTTCTTGGGCAGTAGCTGAAATGAAAGCAAAAATAGAAGCTGCTAGATATTTAGTTTATAAAGCGGCTTGGACTAAAGATAGTGGACTTCCATACTCTGTGGATGCAGCTACAGCTAAATTATTTGCAGCAGAGACTGCTATGGAAGTAACAACTAAGGCTGTTCAATTGTTAGGTGGATATGGATATACAAAGGATTATCCGCTTGAAAGAATGATGAGAGATGCTAAAATAACAGAAATCTATGAAGGAACTTCACAGGTTCAAAAGATGGTTATTTCAGGGAATGTATTTAGATAAAAAGTTAGGGAGGTTGACAGATATGAACATAGTAGTTTGTTTAAAACAAGTTCCAGATACAACAGAAGTTAAAATAGATCCAAAAAAAGGAACTCTTATAAGAGAAGGTGTTCCATCAATAATAAACCCAGATGATAAAAATGCTTTAGAAGAAGCATTAGTATTAAAAGAAAGTTCAGGTGCAAAGGTTACTGTAATAAGTATGGGACCACCACAAGCAGAAGCAGCATTAAGGGAAGCGATAGCTATGGGAGCAGATGAAGCAATATTATTGTCAGATAGAGCTTTTGGTGGAGCAGATACATTAGCAACATCACATGCATTAGCTGCAGCAATAAAGAAATTAGATTATGATATAGTGTTTGCAGGAAGACAAGCAATAGATGGAGATACGGCACAAGTAGGACCAGAAATAGCTGAACATTTAGGAATTCCTCAAATAACTTATGTAGAAAAAGTAGATGTAAATGGAAGTTCTTTAAAAGTACAAAGAGCATGGGAAGATGGATATGAAGTAATAAGTATTAAAACACCAGTGCTCCTAACAGCTATAAAAGAGTTAAATAGTCCTAGATATATGCATATGGCAAATATTTTTGAAACATTTGAAAAAGAAGTGAAAGTATGGAGTGCAAATGACATTGATATAGATAAAGCTCTTCTTGGATTAGCTGGTTCACCAACAAAAGTTAAAAAATCATCAACAAAAGAACCAAAGGGACAAGGTGAAATAGTAATTTTACAACCAAAAGAAGCAGCAGCACATGCAATTTCAAAATTGAAAGAGAAACACTACATCTAATATAGGAGGTATTTATAATGAATATAGCAGATTACAAGGGCGTATGGGTATTTGCTGAACAAAGAGATGGACAGCTACAAAAAGTATCATTGGAATTATTAGGAGAAGGTAGAGAATTAGCAGACAAATTAGGAGTAAAACTAACAGCACTTCTACTTGGAAGCGATATAGATGATATGGCAAAGGAATTAATAGCTTATGGAGCAGATAAAGTAATATATGCAGATAGTCCGCTTTTAAAACATTTTACAACAGATGGATACACTAAAGTTATATGTGATTTAGTAAACAAGGAAAAACCAGAAGCTATACTAGTTGGAGCTACATTTATAGGAAGAGATTTAGGACCAAGAATAGCTGCAAGATTATCAACAGGACTTACAGCAGATTGTACAGGACTTGATATAGATTCAGAAACAAGACATCTTCAAATGACAAGACCAGCATTTGGAGGAAACTTAATGGCAACAATAGAATGCGCAGATAATAGACCACAAATGTCAACAGTAAGGCCTGGAGTATTTGAAAAATTGCCAAAAGATGCATCAAGAGCTGGAGAAATTGAAAAAGTTGATGGAAATATAGCAGAGTCTGATATTAGAACAAAAGTAATAGAAGTAGTTAAATCAGTTAAAGATATTGTGGACATCGGAGAAGCTAAAGTAATAGTTGCAGGAGGAAGAGGAATAGGAAGTAAAGAAGGCTTTGAAATAGTAAAAGAGCTTGCAAATGTTTTAGATGGAACAGTAGCAGGATCAAGGGCAGCTATAGAAAATGGATGGTTGGATAAAGCATATCAAGTTGGACAAACTGGAAAAACAGTAAGGCCCAACCTTTATATAGCGTGTGGTATATCAGGAGCAATACAGCATTTAGCTGGAATGCAAGATAGTGACTACATTATAGCTATAAACAGAGATGCAGATGCAGCAATTATGAAGGCAGCTGATCTTGGATTAGTAGGAGACTATAAAAAGATTATTCCTGAACTTATAGCTCAAATTAAGGTAATGAATAACAATTAATATACATTAAAAAATTCCCTTTTTTCAATGTTAATATTATAGATATAAAAACATAATAATATTATGAATAAAAATTCTATAATATTATTATGTTTTTTTTTATAAGAAACAGTAATTATATATTATTGACTTTATTTAATTATCATAATGCTTGATTTTGCTTAGAAAGGATGTATTTTATGAATTGGAAAGATATTTATAAAAGTAAAGTAGTTACAGCAGAAGAAGCTGTAGTTAATATCAAATCAGGCTATAGAGTAGTTATTGGACTTGGAGCTTCAGAGCCTATGATGTTAGTAGATGCCATGGTAAAAAATAAAGAAAATTATAGAGACGTGGAACTAGTCAATATGCTTACTATGGGAAAAGGCGAATATGCAAAACCTGGTATGGAAAAGCACTTTAGATATAATTCAATATTTATTGCAGGAAGTACTAGAGAAGCAGTTGAATCTGGAAGAGCAGATTTTACTACGTGCTTTTTTCATGAAGTACCTAAACTATTTAAAAAAGGATGTTTACCTGTAGACGTTGCATTGATTCAGGTTAGCAAACCAGATGAACGTGGATATTGTAGCTTTGGGGTATCTAATGATTACACAAAGCCTGCTGCAGAATGTGCAAAAATAGTTATAGCGGAAGTTAATGATAAAATGCCTAGAACCATGGGAGATTCTTTTATTCATGTAGCTGATATTGATTATATTGTAGAAACATCATATCCAATAATTGAACTACCGCCACCTAAAATTGGAGAAGTTGAAAAGGCTATAGGTCAGCATTGTGCATCGTTAGTTGAAGATGGTTCAACTTTGCAATTGGGAATAGGAGCTATTCCTGATTCAGTATTATTATTTTTAAAGGATAAAAAAGATTTAGGTATACATTCGGAAATGATTTCTGATGGAGTTTTAGAACTTGTGGAAGCAGGTGTTATTACAAATAAAAATAAAACTCTTCATCCTGGAAAAATTGTAGTAACATTTCTTATGGGAACAAAAAAACTTTATGACTTTGTGAATAACAATCCTATGGTTGAAACCTATCCAGTTAATTATGTAAATGATCCTGCAGTGATTATGAAAAATTACAAAATGGTATCTATAAATTCGTGTGTTCAAGTTGATTTATTAGGACAGGTATGTTCTGAATGTATAGGTAAAAAGCAAATTAGCGGTGTAGGAGGACAAGTAGATTTTATTAGAGGTGCAAATATGTGTGAAGATGGTATATCAATAATTGCAATTCCTTCTACAGCTGCAAATGGAAGAGTTTCAAAAATTGTTTCTAAATTAGATGAAGGTTCTGTAATTACAACATCAAGAAATGATATTGATTATATAGTTACGGAATATGGTATTGCTCAACTTAAAGGGAAAACTTTAAAACAAAGAGCAAGGGCTTTGATAAATATAGCTCATCCTGATTTTAGAGAAAGTTTAATAGAAGAATTTCAAAATATGTTTAATTACACATGTTGAAGAAATTTATAATTTACTGTTGAAGTTTGTATTAAAGTAAAAAGTAATTAAAAATCTATATTGCTTACATAATAAACAAAAGAATAGATGAAATTTAATATATTTTATAATAAGTTTTTTCTCAGGGTTATTATAGTTTTAACTATATTATTCAGGGGGTTAAAAAATGTCTATTAAAAGAAAATTACCATTAATTATTTCTTTGCTTGTCTGTATTCCATTGGCATTAAGCAGTGCCATTGCTTATTTTTATAGTTCAACTATGATGCAAGAAAATGGTAAAAAACAAATAGATTCTAGTATGATGATTATCAGTGATAATATCTATAGTTTAATTGATGATCAAAAAAAGGAAGTTGAACTTCTTGCTAAATCTAAAGAAATTATAGAAATATCAAAAGTAAGACAACACAATGTGGAAGAAAGCTTTTTTAGTATATATTCAACAGATCCTGCTAACATATTGTTGAAAAAAAGATTTGAAAAAGAGTCTAATCATGAACATTTATTTTTATTAGATACTAGTGGTATTATATGTGCAGATAGTGATCCAAAATCATTAAAATTTGATTTAAAAGAAAGAACATATTTTAGAGAAGCTATGCAAGGAAAATTATCAATAAGCAATACTCTTATATCAAAAATTAATGGAAAACCTATAATAGTGTTTGCAGCACCTGTAGTAGATGAAAATGGAAAGGTAATTTCAGTAGTAGCTAATTCAGTATATGTTGAGTATTTTACAAAACATTTATCATCAATGAAATTTGGAAAAACTGGATACGCATATATGGTAGATTCAGATGGTGTAATGTTATCTAATCCAAATAGAGATAAAATTGCTAAACCTGTTGAAAATGAAATAATAAAAGAAATTGCATCGAAGGTTAAAAAAGGTGATAAAGTTGAAAAAAGTGTAACTCAATATTCTTCAAATAGTATTAAACAAATTGAAGAATACAATGTTATATCTGGAGTTAACTGGACAATTGTTATCAATCAAGAGTTAAATGATTTAAATGAATCAGCAAGAACACTGCGTGATTTCATTTTAGTTATGCTTATTATATTTGTAGTAATTTCTGTAGCTATAGGTATATTTTTTTCAAGAGGTATTACTAAGCCAATTATTAAATTATTGAGTCTAATGGACAAGGCATCAAAAGGAGACTTATCAATTAAAAGCAAAATTAATAGAAAAGATGAAATTGGTAAATTATCAAATAATTTTAATATCATGATTGAAAATATTAAAAATGTAATAGGAGCTGTTAAAAAAAGCTCAGAAAATATAAGTTTGCAATCAGATAAGCTAGCTTTAGTATCTAAGGAAATGGCTTCTTCATCAGAAAATGTTGCAACTTCCATACAGAGTGTAGCAAATGGTACAGGAGATCAAACAGAAAATTTGATTGAGATTACAAATATGTTAAATGATTTCGGAAATGAGTTAGATAGTATAGTAAAAGCAATTAATGATGTTACCTTAAACTCAAGAGATGTTAATATCTTAGCAAGCGAAAGTAATGAGAAAATGAAACCACTTATAACATCCGTTAATGAAATAAGTAAATCATTTAATGATTTTAATTTAAAAATAGTTGAACTTCATAGTGATATAAAACAAATTAATGAAATAACTGAGCTTATAAATAATATAGCTGATCAAACAAATCTTTTAGCTTTAAATGCAGCTATTGAGGCAGCAAGAGCGGGAGAAGCAGGAGGTGGTTTTTCAGTTGTAGCAGAAGAAGTAAGAAAGCTTGCAGAACAATCAAAGGTTTCTTCTGAAAATATTTCTACACTAATTAATAATATTTCCAGTCGCGTAGAAACAATGACTAATTCTACAGTAGTAATGAATAAAGAATTAGAAAGTCAGGTTTCGATAATACAAGTTGCTATGGATTCATTTAATAAAATAATTAGTGCTATAGAAGGTATGAATCCTAAAATAGAGGCGGTTAGTGTTTCATCTACAAATATAAATAAAGAAAAAAATGATGTACTAGGAAAATTAGAAGGAGTATCTGCTATTTCTGAAGAAATATCAGCTTCAGCACAAGAAATTGCAGCATCAGCTGAGGAAATGAGTGCATCTAATGGAGAAGTAGCTTCCATGGCTCAAAGTTTTAGTGACAATACAAAGGACATGGAAACAAAAATTGAAAAGATCAAAACATAGAAGTTAATGTATCTAATGTAAAGCATTAATAGAAATATAAAATAATTATATATTTTTATGTAATTATTTACTTTTATTAAAACCAATTATATAATATTTAAGTTCAACTATGTTTACAAAGTAATGAATTTAGAATAGAATATAAATATAGACTATTTGGAAATTGAATAGACTGATAGGTTAATTAGATTTACTACTTTTCAAAATGGAATATCATGGAAAATATAAAGAAGCAAGTTTAAATACTATTTTACAAGATAAAGATTATAATTATTAGGAGCATAATAAACAAAGCGTTCTTAAGAACGCTTTGTTACTTAATTTAAAGTGTATAAAAAGTATTATGTAAAGCTTTATGTCAAAAATTACATGCAGTATTTGATTAAATCATGAGTATAAGTGGATTTTATATCTTTTTTTATTTATATGTATTGAAGTATAAAATCATTATTTAAATAAATTTTCAAAGTGGATATGTGTTTTAAAATTATATTAAAAGTTTAAATGATTGGTTAAGGTACTAGAGTACTTTCTAAACAATTAACTTATTTATATAATTACATTTTATAATAGAATGTTGAAATAAGATATAACAATATTCACTAAAAGTAAATGTATCAAAAAAGGAGGCATAATTATGGAATTAAATGAATGTATAAATTTTTTATTGACAAGAGCGCATCAAACAGTATTTCAACATGTAAAATCAAATCTTGTTGAGCTTGATGTAACACCAGTTCAATACGGAATATTAAAATGTCTTTGGACTGAAGATTGTCAAACACCTAAGCAAATTGGAGAAATTTTAAGTTTAGATAGTTCTACTATTACAGGAATTCTCGATAGAATGGAAAGTAAGGAATTAGTAAAGAGGGTTGCTAATCAAGATGATCGTAGAACATTAAAAATAATGTTAACTGAACGGGGTTCAGAATTACAAGTACCAGTAGAAAAAATTATAGAAGAAGTAAATAAGTATTTTCTAGAAATATTTACGGATGATCAACAAACACAACTCAAGGAATATTTAAGATTGATTGCAAACCGTCATGATTGATAAATTAAACAAAAGTTATGATTTAAAAAAAGTTATTCATACATAATTAAAAATCATTGTCAAAATTTATTGAATTTCAATAAAGCTTGATAATGATTTTTTTGTTATACAGCACTTTGTTAAGTAAATGTGTGCAAAAATGGGAAAAAAATATAGAATTGAAGATAATTTCATATTTGATGTTCATGGAATGATATTTGGAACTTAAGGGGATTTTTCAAGATTTTGTAATAAGTATTATAATTAACATATATGATATCTTAGGAGGTGAATTTTATGTTGAATAAAGTAGTACATGAAAAGTACAAAATTTTGTTGAATAAATTGTACTGCAAATGTAATTATCAAGAATTTGTAGTAGCTTTTAATATGGCTCTTAGAGTTCATCAAAGGATTTCAAAACAGGAATCAGTTTTTGATTATGCTAATTTTAATTTAAATGTGATTAATACTGATAATATGCTTATTCCTTCAGTTTTTGAATATTATTTAAATGGTAATGGCGAAAAAGAAAATTTAAATGAAGATGTTTTTCCTTTAATAAATGTTTTATGTGGGAATAAAGCAAGTGATACGGCAGATGAATTAAGACAATTATTTTTAAATTCATATAATTAATATGGTTAAAAGTAAAAATGAAATATAAACAAAACTGGGTGATAATCGTTACTACGTGCCTGTATAAGTTTTTCTAAGACTCAGATGAGTAAAATGCTTAAATAGCATTTTATGAGCTCGCTCAGATAAGAGGTATTCCTCGCAGGCAAAATCCATCTGAGTTTAAGAATCACTTTATTTTGTATAAAAATTTTAGTTTTTAAAACTGTGGATAGGAGCTGGAATTCTACCACCTCTAGCTACAAATGCTTCACTAGAAAATTTGCTTACTGCCATAACAGGAGCATGGCCTAGAAGTCCACCAAATTCAACTACATCACCTATTTTTGTTCCAGGAGCAGGAATAACCCTTACAGCAGTTGTTTTATTATTTATCATACCAATAGCTGCTTCATCTGCAATTATAGCTGAAATTGTTGATGAAGAAGTGTCTCCAGGAATAGCAATCATATCAAGTCCAACAGAACATACACAAGTCATTGCTTCTAGTTTTTCTATGTTTAAGGAGCCCTTGTTAACAGCATCTATCATACCAGCATCTTCACTAACAGGTATGAAAGCACCACTAAGACCTCCAACATGACTGCATGCCATTACACCGCCTTTTTTTACAGCATCATTTAATAGAGCAAGTGCTGCTGTGGTTCCATGAGTTCCACAACTTTCAAGTCCAAGTTCTTCAAGTATATGAGCTACACTATCACCAATTGCAGGAGTAGGTGCTAAGGATAAATCTACAATTCCAAAAGGAACATTTAATCTATTAGAAGCCTCCTTTGCTACTAATTGACCCATTCTTGTGATTTTGAAAGCAGTCTTCTTTATAGTTTCAGCGACTACGTCAAAGCTTTCTCCTTTTACCTTTTCCAAAGCTCTTTTTACAACTCCAGGTCCGCTTACACCAACGTTTATTATAGTGTCAGCTTCTCCAACACCATGGAAAGCACCAGCCATAAAAGGATTGTCCTCAACAGCATTTGCAAATACTACTAATTTAGCACATCCTAATCCTGATGAATCCTTTGTAAGTTCTGCAGTTTTTTTAACTATAATCCCCATTTCCCTTACAGCATCCATGTTTATTCCACATCTAGTAGAACCGACATTAACAGAGGAACATACAAGCTTTGTACGGCTTAAGGCTTCAGGAATAGATTGAATTAATATTCTATCACCTTTGGTATAGCCCTTATGTACCAAAGCTGAAAAACCACCAATAAAATCTATACCTAAAGTATTAGCGGCTTTATCAAGTGTTTCAGCATATTTAACATAATCTGTATCACTTGAGCAACCTGCAACCATTGAAATAGGAGTTACAGAAACTCTTTTATTTACAATAGGAATGCCAAATTCATTTTCTATTTGTTTACCTACTTTTACTAAGTTTTCAGCACATTTAGTTACTTTATCATATATTTTAATTCTAGATTTTTCTCCATCAGAATCGCAGCAATCTAGAAGTGATATTCCCATAGTTATAGTACGAATATCTAATTTTTCTTCTTCTATCATCTTTATAGTTTCTAATACATTGTTTACATTCATTGTTATTCCTCCTAAAGTGTATGCATTGAATTAAAAATTTCTTCTCTTTGAATTTTTACATCTACACCTAATTCTTTTCCTTTTGATAAAAGAGCTTCTTTGGTTTTGTCAAAAGACACATTAGCTTTGGACAGATCTACTAACATTATCATTGTAAAAAACTCTTCCATAATAGTTTGAGTAACATCTAAAATATTTATATTTAGATGTAAAAGCTCACTGCTTATACCTGCTACAATACCTACCTTATCTTTTCCAACTACAGTAATAATACCTTTCATAAATAACACCACTCCTATTTTAATATTTTGATATATAAAAAAAGACTTGTGTCCAAGTAAAGGGACGAAAAATATTTTCCGCGGTTCCACCCTTCTTGACATAAGTCCATCTTTCAATAAAATATTGCTCCAAAGTTCCATTCACAATAAATTCATAGTTGCTTACAGCAAAATGCAACCTCTCTTTAAAGAAAATAATTGTTACTAATCTCTATCATAGCAAATTATTAAATTTTCAATTGTATAAAAAAAGACCATACCTTAAGAGACGAAAATCATTTCCGCGGTTCCACCCTTTTTGGCATAAGCCCTGCTTTATCAGTTATCACTCCAAAGTTCCCTTCATAATAAATTCTTAGTTGCTTGCAGCAAATGCAACCTCTCTTCAAAGAAAGTTAATATTACTATGCTTTATCATAGTGACTTATAAAATTGTTTAAAGTTATTGTAACACAATTTGAGATATTGTCAATAAAAATATTTTAATTTTTATTTTCTGATAATAAAACTATATGCTTTGTGGAAAATTATTATTTTAAATATTATAATAATATAAACGATTTAATTTAGTAATTTAAAAATATTGCCAATCAATATTTTCAGGGGACAATGAAGGAGGAGTTTTCTCCGTTATACTACGAAAATTTATTTTTATTGTCCTCTGAAAAGGTTGTATTGTATTTTTATTATTTTGTAAAGAAATAAGGGGGTATTATCATGAAATTTATAACATATGATTTTAAAGAAAAAGAGAGTATAGGAATTGTAAGAGGGGATAAGATAGTTCCAATAGAAGATATTGCAACATATATGTCATTGGAAAATCCCAAAAATATGGTTGAATTAATAGAACAGTATAGTGAGGATATGCTGGATAAGGTGGAAAATATACTGAAAAATAAAGAAGACTTTAAACTATTGTCTTTAGATAATGTAAAAATAAAAGCTCCTATACCTTATCCTAAAAGAAATGTCTTGTGTTTGGGAAAAAATTATGTTGAGCATGCAAGAGAAATAAAAATAACTAGAATTGCTGGCACTGGAATACCTGAAGAACCTATATATTTTACAAAAATGGCAGCACCGGCTATAGGAAATGAAGATGAAATAAAATTTTCATACGAAGTAACAAAACAGGTTGATTATGAAGTAGAACTTGCAGTTATAATAGGAAAAGACGGGATAAATATAAAAAAAGAAGACGCTGAAGAACATATTTTTGGATATACTATAGTTAATGATGTGTCTGCTAGAGATTTGCAGGGAAAGCATAAACAATGGTTTAAGGGTAAGAGTTTAGATACTTTTTGTCCTATGGGACCTTATATAGTACATAAAAAGGATATTCCATTTCCTGTAGAATTAAATATTAAATGCAGCATTAATGGAGAATTAAGGCAGAATTCAAATACTAAAAATCTAATATTTGATATTCCGTATATTATAAGTGATTTATCAAAAGGAATGACATTAAAGGCAGGAGATATTATATGTACTGGTACTCCAAGTGGTGTAGGACTGGGATTTGAACCTATAAAAGTATTAAAAAATGGTGATACAGTAGAGTGCTCCATCGAGAAAATAGGGAAATTAGTTAATAAGGTGAAAGTTATTTAAAATGCTTTCATAAGGATGTAATTGAAACTTACTATAAAAAGCTAAAAGAACTATCAACCTATAAAATATAATCAAATCTTTTATTGAAAATCAAAGGCCGTGTTTAAGAGAATTTAATACGGTCTTTTGATTTTCAAAAATTTTATACATGATAAATCATTTTAAGTTGAATAAACATCTATTTTTCTCAAGTCAACTTCAAAACTAATCCAATGAGAACCGTCCCACCTGAAACCACCAAGGTGTGGATCAGATATATAAGAAATCCAGCACCAAAATTCACTTCCATCCCTAAGCCACATGTATATATGCTTAAACATAAGAGGTTTTAGGACATTTCCATGAACGTTTAAACCACTTAAATCAATTTTATTAATACCTTTAGATTTCATAGGAACAAAATTTGGTGGTGCACTGGTTGGTGGAGGTGAAACAAAATTTCCAGTCATATCACCTACAGGTGAAGTACATTGGTAACCTCAACGTAAAATTGGCATAAGATTTAAGTTTATACCATTCATAAAATCATATCCTTTCATACAAATTTTTATAGGTCTTATTAATGTGAGTTGAAAAATTGTGATTATAATATCAGTTTATGAGTTAAACTAAAAAAAGTTATTATCTATGTAAAATTACCGCTAATGATTGATTATGACTGAAATTTAAAAATTAATGATTATTTTTGAACAAAAATGATTGTTTTTCAAAAATTTTTATATTATAATGTCTACATAGATATCAAAAAAGGTGGTGGATAACAAATGATATGTACAGTAACTTTTAATCCATCTATAGACTATGTCATTAAAGTAGATGATTTTAAACCAGCAGCAGTAAATAGAGTGATTAGTGAAAATAAATATCCTGGCGGAAAAGGTATAAATGTATCGAGAGTTTTAAATAATTTTGGTATAAAAAATAAAGCGTTAGGTTTTATAGGAGGTTTCACAGGGGACTTTATAAAAAATTCATTACAAAATGAAGGGGTTTATACTGATTTTATAGAGGTTGATGGAGACACAAGAATAAATGTAAAACTTAAATCTAAAGAAGAAACAGAGATAAACGGAGCTGGACCTATTATAAAACAAGAAGACTTAAATAAGTTATTTGAAAAAATAGAAGCTTTAAATTCTGATGATTATTTAGTGCTTGCAGGTAATGTGCAAAAGTCACTACCAGCTAATGTATATTCATTAATTCAAGAAAAATGTTTAGGCAAAAAAGTTAAAGTAGTAGTGGATACCACTGGAGAAGCTTTAACTTCAACATTAAAATATAAACCATTTTTAATAAAACCAAATAATCATGAATTGGGTGAAATATTTGGGGTAGAAATTGAAACTAGAGAAGAAATTATAAAGTATGCACAAAAACTTAGAGATATGGGAGCAGAAAACATAATTATATCTATGGCATCAAAGGGAGCATTACTTTCATGTGAAGAAGGTGTATATCAAGCATCAGCACCTAAAGGTATTGTAAAAAATTCGGTAGGTGCAGGAGATTCAATGATAGCAGGTTTCTTAGCAAGTTATTCACAAAACTTGAATTTAGTTGAAGCTTTAAAATATGGAGCAGCATCAGGAAGTGCCACAGCATTTTCTATGGATTTATGCAAAAAGCAAGAAGTAGAAACTTTGCTAAAGAAAATAATTATAACAAAAATATAAAATGATTTTTAATTCAGAGGATGTTTACTTATAGAAAATAGAGGCTAGTTGTAATTTTAGATTATATATTTAATCTTTAAGCAAACTTGTTAAATGCCATTTAGACATTTAACAAGTCTGATAATTAAATAAAAATATGCATATTATTTTAAAAGTGAATGATGAAAACCTTTAAAAAAGAGGGAGGAAAACATATGAAAATAACAGAGTTATTGAAAAAAGATACCATAATTTTAGATTTAAATTCTAATACAAAATCTGAAGTAATTGACGAATTAGTAAATAAGTTAAATCAAGCAGGAAAGTTAAATGATAAAGTAGAATACAAAAAAGCAATATTAGCAAGAGAAGAACAATTTTCTACGGGAATAGGTGACGGTATAGCAATCCCTCATGCTAAAACTTCAGCTGTTAAAGTTCCAGCATTATGTTTTGGAAGATCAAAACAAGGTATAGACTATGAATCTTTGGACGAAAGTGATGCACATATATTCTTTATGATAGCAGCTAGTGAAGGAGCACATAATGATCATTTAGATACTTTATCTAGATTATCAAGTTTGCTTATGAATGAAGACTTTAGAAAAAAACTTATGGAAGCAAGTTCGCAAGATGAAATTTTAACTTTAATTGATAATCAAGAAAAAGAATATTTAAAAGAACAAGAACCAAAAAAAGAAGAAAGTCATACAAAATCAAAAGGATTTATATTGGCGGTAACAGCTTGTCCGACAGGTATAGCTCATACTTATATGGCAGCAGATTCTTTAAAGAATAAAGCAAAAGAAATGGGTGTTGACATTAAAGTAGAAACCAATGGTTCTACAGGTGTGAAAAATAGATTAACAGAAGATGAAATTGAAAGAGCAGATGCTATAATAGTTGCTGCAGATAAGCAAGTAGAAATGGCTAGATTTGAAGGCAAGAAGGTAATTCAAGTTCCTGTAGTACAGGGAATAAAAAAACCAGAAGAGCTTATAAATAAAGGATTAAATGGAGAAGCTCAAGTATATCATCATAGTGGAAGCGGTGAGGGTTCTTCTTCTAAAAATGAAAGAACAGGCTTTTACAAACATCTTATGAATGGTGTTTCAAACATGCTGCCTTTTGTTGTAGGCGGTGGTATATTAATTGCTATATCCTTTATGTTTGGAATTAAGGCTTTTGACCCAAAAGATCCAACATTCAACCCAATAGCAAAATTGTTAATGGATATTGGTGGAGGTGCAGGGGCATTCTCACTAATGATACCTGTACTTGCTGGATTCATAGGTATGAGTATAGCTGATAGGCCAGGATTTGCTCCAGCAATGGTTGGTGGGTTACTTGCCAATACTTCTGGTGCTGGATTCCTAGGTGGATTAATTGCAGGTTTTCTTGGTGGTTATGTAGTAGTATTACTTAAAAAAGTATTTGTTGGACTTCCACAGTCTTTAGAAGGTATAAAACCAGTACTTTTATATCCTTTATTTGGAATATTTATTACTGGTGCAATAATGCTACTTGTTATAGCAAGCCCTGTTAAGGCAATTAATACAGGACTTACAGCATGGTTAGGTTCTATGGGTACAACTAATAAAGTTATTCTTGGTTTAGTTTTAGGTGGAATGATGGCTGTTGACATGGGTGGCCCAATAAATAAAGCAGCATATACATTTGGATTGGCAATGATAAGTGCAAATAATTTTTATCCACACGCTGCTATTATGGCAGGTGGTATGGTTCCACCACTAGGAATTGCTATTGCAACTACTATATTTAAAAATAAATTTACAAAACAAGAAAGAGATGCAGGTAAAACTTGTTATGTAATGGGATTAAGTTTTATAACAGAAGGTGCAATACCTTTTGCAGCAGCAGATCCAGGTAGAGTATTACCAGCAGCGATTATAGGTTCAGCAGTTGCTGGGGCCCTTAGTATGATGTTCAATATAGGATTGCCAGCTCCACACGGTGGAATATTCGTAATTGCTATAGTTAAAGGAAGCCCTTTATTATATGCTTTAGCAATATTGATCGGATCAGCAATAACAGCAGTATTGCTTGGAATTTTCAAAAAACCAGTGGAAGAAAAATTAAGCTAATTAAGGTCTATAAATATCTAATTTTAAAAAGTTTATATTGCAATAATTTTTGTTTAGAAATTAAATGATGTATATAAGCAAATTGATAAAATTGCAGCTGATTCTTGTTATAGGAACAGCTGCAATTTTAATTTTTAACTAATATAATTATTGACAAAAGAAAAAATAAAGTATAATATGATAATATCAATGTGATAATATCATTTGTATAAAAATAGGTTTAGGGTGATGATAATGAAAGATATAAATATTAAAAATAAACAAGGATTAACTGAAGAAGAATTTTTAGAACAATATGATGATGGAATATATCAAAAACCATCTTTTACTGTGGATATGTTGATTTTTACAGTGATGAATGAAGAAAAAGAAAATTACAGAAAGCTTCCAGAAAAATCTTTAAAAATTCTTTTAGTAAAGAGAGGAGATCATCCATGTATTGGTAAGTGGGCACTACCTGGTGGTTTTGTAGATGTTAATGAAAGCTTAGATGAAGCGGCTTTACGTGTATTAAGAGCTGAAACCAATATTGATGATATTTATATGGAGCAGTTATATACTTGGGGAGAAGTTAGTAGAGATCCTAGGACTAGAGTAATAAGTTCTTCTTATATGGCACTTGTGGACAGCAGTTCATTAAGTATTAAAGCTGGTAGTGATGAAGAGGATGCAGCTTGGTTTAATGTTAGATATAATTTACTTCAAGAAAAAAAGGAAGTAGTGGAAAAGGGATATATTTACGAACAGATAGTACAAATAAAACTTTGGAATGAAAATGAAGAATTGTCTGCCAAGATAAAAATTATAGAAAATCCAGATGGTAAAGTAAGTAGAGAAATTATGGAATCTACAGGTATTGCTTTTGATCATGGTAAGTTTATTGAGTATGCTATTAGAAGGCTAAGGAATAAAATTGAATATACAAGTTTAGCCTTTAACCTTATGCCTGAATTATTTACGCTAACTGAACTTCAGCAGGT
The DNA here is from genome assembly GCF_000633595.2 of Clostridium drakei. Lineage (GTDB taxonomy): Bacteria > Bacillota > Clostridia > Clostridiales > Clostridiaceae > Clostridium_AM > Clostridium_AM drakei. The sequence continues at coordinate 22,364 of NZ_JIBU02000023.1, read as the reverse complement.
TTATGAAGTCATACAAGGAAAAGAACTTTTAGCGGCAGCTTTTAGAAGAAAGGTTTCAAACATGGTTATTGAAACAAATCAGTTTACAAAAGATGCTGGGCATAGACCTTCAAAATTATTTAAATATAATTCAGGATGGAAAAGAAATATGTAAAAGGAGAAAATTATAAAAATGAAATATACAATTGATAATTTAAAACAGGACTTTCAAAAAGGAAAAAGAATTAAATATTTATTTTTTTGGGGACATCAGCCTTCTAAAGATGGTAGTATTACAAAAACTTGTTTAAGCCAGTGGTGGAAGGCAAATTTTGTTGTTGATGAAAATAGTTATTGCTGTATGGAACAATATATGATGGCAGAAAAGGCTAGACTTTTTAAAGATAATGAAACTTTAGATGAAATAATGAAGAGTAGTCATCCTAAACAGATGAAGACTTTAGGCAGAAAGGTGAAAAACTTTGATGAAGAATTGTGGATAAAATCACGATATTCTATCATAGTTAAAGGCAATTATGCAAAGTTTACTCAAAACGAAAATCTTAAAGAATTTTTAATTCAAACAAAAGATAGAGTTTTGGTAGAAGCAAGTCCATATGATAGAATTTGGGGAATAGGTATGTCTAAGGATGATCATAATATAGAAAATCCTTTATGTTGGAAAGGATTAAATCTTTTAGGATTTGCTTTGATGGAAGTTAGAGATAAAATTTTTTTATAGTCAAGCAATAGTTGGTAATATATATGAATATAATGAAAATAAAGATGTATTTTTAAGCTGTGGAAACAACCACAGCTTTTTTATTATAAATTTGCATAAAATAAAAATTTATATTATAAGTTTTTATTTTTACATAATATAATGACTAATTATGTAGTATTTTTAAATATAAAACATTACAGATTTCTATCCATAATATTACTAAAAATGATAATATTGGTCATGAAAGGAGGCGATATTATGGATAGAGTAGAACAATTATTGAAGAAAATTGAAGAAACTAGGAGTTATATGAATGACTTGATAAGAGAAAGATCAGATTTGCTGGACTCAGAAGTAATAATTGCAAGCCAAATGTTAGATTCAATTTTGGATGAATATTATAAAATTCTCCAGCAAGAAAACATTAGTAAGTAGCTAAAAAACAGAAGAGGTAATAGGAAGACAAGCTAGTTAAAACAATATATAAAATACTATCTAGTATGAAAAAATTAAAATCGAAGAAAGGATTATTACCTCTTCTTCGAATAAAAAGAGTTGAGTTTTTATACATAATATATATAATATAAATAGTTGGATGTATGAAAATTACATATAAAGTGGTTGAAGATTAATTATAATATAGTGAAATAATTATAGTGTTATATGTGGGAGGAAATTGAATGATAAAACTTATAGCAAGTGATATGGATGGTACTTTGGTAAATGACGAAGGAAAGATAAATGAAAAAATGTTTGGATTAATAAATCATCTTCAGGAAAAAAACATAAGATTTGCAGCAGCTAGCGGCAGATTTTATTCACAGCTTAGTAGAAACTTTAAAAGAATAAAGACAAGCATGATATTTATATCACATAATGGGGCACTAGTAAAATACAATAATAAAGGAGAAACTCTCTATTCTAGCTGTATTTCACCAGAAGATATAGAGCATGTAGCAAGTTTAAAAAGAGATTTTGGAGAAGAGTTATTTTTAGGAGCTGCAGAGGATGCATATATAATAGATCCATCAGAGGTTATATTGGAGGAGTTTAAATTCGTTGAAGTACCTTGGGTAATAGTAAAAGCCTTTAAAGAGGTAAAATGCCCAATCTACAGAATAACTTATTATATAAAAAATGGTGTAAAACAAGAAACTGTTGAACATTTAAAAAACAATTTAAATGAAAATCTTGAGTTTGTAGTATCAGGTGATAAATGGATAGATATAATAAATAAGGGTACTAGCAAAGGAAATGCTATAAAAATACTTCAAGAAAAGTTTGATATAGATCAAAATAATACAATGGTTTTTGGAGATTATTATAATGATTTAAGTATGTTTAAAGCAGCATATTACAGCTATGCTATGGAAAATGCTCCAGAGGACGTTAAAAAACATGCTAATTTTATTGCGGAAAATAATAATAAAAATGGAGTATATAATGTAATTAACAAGTATGCTGCTTCAATTTAACTAATATTATTAGAAGGATTTGTTTATAAACCGCACACTTAAATTTGAATAGTGTGCGGTTATTTAGCTTTTGAATAACGTTAAAGTATAGATTTAAAGCAATTCCTTATGACATCTCCACGACTAATGATACCAACTAATAGTCCATTATGTTCTACTGGTAATTTTTTTATACTCTTTTTAGCTAATATAGAGGCAACGTTTTCGATATCTTCATTTATAGTTACTTTAATAACCTTTCGTTGAGCTATATCCATGATGTTTAAGTTAAGTATTTTTTGAAGTCTGTCTTCAAATTCATCATCATCACCTTTTGCAGCAGAAACATAATATAGAAAATCTACAACTAAGTTTTCATGCTTTCCTATGTATCTCATAATATCACCATCGCTTACATAGGCTATAATTTGATTTTTGTCATTTATTATAGGAACACCGCTTATGCGATATTTAATGAATTTTTTTATAACGGATCTTACTAAGTCATTTTCATTGGCTGTGTACACTTCATTAATCATTATTTCATGAGCTTGCATAATTTACCCCCCTACCATATATAATTTTTACTCTTTTGTTAATAAGTTGATATAATTTAATTATATAACGTATAGCAATGATGTCAATAATGCATTTACATAATTTAACATATTGAGATGCCAAATTAAAATTAATGTGAAATCACCTTGAAAATTGAAATGAAGGAGACATTACAATGAGAAGTATATATAAAATCATTAAAAACAAATTATATTTGGGAAAAAGTTATTACAAATTAATAACAATGTTAGGCATTCTAATCTGTATTATATGGGTTGCTGTAGTAGACACAAAACCATTTTCAGATTTTGCATATTATGATGAAGTTGCAAGGAATATTGCAGCAGGAGGTGCCTGGGGCGATACATATACTTCTATTGGATATTCCATTGTCTTAGGAGGAATATATAAAATATTTGGAAGTAGTATGGTAATTGCAAAGATATTTAATTTAATTTTGACATTTTTTAATTATATACTTATATATAATATTTTAAAAAATGTAGAGTTAAAAGAAAGTAAAAGAAGATTAGTATATGCATTATTTGTTTTTTTTCCTGATAACATTTTTTATAATAGTATATTAGCAACAGAAATATTGTTTACAACTATATTGCTTCTAATAACTTTAATATATCATAAAAATATTAAGCATAAATATATAATTATTGGAGCTTTAACAGGTCTAAATACAATGATTAAGCCATTTTTTATGATATTTTTCTTTGCTATATTTGTAATAGAGATAATTTTAAAATTTAAATTTATAAAGGTAGTAAAACACTCATTAATAATTTTAGTTACTAGTATCTTAGTCATATCTCCATGGATATATAGAAATACAAAGTTAATAGGACAGCTTACATATGTATCAAATAATAGTGGTATTGTACTATACATAAATAATAATTCTCAAAATCATTATGGCGCATGGATGCCAGCAAGTGAGGTTGAGGATTCAATTGTAAATAAAAAAGAATATATAAAAGCTAATATGACACAAAGAAACAGGATGTTAAGTGATGCGGCTAAGAAATGGATAAAGGAACATCCAATACAGTTTGTAGAACTTGGATTTAAAAGATTATATAAAACATATCTTATTGGATATTCTATAACTTATAGTTTTAATGGAACTGGTATGAGTAAAATTATGGAAAATATTTTGACTGCTTATTCTAGTATCATATCAATATTAGTAGCTGCAATATCAATTATAGTAATGATCATATATAGTAAAAAGATAATTTGCAGCATGTTTAATAAAGAAAAAGTTAATTCATACAGCGTCTACAATTTGATTTGTTTTTATATGTTTTCTTGTATGTATTTTATTACTGAGGGACAGCCGCGCTATGCATTTCCAGTTATATTTATTATGATTTATTTTTTATCAAATTTAACTATAATAAAAAAATTTAGATAGGAAAAAATAAATAGCGGCCTCAATGCTCTGTTTATAAAATCAAGAGTATAAAACCTTATATAATGTGAGTTTCATTTTCAATTTAAAAAGCTATAAAATTAGGTTAATCCTATGTTTTATAGCTTTTTGTGTTTATATATTTATGCTGAAGTTAAAAAGCTTTAGCAATTTTAATTTTAACTGTTTACAATAATATGAAAAAGCGTTATACTAATAATAAGATAACGATTTTTCATATTACATCGTTTAAAAATAAAATATTTATGGTGATTTTTCAGGGAGTATAGTATTAAATAAAAAAATATAAATTATTTAAGCATTTACTTCGTAAATATCTTTTGTTACTCCCATTTTTTTGCGTAATTCAGCATATTTTTGTACTAGTTCCTTTTCAGCTGATTTTTGATTAGGGAAAGGTTCTACTTTAATAGCACAATATTTGTATTCTGGAGTTTTTGATATAGGATCTAAATTGTCACAAGTAAGTTCGTTGCAAGCTCCAATCCACCATTGATAAGTCATATAAGTATCACCACTTCTAACTCTATCTGTAACTAATGCTCTAGACATTACAGAACCTCTTCTTGAAGTAACCTTTACTAAATTTCCATCTTTGATTTTGAGTTTCTTAGCATCTTCAGGATTCATTTGAATTTTACCAGGTTCATCTTCTAGCATTTTCAGAGTACGACAGTTTCCAGTCATTGTCCTTACAGAATAATGTCCTATTTCTCTAACTGTACATAAGCTTAATGGATATTCATTATCAGGAGATTCTTCAGTAGGTCTCCATTTAGCAGCAAATAAAATGCCTTTTCCACTTGGTGTGCTAAATATATTATTTTCATAAAGTACAGGAGTTCCAGGGTGATCTTCAGAAGGACAAGGCCATACTATTCCTCCTAGTTTTTCCATTCTTTCATAGGATGCACCAGCAAATTTTGGAGAAAGACTTCTCATTTCATCCCATATTTCTTTTGTGTTATTGTAATGCATTGGATATCCCATGGCAGTAGATATTTCAGAAATTATTTCCCAATCAGGTTTAACATCACCAGTTGGTTCAATGGCCTTATGGAATATTTGGAAACCTCTATCTGCGCAGCTGTATACACCTTCATGTTCACCCCAGGAAGTGGCAGGAAGTACTACATCAGCATGTAAAACTGTTTTATTCATAAATATATCTTGAACTATTACAAGCTCTAATTTATCCAAAGCGTCTTTTACCTCATTTGAATTTGGATCACTTTGAACAGTATCTTCTCCCATTATATAGTAGGCTTTTAGTTTATTTTCTTTTAAAACCAGTCTAGGAACTTCAGTTAAGTGATATCCAACTTTATCAGAAAGTTTTACATTCCAGGCTTTTTCAAATTTTTCACGAGCAGCTTTATCAGTAACCTTTTGATATCCAGGGAAGCAGTTAGGAATAGCTCCCATATCGCAAGAACCTTGTACATTATTTTGACCTCTTACAGGTCCTATACCAACACTAGGCCTTCCATAATTTCCTGTTAACAAAGCTAAACCAGCTAAGCCCTTAACTACATCTACAGCTTGACCAAATTGACATACTCCCATACCATAAAGTATCATTGGATTTTTTGCACTGGAATACATTCTCATTGCTTGTTTAATATTTTCAACAGAAACATTTGTTATTTTCTCTACATATTCAGGAGTATATTTATTTACAATAGCCTTGTATTCTTCAAAGCCTTCAGTATATTTAGAAACATATTCTTTATTATATAAGTTTTCGTTAAGAAGTACATTTGCAAAACCGTTTACAAGAGCCATGTTAGTTCCACCCTTTAGTTGAAGCCACAAATCTGAAATTCTTACACTCTCTGTAACTCTAGGGTCTACAACTATAATTTTTGCACCTTTTTCTTTTGCTTTAACTACCCTTCTAGCAACTATAGGATGAGATTCAGCAGGATTGTATCCAAAAATAAGTAATAAATCTGCATTTTCAATTTCAGGAATAGTGTTTGACATTGCACCATTACCAAGAACTGTAGCTAGTCCTGCTACAGAAGGTCCATGACAAACTCTAGCACAGTTGTCCACATTATTAGTACCTATTACAGCACGCATAAATTTTTGCATTACATAGTTTGTTTCATTTCCAGGACCTCTAGAACATCCAGTACCCATTATAGAATCTGCACCATACTTATTTTTTATTTTTGTTAATTTTTCTGCTGTAAATTTAATGGCTTCATCCCATGTAACTTCTACTAGTTTGCCATTTTTTCTAAGCATTGGTTTTCTTATACGAGCAGTTAAAAGTTGAGGATCGTTTAGAAAATCCCATCCATAGTATCCTTTTAAACATAACTCTCCTTCATTTGTTCTGCCATTTGCAGGCTCTGCTCTTTTAATCTTTCCCTCTTCAACTACTAAGTACAAATTACAGCCTGCACCACAGTAAGGACATACAGTCAAAACTTTTTTTTCCATACCTTAATACCCCACATCTTAATATTTTTAGATAAGAAAAAATATACTTATCTACTTTAAATATACATGCATATGACACACAATTCAAAAAATATAAAAAATTGTTATTGATTTGTTTTTGCATTATAAGAATTTGTAATAGAATATATAAAGGTTTGTAATATAAATTCCATTCATTTGCAAGGGATAATATTGAATGTTAATATTGTAGTATAATTGAAAAAGTTAAGCTGATTAAAATGAATAAAGAATTACAAAAACTAGTTATTAAAACTTTTAACATTGAAAAAATAATATTCGCTGAAAAGACTTATATAAAGAAAGGGACTTGGTAATTTTGAAGAACAAAAATATTTTTACAAACTCAAAATTTGTTGCTATTATTGCAACAATATGCTGTTTATTATGGGGAAGCGCTTATCCTGCAATAAAAATAGGGTATAAACTGTTTAATATTTCTTCATCTAATATTTCATCAGAACTTGTATTTGCAGGATACAGGTTTACTATAGCTGGTATAATATTACTTATTATTGCTCAAAAGTATGGAAAAAAAGTATTTAATATTTCAAAGAAGAACGTATTGGAGCTATCTTTATTAGGGGTTACACAAACTACATTACAATATATATTTTTTTATATTGGAGTCGCCAATACTACTGGTGTTAAAAGCTCTATAATGAATTCTACAGTAACGTTTTTTAGTGTTATTTTAGCACATTACATATATGTAGATGATAAATTGAATATGCAAAAAATAATTGGATGTACTGCAGGATTTATAGGAGTTATGATAGTAAATTTTAGTAGTGATTTATTAAATTTTTCTTTTAGTTTTCAGGGAGAAGGATTTGTTATAATAGCAGCCTTTATCTTTTCTGCATCTTCTATTTATGGCAAAAAACTTACTAAAAGTATGGATGTAATTATAATAACAGGTTATAGCCTTTTTATAGGAGGATTAATGCTTACACTTATTGGTATTTTGTTTAAAGGAAGAGTTTATAATTTTACAGTGGAGTCTTCCTTATTGCTTGTTTATCTGGCATTACTATCTTCTGTAGCATTTTCATTGTGGAACTTACTTTTAAAATACAACAAGGTAGGTCCAGTATCTATGTTTAATTTTTTAACTCCAATATTTGGAGCAGTGCTCTCAGCCATTTTTTTGGGAGAAACGATTTTTGAAATTAAAAATATTGTTGCACTGATATTGGTATGTTTAGGTATATGGATGGTTAATAGGGAAAAAGTTAGTATTTGTAAAAATGTAGTAAAGCTTCAATAGTTAAAAAAATATAATTATTATTTATTCAAAGTTGTAAATCCATAAAGGAATATTTGCACTACAAGAAGCATTGTCAAATTTGATAATGCTTTTTTATTTGCATATGCTTTATTTACCAGCTTTTAATATATATAAAGTTTAAGTTAAATTGAATAACTCTTAGTCATGGGAGGGAAAATTATATATCAAGAGGTTAAAAAGGAGTGTGATTAGTTAATAATGATAAAAAAACTTAATTATATAATTTTTTCCATTTTAGCTATAATTATTAGTTTTATTCTAGGTTATAAGGGTGAAATTAGGAATATTAAGGTGGAACAATCAAATGAAAGTAGATTAAATAAAAGCAGTACACAGGTTAATAATCTAGAAAAAAATAAAATTGTGTATAGTAATATTGAACCAGATAACAAGAAAGAAAATAAGACAGACTTAAAAAAACAAAATTTAATTGAAAATATTGATGAGAACCAATTAAAATCTGAAGTTGAAAGAATATATAATCAACGTTCAGCAGCTTTTGTATCTGGGGATGTATCATCCTTAAAATCACTTTTTGATACTTCACAAAGATATGGTAAATGGGCATTGGAGCATGAAATTAAACGTGTTAAATATCTTAATGACTGGTCTAATGAAAGAAATATAACATTTGGTAAGGTAGCATCTTCAGTGAGAATAAAGAAGATATATCCTCGTGGCAATATAATAAAAATGGCTTTACAAGAATCATATAAATTTGATTATGTTTACAACAATGATGATAATTCTCCAATTAATTCTTTTGGAGTTGGAATAAGACATACAACAAGTTTGATTAAGAAAAATGATAAATGGGTTATTTATAATGATTGGTACACTGATTGTTTTGAAGATGCACTACGTGGTTATTCTAATGTTGCTGAAAGCATTTTAAGAATGATCCCTAATATTCATAATCCCAATAATGGTTATGAAACATTAAGTTATAGCAGACCATTTTATGATAGAGAGAAGGCTGTTGCTTATGCTGATAAGTATTGTGGTGCTGCTTGGGGAAGTAGTAATAATTTTAAATATAATAAAAAATATAGTGATTACAATGGTATAGGTGGAGATTGTAGTAATTTTGCATCACAAGTATTAGGGGATAAAGAAGGCGGAGGTATGCCTATTCGTGGTTCTTGGACTCCAGGAAGTAGGGCTTGGTCTAATGCAGATGGTTTAAAAAATTATTTAATAGGTAGTGGAAGAGGAAGTGTAATTAGTGTTGGTACATTTAAAGATTTAACTAAATCTTCGGAAAGACTTCCAAGTGGTGCAGTTGGAAAACTACAGCTTGGAGATTTAGTTGCTTATGAAAAAGGTAGAGGGAATATAGATCACTTTGCAATAATAACAGGATTTGATAGTCATGGTTATCCATTAGTAAATTCTCATACTACAGACAGATATCATGTACCTTGGGATTTAGGTTGGGGCGATGCTAAAATCAGATTTTTTCTTATACACATAAATGGATAAGATCTCTTTGTTATATCTTATCCATTTAATAATCATGGGTATAAAATCTTTGTTAAAATTGGTAATCTGTTATTTGTTTTCTAGATAACCTGGATCACACCCCAATAATTAACTATACAAATTTTTATTCAAATATGTGTAGCTAAATGGTATAATTTACATAGTATTTATATTGTGAAAGAGTGTGGTTTTAATTGAAGCTTGATATATTAAGAGGTAAAGCATATGAAAAATAATATTGATTATCTAAAGGAGAAACATACATTTATATTATGTATATTGATAACTGTTATTTATTTGGCTGTACTTAAAGGTATTGGATGGATAATCAGTTTTTCAATGAAATCCCATGGATATGGATTAGAATTAATAGTAGAGTTTATTGGAGTTACTATATCCATAATTATTATTAGTTTGGTTGGAAAAAAAAATATCTTTAAAGAAAAAGGTGTAGGAATTCTGAGAGGACTTTTTATAGGTGGATTTTTAGTTTTTATAGGTTCATTGACGGTTTTTTCAAGTGTAATAGATATTATTCACAACAAAAATGTTAGTCAGTTACTTCCATTATCACAAATTTTAATGTTTATTGCTGCTATGGCTGGGGTGGGGATGTCTGAAGAATTTATTTTTAGAGGAACAATATTAAATTTATTTATTGATAAGTTTGGGAGAACACCAAAAGGAATCTATGCTGCAATCATTTCATCTAGTACAATATTTGGAATTGCACATATAACCAATGTTTTTTCTGGTGTATTGATTAAAAGTGCATTTATACAAGCAATAGGAGCTGGAGTTTTAGGAGCATTACTTGCTGCTATCTATGTAAGATCAAAAAATATATGGGTAGTTGCTATTCTTCATGCCTTTATCGATTTTAGCGCTCTTATAAGTTCAGGATTTTTTGGAACTAATTCAATTGCTAGTGAAATAAACAGTTATGGTTATATAAAATTATTTGGCTGTCTCATATATTTAATACCAGTAGTATTTTTACTTAGGAAGAAAAAGCTATTGGAAATATTGAATAATGAATAGCAAGTTTTACATAGAATAACTTGTGAAGATAAATAATATTAATTATATTTAACTTTTATATGATATTGGATGATAGCAATTGAATAAAGAAGATAAAGATAAATTTTTTATAAAGCAATTCTATTAAACACCTTTTTTATTACATGACAAAGTATAAGTTTATCTTATATAATAATAGCATGCTAAAAATTTTGGGGAGAAGGTTAAAAGTAAGTATGAAGAGAATAAATGAAATTTTTAGTGATTGTGGATTAGAGGGAAATATAAATACTGCCATTGTAGAATCTGTAGTTTTAAGCAAAAAAACTAAAACTCTGGATATGAAAATTAGTTCAGATAAATATATTGAAATAGAAGAATTTGAGCACCTTAATAAGTTTATAAGACAAAGATTTGCTTTAAATGATTCTAGAATTGCTGTGAAGTATGCAGAGGGAACCAATAAAAAGCCTATAGAGAAAGAATTAAAGAATATTGTATTTTTTGTTGCAAATAGATATCCTGCTTTAAAGGCAGTGATGAATAATAGTGAATATGAATTTGCAGAGGATACTATAAATTTTAATTTTAAAATTCCAGTAGCAGGCTTTTTAAAAACTATGGATTACGATAAAAAGATTCATAAAGTAATAAAAAATCTCTATGGTACAGATTACAAAATAAGTTTCGTTGATAAATTAACCAGTGAAGAATTGTTAAAAATGGCAGAAGATAAACGTGCAAGTGAAATGTTGTTTATTAATAAAGAAATTAATAACAGCATAATAGCTAATGAAGAAACCCCTAAATTACCTAAGAAAGTTGTAGAAAAGAAACAGGAAGTAAAAGTAGAAGTTGCTGCAAAAAAAGGAACTTCATGTTTGATATTAGGTAGAAATCCTAATATTAAAGAAACTATAGTGAAAATTACTGACATCACGCCTGATGAAGGTAGAATAGCTATAGAAGGTGAAATATCAAATATAGAAGCAAAGGAATTAAGAAGTGGAAAAACATTAATTTCTTTTGATTTGTATGATGGTTCAAGTTCTATGACTTGCAAGGTATTCTGTAAACCTGGTGAAGAGGGTGGAGTATTATCTAGACTAAAAAAAGCTAAAGGTGTTAGGCTTGCTGGAAATTCAGGTTACAGCAAGTTTTCTCAAGAAGTTGAACTCATTGCTAATACTATAATTGAAACAGAAGGCATGAAAAAGGTTAAGAGGAAGGATAATGCAGAGTTAAAGAGAGTAGAACTCCATATGCATACACAAATGAGTCAAATGGATGCTATGACTAGTGCCACTGATTTGATTAAAAGGGCCATGAGCTGGGGGATGAAATCCATTGCCATAACAGACCATGGAGTAGTGCAGGCTTTTCCAGAAGCACATAAGCTTTTAGGAAGGGATAATCCAGACATGAAGATTATATATGGAGTGGAAGCTTATTTGGCGCCTGATAAAAAGCCATCTGTAACAAATATAAAGGGACAGAATATTGATACTACATATTGTGTGTTGGATTTGGAAACTACAGGCTTTTCTCCAGTAATAGAAAAAATTACTGAAATAGGAATTATGAAAATTAAAGATGGAAAGGTAATAGATAAATTTAGCTGCTTTGTAAATCCGAAGAAACCTATTCCGCCAAGGGTTGTAGAAGTTACCAATATAACGGATGATATGGTAAGAGATGCAGAAACAATAGATAAGGTATTTCCTAAAATGCTTGATTTTATTAAAGATAGTGTTTTAGTTGCACATAATGCTGAATTTGATATAGGGTTCTTAAAGCATAATTCTAGAGTTTTAGAATATGATTTTGATTTTACATATCTAGATACATTGACCTTGGCACAAGAACTTTTTCCTGATTTTAAAACTTATAAATTAGGAAGAATTGCTAAAAATCTTGGCATAAAGGTAGAGGTTGCTCATAGGGCCTTAGACGACGTAGATACCACTGTTAAGATATTTAATGTAATGCTTGAAAAGTTAAAAGAAAGAGGAGCTCAAACCCTTCAAGATGTGGATGTATATGGTTCTGATGAAGCTGCTAAAAAGGAAGAATACAAGAAGTTAAAAACCTACCATGCAATAATACTGGCAAAGAATTATGTAGGTTTAAAGAACTTATATAAGTTGGTATCTTATTCTCATTTAGATTATTTTTATAAAAAGCCGCGTATATTGAAAAGTATGTATAAAAAGTATTCTGAAGGCTTAATTCTAGGTAGTGCTTGTAGTGAAGGTGAGCTATATCAATCAATATTACTTGGAAAATCTGATGAACAAATAGAGGCTATTGCAAAGGATTATGATTATTTGGAAATACAACCTTTGGGAAATAATGACTATTTGGTAAGACAAGAGCAGGTACCAAATAAGGAATACCTAAAGAAAATTAATAAAAAAATTATAGCATTAGCAGAAAAGTTGAATAAACCTGTTGTTGCAACAGGAGATGTTCACTTCATGGACCCTGAAGATGAGATATACAGACGTATACTGGAAGCAGGTCAGGGCTTTAAGGATGCAGATAATCAAGCACCTTTATATTTAAGAACCACTGAAGAAATGCTTCAGGAATTCTCCTATTTGGGAGAAGAAAAGGCTTATGAAGTGGTAGTTATAAACACTAATAAGATAGCAGATATGTGTGAACAGATTAGTCCTATTTCACCAGAAAAATGTCCACCGCATATAGATGGTTGTGAACAGACCATTAAGGATATAGCTTATGAAAAGGCACATGAGTTGTATGGAGATCCGCTGCCAGAGATTGTTCAGACTAGATTAGATAAAGAGTTAGAATCCATTATAAAAAATGGATTCTCTGTAATGTATATTATCGCCCAAAAGCTGGTATGGAAATCAAATGACGATGGCTATTTAGTAGGCTCCAGAGGATCTGTTGGTTCTTCTTTTGTTGCCAACATGACTGGTATAACAGAAGTAAATGCACTGCCTCCACACTATAGGTGTCCTAATTGCAAGTATTCGGATTTTTCAGACTATGGAGTTAAAAATGGCTTTGATTTACCAGATAAAGTTTGTCCTGTTTGTGGAGAAAAATTGGTTAAGGATGGTATAGATATACCATTTGAAACTTTTTTAGGTTTTAATGGAGATAAGGAGCCAGATATAGATTTAAACTTTTCAGGAGAATATCAGGCAAAAGCTCATAAATATACAGAGGTTATTTTCGGCAAAGGCACAACCTTTAAAGCCGGAACCATAGGTACTATAGCAGAAAAAACAGCCTTTGGTTATGTGAAAAAATATTATGATGAAAAAAATGTTTCAGTAAATAAGGCGGAAATAACCAGAATTGCAGTAGGATGTACAGGAATAAAGAGAACTACAGGACAGCATCCGGGAGGAATCATAGTTGTTCCAAAGGGACGTGAAATATTTGAATTTTGCCCTGTTCAGCATCCTGCAGATGATTCTAATTCAGATATTATAACAACACATTTTGATTATCATTCCATTGACCAGAACCTATTGAAGCTTGATATACTAGGGCACGACGATCCCACAGTTATAAGAATGCTTCAAGATATAACAGGAGTGAATCCACATGAGATACCCATGGATGATAAGGAGACTATGTCCATATTCTCATCCACTGAGGCTTTAGGAGTAACACCAGAACAGATAAATTCAAAGGTAGGAACTTTTGGTATTCCTGAATTTGGTACTAAGTTTGTACGAGGAATGCTTTTAGATACAATGCCAAAAGCATTTTCAGATTTGATATGTATATCAGGACTTTCACATGGTACTGATGTATGGCTTGGAAATGCAAAGGACTTAATTGATCAGGGAGTAGTTACCTTAAGCGAAGCAGTGTGTACCAGAGATGATATTATGATTTATCTTATCAAAAAAGGTTTACCAAACAATACTGCCTTTAAGATAATGGAGCTTGTACGTAAGGGGAAAGCATTAAAAGATCCTGCAAAATGGGCGGAATATGAAGCTTTAATGAGGGAACATGATGTTCCTGAATGGTATATAGATTCGTGTAGAAAGATAAAATATATGTTTCCTAAAGCTCATGCTGCAGCTTATGTAATGATGGCTTTTAGAATAGCTTGGTTTAAGGTTCATATACCTAAGGCTTATTATGCAGCATACTTTACCATTAGAGCAAAGTCCTTTGACAGTGAATTTATGATATTTGGCAAAGAAAAAGTTAGAGAAAAAATGAAGGAAATTGAAATGATGGGCAATCAAGCTACCCCTAAGGATAAAGATATGTACGATGATTTAGAAATAGTTTTGGAAATGTATGAGAGAGGTTTTAAGTTTCTTCCAATTGATTTATATAAATCCAATGCTACTAAATTTATAGTAGAAGAGGAAGGTCTAAGGCCACCTATAAATAGTATATCTGGAATGGGAAATGTAGCATCAGAAAGTATATATAATGCAGCAAAAGAAGAGCCATTTAGCTCTATAGATGATGTGAAAAAACGTTCTAAGATTGGTAATTCAGCTATAGAGTTGCTTAAAAAATTTGGTTGTTTAAAAGGTCTTCCTCAAAGTAATCAAATGTGCTTTTTTGATGCAATTTAATTTTATAACAAAGTGTAATTTCTGAAATGATATCATGTGAGGAATATTGAAAAAGTAATATTAAAATAGTAAAAGCTGATTCCTATATTGTATAGGAATCAGTTTTTACTATTTTATAGATACGGAATATTTCTAGTCATGAGTTTTATTATTAAAAGCAAGTCTAGCAAAATAATCAATGGTAAATTGACGAAATAGTCGTGCTGCTTTGGAAAGATATCGATCTGCTTTATATGTTAGAGATATAGTGCGCTCACATACAGGTTCTTCTATATGTAAAAGAATCATAGAAGAACCTTCGGAACCTCCCCAGGATACAGAAGGAATAAATGCTATACCTTGACCAGCTCTTATTAAACCACGTACAGTTGCTGGATCATCACTTTCGAAAATGACATGAGGAGTAAACCCTGCATAGTTGCAAAAAGTGTCAGTTATTTCTCTAAGTTTTTTACCACGTCTTAAACTTATAAAATAATCATTAGCAACTTCAATTAGATTTATACTGTTTCGTTTAGCTAAAGGATGTTCTATTGGTACTGCTAAAAAAATTTCTTCGGTTATTAAAGATATATTGTCAATATCATTCAATTTTACAGGTGAAGATGATATGCATAAATCAAAGTCAAGTCGTGCTATTGAGTTTGAAAAATGCTGAATAAGATTAAAATTTATATGTGGATATTGTTTGCGAAATGAACTTAAAAGATCAGGAAGAATATTGGAGGCTGCAAGAACTGCTAGTTTAACATCTCCAAATGTTTTTCCAGATAAGTCGTTAAGCTCATGTTTTCCATCTTCTAATGCTGCTAGTGCTTGATCTACCCTTCTTAAGAAAGCTCTACCATATTGATTTAAAAAAATATATTTTCCACGTCTATCAAATAATAAGACACCCAAATCTTTTTCTAAAAGAGAGATAGTCTTACTAAGGGATGGCTGAGGAATACGAAGTTGTTCTGCTGCTCTTGACATATGTTCAAGACGAGCTACTGTTTGAAAATATTTAAGTTGCAATAATTCCATCACTTTATCCTTTCATACATTTAAATGTATATATATTATACATAATTATATATTAGACGTTATATATATATCAAGCTTATAATGAAAGAAAGAAGAAAATGGAGGAATAAATCATGAATCAATTTAGTTTAAATGTTGGTTCACAACGTTCATGGACTACTCGACGTGACAAAAAGGCAAGTCAAATTGCAAAAGTACAAAATTTAGTAAATGGGCGGGTTATACCAACAGAAAAAATTGTAGAAGTTCTTGAAACACTTATAACACCAGGTGATTGTGTGGCTTTAGAAGGAGATAATCAAAAACAAGCATCTTTTCTTTCCAATGCACTTAATAATGTAAATCCTGATAAAATTAATAATTTACATATGGTTATGTCAAGTGTATCTAGGCCAGAGCATCTTGATATTTTTGAAAAAGGAATTGCAAAAAAATTAGACTTTTCTTATGCAGGACCTCAAAGTCTTCGTATGGCTCAAGCCATTGAAGATGGTATCGTGGAGGTTGGAGCAATTCACACTTATCTTGAATTATATGGAAGATTATTTGTTGATCTTACACCAAACATAGCCTTGGTTGCAGCAGATAAGGCAGATGCTAGTGGTAACCTTTATACTGGAGCCAATACAGAAGAAACACCAACTATTGTTGAAGCTACAGCTTTTCGTGATGGAATTGTAATTGCTCAAGTTAATGAATTGGTTGATGAAGTACCTAGAGTAGATATACCAGGTTCATGGGTAGATTTTGTTGTAGTATCTAACAAGCCATATCAATTAGAGGCATTATTTACAAGAGATCCTAGGCAGATTACTGAAATGCATGTTCTCATGGCTATGATGACTATTCGTGGAGTATATGAAAAACACAATGTACAATCTCTTAATCATGGAGTAGGTTTTAATACAGCAGCAATAGAATTACTTCTTCCTACTTATGGTGAATCGCTTGGACTAAAGGGTAAGATATGCAAAAACTGGACTCTTAATCCACATCCAACATTAATTCCAGCTATAGAAAGTGGATGGGTTGAAAGTGTTCACTGCTTTGGTGGAGAAGTAGGCATGGAAAAATATGTTGCAGCAAGACCGGATATATTCTTTACAGGTAGAGATGGAAGTCTTCGCTCAAATCGTGCAATGTGTCAGGTTGCGGGTCAATATGCAGTAGATGCATTTGTTGGATCTACACTTCAAATGGATGCCGAAGGTCACTCATCAACAGTTACACTTGGAAGACTTGCAGGTTATGGAGGAGCTCCTAACATGGGATCAGATCCTCATGGAAGAAGACACTCTTCAGATGCATGGTTAAATATGATAACAGGAGAAAGTTCAATTCAGCGTGGTAGAAAGTTAGTTATTCAAATGGTTGAAACTTTCCAACAGGGAAATAAGCCTGTATTTGTAGAGTCATTAGATGCAATTAAAGTAGGAAAAGATGCTAAGTTACCAATTGCACCAGTTATGATATACGGTGATGATGTAACCCACGTAGTAACTGAAGAAGGAATTGCTTATTTATATAAAGCACAAAATTTAGAAGAACGTAAACAGGCATTAGCTGCTGTTGCTGGAGTAACTCAGCTTGGAAGAGAAAGTAGTGTAGAACTCAGGGATAAATTAAGAAAAGCTGGAGTAATAGCTATTCCAGAAGACCTTAAAATAAAACGTACAGATGCTAAACGTTCTTTACTTGCAGCAAGAAGTATTGATGATCTTGTTGATTGGTCTTCAGGTTTATATGAACCACCAGCTAAATTCCAAAGCTGGTAAGATAATGATAAATTAAGATTTGGAGGTAGCTTGATATGGAAAAATTAACCTTTGAATATTCTGCAACAAAGTCTGTATCTCAACGTGCATATGTTGGGGTAGTGGGTTCTGGAGATTTAGAAATTCTATTAGATCCAATAGAAGAAAAAAAGGCTTATGTTGTAATAAGAACTAGATTTGATGGATTTCAAAAGGTATGGAAAGGCTTATTAGATAAATTCTTTGAGGTAAATGATATTGCTGCAAAGATTGAAATTAATGACTTTGGTGCAACACCAGGTATGGTTACAATGAGATTATTACAAGCTTTGGAGGTGAGCAATGATGATAAAGCTCAAAGATAGCTTTGTAGAACTTAAGGCACGTGGTCGTGCAAAGGCATTACTGGATGAAGGAACATTTAGAGAATTACTTGGACCATTTGAAAGATTTGAATCACCACACTTAGAACCACAGGGTATAGTGCCACAATGTGATGACGGAGTTGTAGTGGCTCGTGGAACAATTTTGGGAGAGAGAGCTGTTGTTATTTCTATAGAAGGTGCCTTCCAGGGCGGCGGTATTGGTGAAGTTTCAGGAGCAAAGATTGCTGGAGCATTAGAAAGAGCTGTTAAGGATAATGAAAAAGGCATAAAAACTAATGCGCTAATAGTACATGATAGTGGTGGAGTTAGGCTTCAGGAAGCTAACTATGGACTTTTATCAATTTCTGAAATTCAATCTGCAATTGTTGCATTACGTAATTATGTACCTGTAATTGGTGTTATACCTGGAAAGATAGGATGTTTCGGTGGAATGTCTATGACAGCAGGTTTATTTAGTAAAATTATTATTACTCGTGAAGGAAGAATGACACTAAATGGACCTGAAGTTATTGAACAGGAAGCAGGAGTAGCCGAATTTGATTCTAGTGATAAGAGAATGATATGGAAGACTATTGGTGGAGAGCAACGTCAAGCTATAGGACTTGCTGACGTACTTGTTGATGATGATATTACTGATATTATTGCAGCAGTTAAAGTTGCAGTAAAAGAAGGAAGGCCTTCTAAACTTAGAAGTAAGCAAATAGATCTATTTTTATCACGCATTAAGAAGGTTGATCCGTCTAAGCCATTAACTCCAATGGATGTTCGTGAAATGTGGTCAAAGGATTGTACTTTAGAAGAAGTTGAAAATATAAAAACACAGGGAGTTGGACAAAATGAAAATGTAATGAGTAGAGGAAGAATTTGGTTTGAAAAATTGACAGGTATATCGAATCCAATGATAGGAGATGTGCCATCAGTATTATGTAATGATGTTAAGTTATGCAATGAACTAGTTCGTTATATTGCTGTAGTACCTAATCCAAACAACCGTTTTCCAAGGGCTCGCAAAGGAGAGGTTGGATTAGAAGAAGGTTGGACTATTGCTAAGTATGTAAGAGAAGCAATGGAAGAAGATGCAGATAAAGAAAAGAAACGTCCAATAATTGCAGTTGTAGACGTACCAAGCCAGGCTTATGGATATAAAGAAGAATTACTTGGTATATTCCAGTCTTGTGCAGGAGCTGTTGATGCTTATGCTACAGCAAGGTATGCTGGTCATCCAATTATTTCTCTGCTAGTTGGTCCTGCTATATCAGGAGCATTTTTAACGCATGGATATCAAGCAAATAGAATTATTGCACTAGATGACCCAGGAGTATTGGTACATGCTATGTCAAAACAATCTGCTGCTAGAATTACTAAGCGTACAATAGAGGAATTAGATGAAGCAGCTAAAAAAGTTCCTTCTATGGCTTATGATATAGGTTCATATTCTACATTAGGATCTCTAGAGGAATTAGTAAGTGGAATTAATGCTGCCAAACCAAAAGCAGAAGATGTTGAAAATATAAAAGAAAAGCTATCTAAGGCTATAAAAGTAACTCGTGCTTCTGGAATTACAGATTTAAGTAATCGTCTTGCTTCAGAAAAAGCTATTACAGGAAGAGCAGCTGGAATTAAAGTTAGGAGAATATTAAAAGAAGAATGGGATTAAAGGTTAATGATTTATTAAAGATTAATGATGTAAATGATCTTATTGGAGATTTTACAGATGCTCCATGGATTAGTGAAGCAGTAAAACGGGCACCACTTGTGGTGGTGCGCCGTGCTCCAATAATAAATGATATGGTTCCAGTAGGAATACGTGGTAATAATAGAAGTCAGCGTTTAGCTGCAACTATATTTAGTGGTAATATAATTGAAATCATAAAACCTGAGCAATTGGTACAAGATAAATTGTGGACAAATGTTAAACATATAAAGGAAATGCATATATTTGAAACACTTGAAGCTGTAGATAATATTTTTAAAAGTTATAATATGATCTGGGGACCTACAGGTAGTGTTGGGTTCGAATTATCCAGTGGAGTAGATACTGTAACTGATGCTAGTGATCTAGATATTATTATTAGAGTACCAAGTTTTTTATCAGTTAAAACTGCTGAAGATATTATAAAAGAGTTGCTGAGAATGCCTACTAAAGTAGATGCACAACTTGAAACATCAAGAGGAAGTGTAGCCTTAGCTGAGTATGCAAGAGGTAATGTTCCTTTTTTAATTAGAACAGTTGATGGTCCAATGTTAGTTGAAACTCCATGGTTTGAAGAATAAAAATTTAAGTAAATAATCGATGAGAATGTGGAGGATTAAATCAATGTATGAAAATGACATGAAGATGTTAAAAAAAACAGAAATTAAAAGTGCAGCTAAGGTTGTACTATTTAATTATATACAGAAAAGAAAGAAAAACAGATTAAAAAATTATAAAATACTTAATAAATATGTTAAAAAAGGTGAAATTTTATTTGTGGGTTCCTCATTAATGGAATGGTTCCCAATTGATGAAATGCAGCAAACCTTAGAAAAAGACTATATAATTTATAATCGTGGAATTGCAGGAGTTGTAACAAAAGAACTATTAAAATCTATGAATGAATGCATTTTTGAATTGGAACCATCAAAAATATTTATTAATATAGGAACAAATGATATGAATACATCAGATTATAAGAAAGAAAAGCTTATCCAAAATTATGATAGGATTTTAACTGAAATAGGCAAAAAACTTCCAAATTGTAAGGTATATGTAATGGCTTATTATCCATTAAATTCGAAAGCTGATTTTCCTGGAGTAGATAAAGAATTTAAAGAAAATAGATTTAAGACACGCACAAATGCTGTTATTTTAGAAGCTAATGAAGCAGTTGAAGAATTAACTAAAAAACATAATTATGAATTCATTAATGTAAATGATGGATTAATGGATAAAGAAGGAAACTTAAAAGAAGAATTTTCAATAGAAGGAATACATATGTGGGCAAATGCATATTCGGTTATTTTCAAAAATATGAAAAAATATTTATAGCAAGTATTTTACAAAAGAAGGAAGTGAATTTTAGTGAGTTTAAATGACTGTGTAATGTATTTTCTTGCTAAAGATAGAGTATGAGTGTAGCATTTTTATTTCCAGGTCAAGGTTCACAACAAGAAAATATGCTTCATGAACTTCCTAGACATCCTATGGTTACAAAAACTATTGAAGAAGCAAGTTTGGTATTAGGAAAGGATGTACTCTTATTAGACTCTAAAGAATCTCTTTTATCTACTGTTTCGGTTCAGTTATGTTTACTTATTTCTGGTGTAGCCATAGCTCGTGTATTGAAATCAGAAGGAGCAGTTCCAAACATAGTTGCAGGACATTCAGTTGGATCTTTTGCAGCAGCTGTTGTATCTGGTGCATTAGATTTTAAAGATGCATTGTCATTAGTTAAACTTAGAGGAAAACTTATGGAAAATAGTTATCCCAATGGTTATGGTATGGGAGTTATTCTTGGACTTGATGAAATGCATGTAAGCTTATTACTAGATAAAGTAAATAAAGCAAATTCACCAGTTTTTATTGCAAATTTAAATGCGCAGGATCAAATTACAATTGCAGGCAGCATATCGGCAATTGAAGGAGTATTTAAATTGGCACTTTCTATGGGAGCACATAAGACTAAAATCCTAAAGGTAAGTGTACCATCTCATTGTAAATTACTGAAAGATGTTTCTAATGAAATAGAAGCTAAAATGATAAGCATAAAATTGAAATCTCCTAAAATATTATTTGTAGGTAATTGTAGGGCAAGAGTGTTAAGAAAATCTGAGGAAATTGGGCAAGATCTTTCAATTGGAGTTGCAAATCCAGTTCGATGGCATGATGCTACTACATTAATGTTCGAACGTGGTGCTAGATTATTTGTAGAGCTTGGTTCAGGCGAAACTCTTACTAATATGGCAAAGAAAGCATTTCCAGATGCACGCTGCATTTCTGCATTAAGTAGTGGTATTGAATCCACCTGTATCCTCATAAAACGTGAAAGTGAAAGATAAATTTGAAGTTTTGTATATGGTTATCTAATTTTATACCATATATATGAAAAGGTTATATATATATTGATATTTACCGTTATATGGTATAAAATTTCACTAGTGTTTAATTAATGGATTGAAAATCCTATTGACAAAATTTCTATGTAATAAGTA
>NZ_JIBU02000022.1 GCF_000633595.2 Clostridium drakei | reverse complement strand
TTGAGCAAAGCTCCAAAAGTTATCCACATTTTTCAACTTTCAATTCTGCAATCATCTAAACTATATATATATGTTTGATTATAAGAAAAAATTACTTTAATAAGGTAACATTCTTAAAATGTAATGCATAATTATATTACTGAAACAAACTTAGGCTAGGGTAAGATATTTAACCCCTAATAAATTATATTATATCTGGAAAATAAAATAAATAGCTGAGGTGTATAATGATGAGAAGTGATAGAAGTGCAATTGAGTTAAATGTTGTCTCTGATGAGTTAACAGTCATCGGTGTTCAAAATAATAAAATACTGTTTAAAATAAAACAGTTATTAAAATATCTAGGACCTGCATTTATTATTAGTGTAGCATATATTGACCCAGGAAATTTTGCAACAAATATAAGTGGTGGAGCTAAGTTCAATTATGAACTGATTTGGGTAATATTGTTCAGTAATATAATGGCCATATTTCTACAAACTATGTCTGCAAAATTAGGTATAGCAACAGGAAAAAATCTTCCGGAGATGTGTGCTGAAGTTTTTCCTAAATCTGTAAATTGGATTTTTTGGATTGTTGCTGAATTAGGAGCTATTGCAACTGATTTAGCAGAGTTTCTTGGTGGAACTTTAGGATTATACTTATTGTTTAAAATTCCTTTAATATATGCAGGACTGTTGACTGGAATAATAACTTTTATGATAGTATATATGGAGAAGTATGGTCAAAGAGCTATAGAAATTATTATAACTTTATTGATAACTATAATTTGTATAGCATATACTATAGAGTTATTTCTTTCCAAACCAGATTGGATTGAAGTAGGTATGCATACCATAATTCCTATGTTGCCTAATAATGAAGCAGTTTTAATTGCTGTTGGTATGCTTGGAGCTACAGTTATGCCTCATGTAATATATCTACATTCTCATTTAGTTCAATATAGAAAATCAGGTTCATCTAATTTAGATAAATTGCAACATCTTAAAATGGAAAAGATAGATATAGTTGTAGCCATGAATATTGCATTTATAGTTAATGCTGCAATGCTTATAGTATCTGCTGCAGTGTTTTATAAAAATGGAATAGCAGTTGGTACTATAGAAGAAGCACATAAATCATTACAGCCTTTGTTAGGAGCTTTCTCAAGTGGTGCTTTCGGAATTGCACTTTTGGCATCAGGATTATCCTCTTCTGCAGTAGGAACTATAGCAGGCCAAACTATCATGAAAGGTTTTGTTAATTTAAGTATTCCAATAAACTTAAGAAGACTTATAACTATGTCACCAGCTATGGTAATTATAGCAATGGGAATCAATCCAATGTATGTGCTTGTGCTAAGCCAAGTTGCTTTAAGTTTTATACTTCCATTTCCAATTATTCAAATGTTATATATATCAAATCGTAAGGATTTAATGGGAATGTTAGTTAATAATAAATTTACTAAGATTTTAGGTGGATTGATAGCAACTGTAATAATATCATTAAATATATTATTGCTGTATTTAACCTTTTTTTAGAATATTTTCATACACATTCAATTAAAAAAATATAAATTTTAGTCATAAAAGGTATTGACAGTGTGGCAAATTATAATTATAATGTAAATCATTAAATACTTAAATGTTTGGGACAGAAACATGAATTTAAAAGTGAATATTTTTTACCTTATCAAGAGAAACTGAGGGACTGGCCCTATGAAGTTTCAGCAACCACATGCAGCGAGCATGTAAAGGTGCTAATTCCAGCAGAACTTTGTTCTGGAAGATGAGAGTGGTATAGAAAATTTATGTACTTTAGTACGGTTTTTTATAATGGAAATCCTCTTCTTCGAAGAGGATTTTTTATTTTTTAAATAAATAAGCAAGTATAAATTAAGGAGGGACAAAAATGATATGTTTAAATAACATTAAAAAAATTTATACAAATGGTAATGTCAAGGTGGAAGCCTTAAAAGAAATTAATCTTCATATTAAAGCTGGTGAAGTTTATGGAATTATAGGGTATAGCGGAGCTGGTAAAAGTACTTTGATTAGATGTATAAATTTATTGGAAAAGCCTACTTCAGGAGATGTAATTGTAAATGGAAAAAATTTAACACAGCTTTCAAGAAAAGAGCTCAGAAAAAGTAGAGAAAAAATTGGAATGATATTTCAAAATTTCAATCTTATGAGAAGCAGAACTGTATTTGAAAATGTAGCTTATCCTTTAAAGGGTAAAGGATTGAGCAAACAAGAAATAAAAGAAAAAGTACTAAGCCTTTTAAAACTAGTGGAACTTGAAGAAAAGGTTGATGTTTATCCTTCACAGTTAAGTGGTGGACAGAAACAAAGAGTGGGTATTGCTAGAGCTTTAGCCAATGACCCTGAAGTGCTTTTATGTGATGAAGCAACTTCAGCTTTAGATCCGCAAACTACTGGAGCGATTTTGAAATTGCTTAAGGATATTAATGAAAAGCTGAAATTAACTATAGTGATTATAACCCATCAAATGGAAGTTGTTAAGGAAATTTGTCAAAAGGCAGCAGTAATTGATGGAGGACAAATAGTAGAACAAGGACCTGTAATAGATATATTTACAAATCCAAAATCAGAGATAACAAAAAGATTTATAGGCTCATTATTTCACTATGAAAAAATTTATGATTTCCTTAAAAAAGAAAACTTTGCTTTTAATGAAATTACAGAAGGAGAGAAGGTGGTAAGAATATCTTTTACAGGAGAAAAAACAGGCCATGCTTTCATTTCCAAAATTTCAAGGAAATTTAGAGTTGATGCAAGTATATTATTTGGAAATATAGAAATCATCCAGCATACCCCAATTGGTAATTTAATAGTAAAGTTAAATGGATCTAATGAAGGTATAGCAAATTCAATAAAATATTTAGAAGAAAATAATATTTCTGTAGATACAATAGAGATTAAAAAAGATGATAAAAAATTAAAAGTTAGCAGTAATTAAATGCTAAAAACTTTATGGAGGCGATAAAATTGATTGAATATTTAAATAATATAGCACCAAATTTAGTAAAACTCTATCCTGATATGATAAAATCATTATTTGAAACTTTTTATATGGTTGCCATTTCAGGAATTATATCAGCAATTATTGGAGTTGTTTTAGGAGTTACATTGGTAGTTACAAGGGAAGGAAATATATTAGAAAATAAGATTATTAATGGAGTGTTTGCAAAAATAATTAATATATTTAGATCTATACCATTTATTATTCTTCTTGCAGCTATCATTCCACTTACAAGACTTTTAGTAGGTACTACCATAGGTACTAAGGGGGCTCTTGTTCCACTCATATTTGGATGTACTCCTTTCTTTGCAAGACAAATTGAATCAGCACTACTTGATATAGATAAAGGAGTAATTGAAGCTGCACAAGCTATGGGCTCAAGTCCTCTAGAAATCATATTTAGAGTAATGTTAAAAGAAGGACTGCCAGGAATTATTCATGCTGTAACCATAACAATTATAAGCTTAATTGGATTGTCAGCTATGGCAGGTACTGTTGGAGGAGGTGGACTTGGTGATTTTGCAATACGCTATGGATATCAATATTTTCAAACTGATATTATGGTAGCTACAATAATTGTACTTTTAATTATTGTTAATATTATTCAATTTTTAGGAGATATTTTATCAAAATTAGTAACACATTAAAAGGAGGTTAAAGTCCTAAATGGACTTTAACGAGTAGTTCACGAGCGGGAGCGAGTAGGATTAACGACTCAGTGTTTCCGACTAAAAGGAGGAAGATTCATGAAAAAATTTACAGGTATATTTTTAGCAATAACGTTATCTTTAGGACTTTTATCAGGTTGTGGAGCAAGCAGTGGTTCACAGCAAACTAGCTCTAATAAAAAACAAGTAGTAAAAATAGGTATAACAGGTGATGATCATAAGATATGGGACAAAGTTAAAGAAAAGGTTGCAAAAGATAATATTGATTTGCAAGTAGTTAGCTTTTCAGATTATGTACGTCCTAATTTAGCACTTGCTCAGGGAGAAATTGATTTAAATGCATTCCAACATCATGCTTATTTAGATAAATTTAAGAAAGAACATAATTTACAAATAATTGCCATAGGTGATACTGTGCTTGCACCTCTTGCAGTATATTCAAAAACTTTAAAATCTGTTAAGGATATTAAAAATGGTGGTAAGATAGCTATTCCTAATGATGCAACTAATGAGGGGAGAGGGCTAAACTTACTTCAAAGTGCAGGACTAATAAAATTAAAAGATGGTGTAGGAAATTTACCAACACTTAAGGATATATCAGAAAATCCAAAAAACATTCAATTTGTAGAGCTTGTAGCAACTCAAATTCCAAGATCTCTTCAGGATGTTGATTTAGCTATAATAAATAGCGGAGTTGCAATAGATGCAAAATTTAATCCAGTTAAAGATTCTATACTTATAGAGGATGTTACTAATGACAAAGCTAAGCCTTATATAAATTTAATAGCTGCTAGAGAAAAAGATAAGGATAATGAGGCTTACAAAAAAGTACTTAAAGCTTATCAAAGTGATGATATAAAGCAGTTTATAAAAGAAACATATAAAGGTGCTCAAGTACCTGTGTTTTAAAAGTTAGTGTTTATCTTATGAAGGAGTTTTGGATATGATTGAAAATAATAAGGGTTATGAACTAAAAGCATCTATTATTAAGGAAGTAGAAAAAATGGGAGCAAATCTTTTAGGGTTTGCTTCTGTAGAAAGATGGGAAGAATTTAAAGACACTAAGTCAGAATTTTTTCCTCAAAATATATGGCCTGGAACTAAAATAGTGATTGTTTTAGGACTACAGATATTTTTACCTATGCTTGAAACAACTCCTTCAGTTGTTTATTCTGAATTGTATAATACTACAAATCGGTTATTAGATGATATGGCATATAAGCTTGCCAATTATCTTAATAAGAAAGGTCATAAAGCACTTTTTTTCCCAAGAGATTGCTATGGTGATATTTCTGTACTTGTTAAAAAGCCAGAAGCAGCTTTTTCTCATGTGTTAGCAGGTAAATATGCTGGACTAGGTACCATTGGATGTAATCATACTTTACTTACAAAGGAGTTTGGTCCAAGGGTAAGGCTTGTATCAGTTTTTACTGATGCTGTTATTCCAGAAGATGAAATGTGTGAAGAGGAATTATGTATTAAATGTAGTATATGCAAAAAATGTTGTCCAACAGAAGCATTTTCTTCAAAGGAGGGCTCTATTTTTAAAATGGATAAAGAAAAATGTGCTAAATATCATGCTGAACTTAAAGGTGCTTATAAATATCCATGTGGAGTATGTATAAAGGTATGCCCTGTTGGAGAAGATAGAAAAATTTATGGAATGGATGCTAATAAATATTTAAAGGAAAAAGAAGTGCTTAAGGAAAATAAGGATACATCGGAATATAGTGGATGGATTCACTGCAGAAGCTATGGTTCAAATTGATCATTATATAAGTATAAATTATGCAGACAAAGAGATTTTAAAAATATTTATTTAGGATAATAAGTTATAAAAATGACTATTTAAATAAATGGAAGTTTGGAGGAAGAGTAATATGAAAAAAAGTTTTGCAACAAGTCTTGCTCATTTAGGAGAAAAGAATCCCCCATCAATATCTTCAGCAAAGTCAATACCTATATCAATGAGTTCAGTATTTGTTTTTGATGATGTAGAAACATTAGATGCAGTATATGAAGGAGGAGTTAAGGGCTATGTGTATTCAAGAAATGGAAACCCAGTTCATGATGCACTGCAGGAAATAATTGCAAACATAGATGAAGGAGAAGATGCTCAAGTATTTTCTTCAGGAATGGCTGCTATTACTATGGCTATTATTTCACAAGTAAAAGCAGGGGATCATATAATAGCTTCAAATGTATTATATGGAGGAACTTATCAATTTCTTAAGGTTGAATTAGATAAATTTAATGTAGAGGTTACATTTGTTGATATTATAAATGATGATGTAGAAAAATACTTTAAGCCAAATACAAAATTAGTATATGTAGAAACCATATCAAATCCATTGATGGAAGCTATTGATATAAATGATATTTCTAATAAAGCTCATAATCATAATGCAAAGTTAATGGTAGATAATACTTTTGCTACAGCTGTGGTATGCCAACCACTAAAATTAGGAGCGGACGTGATAGTTTACAGTGCCACAAAATATTTAAATGGACACAGTGATGTAACAGGAGGAGCCGTAGTTTCAGATAAAGAGACTATAAATAAGGTAAAAAATACAGGAGCATTATATGGACCTATGATGAGTCCTTTTGATGCATGGCTTTTAATAAGAAGTTTGAGAACATTAGAACTTAGGATAATTCAGCATTCAAATAATGCTTTAAAATTAGCAGAGTTTCTAGAAAAACATCCTAAAATTGAAAATGTATATTATCCAGGACTTATAAGTTCACCTTCTTATAAAATTGCAAATAAGATTTTCAATAGTAACTTATATGGAGGTATGCTCAGTATTGATTTGAAAAATGGGGAAAAGGGAGCTTACGATCTTATAAGGGAGCTTGAAACAATAAAGTTTGTACCAAGTTTAGCAGGAGTTACTACATCAGTTTCTTACCCTGTTAAAACTTCTCATAGAGCATTAAATGATGAAGAACTTAAAAAGGCCAATATTTCAAAGGGCTTGATTAGAGTTTCAACGGGATTAGAAAATATAGATGATTTAATTTCCGAATTTGACAAGGCATTAAATAAAATATAAACAATTGAAAGCTTATAGATAAGTTTACTTACATTTAAAGGGGGCATTCATACATGAATATACAGAATGTTAAAAAAATTAAACAAGATATAATTGATGAATTAGAAAATAAGAAAGAAAATTATATAGATATAAGCCATAAGATACATGAGCATCCTGAAATAGGAAATGAGGAGGTTTATGCTTCTGAACTGCTTATAGACACTTTAAAAAAAGAAGGGTTTCAGGTAGAAAAAGCGTTAGCAGGTCATCCTACTTCTTTCATAGCTAGAAAGAAATCCAGTAAAAATTCTGGACCTACTATAGGATTTTTAGCAGAATATGATGCTCTTCCAAATTTAGGACATGGCTGTGGTCATAATATTATAGGAACTGCTAGTACAGCAGCGGCTATTACTTTATCTAAATACATAGATGAAATTGGTGGAGAAGTTTTAGTGTTTGGAACGCCTGCTGAAGAAGGAGGAGAAAATGGCAGTGCAAAGGCAACCTTTGTCAAACAGGGATTATTTAAGGGTGTAGATGCTTGTTTAATGGTTCACCCTGGAGGAGAAAACTCTGTAACTCCATATTCTTTAGCTAATAATCCAATACAATTTGAATTTATAGGCAAAGCTTCCCATGCTGCATCTGCTCCTGAAAATGGTATAAATGCACTAGATGGGGTAATTCAGCTTTTCAATGGAATAAATGCTTTAAGACAGCATGTAACAGATGATGTTAGAATGCACGGAATTATAACTGATGGAGGAAGTGCACCAAACATTGTTCCAGATTATGCAAAGGCTAAATTCTTTATACGTGCATTTACAAAAGAAAATTGTGCTTTAGTTACAGAAAAGGTGAAAAATATTGCGAAAGGAGCAGCTTTAAGTACTGGCGCTAAAGTTAATATAAGCTTTTTTCAAAATGAAGTAGATAACTTTGTTATAAATGAAAAATTTGATGAAGTATTTTCAGAAAATCTAAAATTACTTGGAATAAATATAGATAATATTCCTAAAAAAGGTATAGGTTCTACAGATGCAGGTAATGTAAGCCAAGTAATTCCAACCATTCAGCCTATTATAAAAATAGGTGATAAAAGTTTGTGTGCGCATACACCTGAATTTAGAGAAGCTGCTAAATCAAAAAAAGGGGATGAAGCTTTGATAACAGCATCAAAGGCTTTAGCACTTACAGGGCTTACTCTTTTGACAGATGAACATAAGCTATTGGAGATTAAAGAAGAATTCAACAGATGTAGGAATAGAAATTTGTAGTAACATAATATAAGCACATTGCGATGTAACTTAAAGTACAGTGGAAGTTTGAATTTTAACTTTTATTTTGTGATATATTATAAGGGTGTTCTCACGGCTAAATGTATTAAGCAGAGAGCCAAAATCTACGATTTTGTGCGAATCGCTTACTCCTCTGATGAAACGAAGAGAGTTTCCAATTTAAAATAAAGCTCAAAATTTTTGAAAGCCTAAGAACTTTGTCAAACTCGGTTCCCTCAAACAGGACTAAAGTTCTAAGGCTTTCAAAAATTTTCAGCTAAGAATAATACTAAAACAATTTAGTAATGCACAATTCTCCTTTTAAAAGTTCTACTCGTAAGAGTGAAAAATATTCTACTACTTTCTCCTAGAAATTATATAATAAAACAAAAGTTGGGTTTCTTAGCTTGATGGTTATGAGGTCTGATCCATTACAAAAACTGGAATAGTTTTTGTGGCTAATATATCTATGTTATTTACACTTTAACTCTATGACATAGTTCTAAATTCATATCCTTGCCCTTTTAAATACTCTATTATTTGAGGAAGTGCTTTAGCAGTTTCTTCTTTACCATATGTATCATGCATTAATAAAACTATCTTTTCTTTTGTTCCAACGCTTTTTATTACTTCACTCACCAGCTCTGATGCATTCTTTTTACTGCCTTCTGAGTCAAAGTCGTAAGCATTCCAATCGATACTATACATTTCTTTTTCCTCCAATTTAGTATTAAATTCTTCTAAATTAGGATCTTTATAATATTCTCTTGACATATAACCTCCGGGCATTCTTAACACCCTTGTATTAAAGTCTTGTCCAACTATGTTTTTTATTGCAGCGTTAGTTTCTTCCACTTCTTCCATAAAATATTCTACATTTATCTTGTTTTCAGGATATAGATTTTTTAAATTGTGAGAATAAGTATGATTTGCCAATGCATGTCCTTCTTTAAAAATTTCCTTTACTATTTTTTTACTTCCTTCATTAGTATTTATCTCTTTCCCAATTAAACAAAAGGTAGCTTTTACATTATAATTTTTTAACACACTTAAAATCTTAGGTGTTACTGTTACAGAGGGACCATCGTCAAAAGTAAGAAAAGCTATTTTTTTACCATCATTTTTTTCCTTATTATCTAATATATTTTTTATTTTTTTTGCATCATAAGTATATTTTAGCCCTTCACTACTTACATTATTTCTCTTAACTTTTGGACGATCTTCTTTATGATTTTCTTTTTCTTCATTACTAGGTGTTTCTGATTTTATATTATTTACTGTCTTAGTTTTGTTAGCAGCTATTGTTTTATTAGCTTGTACTATTTTACTATTATACTCCTTATATTCTTTATATAATAAAATAAGAACTATAATTAGAAAGGCTAAAATTAAACGTCTTCTTATAAACTTAACCTTTTTATTTTTTCTCCTCTTTTTTACCTGCATTTTATGCCTCCTAATTAATTACTGTAGGTTTTTACTAACAAGCTGTCATCCATGCTGAAAGCATCTAAATATAGGCCTACATTACTTAATGTAAGCCTATTGATATATTTTCACAATATATACTATTTAGTAACTTCTACTGCCAAATTCCCTTCTTTATCGAAAGATAAATTGATAATTTTTGTTATTACTTGTCCATCTTCAAGTTCTACTTCAGCAGTTACTGTATCGCTAGGCAGATTTTTATAATTGCTATAGAAATTTTCTTTCTTTAAGACATCCATGGCCTTTACTGGAAGCCAATTGAATGAAAATTCGCCTTTATTATTGTCATTAACTTTTATCTTTGATCCTCGCTGCATATATGGCTGAGTTTCTTGCTGAGGCTTATAGAATGTTATGACTGAATTACCTGATTCATAGTCTATTTCGCAACCCAATCCATAACTATGGCTATCCAGATCTATATCCTTTCCTTCAAAGTATTTGTTTTTATATTCATCAAATTCTCCCGCCTTCCACATTCTAGTAAAGGTTTTTTCTACATTCTCTATACTTAAATCCGAACCTACTTTAGAATTAGGAAATGTAATCTTACATA
Source organism: Clostridium drakei (assembly GCF_000633595.2). GTDB lineage: Bacteria > Bacillota > Clostridia > Clostridiales > Clostridiaceae > Clostridium_AM > Clostridium_AM drakei. Next base: position 93,453 of record NZ_JIBU02000022.1, on the reverse strand, counting down.
AATATATATCTCCATTGTTTTCCATTTTTTTAAACACTTCATTATCAAAATAATAGAGTTCCCCATTAATTGAGCTATAGGTGATAGATTTTATATTTGCTCCACTCCATAATAGTCTTAAATCTGATTCAAAATTCACTTCATATTCTTTAATTTCTTCTCCCTTTTCATTTACATAAGAAATAAGTTTTCCTTGCGTAATTTTACTAGGCATATCTTTTCCTATGTTGACTTTAAGATCAATTTTTGAGTTTCCAGCATTAAAAAAATCCTTATTCTCTACAGTACGAGCAAACACTTTTGAGTAATTATTTGTTATATCCAATAAGTTATATCCTAATACTGTGGTAAGCGCTAACGACGCTGCCACTAACCTAAATGGTAGTATTTTATATTTAATAAACCTTTTCTTATAATTGGATAAAACATTTTGTAATTTATATTCTTTATTCACAATGTTATCCTCCAGCATTCCTTGATAAAATTTATTCTTTTTCATATTAAATTTGCCTCCTTATTCTTCATTTCTTATTATAAATAATTGTAAGTAACTCATTTAGTTCTAGAACTTCTAAATTAAAATTCCTTACACTAATAAAAGAGATAAAAAGTAAGCTTTTTGTTTCAAAGAAACAAATATTTTTATAATATTTATTTCTTAACTTCTACTACTAGATTTCCTTCTTTATTGAAGGATAAATTTATAGATTTTCTTATTACTTGTCTATCTTCAAATTCTACTTCAGCAGTTATTGTATCACTGGGCAGTTTTTCATAATTGTTAGAAAAATTTTCTTTCTGGAGAATGTCCATAGACTTTACTGGATTCCAATCAAGAACAATTTCACCTTTATTACCATAAACTTTTATCTTTGATCCTCTATGAATATATGATGAATTTCCTTGCTGAAGCTTAAAAGATACTTCCCCATTATCCTCCATTTTTTTAAACATTTCATCATCACAATAATAGAGTTCTCCATTAATAGATGTAAATGTAGCAGATTTTATATTTGATGCATCACATACTAGTCTGAAATCTGCTTCAAAATTAACTTCATATCCTTTAATTTCTTCTCCTTTTTTATTTACATAAGAAACAAGTTTACCTTGTGCAATTTTACCATAGGGTACTTCTCTTTCCGTATTAACTTTTAGTTCAATTTTTTTACTTTCATCAATTTTAAGTTTACCATCATTAGCAGAAACCTTATTGTCTACAGCACATGCAAATACTTTGAAATAGTTATTTGATTTATTTACTTCTGATGAGTCCATATTATTAAATGTTTTAGATACACTCGTAGGTTTCATCTTCAATAAATTATACCCAAGAATTACTATAAAAGCTAAGAATACTGCCGTTAATCTGAATGATAGCATTGTATGCTTACTAGATCCATACTTTTTATCTTCATTATAATTAGATAAAGTATTTTTTAATATACGCTCTTTGTCTACAATATTATTGTCTATCACTCTTTTGAAAAATTCATTCTTTTTCATACTAAATTTACCTCCTTATTCTTAAACTCTTTAAAGTTCAAACTTTTTATTTATTTCTTTTATAGTTCGATATAACCTGTTTTTAACCATTGATTCATTAACTTTAAGTTGTTCAGCAATTTCACATATTTTAAACCCTTTACTGAAGTATAATGTGAATATTTTAAAAGTCAGTATATCTCTGCTTTTTATATATTGCCATAACTCCTTAACTAAAAGTGCATCATCATTAATTTCTTCTTTACATAATTGTGACTCAAGTCTTGAAAAATCCTCATCATCAGCTTGAGAAAATACTGGTATAAAGTTTTTACTAAAGCTAAGTAAACCATAATGCTTAAATAATTCGTGCTTTGCAATTTTTATAAGATATTTTTTGGGTTCCTTAACTTGTCCATGTTTTCTTAACCTTTTGTATAAATTCAAATATACATTTTGCATTAAGTCTTGAATATCATCTACATTTCGGCACTTGATAACAACATATCTCAAAACATCATTATATGTATCCTCATAAATACTTGTAAGCAACTCATCTGGTTTTAAAACTTCCAATTTAAATCCCTCCTACTCTATATAAGGATACAAAAAACAGGCATTTTGTTTCAAAGAAATAAATATTTAATTAAAATCTGGTTTATAACATTATATTTTCTGGCAAATTCGCAGAAAATATAAGCTATATCCTTTGAAATACTCTATTCTCTACGTAAATCTTTTTCTCTATCCAATAAATTATCATAATTAAGTAGCATGTCCTTAACATCTTGATTTCCACCAAGACCTTCACTACATTAGCTTAAAATAATCATTGTGCCGCCTTCTTTTACAGCTTCTTTTACATTTATAATAGTTTTACTAGTTTGATAGAAATTTATGTCTTTATCTTTTACTCCACCAGCATTTAATTCTTCTACAATTTTGTATAAGAATTTGTCGGTTTTCTGCCAAGCCCTTGTAATATTAGGTATAATTAAACAAACAGTTTCTCCAGGATTAACTAACTCTTTAAGTCTAGGACTTCCAATAGGATTGTGTAATGCATCTAGAATTATTTCATCTTCTGATTTTGAAACTTTAAATTCATTTCCTTCGATGACCTCAATTATATTTTTTCCATCTAAGGAAAGATTAACTGTTCTTCTACCATAATTTAATTCCATGTTTTTCATAAATATGCCCTCTAAAATTTTGTAATTTTTATTATAAAATTGAAACTTAATAAAGGAATATATTTTCAGTAAATTATCTATAGTTCTTTCAAGTATAATATTATACAATATATATAATTAACTGAATTTTCGTGCATGTAAAAATTTGACTTAGTATAAGCACTAAGCAAAGCTTCGCAAGTTAAGAACTATTCATTCTTACTTATTAACTATAAAAATTAAGTTTATTGTTTACTCAAGGTTTGATAGCTCAACATATATCATTTCTAAATCAATTGTGTTTCTCAATTATCATTCAGATGCAAAGCATCTCTCTATAACTTGTCAGAAATAATTTATATATTTATTCCTTATACGTAAAACTTTATTTTTTATTTATTTTTAATACATTTTTAATATATTTTTATCTTTTATACTTGTAAATGTTAGGAGAAAATAAAATATATTAAAAAGGATGATGAAAGTGACAGAAAAAGTTTTAGAATTAAAAAATATTTCTAAGAAGAGAGGAAAAACACAGGTATTAACTGATGTTGACTTTTCTATAAATAAAGGTGAGATATGTGGTTTTGTAGGGAGAAACGGAGCGGGAAAGACTACTTTGATTAAAATTATAACAAGTATGTTATTTTCTGATGAAGGCGAAGTTATAATATGCGGAAAGAATCTTAAAACTGAAAGAGAGAAAGCTTTGAAAAATATTGGATCAGTAGTAGAAACACCAGAGATGTATGGATATATGACAGGAAGGCAAAATTTAAATTATATAGCTAGCGTACTGGAAAATGTGACAAAAGATGAAATAGAAAGTGCTATAAAATTTTCTAATTTAGGCAGTAAAATTGATGAAAAAGTGAAGAAATATTCTTTGGGTATGAAACAAAGGTTAGGGTTGGCACAGGCAATCATGGGGAATGTATCTTTACTAATACTAGACGAGCCCACAAATGGATTAGATCCTATGGGAGTTTTTGAACTTAAAAACACTATAAATACTTTAGCTAAAGAAAAAGGAGTAAGTATTTTTATATCTTCTCATATTTTAAGTGAAATAGAAAATATATGTACAAAGGTCGTGTTCATAGATGATGGAAAAATTATTAGTATTCAGAAAATAGGTGATAAAGAAAAAGTTAGTACTGAAAAAAATATGTTTATAAAAACTAATTTTCCTCAAAAATCATCAGAAATTATTCAAAAGATACCTTATGTAAAGCTATTAAAAGTAGAAAATGACGGTATTTCAATTTTAATAAATACTGAGTTACATGATATTTTTGAGATATTAAAAAGTTTACATGAGGATGGAGTAAATGTAGAAGGTTGCTTTGAAGTAAAACAAAATTTAGAAGATAAATTTGTAAAGATGATGGGGGAAGGTAGTAATGAGTAAATATATATGGGAGGAACTTAAAAGAGTTATAATTAAAAAAAAGATTTCCATTATTATTATTGTTATGATTACGATAGCTTTTGGAATCATAAATGTTTCAAAAACAAAAACTTTGGAGGCAAATCTTCAGGGAGATAAGGAGATTCTTAATATTCAGAAGAGTGGTAGAGATAAAGCAGAGACAGAGTTTAAAAAAGCAGAATTTTCACGAGATATAATTGGAACTGAAAAAGAAATAGCTGACATAGAAGAACAATTAGACATAATAAATAATTATGATAAATCAAAACTAGATGAACAAATTCAAAAATTAGAAAAAGAAAATAATCCTAAAAATGAATATAAAATAGATCAGTTAAAATATGAAAAAGAATATAATATAGAAAAAAGTGAGTTAACACCTAGAGGAACATATAGAGCTATAGAAATTCTAATGGTATTTATTCCAATGATTTTTTTACTTAGTATGATTGTATTGTTATCTGATATAGTATCAGGAGAATATGCTCCGAATACCATTAAAAATTTGATTACTAGACCTATTTCAAGAAAAAAAATTATAATATCAAAATTTATTGTTTCAATAATTTTAAGTGCAGGTACTATTATTATAAGTACAATAATATTTATTTTGGAATCTGGAATTCATTTGGGATTTTCGGATTATAGATTGCCCTTTGATGTAGGTGCAAAGTATGTTTTGGATAAATCATTACCTTTAACTTCATTAACTTCACAAATGAAGTATGTACCTGGAAGCCGTATAATGATTCCACTTTGGAGTTCCATTATTATATTAGTATTAATTACAATAATTGTTTCAATGGCTATTGTATCAATAATAATATTTATATCAACTGTTTGTAAAAATTCACTAATTTCGGCACTTACAAATTTTATATTAATTTGCGGAACAGCAATTTGGTATGTGTTAGGATTTGCAGGCAGATATCTTGTATCAGCTAAATATGGTGTTTTCGTAAAATTTTTTCCTACTCCGTATATAATTGATAATCTTGAGATTTTAACAGGAGGTATTTCCCAACAACTTACTAGCAACATAAGTATATTATTTGTTTTAATGGTATGTTTTAGTTGGATTTTAATTATGCTGTTTTTAAGTACTTACATTTTTGGAAAAAGAGATTTTGATTAGTTATTTTTTGAGGATGACTTAAGAGTCAGTACCAAAAAAGTGATATAATTTAAAATTGGGTGATAAATGTGAAAGAAAATATATTGATAGTAGATGATGATAGAGACATAAGGGAAATGCTTGTAAATTATTTTAGTAAAGAAGGTTATGCAGTGGAACAAGCTTGTAATGGAGAGGAAGGACTAAAAATTTTAAAGGCAAAGCCCTTTTCTTTAATACTTTTAGATGTTATGATGCCTAAAATGGATGGGTATACTATGCTGCTTAAGCTTAGAGAATCATCCAATATACCTGTTATTCTGCTTACTGCAAAGGGTCAACAAATGGACAAAATAAAAGGATTTATAAATGGTTGTGATGATTATATAGTAAAGCCTTTTGATTTTACAGAACTTTCATTGAGAGTTATGGCTGTATTAAAAAGAACTAAGAGTAATAACAATTCATGTCAGGATATAATAAAGGTTAAAGATATAGAAATAAATACTTTAGAATATGCAGTTAAAAAAGATGATTTGGAAATAATATTAACTCCTAAAGAATATGAAATTTTATATACACTAGCAATTAATAAGGGAAGAGTATATTCTACTAAAATGCTTTATGAACTTTTATGGAAGGATACTTTTATGCAAAATGATAATACTGTAACTATGCATATTAAAAATTTGAGAGAAAAACTTGGAGACAGCGTTAAGCAAGGAAAATATATAAAAACTATTTGGGGAGTTGGATATAAGATTGAAAAGGATCTTTAAACTTAGAAGTGAATTAGTTTTTTCGGCAGTTATTTCAGCTATTATAGCCATTATATTTGCAGTTATTTTGAAAGAATTTATTTTAGGTTCCTTTTTAAATAATTCTAAAAACACTACAGAATATGTACATGATGATATGATTACTGGAATTGAGTATCAATTAAAAAATATGAATATTAATGATTCTAATAAAGTACAGAAATACATGGATAAAGAAAATAGCATATTATACCTTATTTCTATAGTACATAAAGATGGAAAAGTAATAGCTTCAAACAACAAGCAAATTAAAAGTATAGATGCCAACGAAGTTATAGATGGTAAAAAAACATTTAAATTTTTAAATGGCAATAGAAAGAATTTAGTTAAGATAACTAGATGTGATTATTTAAAAGACGGATGCTACTTATATTATATATATGTGGGTTATGGAAAATTAGAAAATGGAAACATTGTAGGTATAATGACAGGCATAATTTTTATAATTGTTTTTTTCTTGATTATATGGAAGCGCATATCTTATATATCTAAAATAAAATCAACAGTGAGAAGTATTGCAGAAGGTAATTTATATGAAAGAGTACCATTAAAATATAAAAATGAACTCCGTGAATTGGCAGAGGATATAAACTATATGACTTCAGAGATGGAAAAAGAAGATAAAAAAAGAAGTGAATTTCTTACTAATATATCACATGATTTAAGAACTCCTTTAACCACCATACTTGGATATATAAATATGATTAAAAATGGTAAGTATGTATCAAAAGATGAACTTAATAGCTATTTGGATATAGTGGATAAAAAGGGTTTATATTTAAAGAATATACTTGATGATTTTTTTCAATATTCAAAACTTTCTTCTAAAGATATTGTGCTTGAAAAACAAAAAATAGAGTTGAATGAATTAGCAAGGCAGATTGTTCAAGAAGAGGTAGATGAATTTATAAAAAATAACTTAACACTTTCTATTAATTTAATGCAGGAATTTATTTATATTTATGTGGACCCTAATTTATTTTTAAGAGCGATAAATAATCTTTTAAGTAATGCATTAAAATATTCAAAACCTAATACAAGTGTTGAATTTAATATAAGTAAAGAAAAATATAATAATAAATTTTATGCAATAATTTCAGTTTGCAATATACCTGAAGAACCAATTACTGATGATGAAATAGAAAATTTTTTTGAAAGGTTATATAAAAAAGATTTATCTAGACAAAAGGAAGGCAGTGGATTAGGATTATCAATTGTTAAAGACATTATTAAGATTCATGGTGGTTTTGTAAAAACATATAAAGAAAATGATAGATTGTTTTTTAAAATATACATGGATATAAAATTTTAATACATTTTTTAGGCAAAAAACTGTCGCACTAATTTTTTTAGTGCGACAGCCTGTCTATTATTACTAGATCATTTTAGGAAATGTACTTGCAGCAGCGGTCATAACATAAGTTTTTAAGTCCTTGCCTTTTTTCTTCCAAGTAAGTTCTAGAGCTTCGTCTAAAGTTTTAACTACTGTTATATTAGCTTTTTTTAGAAGCTCAGGATCTAAATCAGATACAAATATAACATCATATTTGCTAGCAAATTCGCAGAAAATATAAGCTATATCCTTTGAAATACTATATTCTCTACGTAATTCTTTTTCTCTATCCAATAAATTATCATAATTAAGTAGCATGTCCTTAACATCCTGATTTCCACCAAGACCTTCACTACACTGGCTTAAAATAATCATTGTGCCGCCTTCTTTTACAGCCTCTTTTACATTTATAATAGTTTTACTAGTTTGGTAGAAATTTATGTCTTTAGGAAATCCTCCTGCTGTACCAATAACAAGATCAGCTTTTTCCTTTATAGTTACTCCATCTATTTTATCGACTATTTTGCATCCTTCATAAAAAGCTTCTACATAGTTTCCGCTAACTGCAGCAGCAATTTTTCCATCATGTCCAACAACTACATTAAATATAAAAGTAGGTCTTAAAAATGCAGCAGCTTGCATCATATCTTCATGGATTGGATTACCTTTTAAGTTTGAACAAGCTGAATTTGGATTTTTACCTTCACCTAAGTTTGGTTTAAGACAAAGTGAATGATTATGCATTATAGTTTCATAAGAACTTATTCCTGGAAGAACAGTTTTTCTTCCTCCACCATATCCTGCAAGAAAATGATAAACAATACCACCTGCAAGTATTATATGGTCACATTCTAAAGCTTTTTTATTTACCCATACTGGGGTACCATATGTAGTTTCACCAACATAGGCTAAATTTTCCTTATCAAAGCAATCATGATTGATAACAGATAGCCTTTTGGCTAGTTCTTTTCCTAACAGTTTTTCATGTTCCTCTTTAGTTTGTTCCCTGTGAGAACCTGCTGCACTTATAACAGTTATGTCTTTATCTTTTACTCCACCGTCATTTAATTCTTCTACAATTTTGTATAAGAATTTGTCAGTTTTCTGCCAAGCTCTTGTAATATCAGGTATAATCAAACAAACAGTTTCTCCAGCATGGACTAGTTCTTTAAGCCTAGGACTTCCAATAGGATTGTGTAATGCATCTAGAATTATTTCATCTTCTGATTTTGAAACTTTAAATTCGTTTCCTTCGATAACCTCAATTATATTTTTTTCATCTAAGGAAAGATTAACTGTTCCTCTACCATAATTTAATTCCATGTTTTTCATAAATATGCCCCCTAAAATTTTGTGAGTTTTTATTATAAAATATAACTATTAAAGATACATTTTATTAACAATTTATATAATTTTAACATAAAAGTGCATTATTTTAAATAGTCACTAAATTTTTGTTATATTACTATTTTCTTTATATTGATATTTAGTTTTTTAATAAGTTAGCAAATTTACGATGAATATTGTAAATTAAAGTTATAAAATGTTGAAGAAATGTTGTTATATATGCAAAATGTAATTGAATATTAAATATATTGAAAAAATAAAATATTTTAAATTTTAATCATTATGATAACAAGTCTTAAATTAAAATGTAATATATTAATATTTTACAGTAATATTTTCATAGTATCTAAAGCTTAATAAAGAAGTATATTTTCAGTAAATTATCTATAGTTCTTTCAAGTATAATATTATACAATATATATAATTAACTGAACTTTCGTACATACGAAAGTTTGACTTAGTATATGCATAATGAGGTACAACTTTTTCAGAGGACAGAGGACAATTGACTGAGGGACAATGAAGGTAAGCAATTAACATTTGCAGTTTAAATGTAATATAAACTTTTAGGAGGAATTTATTAATGAAAAGTGATGTTGTAAAAGGAGGAGCAAAAGGTGCTCCAACAAGATCTTTAATGTATGGTATGGGATTTACAAAAGAAGAAATAGATAGACCATTAATAGGAATTGTAAATGCTCAAAATGAAGTAATAGCAGGACATGTACATTTAGATGAAATTGCACATGCTGCAAAGGTTGGAGTTACTATGGCAGGAGGAACTCCAATGGAATTTCCATCTATAGGTGTATGTGATGGTATTGCTATGGGACATGTAGGAATGAAATATTCTTTAGCAAGTAGAGAACTTATAGCTGATTCTATAGAAACTATGGCAATAGCCCATGGATTTGATGGATTAGTTTTAATCCCTAACTGTGATAAGATTGTGCCAGGAATGCTTATGGCGGCGGCTAGATTAAACATACCAGCAGTAGTTGTAAGTGGTGGTCCAATGAAAGCAGGAAAACGTAATGGTTGTGATGCAGATTTTACTACTGTCATAGAGGGTGTTGGAACTTATAATGATGGTAAAATTACATCAGAAGAACTTGAAGATATAGCTCAAAAAGCTTGTCCAGGATGTGGTTCTTGTTCTGGTTTGTTTACTGCTAATAGTATGAATTGCTTAACTGAAGTTTTAGGTATGGGTCTTCCTTACAATGGGACATCAGCAGCTCATTCAGGTGAAAGAAAACAATTAGGTAAATATGCTGGAATGAGAGTTATGGAATTATTAAAAAATAACATAAGACCACTTGATATATTAACATTGGATGCTTTTAAAAATGCAATAACTGTTGATATGGCTATGGCTGGTTCAACAAATACAGTATTACATTTACCAGCAATAGCGCATGAAGCTTCCATAGAACTTGATTTAGATTTATTTGATGAAATAAGTTCAAAAACTCCTTGCTTAACTAAATTAAGTCCTAGTGGAAAATACCACATGGAAGATTTACATCTTGCCGGAGGAATTCCAGCTATGATGAATGAGTTATCTAAGAAGGGGCTTATTTGTGAAAATGCGTTAACTGTAACAGGAAAAACTGTAGGAGAAAATATTAAGAATAAGATTGTACAAGATAAAAATGTAATTCATTCTGTAGAAGAACCTTATAGTAACAAAGGTGGACTTGCTATATTAAGAGGAAACTTAGCAGTAGATGGTGCTGTTGTAAAAGAATCTGCAGTAGCTAAAGAAATGCTTAAACATGAAGGTCCGTCTAGAGTATTTAATTCTGAAGAAGAAGCTGTTGAAGCAATATTCAAGGGTAATATAAATAAAGGTGATGTAGTAGTTATAAGATATGAAGGACCAAAAGGTGGTCCAGGAATGAGAGAAATGTTATCTCCAACTGCCGCAATAGCAGGTATGGGACTTGATAAGGATGTAGCGCTTTTAACTGATGGAAGATTTTCAGGGGCTACAAGAGGAGCTGCTATTGGTCATATATCCCCAGAAGCTATGGAGGATGGAATAATAGGCTTAGTAGAAGAAGGAGATAAAATTTTTATAGATATATCAAATAAAAAGTTAGAATTATTAGTTAGTGAAGATGAACTTGCAAAACGTAAAGAAAAGTATGTTAAACCAGAACCTAAGATAACAAAGGGTTATTTAGGAAGATATGCAAAATTGGTTACATCAGCAAACACAGGGGCAGTGTTGAAATAAAATTATAGTAGTACAATTTAATAATAATGTATATTTAGAAAAGGGTTGTTACACTAAGAATAGACTTTACAACATATTGTATGTAAATTTCTTAGTGCTGTAATCCCTTTTTAATTTTTTGTTGAATTCATTTGCTATTATTCAATACTATTGGTTAAATTTTATAGTAGAATTAATGTAAGTTGAGATTTAAAATAAGTAGGATATAATATATTTGTAAAATGGATTTTAACATTTGAATATTTTAGGATTGGTGACATGATGAAAAAGAATAAATATGATATACAAAAATTTGACTGGGGAGAAGTTACATGGCTGCATGAACCAACTAACTTACTTACTCAGAGACTTAGTTCAGGTTTGGTAAAATTTTTTCCAGGTAAAAAGCAGACTAGACATGTTCATTTTGGAGAAGAACAAATATTATATGTGATTGAAGGAAAGGGTATACATAAGATAAATGGAGAGGAAAAGAAGCTAGAAAAAGGTATGTTGATTCATTGTCCGCCTTACTCAGAACATGAAGTTATAAATACAAGTCAAGAGGAATTAGTTTTCCTTATAACATATACACCATCAAAATTAATGGAAATACATCAGAATTTATCTATTGTAAATGATAAACATATATTAGATATAGTTGATATAGAAGTGCTTGAAAACATTCAAAAAGAAGTATCGGAGCTTTTAAAGCTTTCCGTAGTTATTACGGATAATAATAATAATGATATTACAAAGCCTATAAATTTAAATAGGTTTTGCAGTTTGTACAAAGCAGCTGGATTATGTAAAGAAAAGGAAAGTAAGTATGAAAGTGAATTAAATAAACAGGATAAAGTATTTGAATGCTGCAATAATATAATAACTATAATAGTTCCTATTTTAATAGGAGATAAGATTATAGGTTATGTGAAATGTGGACACCTTATCATAAATAAGTCTAAGGGTACAGAAAAATTAATTTCAGAAAATTGTAAAAATAGAAATATAGATTGCAAAGAATTAATAGCTGCATATAATGATATACCTCTAATTCCTAAAAGCAGGCTTTATGCTCTTCAAGAGTCATTAGGAATAGTTTCTAAGTTAATTTCTAATATTATTGAAAGCAGTTTAGTGGAAAAAGAATTAAGTGAAAAAAATAATGAAATACTTAAAAATACAAAGGAAAAAGTTTATTTGGAAGATGCTTTAAAGCAGGCTAATTTAAAACTTTTAAAATCTCAAGTATCTTCAAGTATTCAAAACTATAATTTCCAGTCTAAAAATTTTTTTCACACGGAAACTATGCAATATCCTATTTCTGAAGAAGAAAAGCTGAAAGATTATATTAAGAAGCTTGATGAAAGTGCTTGCCATAACATCATTTTACAGATTATAACTAAATATGAAGGACTATCTATAGAAGAAATAAAAGAAAATTGTGAAGAACTTCTAATAATTTTAAGCAGGATAGTATATTCAGAAACTAATGATAAGGATATGTTTTTGGATATAAGGTACAAGTATAAGAAGAAAATAAAAAATTGTATTGATTATAATAACTTAAAAGACATAATTTTAGAGGCTTGTGAAGAAATTATAAATATATTAAAAAATGTATTATTAAATGGGAAATATGATATTATACAAAAAGTAAATTTATATATAGAAAATAACTTTAATCAAGAAATTACTTTAAATTTTCTTGCAGGGATGTTTTTTATAAGTCCTAATTATTTAAGTAGTATTTTTAATGAAAGAAATGGAATGTCTCTAAAAGACTATATAAATAAGTTGAGAATAGAAAAGGCTAAAGAATATTTAAAGGAAACAAATATGAAAATATCTGATATAAGTAAAAAGGTTGGATATAGTCAATTAAGCTACTTTGGAAGCATATTTAAAAAGATGGAAGATTGTACACCTAATGGATATAGAGCAAAATTGAAAAAGAAGAGTTGAACAAAATAAGTACAATGCGACGTAAGCGAAGTAATTTTCAACTGTATTCCGGCTGATATATGCTGTGAAGGAAAACTCACTTCATTAAGAAGTTCTAATGCTTGAGATATTGAAAAATTTCTACCTCCTCAAATGCGACGTCCTGTCGCTTTCGGAGCTTTTGCCGTCCTGGCAAAAATTACGAAATTTTTCAATATCTCAAGCAAAGAACTTCTAAAATTCGTTCGCATCTTCCTTCACAGCATATATCACGGAATGAAAGTTAAAATCCAAACTTCCACTGCACCTTTATGTCGCATGATTTTTATATTATACAAAGCATTTTGAATTGAAATTAAAGATTTTTTCCTTTAGCTCTTAAAAAATCAAGAAAATCTTCTTTGCTCTTATTTATTATTAGTTCTTCGGGCATATCTATTTGCTTTAATACTTTTATTGCAGCATCAAAACCACCTATGCGATAGGCAAAATGAGAATCGCTATTTAGTATTATTTTTACGCCATGTTCTTTACATAGACTAGCAATTTTTGAACAATTTTTTTCGCTGCCTATTCGTGAGCTTATAAAAGAACTATTATTTATTTCAATAAGTATATTTTTTTCCTTTGCTTTTTTTACTATTTCTTCTTCATGAATTGGAAATTTAGGGTTACCAGAATGACCTAAAATATGTACATTGGGATTATCCATAGCCTTTAATAAAGCAGTAGTATTTAAATCAGAATTTTTATTTGCTTTCATTATAGGTTCATGGATACTAGCTATGAGTATGTCTAATTTTTTTTGCCTGTCAATTGGCAAATCAAGAGTTCCTTCATAATCTATAATATTCGCTTCACATCCATAAAGCATAGTTATACCAAAAAGTTCTCTAGGAAGTACTTTAAGGTTTCCAAAATACCATTCATGAGGAGCACCAGGCATAGAAGGACCATGATCTGTTGTTCCTAAAAGTTTTAGACCTATTTCGCTAGCGTATTTAGCATTTTCTAATAAAGTAGAGTAAGCATGCCCACTCACTATAGTATGAGTATGCACATCAAGAACATATTTCATTTAAATAAACTCCTTTCAAAATTAAAGTGACTTGATATTATTATATAATAAAAGTTTTTTTGTATATTTAAATTTAAAACTCACATAATATTTTACTATAAAATATTAATTTATATATTAATTCTATGAAAATTATTATGAACTTTTTTACATAGGATTATATATATGTTTATTGACTAAATTTTTATATAAATAATTTTACTTTAATTATCAATTAAAATTGGAAATATAATATTTGACAAATAAATAGTAGTTATCTATAATTTAATTGTTAACCTAATTAATAGAATAAGTTAACAAAAATTAAGTAGGAGGGTGGAGTATGAAATTAAATTTATCAACTAAAGAAATGATATTAATATCAATATTTGCAGCAATAACATCAATATTAGCACAAATATCTATAGTTGTGCCTTTTAGTCCAGTGCCAATTACTCTTCAGATATTGGCAGTATATTTGTCAGCAATAATTTTGGGTAGTAGACTTTCATTTATGTCTCAACTTGTTTATATTTTACTTGGTGCCGTTGGAGTACCTGTATTTGCAAGTTTTCATGGTGGAATAACTTCTATACTGGGTCCTACAGGAGGTTTTTTGATTAGTTATCCTATTATAGCTTTTATAATAGGTAAGGTAACAGAAAAAAATCATAATATTATGATGATAATTTTGGGTTTGTTTATATCATTACTGATTTGCTATACTTTTGGTGTACTTCAACTTTCATTCATAACAAAAATGTCTCTACAAAAAGCTATTATGATAGGAGCAGCTCCTTATGTTCTTTTAGATACTGCGAAAGTTATAGCTGCGTACTTATTTGGAGTTAAAGTTAGGCAAGCACTTGTAGGAGCGAATTTAATAAAATGTTAGTTTTAAGAGCTCATCACTTGTTATGTATTCAGGGGTATGAGGGTAATGGTTATAGTTTCAAATTCACTAAAAATATGGATAGAGTAGTGAATACTTTAAGCGACAACACCTATATAAAAATTGTAACAGCAGTAGATGACATTTGTGAAAAATGTCCACATGAATTGAAGAATGACACTTGCAAAAGTCAGGAAAAAGTTTTTGAATTTGATATTAAAGTATTAAATGAGCTTAAGTTGATAGTTAACAGGACTTATTTGTATAAAGATATTTTAAATAGTATAAGAGAAAATTTAAGCTATGAAAAATTCCAAGAGATTTGTGGAAGCTGTCAATGGTTTCATTATGGGTATTGCAAAAATGGAATATTTGGTAATTCTGGTTATATGAAGTGAAGCTTAAAATAGCTAAGTATAGGTTTAATACTGAAATTAAAATTTTCAGTATTAAACTTTTTGTATAAATAAATATTTTGATAAAGATTGTTTTATACAAGTATGGTATAATTTCTAGATTAATCAATTTTATATATTGAAATAATATTGACAATAGTTGATTACAATTGTAGTATAATATTATGGATTACGATTGTAATTAATAGGAGGATTAAAATATGAGCAATATGCCTAAAATATCTGAAGCTGAATGGGAAGTAATGAAGATTATATGGAATAAAAACCCTTGTACTGCAAATGAAATAATAAAATATTTAGAAGGCAGCACAGAATGGAAACCTAAAACAGTTAAATCGCTTATAAGCAGACTTTTGAAAAAGAATGCTATAAGTTTTAATGAAGAAGGTAGAACATATTGTTATTATCCCTTGGTTAATGAGAAGGAATGTATAAAGGAAGAAAGTAAATCTTTTATACAAAGAGTATATAATGGTGCTGCTAAAAATATGTTATTGAATTTTATTGAGGACAATAAATTGACAGAAGAGGATATAGATGACTTGAAACGTATATTAGATGATAGGAAGTAGAGATTATGTTTCATTTAATGGTTTTATATAAATGGGTATTATACTTATCGTTTTCAGCCAGTATACTGATTTTATTTACTTTTTTTATAGTAAAGCTTTTAAAACAAAAATTGAGATTGCAAATTCAATATATAATAGGACTTTTTATTTTAATAAGATTAATTATTCCTATGCTGCCTCAAAGTTCATTTAGTATATTTAATGTAACACCGATTTTTTTAAATAGACCCCCAGTGGTATCTGCAGTAGATAAATTTGATTATGATCAGTATCTCACTGAAAATCCAGATGAGAAAGCATTGAGAAGTGTTCAAGGAAACAAAGAGTATTGGTATTTAAATCCGGCTATTATTGAAAATAGATCATCGGTATCAACTATAAAATTAACATTTATAATATGGATTGTAGGTGTTGCTTTAGGAGTATTTTATATGATTATGTCATATAAAATGTGTTTGAATGAGATTAGCAGATGCAATGAATTAGCAGATGATAGAATTATAGGAATTTTAGAAAAATGTAAAAAAGATATGAAAATAAAAACTAAAATAGCTGTTGTTAAAGGAGAAAATATAAAAAGTCCAGCAATTTTTGGGATTTTTAATCCTAGAATATTAATACCAGAAAATATAATCGAATATATGAATGATAATGATATCAGAAATATATTTCTTCACGAGCTTTCACATTATAAAAGAAAAGATATTTTGACTAATTATATTATTGAAATACTTAATGTAGTTTATTGGTTTAATCCACTTATATGGTGCTTTATAAAAAGGATAAGGAAGGACATGGAATTATGCTGTGATTCTCTAGCACTTTGTTATGTGGAGAATGACAAGCTAAAGGAATATGGATATACCATGTTAAATCTTATTAAATATTCTAAATTTAATACAAAAAGAAAATTGAATATGGCAGTGGGTATTTCAGTAAATGCTGAAGATATGGTTAGAAGAATTAATATGATAAAACAATTTAAAAGAAGTTCGCCTAAGACATTTATAATTTCAGTATTTATTTTATTAGTTTTTGGAACTACTATGCTTACAGAAGCCAAAATAAATAATGTGTTTCCAAGTAATACATTTTTAAGCAATGTTAATAATAACATTGCCTCTAAATATGTAGTGGATGAATTAGGTAGGAATAGAATAATTGACAATATTGATTATCCTTATAAATATGATTCTAAGGTTATTGGTAGCTGGAAATGTGTAGATTCTGTTGGATATATATCAGATTTCAAAAAATATAAGCAATACAATAAGAAAGAAACATATATTAAAGAGCTTAAGTTTTTTGAAAATGGGACAACAGATAAAAAATGGCTATCATGGACCAAGGGGATTATTATAAATAAAGCAGACAAGCTTTCAAGTGAATATCTTATAAAAGATATTGATGGGGAAACTTATATGTTTTTTCAGTGCAAAAGTGGAGACTATGCTTTTGGATGCAGAAGGCCTAGCTATTATGTATTGAAAAAGGTTAAGTCGTAGCGTAAAAAAATGCGAAGCATTTTTTAGAGGACAATTGACAGAGTACAGAGGACAATGAAGGTGAGTTTTCCTCCTTACGTCAGAAAACTAATTTATTTTTAAAGATTGTTTTGCTAAAGCTAAAGCAAAATAATCTTTAGCTGCATATAGGTCAGCAATGTTTAGCTTTAGCGAAACGAGTCATCAAAAATTTAATTGAAGATTTTTCGTAGCAAAGCGGAGAAAAATCATCCTTCACTGACCTCTGTCAATTGCCCTCTTCCTCTGTCCTCTGAAAAAGTTGCGTCGTATTATGCTTATTATATAATCATTCCTAAATCTATTATAGTTGTTAAATTTATAGTAAAGGAGAAGATACAAAAATGAAGAAAAAAATTTTAATTATTACGATTACGATTGTAATTTTGATTTTGATTGGTGGGGGTATTTTTGTAAAGAAGGCTATAGAAATGGGGGATCCTAAAAATTGGGGAATTAATCCTTCAAAACTTCCAGATATAGTGACAGATAAAGTTTTAAAAAAACATCATTCAGAGCTTGAGAGAATATATGGGTTTCAAGGAAAGGATGTATCTAAAAAAGATTTGTCCAAGGTTTCATTGGAAGTAATCTCAAATATAGGTTTTGATAAATCAACAAAGTGGCCAGAAAAAAGCAAACTTCCACAAGGGTATGATCCAGATAAATGGTTTGATATTGGTAAAGATACAGGTCTTAACTTAAGTAAAATTCATGAAAAAGGTATTACTGGAAAAGGGATTAGTGTAGCAGTTATAGATAAGCCTATAAGATCAACTCATAATGAATTTAAAGATAAGATGACCTACATTAAAATAGGTGATCAAACAAACTCTCATTTTCATGGAATGGCTTGTGCCTCCATTTTGGCAGGCAAAACTTGTGGTGTGGCAAGTGGAGCAAAATTATATTACTTTGCAACTCCAGATTCAAGAGATAGGCAAGAATATTATATGAAGGCTATAGATAAAATTATTGATATTAATAAATCACTTCCTAAGAATGAAAAAATAAGAATTGTATCAATATCTGATGGGGTAGAGAAGAAAGATAAATATTATAGTAAATGGCAAGAAACTATAAAGAAAGCAAATTCAGAAGGTTTAACAGTGGTATACTCTAATTTACTTGGAGAAAAAAAGTTTACATGGGGAGGGTGTTATGCTTCAAAGAATAGAGATAATCCTTTAAATTATGAGATTAGTAATTACTTGAAACAATATAGGATAGATAAGTCTACCATAATTGTTCCAGGAGATTTTAGGACTACTGCTAGTAATAGTTCAGATAACGATTATGTTTATTGGGGTGAAGGAGGCTTTAGCTGGGCTATTCCTTATGTTACAGGACTTGCAGCTTTAGCATGGCAGGTTAACCCAAATTTAACATTTGATCAAATAATAGATAAATTAATAGAAACTAAGACAACTACTTCAGAAGGTCTATATATAATTAATCCAGTGAAGTTCATCGATTCTATACATTAAAGATAACTTATAAAAAAATAGCTTCCACTACTTTAAGTAAAGTGGAAGCTGTTTTTTTTTATATATGAGCTTTTATTTTAAGTTTGCGGCTTATTTCTAGTTCGTTGAAGTCTTCTCTCAAAGTTTTACTTAAGAAGTAAAAGGAAGTTAGGGCAGCAATGGCATCAGTTATAGGATAAGCAATCCAAGTACCTTTTATACCAAATAGTTCAACAAATAGTATAGCTAAAGGTATGAAGATTATAATTTCCCTATATATCGAAAGTAAAAAGCTTTTTTTCGCTTCACCAATTGCTTGATAATAATTTATTCCCATATAATATACTCCAGTTAGAGGTATTAAAGAAATACATAATCTGAAAGCTTTAACCGTTTCATTAAGTAAAGTAGAATCTTTTAAGAAAAAACCTATTATTGAATTTGAAAAGAACATACAAATTAACCAAAAACCAAAGGAAGCTACTAGTACAGTTTTAATTGAAGTAATTAAAACCTTTTTTACTTTATCATAGTTTTTAGCTCCAAAGTTATAAGCAACTATAGGTTGCATTGCAGAGCTTATTCCTATTATTGTTACAAACAAAAACATTGAAACTTTAGTTATTACTCCTACTATTACAATGGCAGCTTCTCCACCTTGGGAATAAAGAAGGTTATTTAATACTACAGAAACTAAAGCATCTTCAATTTCTATGATAAAGGTTGAAAATCCAATAGTTATTATACCAGTTAAAATTTCTCTAGTAATTGAAGTATGAATATAATGCATTGAAAATTCAATATTAAAATCTCTTATAATATTTTTGAATTTATAAAAAGCAAAGATAAAGGCAGTTATTTGAGAGATTACTGTAGATATGGCAGCTCCTTCAATTCCGAAGCCAAGCATAACTATTAAAATGTAATTGATTATTATATTCAAAACAGCACCAATTAAGTTAGTATATAATAAAGCTCTAGTTTGTTTTAGAGAAATCATAATATAACAGGCTACTATTGATAAAGATTGAAAAATACCACCTAATAATATTATGGATACATACTTATTTACTAAGGCATAAGTTATGTCACTAGCGCCAAGCATATAAAAAATAGGTTTTCTAAATACAAAAACAATGAATGAAACTAGCGTTAAGAGAGTTAAAACTAAAGTTAAAGAAGTAACTATTAATTTTTTAAATTCTGAAATGTTATTTTCACCTAAGCTTCTAGCAGCATAAGTTGAAGTACCAATAGCGATTAAAAGACCAAGAGCTATAAGTAGCTTTTGAATAGGAAATGCTATTGTTATAGCTGCAAGTGAAGTAACTCCTATGTAGTGACCTACGTATATTGTGTCTACAATATTGTAAAGTTCCGATACTAACAGTGCAAATATAGCAGGTACGGCAAATTTAAAAAGGGTTCTTTTAATTTTTTCTTTTGCAAAAATATTACTGTCAATTTCCATAAATTTCACCTCAAATTTCAGAAAAGTAAGTTAGGACATTTAAAGAATAATCTCTGCTTACTTATCTCTTTAATTAAATTATAATGGTTTTGGGTGAAATTTACATTCACTTAAAGGTTCAGAAGAAAAGTACAATTATGAGGTGTTGACAAAATAGACAAAGCAAGAGAATAGCTTAATAACACCTGTTTTTAGGTATTATTAAGCCTCTTTTATCAAGATAAGTAAAGCTCCATAGCCTCTGAGAGTAATTTGCAGATTAAATACAGTACTTTTCTTTAGATTTTTAAAATGTATATTAGGAAAAGAGGCTTTATGAAGAATTTGTTTTTCTTCTTTACTCAATCTTTTAGGTTTTCCCATATCAACCCAATAGTTGTATGATGAACCGGATTTTTCATTTATTTCGTAAGTAGTTATTTTTATAGATGAAGGTATATTTACTATATTTAATGAAAGTTTTTGTGCAACAGCATTTTTTACAGCTCTAAGCTTTGAAAAATTTTTAAATGGGATAAGTTTATCTATGTCATCATTGTGATTATAAAGTAAAATTTGATATTCTTTATCGGATTTTGTGACTATATATCCATCATTTTTATCAACTAATGTATCTCCTAGCTTGTTCAATAAGTAATAGGCATAATAGGAAGGCTTTTTTATTCCTTTATCATTTATGAGACCAGGATATCCAAAAAATACTTCATTAGTTAAGTTAACCTGTTTATCTAAAACATCAAAGGCTCTTAAAAAATTCAAAGAATTTGTATTTTTTATTACACTGTTAATAATGTATGGCATCATATATGTTGTATCATAAATATATTCTATACTATCATTAGTATAGAATGGCTTATCTGACACTTCTAACTCATAGTCATTACATAAGAGTTCTATTATTTTATTTTTGGCGTTATCTGACACAGTTGAACTGAATTCAAATTTAAAAGAGTATAAATCTAAATTGTCTAATTCGCCAAAATAATTTAAAAATGACTTTAAAACTTTTAATAAATCTTCAGTGGAAAAGTTTTTATCATCTATAACTATAAGTGGATTTATATTAAGGGTATCTAAAAATTCAAATACATCACTGGTTCTATTCCAATTATAAAATTTAGAACCTGGAAAAATACACATATCTTGACTAAAAACATTTAAAAGTCTTGCGTATTCAAAGCCTATTTCTTCCTGAAGAACTTCAAGTATGTCTTTATTATCTTCTAAAAGAAGATCAAAGGCATCTCCTACGTTTAGCACATTTTTAAAGGACTTATTAAATTCACCAATATCTTCACCCATGTTTATATTTATTTTTGTTATTTTATCTTCGTAGTTAAATCTATCATAATCTTCTAGATAATAAGTTATATATTCAAGACTTTCATTTAACTCAAAGAATTTAATGATTTTTTGAGCTTCAAACTTTTCATCATCAACTTTAAATTTTTTTCTATATTGAAGAGGCGTATATTTATAATGAGCTTTAAAATGTTTATTAAAATATCTAGTGTGGGAAAATCCTACTTCTTCTGAGATTTCGGATATAGTTTTATCTGTATCTAAGATAAGTTTTAAAGCTTCTTGAACTCTATTTGAATTCAATAAATCTGTAAAACTTGAGCCTGTAACATCTTTTATTCCATGCGACAAGTAATCAGTACTTAAAAACTCCTTTTTTGCTATGTCTTGGAGTGTTATGTTATCGTTAGAGTTATTAAATATGTATTTAGAAATTCTATGATATCTCTCTAATTGCTCTTCTTTTTCTTTTAAATCTTCGTTTTCATACATCAAATAGTGAAAATTGTTTATAAGGTGATAAAGAAGATCTATGAGAATAACTTGTATTTCTTTATCATAGTTATCTTGTTTTTGAACTGCTTCACAGGTCATTTTAGCCAAAAATGTTCTTAAAGCATCGTATTTTTCACTTTCCTGAGCTCTATCATCTGTAGTGTTGGTGAAGAAAAACATATTTTCAATATCACTGTAATATTTTTCAAAAAAATAAGGATCTATATGAAAAACTAAAACTTTATTATCTTTATCATTACTTATAATACTGTGAGGTTCATCTAAATTTATTATTTCTATGTCCTTTTCTATGAGTTCATAATTATCTGAACTTATAGTGATATTGAGTTTACCTTTAAGAACATAAATAATTTCTATGGAATTATGCCAATGCATGGGATAATTTATTACATTCTCTAAAGATATTGAAACTGGCATATCGGAAGGATAAGTTATATATTTTTTTCTCATAATTATCTCCTTTCTTTTAAATTAATAATAAAAACGACGAATTATATAATGAGATTTTCAATTTATGATTAGTATAATATATAGAAAAACTTTTTTCAATTTATATAATAAATAATAAAGATTTTAATGAGTAATAATAGATATTAAGAAGAAATATTATTTTAAATGAAAGGAAGATAAAAGTATGGATTTCCCAAAAACAATACCTCCTCAGAAGCAGGATAAACAACCAGGATTAGAGTCGCTTATGAATCCAAAACCAATTTATGATAACATTAATTACCAAGGAGCAAATAAATTAAGTAATAAAATTGCATTAATTACGGGAGGGGACAGTGGAATTGGTAAAGCTGTAGCAGTTGCATATGCTAAGGAAGGTGCAGATATAGTCATAGTATATTTTGATGAACATGAGGATGCTAAAGAAACTCAAAAAATAATACAGGAAAAAGGAAGAAAATGTATGATCATATCAGGAGATATAGGAGATGAAAGTCTTTGTATAAAAGCTGTAGAAAATGTAATAAAAGAATTTGGAAAGATAGATATACTTGTAAATAATGCAGCAGAGCAGCATCCTCAAAATAGTATAGAAGACATTACAAGTGAACAGCTTGAAAAAACATTTAAAACTAATTTTTTTGGAATGTTTTATATGACAAAGGCAGTAATGCCTCACTTGAAAAATGGAAGTATAATTATTAATACATCTTCTATTACAGCATATAAAGGTGATAAAATTTTGATAGATTATTCTGCAACGAAAGGAGCTGTAACTTCCTTTACCAGGTCAATGGCACTTTCGCTAGCAAGTAGGAATATAAGAGTAAATTCGGTAGCACCAGGACCAGTTTGGACACCTCTTATTCCAGCTTCATTTACTGCAGATCAAGTTGGCAAATTTGGTACTGATACGGAAATGTGTAGACCAGGTCAGCCTGTGGAGATAGCTCAAGCTTATGTGTTTCTAGCTTGTGAAGATTCAAGTTTTGTTTCTGGTGAAACTCTACATATAAATGGTGGAAAAATGGTTACTTCATAAATTAAAATGTATTGAGATGAATTTATAAAGAAGTGTTGAAATAGAAAAGATGAGGAGCTGTATTGTTATTACAACATCATCATCTTTTTTATTTTTAATTATTGTCTTTTAAAGCTGCCACAATCTGTACACTCAGTACTTGTTGCAGTATTTTCATGTTTAGTAACTTGAATTTTGTCTAAAGTGCAATAATCCTCAGTTCTAGCATGAAATTTACATTCGGAAACAATACAACCGATACAATTATTTTTTTCCATAATAATACCTCCAAAATTTATTTTTTAAAATTCTACGATATTATTATGTGATATTAATTTATATATATTCATGGTATTTTTTTTAGTTAATTGTAATAAAAAAATATTATGTTTTTTATTATATAGTATTAAATATAAAAGAATATATTTTTCAAAATTAGAGATTTATAGTTTTAATAATTGAGAGATTATCTTCTATATAAAATATTCCATAACTTAACTATAATGCTATAATATAATTAAAAAGTGTAGTTAGTTGTTTAAAATAACCAAAATGAAATTTTTAAATTAAATTAAGTGAGGTCGTATAAAAAATGTACATATTGAGAAAATCTGTGGTAGTTTTTAAATATTTATTTTTAGTACTTGTATTTGTTGATATTCATCATGGATTTAATAAAAAAATTTCAATTATGATACTATTATTTTTGTTTAGTACAGTTATAATGATTAATGATTATGTAAGAAATAAAATATTAAATAAAAATTCCAAGTATAAGTATGTGTCATTAGTTTTTACTATTTGTGGAGCAGCAGTGCTAAAATATTTTGTAAGAGGTTTAGGAGCAAGTGGATATATATTCTTTTCTTTGGCTGAACTTTTTGGAGTAAAAGGAAAATTGTTAAAAATTTTTTTCTTGATCCATGGAACTTCATTTTTTATAGTATCTATTTTAAATATAGGTATTCCCAATACTATAGACAAGCTATCAAATGTGGGAATGAGCATAGTAAGTTATTTTGCTGTGGCTAGTATAATATATTCTATAAAAATGATTCAAGTGGAGAAAGAAGAAACAAAGCAATTAAATGAGAAATTAAAATTAGCAAACATAAAACTTCAAGAATATTCTCTTAGAGTTGAAGATTTAACTATTTCCAAAGAAAGAAGAAGAGTTGCTCAGGAATTACATGATTCTCTAGGACATTCGCTTATGGCATTAACTATGCATTTGGAATTTGCAAAGAAAGTTATAGATTCTAAACCTGATAAGGTTAAGGTAGTATTGGAAAAATCAGAGAAGATTGCAAAGGATAGTGTTAATGATTTGCGAAAAGCTGTTAATGCTCTTAAAGAAGAAAGGGAAATAGAACATCTTAATGAAGCTATAAAAAATCTTATTGATAACTTTGAGATAGCTGGTGGAGTAAAAATTAATTTTAATGAAGATATGAGCATGGATAATTTAGATATTAATATTAAAAATTCAATATATAAAACTATAAGAGAAGCTTTAACAAATAGTATAAAGCATGGAAAGTCAACTGAAATTAATATAAACATGATAAAAAGTAATGAGGGGATAAACTTAATAATAAGTAATAATGGAGTTGGATGTGATAAAATTATAAAGTCTAACGGATTAAATGGAATTGAAAATAGAATAGGTTTACTGAATGGAAGAGTAAGTTATTTTAGTGGAAAAAATTCAGGATTTAGTATAGAAGCCAATATTCCAATATAATAGGAGTGTGACAAGTTATGATAAATATATTACTAGTTGATGATCAGGAAATTGTAAGAGAAGGAATTAAAATGATTTTGAGCTTGGATGAAGAAATAAATATCATAGGAGAAGCTGAAAATGGAAGAGAATTAATGTCATTTTTAGAAAAGCAAATACCAGATGTCATTCTTATGGATGTTAGAATGCCTGTGGTGGATGGAGTAGAGGCCACTAAACTTGTTAAGGAAAAATATAAAGATGTAAAAGTAATTATTTTAACTACTTTTACTGAGGATGAGTACATATTTAAAGGAATTAAAAATGGAGCAGATGGATATATATTAAAGGATGCTGGTTCAGAAGATATAATAAAGGCAATAAAAACTGCTTATAGTGGTAATATACTTCTTAATCCTGAAGTAGCAGCAAAAATAATTAAGGCATATAAGTCTATAAGTACTGAAAAACAAAACCTTGATAAATACAAAGTACAAAAGTATAAATTAAACTTGCTTACCAAGAGAGAAATGGATGTAGCAAAATTAGTAGCTGAAGGTAAAAGTAATAAAGATATTTGCAAAGTTCTTTTTTTATCAGAAGGTACAGTTAAAAATTATATTACAAAAATATTTGAAAAGCTTAAATTAAATAGTAGAACGGAATTAGCTGTTTTTATTAGTCAAATACAACTATATTAAAAAAATTTTTAAGGGAGATAGATTTATGGACAAGTTATTAGAATGTAAGGTTGTAAAAATTGAAAATGGTGAAAGTAGTTACATTAGTGAATTAGTAGTAAGTGAATATCCTCTAACAATTTTGCTTAATGGAAAAAAGATAGCCACTCTTCTTTGCAGTCCTGAAAAACTTAAAGAGTTAACTTTAGGATTTTTGTCGACAGAAGGTATTATAGAAAGATTGGAAGATATAAAATATTTTAAACTAGATGACGTGAAAGCTTTAGTTGAAGTGGAGACTTTTGATAAAAGTGTTTTTAGAAAAAACTTTTATTCAAAAAAGATTGAATTAGAAAATTTAGAAGATAATAGTTTAAAAGATTTTAAAAATTTTTTACAGTGTATAGATTGCACACCAGTAGTTAGTAAAATAACTTTAAAAGCAAATAAGGTCTTGGAATTTATGAAAAAAAATCTTAATTTTTCTGAAAACTTTAAAAAAACAGGAGGCTTACATTGTGTTGCTCTTAGTGATGTGGAAGATATTATTATTATTTCAGAGGATGTAGCGCGTCATAATGCATTAGATAAAGTGATAGGAGAAGGGCTTTTAAAGAAAGTTTTTCTTAAGGATAAAATCTTAATACTTAGTGGCAGAGTATCTCTGGAAATGCTTTTAAAAGCAGGCAAACTTCAAATACCAGTTATTATATCCAAATCTGCGCCAACTAGCTTATCTGTTGCTTTAGCAAAAAAGCTTAATATTACATTAGTGGGGTTTGTAAGAGAAAATAAAATGAATATATATTCTGGTGAAGAAAGAATTATATATTAAGTTAAGATTTTGGCTTTAAATATAATATATTTGCTGTAATTAGAGAAGTAACGGGTATTATGAGTATAATGCCTATTCCACCACATAATATTTGAAAAACTTCTGAACAAAATACTTTTGCATTTATTATAGATGACATTGAATAATGGAGTTCATTAAAATAAATAATTAATGTCATAAATCCTCCAATATATGCAAAAAGTAATGTATTTGTCATAGTTCCTAAAATATCTTTTCCAATATTCATTCCAGATTTCAATATAGAAGATTTGCTTATTGATGGATCATGTTTATACATTTCATACATGAAAGAAGATATAGAAATAGATACATCAATTATTGCACCTAATAATCCAATTAAAACTTGGCATATAACTATTTGTGAAAAGTTCAATTGTACATAAAGAGATAGTGCTGAAATTGTTTCTGATTGTTCTACACCAAAACCTTGTATTTTTGCGTTGTTTCCTATGTCATATGTAATAAGCATGGTTATAAATATAACTAAGGTAACTGAAAAAAGGGACGAAACGGTCTTTTTATTCAACCCATTAATATAAAATAAAGTAACATAAGTAATGGTTATACATCCCACAAAGGTTATTTTAATTGGATCCATTTTAGCAGCAATGAGTATAAGCATAAAAAACAAAATTGAGAAGTTAAAAATTAATGTGAAAAATGATTTTATTCCTCTTTTGCCACCTATTATCACCATTAAAGCAAACAATATAATTAATAGTACTATTGATACATTCATAGCTTTAAAATACTCCAATCTTATGATTTTTAAAAAGTATTACGGATATGTAAATAGTAATAGGTATACTTAAAATGATTCCTATACTTCCAGTAAGTGCACGTACAAATTCAAGGGAAAGATTTATACTTATAATATAAAAAATTGAAAAACCATTTTTCAGCAAAAGCAGTATAAGTGGAATGCTGCCACTAATATATGCAAAAACTAGCGTATTTGTCATGGTTCCCATAATATCTTTTCCGATTTCTTTACCCGAGTTAATAAGAACTTTACTTTCAATATTTGGGTTTTTATCACATAATTCTTTTATAGAAGAGGAAATAGAAATTGCAATATCCATTATTGAACCCAAAGTACCTATAAGAATTTCAATATAAAATATTTGTTCTGGTGGATGAGTAAGAAATTCCATTTCTTCAAATTTAATTCCGTTCCAATGATTTAATTGTATTACAAGAACAGCTATCAACATTGACAAAAGGGTTCCTGATATTGTTCCAAGTACAGCAGAAAGAGTTTTTTTATTTATTCCACATACAATTGATATGGATAAAATAACAAACAATAAACTGGCTATTATAGAAATAAATATGAGATTGTAGCCATGTATAAACAATTTAATTATAATGCAAAAAATTATAATGTTAATAATTACGCTGGCTAAAGAACGAAATCCTTTAAAACCACCTACTAACAAAATTAAAAATATAAATATAGATGTAATATATACAACATATTTATCTCTTTTAAGATTAAGTATCTTTCCAGAAATTATTTTATTATTTGTATCTTGTTGTGTTGATATAAAAACCTCGTCACCAACCTTTAAATTTAAATTATTGACTCCAGAATAGGAAGATGAATTTTCTAATTCAATTTCCTGTCCTTTGAAGTTTCCATTCATAATTATTGATTTAATTTGTTGTTTTTTTATTTGTTCTATATCGCCATTAATATTGGTGACTTTAGATGGAGTTTCTCTTATATATATTATTTTTGCTATAGTTTTGTCATAATAGTTTTCATTGTTTGATATAAAACAGTAAATAATGCCACAAATAAGTATTAATGATATAGCAACTATGGAAGTAAATTTATTTTTCTTTAATAATGATAGTATTTTTTCCATAATTTAAGTAACTCCTTTTTACTCAAAGTCTGCTCTTGTTGGTATTTTTGTTTAAAGAATATTTTGTATAATAATATTATGAGCTGCAATTTAAAATTGAAGCCCATTACTTTGATTTTAATAATAACACATTGAAATAAGTACGTAAATTATTATAGTTCTTTACCATCAGCTTCGGAAAGTTCAGATAATAAGGAGCTTTTTAAATTAGATTTTCTGTTATCTAAAGTGTTAAGATTTATATGTTTTATAATCATATCATCATCGGTATTCATTATAAAATCATGTAAATAAATCCTTCCATCTGAAGTATTTGCTACAGCATAATTTTCACTATGGCTTTTAAAGTAAACCCAAGTATAACCATTATTAATTACTTTGTCTAAATCTTCCTTATCAATTATAGCCTTTGATTTTTTTCTGCCATATTTATCTCTTAATATAACAGCAGCAGTTTCTTGGTCTAATAATTCATAATCATTAACATTATTATTTTGATCATATATAGATATGTTACATCTTCTATTGTCTAACGTATCTCCATTGGCATGTCTAATAGGAGCTTTAGTGTGTGCACCTAAAATGAATGAATGTAAGGTCTGCTTTTCACCATGTTTTTTACCATTTATAGAAGGAGAAACTATAGTTTGAACTAAATAGTTATTAAATTCCTTGTTCCATTCAGCAAACCAAGTTCCTTTATCTAAAACTGCTTTCAAATCATCAGCATCTATTTTAGTATCAATAATTGAACCGTCTTTTTTTACTAGTTTTACATATGCAATGTTTCCTTTTATTTCATATTCATTAATTTTTGTTTCATATTTATTTTTTATAATAGAACACCTCTTTCGTTTTTTATAGATTTTATGATAAAAATTTTTAATACCTACTATTATACCATATATAAGCTCTTATAGAATATATTTTATAAGTTATTACAATTTGATAACTTTATATATTGAACTTACTGGCATATAGTTATATGCCTTTTAAATTTACCTTTAGAAACAAAACATTTATAAGAAATATTAAAACCAGATGAAAGAATATATTTATCCATATTTTCAAAAGTAATAATTATCATTTTATTTGATATTTTACGAGCAGTTTTTATTATGGCTACTTGTTCTTCAAGTGTAGTTGATGAAAATAGACCATAAGGTAAATCTATAATTGATACATCAAAGTTATCTTTTATATCATGCATATTACCAGTAGTAATTACATTTTTATAGCAAAAGTACTTTAGATTTTTCTTCGCATTTGCAGCAATCATAGGATTTATTTCCCAACCTTTGATATTAATTCCCAAGGACAGAGCTTCTATAATAACTGTTCCAATACCACAGCAAGGATCAACTAATTTATAATCTAGTTTATTGCAAACAGCAAGATTTACTATTGCTCTTGCAATTCTTGAACTAAGCGCATTAGAATATGAATATGGCTTTCGGTTATGAAGCTTCCATTCTGGATCATTTTTTTCATACTTTCCGAACAGCCATTTTTCATTTACTTTTGTTATACCAAAAAGTAATTTAGGATTTTTCATTTCAGCTTCTCCTATTATATTTTGACCAATTTCATATTCTATTTTACGCCTACTTTCATAACTAAGGGTTTCATCACCATAATTCACATAGGAAACTTTGAAATTTTCATATGCTAGGTTATTTACTGTAATTTTATGAATTATATCTTCTAAAGATTTCCCAGTATACATTACGGATATAGATCCTTTTATAAATGGACTTCTAGATGTGGTAATGTAGTGATAAGAAAAAAAATATTTTTTATTTGGAACCTTATTGAAAAGACATTTCATTTCCATTTTGCACAAACTTTCTTCATCTTGAGCAAAATTAATTATATAAAAGTATGGTTTAATTTTATTGTTGAGATTTACCTTTGGTTTCATATCCATAGGCATTAATTTAAACATAAGCACACCTCTTGTGATAAAAGGGTAACTTGTTATTATTAAACAAATTACCCTTAATATTAATTAATATTAATATTAATCTTCATTATCTCTTAAGTCAATTATTCATAATATATTATAATATGGAAATTTATAAAGTAAATAAGAAAATTAAAATTTTATTGTAAGCCTTGAAAATTGCAAAATAAAATATAAATAAATGAAAGAAATCCCCTTAAATTTGAGGATTTTTCCATTTAACATATTAAATTCCTTTGATTTTACCTTTTAGTGCTTTTATACGGTCATTTACATAGCTAATAAGTTTTCTTTTATCATTTTTTACGCTGTTAGGAGCATTAGAAACTATAGTAATAATATCTAATTTACTTCCTTTTACTTCTTTAGCAACTTCATAGCCTAAGTAAACATTTTTTACCTTCCAATAGGCATTG
This sequence comes from Clostridium drakei, assembly GCF_000633595.2. GTDB lineage: Bacteria > Bacillota > Clostridia > Clostridiales > Clostridiaceae > Clostridium_AM > Clostridium_AM drakei. Next base: position 62,389 of record NZ_JIBU02000022.1, on the reverse strand, counting down.
TTAAACTCATCTGCTTGTTGTTTAGTATAATATCCTTTTTCAATACCAAATTGGAATAAATCAGCGGCTGCTTCTAATTCGTCTAAATTTTCGGCTTCTAAAGTTTCATTAACGAGACTTTGAAATGTTTTCATTATAGCCTCCCCCTTTTAAGTTATATAATAATATTTTAAGCTTACAATATGGCACATATACTGGTATATTTTGGGTTAGGTGCCATTAATATTTCGAAGTTACATAAAATTATAAGTTTTTTTACAAATAAAGTTATAAACAGGGTAACAAGTATTCATGTTATCATATTTTAAGCAAAAAAACCATAATATTGTGTTTTTTTTTATATATTTGTTATTATATATATATTACCAAGTTAAAATGTAAATAAAAAGTTTTATTTTAATATATATGGAGATGAAATATATGACTATAGAAAAGGTACAGTGTAAAAAATGTAAATATTATTATATTACATGGGATAAGAATTTCCCATATGGATGTAAGCTATTCAACGTGAAATCAAAACAAATGCCTTCCGTTATTGTTTATCAATCTATTGGAAAGCAATGTGAAAATTATTGTAATAATTTATAAAATAAACTAATTTGTTCATATACCTTAAGTATTTTTTTAAAGTGTACGAGAATAGGATTAAATAATGTTTATTTATGGGAGGAGTTGTTTTTATGTCTATAAAGAAGAAAATACCCTTTTTAATTGCAATAATAGTTATTGTTTTAATGGTTGTAACTACTATTTTTATTGGCAATAGGTCAAGTAGTATAATAGGAAACAAAACTAATACTGAAATACAACAGATATGTGATCGTTCAGCTGAAACTGTAAGTTCAATAATTGAAAAAGAAAAGTTGGCAGTTAGAATTTATTCAGAAAAAAATGTAGTTAGAAATTTACTTAAGGTAAATAAGGATACTCCAAATAGTGAGGATTTTAATAAGCAGCAACAGGATATGAATCTAGCACTACAAGATTATGTGAAAGAAACTAAAAATCTTGAGCATGTATTTATAGTGGATACCAAAGGAAATATAATTGCAGATAGTGATAAGGATTATCTTGGAAAAAATTTAAATGATAGATCTTATAATAAGCCAAGCTTGGAAGGTAAAGGTTCAATAAGCGAAGTAATTATGTCAAAAGTAACTAACAATCCTATAGTGGTTTTTACTAATACAGTTAAATTAAACAATGAAATTCTAGGATATGTAGGTACAGCTGTATATGGCAGTAGTTTTTCAAAGTATTTAGATAAGGCTAAAGTAAGTGAGTTTTCATCCAGTTATGCATTTTTAATGGATTACAAAGGAAATATGATTTATCATCCTACTAAGGATAAAATAGGAAAAATCACAGAAACTCCTGAAATAAAAGCTATAGCTGATAAACTAAATAAAGGGGAAACTGTAAAGGGAAGTATACTTAAATATAGTTTCAAAAATCAAGATAAAATATCAGGATATCAGGTTATACCTGAAACAAATTGGGTTATGGTAACAACTAGTGATAAATCTGAAGTATTAAAGGATGTTAGAGGTATGACTAGTATCATAATCAGTATATCTATTTTTCTTTCAATTATAGCTATAGGAATAGGTTATGGATTTTCATTAAGGATTACTAAGCCTATTGTTGAAATAGTTAATCTCATAGATAAGACAGCTAATTTAGACTTGGAGAATGTTGAAGAGTTTGATAAGCTCTATAAGTATAATGATGAAGTAGGAATAATGGCTCGTTCTATAGGAAATATGAGAAAAGTTTTGAGAGAAATGGTTGAAAACATAACATCAGCTTCAGCTGCAATAAGTTCAAATGCAGAATTGGTAGATAAGCTGACTATTGAGTTAAAGAGCTATGCTGAAAAAACAGCAGAGGAAAGCGAAAATCTTTCAGCAGGTATGGAAGAAAATGCAGCTACTGTAGAAGAGGTTTCAGCTTCTTCTGATGAAATGGGAAATGCAGTACAGTCTATGGCTGAAAAAGCTGCAGGTGGTTCTGCTAATGCTAACGATATTGCTGGAAGAGCCGAAAGATTAAAAAATGCTGCATTTGGCTCTAACAAAACGGCTAATGAAATATATATGTCAGTAAAAAATGATTTGGAAAAAGCTATTGAAAATTCTAAGTCTATTGAAAAGATAAATTTATTGTCTGCTGATATACTTGATATTACTGAACAAACCAATTTATTGGCTCTTAATGCATCTATAGAAGCAGCTAGGGCTGGTGAATCAGGAAAAGGCTTTGCTGTGGTAGCGGATGAGGTTGGTAAATTAGCTGAAGAATCTGCAACTACAGCTAACAACATCCAGAATGTAGTTGGTCAAGTTGTAGAAGCAGTACAAAATTTGTCAAATAATTCATCAAAACTTCTTAAGTTTATTAATGAAACTGTTTTAGATGATTATAGTAACTTGGTGAAAACTGGAGAAGAATATAATAATGATGCAGAAACAGTAAATAATTTTATGAGTGATTTTAGCGCTGTTGCAGAAGAATTAAGTTCATCTATTGCAGGTATAACTACTGCTATAGGGGAAGTAGCTAACACTGTAAGTGATGGTGCTAGAGGTGTTACAGAAATAGCTAGCAAGGCAGCTGGTATAAATGAAAAGCTTGGCGATATAAAATCTACATCAGAGGATAATAAACAAAGTGCTGATAAGTTGCAACAAATTGTATCTAAATTTAAGATTTGATTCTAAAATCAATTATTTTGTGATTAGTTAAAAATTCATGTAAATAAATAAGCTGTTGCACTAATGATAAATAATACAATATATTGTATGTAAATTCGTTAGTGCAACAGCTATTTTGCATTAAAATGGAATTTATATTTATAATAAACTTAATGCTAGTTTTTTTAATGATTCTATTTTACTTTTATAGTCAACACAAGTTATATCATAAGTATCTTTTACCTTTTTAAAATAGTCTAAAAAATCTTGTTGTTTATCTTTGCTTATGTTAAATTCACAAGCCAACTTGTTTAAGAATTCTATTTCTTTAGAACCATAAGATCCATCTGATATGGCAACACCGACCAATTCAAAATATATTATATTCTTAATTCTGTCTGTAGAAGCTTTCAGTTCACTTATTGATTCTTGAAAAGATAAGCTTTTTATATTTTCATTAGTTAATGAAAGTTCTTTCATATAATCAGCTATTAAGTTTTTTTCATTTTCAGCCAAAATTTCATCTGCATTAGCTAAAAGTTGAACAAGATTAATAAACACAACAGATTCTTTCTTATTAAATTCTTCTAAAAACATATGAGTACCTCCTATAAAAAATGATTATTAACTCAATATTACAATATAATGGATAAATTGTGAATATATTATTTAGAATATTTGTAATTTCTAATTAAATTAAATATTCATAAGGAGTTGATACTCCTTATGAATTATTTTTGATATTTTTTTAATTCTTCATCTAAATTTACTTCATTCAATTTTTCAAATTCCTTATCTAAAGAATTATCTTCTCTTAAGTCATTTAAACCCTCTGCTAAAGCTTCTTTTTTCTCAATCTTTCTTTCGATATCATCTAAATTTATTTTATTACTTCCAGTATCTACATTTGATAAAATTTCATTAACCTTTTTACTAGCTTCTGCATTGTTATATCTCGCGGCAGCTTCATCTCTATAGGTTCTAGTCTTTTGAATTTCCTCTTCTAGTTCTTTTAATTTTTTCTTAATAGATTCACCTTTTTTAAAGGCATCTTCATAGCTCAATTTTAATGAATCATAAGATTTATCAGCTTCAATTTTTTTGGCTAAGGCTTTTTTTGCTAATTCTTCATTACCCTTGCTCATGGCAAGTTTTACTTTTTCATCAAATTCCTCAGAAGTTTTCTTAGCAGTATCCATTTTTTTCTCTATTTCATGAACATTTCCTAAAATTTGTGCAGATGAAATCTTGGCTTTATTTAAACTTTCATCCATGTCTCTTAATTTTTGGTCTAAAAGTTCAATTGGATTTTCTATATCGTCCAATGCACCATTAACCTTTGCTCTAAAAATGTTGTTGATTTTTTTTAATATTCCCATGAAAATTCCTCCTAAAATTACAATTTAAATAATTTTTTAATTTTAAATTATAAACTTATTATATAGTTACTCATACCTTTTAACAAACTTTAAAATATCTCTTTTTAAGTGGTAATAAACTTTATATTGACCTTAAGCTCCTAATATCTTCAAAAATCTTAAAGTTTTGATCTTATGGTAGAATTAAATAACACATTATGAACTATATTATTTATTTGTTATGTGATTAGGATAGTGACAAAATAAAATATAATTGATATAGTACAATATGATATACTGACATTATTAAAAAAGTATGTTTGAAGTGTAACTTTTTATATAGTAAGATTGTCTAATTTATATGGTCTTTGTATTATCCAATTAAAGAGGTGAAAAGATGAATGATATTGATACAGTGATTAAAGCTCAAAAAGGGGATGATATAGCTTTTAGTGAATTAATAGAGTGTCATAAAGAAAATCTTTATAAAATAGCCTTTGCTTATTTAAAAAATGAAGAAGAAGCTTTAGATATTGTAAGCGATACCATATATAAAGTTTATATGGATATAAATAAATTAAAAAATCCAAAATTTTTTAAAACTTGGATTACAAGAATATTAATAAATAATTCTATAAATAGTTTAAAGAAGAATAGGAGAGTTATTTTAATTGATGAATACGAAAAAATTGAAAATTTTAGCATTAGTAATTTAGATCTAGAAACAGATATACCTAAATGTATTGATCTTTATAATGCTATTGATAGTTTAAATATAAAATCAAAAACTATAATTATTTTAAAGTATTTTCAAGATATGACTATTTCTGAAATATCTAATACGCTTGAAATTCCTGAGGGAACTGTAAAAGTCTATATACACAGAGCTTTAAAAAAATTAAGAATTCAGTTGAGGGAGGAGTTTGTTTAGATGGATTTTAAACCTAAGAATGGTTTTGAACAAATAAAAGTTTCAGAAAAACTTGATGATGTAGTAGCAAAAGCTATTAAAAAAGCGAAAAAAGATAAGAAAAAAAATATAATTAAAACAAAATTAATTAAATATACATTGGCAGCAGCATCAATATCTATTATATTTATGACTAGTGTTAAATTTATACCAGTTTTTGCTGAAGCTATAAATAATGTAACTATTGGACAAGCAATAACTCGCGAACTTCAGTATTACTATGATAAAAATATAGGGAATGCAGTAAAAGAAGGGGCATCTCAATGTATAGATGAATCAAAAATAAATAAAAATATAAAAGTTACTATAAACAATATAGTTGGTGATGATAAAAATTTGTTTATATTCTATACTTTAAATGGCAAAATAAATAAAGAAGAGCTTAAAAATCTTCTTTTACAAAATTTTAAAATAACTGATAATGATGATAATCTACTTTTAGATAGTACTTCTAATTATTATTCCAAACTTCCCGCTAAACTAGATCATAAGGATGGGGATTATTTATTGACATATAATAAGAAATATAGCTGTGTAGTTGCCTCACTTGGTAACAGTTTTAAAAATTATTCGAAAAGTGGAGAAAGCTATGGTTGCATAGAATTGTCAAGTATTAATGGAAGTAAGATACCAAATGAATTGAATTTAGAATTTTTAAGTTTAACTGAGGCTTATAAGATGAGTTATTCAAAAAATAAGTATGAAGATTTTTTTTCAAATTTTAAGAGAGAACCAATAAGTATATCTGGTCAGTGGAAATTTGATATAAATGCTTATCAAAGTTTAAAATATAAAAAACCTGAAGTGTATAACAATATTAAATTCAGGGAAAATAGCACAGATTTTAATATAAAAGCTTTAAAAATATATCCTACACATATTGAAATGAGAATAGAGTTGGGGAAAAATACCATAAATTCAGCACAGTGTTATTCAATAGGACGTCAAATAATAAAAAATGAAAAAATAGATAATAGTAAGTTACCTTATTTAATTGATGAGAAAGGTAATAAATATTTATTTGCAGATAATGATTTAGAAGAAATGGATTCTGATAACTGTTTAAATATGAATTTTCAAAGTTCTTATTTTAGAGATTCCAAGGAACTTTATTTAGTAATAAATCAGCTTAATTATGATAATGATTCACAACAATTTTCGAAAGATATAGAAAGCACAAAGATAAAAATAAAGTAGGAAATGAGGAATATTTTAATGGCAAAACATGAACGTAAACATAAGCATAATGAGCAAAAACATAAATTTTCATTTAAAAAATTTATAGCATTTATTCTCTATATAATCTTTTTTATAGCAATTACTTCACCATTTTACGTATTGTATGGGCCTTTTCAAAATGTAAAAAAGACTTTAGTGGGAATGGTATGGGGCTCAAGACATAGATACTTGGTGGAGATGGTTTTATCAAAGGATAAAATACAGTCGCTGGTTGGCAATACCAAAAGTACTGATACAAAAGCTGATGAAGATATTGATAAAATCAATGTACAGCATAAAAATGATACAGAGATAATTAAATATGAAATAAGTGATAAAAAATTTGATGGTTATCTTTTAGAAATAAAAGATCCTACTAGAATAAAAATTGCATATACTAAGTATTCAGATAGAGGACAAAAAACTAGTGAAATGGCTAAAGAAAGAAATGCTGTTGCTGCTGTTAATGGTGGTTCTTTTGTTGATAAAAATTATGCTGGAGTTGGTTCAACTCCAGGAGGTTTTGTTATTTCTAATGGACAAGTAATATATAAAGACTGCGATGAGGATACCCCATCAAATGTAATAGCTTTCACAAAAGAAGGAAAATTAATAGTAGGTGATCATAGTATAAATGAACTTAAAGCACATAATGTAACTGAGGCAGTATGTTTCTTAGCTCCTACGCTTATTATAGATGGTAAGAAGCAAATAGATGATCCTCAATGTGATGGAGCTAATCCAAGAACAGCAGTAGGTCAAAAAGCTGATGGTACAGTTTTGCTTTTAGTTACAGATGGTAGAAAAAGTTTAGTAAAGCTTGGAGCAAGTCTCTATGATTTACAGAGAATATTATATGATCATGGTGCAATTAATGCAGGAAGGTTAGATGGAGGATACTCAAGTACAATGTATTATGAAGGTGAGGTAATCAATAGTCCAAATGAATGGGATGGAGAAAGAACAGTTCCTACAGCTTTGTATGTGGAACCAGAAAAGCAATAAATTAAGTAAATCATTATTTGAAATATATATTGAATAATAAGAGAATTGAATATGAATTTTACTGTATATTAAAATATATAGTTATATGATTGTATAGGAGTTGTAATATTATGAATTTGTTAAAAAAACTGTTAATTTGGAGCATAATTGCAGCAATAATTGAATCAGGGATGTTCTTTTATTTGGATAAAGCTTATTCTAGAACATCCTCAGATTATAAGGAAACAAAAAGTACTACAAAATCAGAGAAAAAAACATATAATGAAGTCAAAATTCCTGAAAATGCAGAAGATATTCAAGTTTCATTTGATGGAAAGTATATATCATATTGTGAAAATAAGGAATTAAAGATAGTTAATACTCAGGATGAAAAAATTCAAAGTGTAGAGACTAAGGAAAATGCATCTATTTGTTATTTTAAATGGATGCCAGATAGTAATTGGATCTTAATTTGTGAAAAGGATAGTAGAGATAGAATAAATTTTTATAATTACAATCCTATTAAAAATAGTAAGAATCAATTAACAGATCACGATATGAAGCCACTTATAATTGAATTGGACAGCAAAAATGATAAAATAGAGAATATTACATTGTCTACAGCAAGTCATGTAATGTATACAAAAGTTTTACACAAAAGTGGTAAAAGTGATATTTACAGGAGCAATGTTATGAATCAGATTGAAAAAATTAAAACTCCTAATAATGAAATAGGTAATATTTCAATATTAAATCTTGCTTCTGATTTAGTTTATGAAGATAGGGAAGAAGAAGAAATTAAAAATGTAATTGTAACTATAGTTAAAAATAAAAAAGGTGATGAAAAAACATCAACTAATATTTCTAGTATGGATTTTGAGGATAATGGTAAGAAGGTTTTACTAGGTACTGATACTCAAGACAAAGTGTATATAGGAATTTCACAAAGTGGTAAGATAAGCAGTATATTGTTTGGAGATTTGAAAAACTCTACATCTGAGTGGAAAAATTTAAAGTTACCAGAGATAACAGACAAAAGCAATATAGTTATAACTAACAGTGGTAATATATATATAAAAAATCAATCGAAAAATTCTGTTAAAAATGCAGTAACTAATGCAGAAACACAATATACCGGAAACTTTATAGAAATACAAGATAAATATATATATGCACTTTCTAATGGTAAAGTAACTAGAATTGCACTTAAATAGTAATCTATAAAAAAACACTATCAACTTTATTGAATTCAATAAGTGTGATAGTGTTTTTGGCTATGTTTATTTAAACCAAAAATATTTTATTATCTAATTTACGAGTTTTGTTTTTATAGTTGTCCAATAATCCGTATTTTCTAAACCTAATCTCCAAATTGCAATACCTAAAATATTGCTACTATTTACTAAATCTAATTTGTATGAAAGGCTTGTACTATTTTCAAACCATACAACATGTTTTATACCACTAGCGTCTGTATAATTAAAGTAAGGACTTTGTGAAACTGAATCCCACAGTATTTGCGCACCATAATTTGAAGCTAGATTATAAACTCCATTAATACTATATGCTTTAGTTCCATTTGATGACCAATCGTAGCCATAAGCTGCACAACCAAGTAGAATTTTATTTGCAGGAATTACTGTGGATGCGTAGTTTATAACATTTTTAACCCAGTTTATTGAGGCAATTGCTCCTGGTGAGCCGCCTGGATAATGTTCATCGTATGCCATTAAAACTACCTGATCGGAGTAATTTGCTATTTTAGCGTAATCAAAAGCTCCAGTCCAGGAATCAGTAGTGCTGTCATAGGTTTTAGCTGGTACAGAAATTGTAACTGCAAAACCTTGTGGGTGTAGTGTATTATAAAGTTCACTCATAAAAGTAGTGAAGTAACTTCTATCATAGTAGTAAACTCCTTCTAAGTCCACATTAACTCCTTTGTATGAATTAGCTTTTAAAGCATTCAATATGTTATTAATCAAGGTTTGTCTATTAGTTGAACTTTCTAATAATGTTTTAGCTATACTGCCATCGAAATTATTTGTTATCATGGCATAAGGTTTAATGTTATTACTATTAGCATATGATGTTTGACTTGATGGAATTATACCGCTAATGTTTCCTAGGCCATCTGTAGTAAAGGTATCTGTTGCAATTTCATTTATCATAGTAGAATTATTTACCATAGAATTATAGGATGAGCTGTCACCAGAATAATAGTAAGTTGCAAAGCCTAAAACTATTTTACTAGAAGAAGGTACAACTATTTGACTAGTGGTAGCACTTACGTGAGTTGAATCAGCAGAAGTGCCATAAGAGTTATATGCTCTTACAAAATACCAGTACTTAGTTGAAGCACTTAATCCTGTATTTTTGTAAGTATTAGAAGTTAGTGTAGCTATTTGAGTATAATTAGAATCATAGTTAGTTGCTCTAAACAACTTATAGCCTGAAGCACCTGATACAGTATTCCAAGTTAAACTAATTTCAGAAGAAGTTATATTTGTTACTGCAAGACCAGTAGGTGCTGAAGGTGGTGGTTGTGATGATCGAGGCTTTGCTAAAACAATGCTGAAATTAAAAATTGTTAAGAATAGGGCTAAGACTAGTGAAAATACCTTTTTTTGTTTCATTTTCATATACCTCCATTGTTTTCTAATTTGTTATACTAATTTTATTATCGAAAAATGTAAAATTAAATTAAACGGTAATGTTTACCAAGGAAAACTTCTGGAGGTCAAAAGAATTTTAAAGCCTTTAGGAAAAATAATAATAAAAAAAGAGAAGGATCATCAATGTAGTATATTTACTATATTGATGATCCTTCAACTTTTTAGCTGAAATTCATTTTTAAAATTTCAGTGAATCAATAAAGAATATAACAATCTACCTTGCACAATTAGAGATAGTTTATCACCTTATTATGATATTGCCACCATAATAAAGCAAATCACAACCCATAATCATGGTTCGTTCAACCAAACAGAATACTTACTCAACCCTATACAACCTTTCGGCTGTATAGGATCGAAAGGAATAAAGTAAAATTTACAAACTATAGTTAACACCATAATAATGTTATTTTATTTAATCCATCGGCACCCTGAGTGATCTTAACTCGACCTTATAGAATAAATTGGAATCTCATTATAATCAATTGATCGATGTCGACTATAATAAAACTTTTCTCCACCCTATAAAATCTTCCCTCTGACTGTATAACAGCCATTTTGACCATTATATAATCGTTGGTCGACCTATATACACCCAGTTTAATGAGCATATATAAGTCTTCGCTCAACTGTTATGTCCCTTATGCTATTAATATGTGCAGTTTTTTTGAAAAAATACAAGGAAAAAAGAGGAAATTTATTAAATTAAATGTAAAAATTATTTTAAAAGTGCAATGTTTTATGATGCTTTTTAGAAGCTTGTGCTATAATGCAATATGGACAAACAGTTAAATTAGGCAGGGGGAAATGACTTGAAAAATGATAGATTAAAGGAATTAGATGTTTTAAGAGCTTTTGCTTTTATCTTTGTAGTAGAACAACATACTATGGGTGGGTATTTTAATATAAAAGGTATCAGTTATTTTTACTATGAAATATTTAAATTTATGTATACTTTAGCAAAGCCAGCAGTGGCAACTTTTCTTTGTATTAGTGGAATAGTAATTTCTTATTCATCTATAAAAAAATTTGTAATAAAAAAATATTATATAAAAAAAGCAGTATACATATTTATACCATATGTATTATGGTCAATTGTATATATGCACTATTTTAAGAAAAATATTAATATTCCTGATTTATGTATGCAGGTATTATCAGGAGATGCTGGTTATCATTTATGGTATATGGGAATGGCAGTGAGATTATTTATATACCTACCGTTGATTTTATGGATTTTAAAAAAAGTACATGTTCAAAATTTTATTTTAAGGTTTTTTGTTTTTGTTAGTATAACTTTATCATATTATGAAGTATCAAAATATGAAAATGTAATTTCAGATAAGGTAATACATTTTATATTCAATAATCCAACAGCAGTTCAAATGAAAATTATAAATATATCACCTTTTTTCTGGTTTTTATATTTTGTAATGGGAATATATATAGCATTGAATTATGAGGTTTTTAAAAGAACAGTTTTAAAATTTAAAGTTTTAATAATTATAATATACATAGGTTTATTTACATATGCATATTTAGATGAGATGAATATGGTACCATTTGTCAGATCAATATATTTGCTTTATTTTGTTTTTTCTATTTTGGCTTGGTATATAATTTCTGTTATGCTATCTAATAGAGCTGTAATATATAGTATATTTAATTTCTTTGGAAAGTATTCCTTTGGAAGCTATTTATCCCATGTTTTATTGATTCAATCAATCTTAAAGATAATAATGTTTAAATATGGCATAAGAGATTGGTTAGCCGTAGGAACAGTTTTATGGATTTCTTCCTGTATAGTAAATACTATTTTAATCAAAGCTATTAGTCATATTCCTTATGGATACTTTATAACAGGAAATAAAGAAAAATCTTATATAGAAATGATTAAAAGTATAAATATTAAAAGAGTGGTTCAAACTGTTAAAAGTAGTTTTTAGGATTTAGAGCTCAAATAATATCTAAAGATAAATTAAAAAAACTAAATATAAAAAAGGTCATTTTAATGGTATATTTACCATTAAGATGACCTCTTGATTTTAAATATGAGTATTTTGAGTAGAAAACAATCTTAGCCTTGCTAGTTATAATTTACAAATGTAAGCTAAAGTTAAACATATAAAAAGATGATTCATTATCTATCTAAGCTTTAAAAGCCTATTTTTTAATTGTTCTTCAATGCTTTGTAATTCTGCTTCAGCTTCTTTGCGCTTTTGGCGTCCTTCTGTTTGTATACGAAGTACTTCATCAAGAGTAGAAATTAATGATTCATTTGTTTGACGAAGAGTATCGATATCAACAATTCCACGTTCAGCTTCTTTGGCTACTTCTATAGTTGACATTTTAAGTGTTTCTGCATTCTTACGTAGAAGTTCATTTGTCATATTGGTTACTTCGTTTTGAACCTTAGCTGCATTACTAGAATGAGCAACTCCAAGAGCTAATACTATCTGACTCTTCCATAGTGGAATTGTATTAACAATGGTAGATTGTATTTTTTCAGACATTAAAGAATCATTATTTTGAACTAAGCGAATTTGTGGAGCCATTTGAAGAGAAATCATTCTGGTCAGTTCAAGATCATGAATCTTTTTCTCAAAGCGGTTACAAAGAGATACAAAATCATTTGTTGCTTGTGCATCTTCAGGAAGTCCGCTAATTCTTGCTCTTTCTGCTAGTATAGGAAGTTCTTCTTTTTCTAGCTTTGAAAGCTTCTTTCTTCCAGCTAAAATGTACATGCAAAGTTCCTTAAAGTATACCTTATTTATTTCATACATTTTATCAAGCATAGCAATGTCTTTTAAAAGTTGTATTTGATGTTTTTCAAGAGTATTACAAATTTTATTTATATTTCCCTCAACTTTGTCATATTTTGCTTTCATGTGATCAATTTTTTCTGAAGTTTTTTTGAAAAAACTAAAAAATCCTTTTTTTTCTTCTGAAGTATCGAAATTTTTTAGTTCAACTACCACATTAGAAAGCATGTCGCCTATTTCTCCTAAGTCCTTAGTTTTTACGTTATTTAAGGCAGTTTCAGAAAAATCTGCAATCTTTTTTTGAGCACCTACTCCATATTGAAGGATTGAATTTGTATTACTTATATCGATTTTATCAACAAATTCATCAACTAATTTTTTTTCTTCTTCTGTTAAATAGCTATCATCAAGAACATCTGGTTGATTATTTTCCTCTTTTACTTTAGTAATTGGAAGCTCATCTTGAAAAGGCTCAAAGTTTAAGCTTGGTTTCATATCAACATTTTCCTTAAATTCATTATTCAATTTTAATTTACCTCCTTTGTTTTTTAGCTGTTACTTTTTAAAATCCTCTTTAGTCAGTCCTTCCTGTGTAAATAGTGTTTCAAGTACAGAAATATCTGTAGAAATATCTAAAGCTACCTCACCAAATAGGTCATCTAACAGTTTTTCGAAGGCAGTATTTATAATATCTATACTTCTTTCAATTTCATTTTTTGCATTTTTTATGTTAGTACCTTGAACTGGCTGTTCATTTAGCTCTTTATAAGAATTAACTAGCTTTAATGTAATTGGAAGATAGTGATTGGTAAATTTATTAACTTCATTAAGCTTTTGAGGATTATTTTCTAAATGATTAAATATTTGGATTACAACATTTTCAAGTCTACACAATTTTATCGAAAATTCTTCTTTGTTAATAGCTGTATTTGCACTTCTTATCTGTTGAATATAGTTTTTTCCTAGTTCAATTACATCTCTCAATTCTTTTTTTTCTGGATTGTTTAATTCTTCTTGTCTTTTTAATTCAGCTTCATTACGGCGCTTAAGAGCTTTTTGTGAATCTAAGTAATTTTCATAAACTTCATCATTTAACATGAAATATGATTTTTTATCATCAATATGTGCCTGTGGAAACATATTTAAATCAATCATTTTTCTTAAATCTTTAATAACAAATTTAGTATTTCTTTTAGAATCAGATGCTAAGTCTTCTATTGAACAATAATCAAGACCATTGAGTGTATTTACGTAGCTTTTAAAACGCTTTATCCTTTTTCTTAAACTAATACCTCTTAAAGTTAAAGCTATACTTGCAATAAAAAAAGAAAATAAAAGTCCCAAAGTGATAAAGTTAACTGTTGAAAGTATATGTATAAAAGAAATGAATATAGAGTATGAAATCAGCGTAACACATAAAGCTATGCTGCCAACAAACCCAAGGATTGTATAAAGTATTCCTGATACGCGTCCAACTGGTTTTTTAGCAATATAGATTTGTTTATTATTTGTGTCCTTGTAAGTCATACTTTTGTTTCTATAATGTCTTTTGCCTTTTATTTTTCCATTAAAGTATTGAGAACTATCTTTTAACTTTGCTTTAACTTCATTTAAAGAATTTTCAGTTCTATTGTCAATATCATCTTTTAATCCAGCAAAGTCTATAGCATCAAATGTATTTTTCAACGTATCTCTGATTTGATCTTCAAAATCAGAAAAATCCTTTCTTCTCATTTTGGTAGCCTCCAAATTATTTTCATATAACTTAATTAATTAAAATAATATTTCGCATATATTATATATCATTCTTATATAAATTACAATTTGTAACAACTTCCTCGTGTAAGCTTTTGCATAAAATAAGTAAGAATAATTATTACTTTTTTTCAAGATGTTTTATTTAAAATAAATATAAAAAAGGCCATTTTAATAGTATATTTACCATTAAGATGACCTCTTCTATTTTTAACTGGAATCTATTATAAAATTCCAGAATTACATATAAAGAATATAACAATCTACCTTGCACAATTATAGATAGCTTATCACCCTATTATGATATTGCCACCATAATAGAGCAAATCACAACCTATAATCATGGTTCGTTCAACTAAACAAGATACCTACTTAACCATATACAACCTTTCGGCTGCATAGAATCAACAGGAATAAAGTAAAACTTACAAAATTATGGGTAAGGCCATAATGAATTGTGCTTTATTTAATCCGTCGGCACCCTGAGTAGTCTTAACTCGACCTTATAGAATAAATTGGAATCTCATTATAATCAATTGATCGATGTCGACTATAATAAAACTTTTCTCCACCCTATAAGATCTTCCCTCTGACTATATAACAGCCATTTTTAATGACCATTATATAGTCTTTGGTCGACCTGTATATACCCCGCTTAAAGGAGCCTATAGAAGTCTGCGTTCAACTGTTATGTCCCTTATGCTATTAATATGTGCAATTATTTTAAAAAAATACGATAATAAAAAATGTAAATTTTGTAAAAAATCATGTGACATTAAAGTGCAGTGGAAGTTTTGATTTTAACTTTAGGTATACACATTTAATTACATTGCCATAATTAATTTTAGTAAGTTAAAATTTTGTATGTGCTAAAGTTGAAATATATAAAGCTAATAAAGATATTATAATACTAATATAAGGCATAAGTAGGTTTGTTGAATTAAAGTAATTGTTTATGGAATTAAAACTGAAAGGCAGTATAGAATATGTAATGAAAAATATTTTAGCCAGATTAGTATGATATAATTTAATGGTTAATGGCTCAACTTTTGCAGTTTGAAAATATTGTATATGCGAAAGTTAAGCTATAACAATGAAAATTAACATAGGAGTACAATAAACAATGGATGATCATAAGATTTTTATACCACAGGATGCAAAACATATAATGAAAATTTTAAAAAATAGAGGATATGAGAGTTATGTTGTAGGTGGATGTGTAAGAGATAGTTTAATAAATAGGAAACCCAATGATTGGGATTTAACTACAAATGCACTACCAGAGCAGACTTTAGAGATATTTAAGACTGAAGGATTTAGAGTTATAGAAACAGGAATAAAACATGGAACAGTAACTATTGTCATGAATGACAATCCTTATGAAGTTACAACTTATAGAGTAGATGGAGAATATTTGGACAACAGGCATCCTGATAATGTTACTTTTACAACTTCGTTAAAAGAGGATCTATCACGCAGGGATTTTACAATTAACTCAATGGCTTATAATGAAGATAAAGGTTTAATTGATTATTTCAATGGAGTTTCTGATTTAAATAGCAAGATTATTAGATGTGTTGGAAATGCTGATGAGAGATTTAATGAAGATGCATTAAGAATGCTTAGGGCGGTGAGATTTTCTTCCGAACTTGAATTTGAATTGGATTTTGAAGGAACCTTTATTGCTATTAAAAAGAATTGTAATCTAATAAAAAATATAAGTGTAGAACGTATCAGGGAAGAATTTTGCAAAATTTTAATATCACATAAACCCAGTAATGGAATTTTAGCTTTAAAGGAAGCTAATCTTTTGAAATATATTTTACCAGAGATAATTCCTTGTATTGGATTTAATCAGCATAATGTACATCATGATAAAGATATTTTTTATCATACGTTATCAGTACTAGATAATGCTCCTAATAACATTAAGATTAGATTAGCAGCACTGCTTCATGATATAGGAAAACCAGAATGCTTTACAATGGATGATAAAAGTATAGGACATTTTTATGGACATAATAAAGTAAGTGCTGAAATTGCAAAAAAAATATTGACAAGGTTAAAGTTTGATAACAAAACTATAGATACAGTTTATATATTGATTTATGAGCATATGAGCAAGTTCGATAAAATAAAAACTTACAGCATTAAGAAATTTATGAACAGAGTAAAAATTGAAAATTTGGAGGGTTTATTTAAACTTCAAATAGCAGATATTGAAGGTTTAGCAGAAGAGTATCATGATTATAGCAAAATTTTATCACTCAAAGCTAAATGTGAAACTATAATTAAGGAAAAGCAGCCGTTAAATATGAAGGAATTAAATATTAATGGAAGTGATTTAATAAATTTAGGTATAAAACAGGGAAAGCAAATAGGAGAAATACTTCAAGCTCTTTTGGATAGAGTTCTACAAAATCCTGAGCTTAATAATAAAGAGAAACTTTCAAACATAGTTTGTAATGAGTATATAAATAAAGACGAAGAAGGAAAAAAGTTATAAAATAAGCACTATGCGACACAACTTTTTAGGTGGAGTCCGCATTGAATATATGGTGTATAAAAGCCAACCGTTCATTAAGGAGCTCTAATGCCCAAAATTTAAAAAATTCCTACCCGCTCAAATGTCCCATCCTTGGGACTTTCGCGGCTTGAATCGTCCTGATTCAAATTACGGAATTTTTTAAATTTTAGACATAAGAGCTCCTAAATTCTCTCAAAAGCTTTTATACACCATATATTCAAAGCTCCCTCCACCTAAAAAGCTGTGTAGTAACTATTGTAATTCTAATATAAAAAATTGCTTATGATACATTATAATTATAGCTCTTTACAAAAAGCGTAGCTTTCATAATACTTGTTATTTGGTTTATATATATTTTAGCTATTTTAATAATATCCTATGGCGCAGCCTGAAAAAATAGTAAGTTAGTTGATTATTAAATGCATTTGAAATATTTGTATGTTTTAGCCTTATATTTTTCAATCACATAAATAATAAGTCTCTTTTAAGACATTTCAATAGAATAGAAAGCAGCTGCTTTTTAAACTAAATATATTAACCTAAAACAGCAGGCTCCGCCTTAATCTCTAGGTGTTGTAGGTTATAGTTATAAATATAATTTGGCTTATTAAAACTACTTATAACAATGTAATTAAGTGCATACACTGAACTTGCTAGTTTGAATTTTAACTTTTAGGTAGTGATATATGCTAAGTGTGTCATCACATTAGCTAAATTGTTTTAGTATTATTTTTAGCACAAAATTTTTGAAAGCCTTAGAACTTTAGTCTTGTTTGAGGGAACCGAGTTTGACAAAGTTCTTAGGCTTTCAAAAATTTCGAGCTTTAGAATAATTAAAACATTTAGCCGTGATGACACACTTAGCATATATCACGGACTAAAAGTTAAAATCCAAACTTCCATTGCACCCTTGTGTCACATTATTTTTAAATTACATTAGCATTTATTTCCTCTAAAATCATAGAAACCCCTTTTTTTATTTCAGCATCAGTTACATTACTGATACTCAATCTAGCTAATTTATTATTACTGTAATTTTTTAAGAATGAATCTTCTGTATCTCTAAGTAGTACATTTTTTGAATGTAAATTTTTGATTAGATCTTTGATATTCATATCATTAGTAATTTGAAAATTTGCGAAAAAACCTGAATCCGGAATATACCATTTTACATTGGGATTACTTAAATTCTTTGTCAATTCTTTAAGGTATTTCATTCTTTCGGAATATACGCTTTTAAGTTTTTCCTTATGAGAATCAAACAAACCGCTTCTGATGTAAATTTCCAAAGCTCCTTGAGATAGAATAGGTGTGTTTAAGTCATCCCAGATCTTATATTTTTTGAAAGTGTCTAATAATAATTCTGGAAGTACAACAGCAGAAACTCTTAATCCGGGAAGTAATATTTTAGAATAACTTTTTAAATATATTACTCTTGAAGATGAATCTAAGGCATACATTGGATCTGATTTTTTATTGATTTCTAAATCAGCAAGATAATCATCTTCAACTATATAAACATTGTATTTTTCACAAAGATTAAGTATTTGCTTTTTTTCTTCATTGGAATAGGAGAAGCCAGTTGGATTATGAAATCTTGGGATAACATAAAAAAATTTTATATTATTGTACTTAAAATTTTTTTCTAATTCATCAAGGTCTATTCCATTAAAATCTCTTTTTATACCAAAAGCAGTTATATTATTAAGAACTATAGATTGTATGATGCCATGGTAGGTAGGCTGCTCTATAAGCACATTCTTTTGATTATTTGGAAAGTCCATTTTGGTTAATATGTTAATAGCTTGTTGTGAACCTGTAGTTATAAAAATACATTGCTTTTTAGCAAAAACTTGATAGTTTTGAAGCTGCTTCACTATAGCAAGAATTAAATTTTCAAAGCCTTGAGTATTATTGTTGGAGAAAAGATTTTTCTTGTATAAATCCATTGCGGAATTTATACAATGCTGAAATTCTTCGTAGGGTAAAATTGAACTATCAGGTGCAGCTGTGGAAAAATCTATTTTTTTAGTAATAATATCATTGCTTGAAGTTAAATGGTTTTTGATAAGATAATGTCCACTTTTAGGCATACAATATATCATATGTTCTTTTTCAAGTAAATCATATGCCTTAACTACAGTTACCTTACTACATTGAAATTGTACGCAAATTTTCCTTATGGAGGGCAGTTTTTTACCTGGTTTTATAGTACCCTTTGATATTTCGCTTTTTATATAATTTATAATAGCTTCATATTTTGTCAAAATTATTCCCCCTGTACTATCCCACATAACAAAATCTATCATTGATTCAACCATATATATATTTTACACTTTAAATATACTACAAATATTGATTAAGATAAATATCAAGTGATTCTTAGAAAGGATAAATATAATCATGAAGAATAAAAATGATATATTAGTTTTGATTTTAGGTATGGCAGGTTTTGTTTCAGCTGCAGATAACTGGCTTATTTCTCCAATACTTCCCGCAATATCATCTGGATTTGGTGCTTCAATTGCAAAAACTGGAATTATAATTACAGCATATATGATACCTTATGGAATGATGCAGCCCGTATATGGGTTTTTTAGTGATAATTGGGGAAAAACTAAAGTATTGCGCTGGATTGTGTGTGGTCTTGCACTTGGTACTTTTGGATGTGCATTTGCAACTTCTTTATGGATATTATGCATTTTTAGAATAATTACAGGTTGTTTTGCAGCTGGAATTATTGCTGTATCTTTAGCCTTGATTGGTGATAGTGTGCCTTTAGAAAAACGTCAATTTTATGTGGGCAAGTTTATGGGAATTGTTTTTTTAGGACAAGGACTAAGTGTTGGTCTAGGAGGAATATTTGCTAATTATATTACATGGAGAATAGCATTTGTTTTTTTTGCAATAATATCAATCTGTGTAGTATTTGCATTAAGAAAAATTCCTGAAAATGGTATAGTAACTGTAGGTAATAACTTTTTTTGTGAATTAAAAAAGGTAGTGTTTTCTGAAAAGGGAAGAGTTATATTTCCATTAGCTTTGGCAGCAGGATTTTTGTTACTTGGATTATATAGTTATTTAGGAGCATATTTACATGATAATGTAGGTTTAAATTATTTACAAGTTGGAGCAGTTGTAATGTTTTACGGATTTGCTTGCCTAGCGGCAGGTTCTAAGGTAGGAAATGTAAGTAAAAGATTTGGATATAAAAAGACAATTATATTTGGAGGCTGCCTTGCTTTAATTTCAGCTTTACTTTTAGCAAATTTACCTTATCTACAAACATCATGGATATCTGTGATTACCTTAGGTTTTGGATATATATTTATACAATCAACCTTAGCTACTTTGGCTTTTGATGTAGCAGCTGAAGCAAAGGGTCTGCCTTCAGCACTAATAGGATTAGGCCTATTTGGAGGTGGAGGATTAGGTTCTCAATTTAGCAGCTTTATACTTGTTTACGGAACTTATAAAACACTTTGGATAACTTTTTCTATTGGAATTATGTTGTTTACTTTTGTAGTATACAAATTAAAATTTCATTAATTAAGTTTATACTACAATGAAAATTATGCGATACAAGGATGCAGTGGAAGTTTGAATTTTAACTTTTACTCCGTGATATATGATAAGTGTGTCATCACGGCTAAATGTTTTAATTATTCTAAAGCTCGAAGTTTTTGAAAGCCTAAGAACTTTGTCAAACTCGGTTTCCTCAGACAGGACTAAAGTTCTAAGGCTTTCAAAAACTTCGAGCTAAGAATAATACTAAAACAATTTAGCTAATGTGATAACACACTTATCATATATCACTGCATAAAAGTTAAAATTCAAACTAGTAACTTCAAGTGTACGCATATAATTAAATTTTTATAAGTCGCTTTAGTAATTGAAAATTGTATTTAACCATAATTTATAACACTTAAAACTAAGGCTACACCATATATTCAATGCGGACTCCACCTAAAAAGTTGTGTTATATTGTACTAATTATATTAAACAGCATCCATTTCTGTATCTTCATTGTCAGCATTTTGAACAACACTATGATTCTTACCATAAGTGAAGTAAACAATTAAGCCTAATGCCAACCAAACACAGAAACCTATCCAAGTCTTTGCTTTCATATTGATTAATAAGTAAACGCAAGCTATTACAGTTACTATAGGAGTAAAAGGTACCCCTGGACATTTGAATTTTCTTTCAAAATCAGGCATAGTTTTTCTAAGTACTATAACTGATATGGATACACATATAAAGCTTAATAATGTTCCAATACTTAAAAATTGTACGATAATGTCAAGTGGTAATAAACCAGCTATTAATGCTGCTGTAATACCAGTTAGTGCTGTAGAAATATATGGAGTTTTATGTTTTGAGTGTACCCTTGAAAACATCTTAGGAATTAAGCCGTCTCTTGACATAACCATAAATACTCTGACTTGTCCATAAAGTACTGCCATGATTGTAGAGATCATTCCAAGAATTGCACCAACTCCTACTAAGGCGGAACCCCAAGTTATTCCTACTCTCGAAAGTGCACCAGGTACTGCATTTTCAGCTATTATTTCTTTAAAAGGAACCATTCCCGTAAGTACAAAAGCAACTGAAATATATAGTAAACTAACTATTACTAAACATGCTATAAGACCACGTGGAATATCTTTTTTTGGATTTTCAGCTTCTTCTGCTGAAGTTGAAATTGCATCAAATCCTATGTAAGAAAAGAATATTGTAGATGCTCCTGCAGCAACACCCTTCCATCCAAATGGAAAAAGAGGAACGTAGTTAGATGGTTGTATATGTCTTACACCTAAAAATATAAATAAAAGAATTATAAATACCTTAATACCAACAATAATGTTATTTATTCTAGCACTTTCCTGCATTCCATAATATAAAAGATATGTTATAGCTAAAACTATCAAAATTGCTGGTAAATCTACCAATCCACCTTTGCTTGGTGATGCGATAATAGCGTTAGGTAATGAAATGTTAAATGTTTTTAATATACCAACAAAAGTTCCAGACCAACCAGAAGCAACAGCACTTGCTGCAACCAAATACTCAGCTGTTAAACACCAGCCTATTAACATTGCAATGAATTCACCAAAAGTAATATAGGCATAAGAATAAGTACTTCCTGACACAGGAAACATTGTTGCAAGCTCTATATAGCATAGGCCACAAAGAGTTGCTACCATACCAGCAATAAGAAATGAAATAATAATTCCTGGGCCTGCCATGTGAGCGCCTTCACCTGTAGCAACAAAAATTCCTACACCCACTACTGCACCAACACCAAGGGCTGCGATATCCTTGGCTTTAAGATTTTTCTTTAAACCAGTTTTTTTTACCCCATCCATTAACTGTTCTAAAGATTTCTTTTTGAAAATTTTCATAAAAAAGCCCCCTTAAAAAATTTAGTTAAATATTAAATTGTCAATGTACAATTTAAAAGTATTAAATTATTCATATTACAGTTTAGCAATATACAGTTTAATAGTATACAGTGCGGCAATGAATAATATTTATATTATATAAAACTTTTAAGAAAAATGAAAGTTTAAATTTTATTATTTTTTTAAAATAAATTAAAAATAATCATTATATCTTTATAATATTAATGTTTTTGACTATATAATTTTTAAAACTTTTAAAATAATATATTAAAATATAAGAAATTTCAGTATATTATAAGGTTTTTTACATAATGTAAGTTTAGTTTGTATGTGAATGAATAAATGCTGTATAAATATAATAATAAAATTCAAAAAGAAATATAAAATTCTAACTAGTAATAAAAATGAAATAAATAAATTATTAATATTCAATTAGTTATATAATTGTCCTTATGCAAATTTAAAAATTAATAGTGAAAAATACCTAGTAAAAGTTTTTTTCTTAATATATAGTTTGTAAGACAAAAATTATGGTAAAATAGCAACTGGGAAAACTTTATCAACGAATGATATTAAAAATAAGGAGAAAATAAGAAATGATAAAATTATTTTGGTATAGTTATTTTGGGATTTATCTTCTAATTAAGAGTATTGTAACTAAGATAGATTTGCTATTTTTAACAGAAAAATCACAAGAAGCAATTGATGAATGTGTATATAAAAGATCAAAGGAAATATCTGATCACCTTTTAAAGAAGTCTAAAACTATTAGTATTGTGAAGGGAAAAGAAAATATTCCACAAGGACCTTGTGTTTTTGTATCTAATCATCAAGCAATTTTTGATTGTTTTCTCATATATTCAAATGTATGTAGATTATCAGGATTTATTGCTAAAAAGGAAATAAAAAAATATCCTTTAGTTAGTAACTGGTTAAATGTAATGCATTCCGTATATATTGATAGAAAAAATGTTAGAGAAGGAATGAAAGCTATTAATAAAGGAATAGAAAATTTAAAAAGTGGATATTCAATAATTATTTTTCCAGAGGGTACAAGAAGTTTAGAATCAAAAATGGGTCAATTTAAAAAGGGAAGTATGAAATTAGCTATTAAAGCTAATGTACCTATTGTACCAATTACTGTAGATGGTACTTATAAGGTTTTGGAAGTTGGAAATAAGGTAAGAGGAAATGAAGTTAAAATAATGATTCATGAACCCATATATATAGATAAGCTATCAGAAGAAGAAAAGAAGAACTTATCAAATATATTACATGATATTGTTGAAAATGGTCTTAAGGATTTAATAGTTTAAAGTAGATATATTATTTAGTGATATTGTATATAACTTATTAAAATAATAAAGTTCTAGCGGCAAGTATTTTGCCATAGAGCTTTATTATTTTAATAAGTAATATTATAGATTGATTAACATATATTTACATAAATATAATTAGGGATTATAATAGAAATGGACTAACTAGTTAGTATAAGATAAATAATATTGCTAAATTATATATTTTTATATACTATATCATTTCTAATTATCATAATTCATAATCATTTTTAATAGTAACATATTGTTTAAATATTTATTTGTAACCTTTGAATGCAAAATTGTAATAACTTAAAGGAGGCAGCCTTTATGGAAGAAATATATATTGTTAAAGGAAATATTATTTTTACTAAAATCTTTGGAAAATTTGAAGTGCTTGAAAATGGTTACATTGTAGTTGAAGGAAAGTACATTAAAGGTGTGTACAAAAACCTTCCAAGTAAGTTTGAAAAAGTAAGAATAATAGACTATGGAAATTCACTTATAATACCTGGATTTGTTGATTTGCATTTGCATGCATCACAATATGGAAATATAGGTTTAGGAATTGATAAGGAGCTTATGCCATGGCTCCAAGAATACACTTTTCCTGAAGAAGCAAAGTACGCTGATATCAATTATGCAAAAAAGGTATACTCAGCATTAATAAAAGATCTATGGAGAGTTGGTACTACTAGAGCATGTGTTTTTGCAACTATTCATAAGAAATCAACAGAACTTTTAATGGATTTGCTTGCTAAGTCGGGTTTATCTGCATATGTTGGAAAAGTGAACATGAATAGAAACTCACCAGAATACTTAGTAGAGAGTACAGAAAGTTCAGTTTATGATACAGAACAAATACTACAAGAATACTCTACAAAATATGAACTTGTAAAGCCTATAATTACACCTAGATTTGTTCCAAGCTGCAGTATGGAGTTGTTGAAGAAATTAGGAAACTTAGCTAAGAAGTATAATACTCCAATACAGTCGCATTTATGTGAGAATTATGATGAAGTTAGCTTTGTAAAAAAACTACATCCGGAATTAAAAAATTATGCAAGAGTATATGATGGTGCTGGATTGTTTGGCGATGTGCCTACTATTATGGCTCATTGTATTTTGGTAGATGAAGATGAAATTGAATTAATGAAAAGAAAAAATGTGTTTGTTGCACACAGCCCTCACTCAAATTGTAATTTATCAAGTGGAATTGCACCTGTTAGAAGGTTTATTGAAAAAGGTATTGCAGTAGGACTTGGTAGTGATATATCTGCAGGACACAGCTTGTCAATAGCAAACGTAATTGTAAGTAGTGGTCAGGTGGCAAATTTAAAATGGCTTGAAAGTAGTAAAGTAGATAAGCCTTTTAATACTGCAGAATTATTTTATATGGCAACAAAAGGTGGAGGAAAATTTTTTGGTAAAGTAGGAAGCTTTGAAAAGGGTTATGAGTTTGATTCTCTAGTTATTGATGATAATAGTTTGTCTATATTTAAACCATTGTCCATAGAAGAAAGATTGCAAAAATTTATTTACACTGGAGACGATAGAAATATCAAAGAAAGATATGTAGCTGGCAAAAAAGTAGAAGAGCCTAAGTGTTATTAAAAATAAAGTTCTTCAACTTAACTAGTCTAGAGAACTTTAAATAAATTTTATAATGGGGGTTAATTTATGGAAAGTGGAACCAGTGGACAGAAAAATTCATTTCTAGAATCATTTTTTAAGTTGAAAGACAATAACACAAATGTAAAAACAGAAATTCTTGCAGGAGTCACTACTTTTATTACTATGGCTTATATAATATTTGTTAATCCAAGTGTGCTCAGAATAGCGGGGATGAATTCAGCAGGTGTAGTTGGGGATGCAGCTTCAAAATTCAACGTAGGTTCTGATCCAATTGTATCAGCGGTATTTGTTGCTACTTGTCTAGCTGCTGCTGTTGGAACATTTATAATGGGGTTTTATGCAAATTTACCTTTTGCTCAAGCTCCTGGTATGGGGCTTAATGCATTTTTTACTTATACTGTATGTTTGACATTGGGATTCAATTGGCATCAAGCTCTTACGGCAGTGCTAACTTCAGGTATTTTGTTTATAATTATTACAGTTACATCTATACGAGAAAAGATTGTTGATGCTATACCTCAAAATTTAAAATATGCTATGTCTGGTGGTATAGGGCTTTTTATTGCTCTTATTGGTTTAAAGAGCGGCGGAATAATAGTTTCAAATAAGTCAACACTTGTAGGTTTTGGTAATTTTGCAGATCCAGGGACGCTGCTTACTATAATAGGGGTATTAATAATTGGAGTACTTATGGCAAGAAATGTTACAGGATCTATTCTTATAGGTATCATTTTAACTACACTTATAGGTATACCGCTTAAAGTTACTTCTCTTGCAAACTTACACATTTTTAGTGCACCACCTTCTCTAGCACCTACTTTTGCAGCTTTTGATTTTTCTGGTCTTTTTTCAAAGGGAGGAACTTCTGTAGCTGGTGCAATTTTGAGTTTTGTTATGGTTGTTATAACAATTTGTTTGGTTGATCTTTTTGATACTATTGGAACACTTGTTGGAACTGCCACAAAAGCAGGAATGGTAGATGAAAATGGTAAAGTTTTAAGGCTAAAAAAAGCTCTTATCTGCGATGCAGTAGCAACAACTGCAGGATCATTTTTTGGAACAAGTACTATTAATACCTATGTTGAATCAACTTCTGGTGTTACAGCAGGAGGAAGAACTGGCCTTACAGCTGTGACTGTAGGCATATTATTTATACTTTCATTGTTTTTTTCAGGACTTGTTGGAGTAGTTCCTTCACAAGCTACAGCACCAGCACTTATTATAGTAGGTGCTTTAATGATGGGAGTAATTAGAAATATAGACTTTAGTGATTTTACAGAAGCATTACCATGTTTCTTTGCCATTTCATTAATGGCTTTTAGTTATAGCATAGCAAATGGTATTGCAGTTGCAATGATTATTTATCCTATAGTAAAAATAGCTACTGGAAGGCATAAGGAACTTAGTCCAATAGTTTATGTTCTTGCCATACTGTTTGTGTTAAGATATTTACTACTTCCGTTTGAGTAAATAATGTTATATTTCATAATTTTAGAGGAAGTGCAATAGCTCTTCCTCTAAGAATCACTTGATTAATAGATTGGAGAAATAGTGAATGAATAAATTGTTAGATAAAATTAATGCTGCTATGGGTAAGGTAAAAGCGGAACTTGTACTGAAAGATGCTTTTATAATAAATGTATTTACCCAGACTATTGAGAAGAAAGATGTTGCAATAAATGATGATGTAATTGTAGGAATAGGTAAGTATGAAGGCAACCAAGAAATTGATTGTAAAGGTTTGTTTGTAGCACCAGGATTTATAGATTCTCATGTTCATATAGAATCTTCTATGGTAACTCCAGAAATATTTTCTGATTTAGTAATCAAAAAAGGTGTTACTACAATTGTTGCAGATCCTCATGAAATAGCTAATGTTTTAGGAGAAAAGGGTATAGAATTTATGCTGCAAAATAGTAAAAAGGGTGATATAGACACATTTTTTATGCTTCCATCCTGTGTTCCAGCAGTAGATTTTGAAGATAACGGAGCAGTACTTGAAGCAGATAATTTAGAAAAGTTTATTAATCATCCTAAAGTTTTAGGATTGGGAGAAGTGATGGATGTTAATGCAGTTACTTCGGGAAAGAAAAATATGTTGAAAAAAATTTTAATGGTAAATAATCAAAACAAAAGTATAGATGGACATTGTCCTAAAATTAATGAAAAAGAGCTAAATGCTTATTTATGTGCTAATGTTAGAACAGATCACGAATGTACAAATTATGAGGAAGCTCTACAAAAGGTAGCAAATGGGATGTATGTGATGCTTAGGGAAGGTTCTGCTGCTAGGGATTTGAAAAAACTATTGCCTGCAGTAAATGACAAAAATTATAGCAGATTTATATTTTGTACTGATGACAGACATATTGAGGATTTAGTAGATGAAGGTAGTATTGATAATTGTATACGAATTGCTATAGATGAAGGAATGGATCCTGTGAAAGCATACACAATAGCTTCTTTCAATGCAGCTAATTGCTATGGGTTAAAGGATAGAGGTGCTATTTCACCTGGAATGAAGGCTGATTTGGTAATATTTGAAGATATAAAAAAATTAAAGATAAAAAATGTAATTAAGAACGGTAAAATATATAAAGATAATCACATATATGAGGATGTTTTTGCCAAACCTTCAGTAAATGTAGATTGCATAAAAGAAGATCTATTTCATATTGAGTCTAAAGGAAAATTTGTAAATGTAATAAAAGTTCATCCAGGGTTATTAGTAACTAAAAAAGAAGAAAGAGAAGTAAAAGTAAATAGAGGGTTAGTTCAATGTGTTGAAGGTAAAGGGGAAATTGTAAACAAAATAGCTGTAATAGAAAGACACAAAAATAGTGGAAAACATAGTGTTGGATTCATAGAAGGATTAGGACTAAAAAAAGCTGCTATAGCTCAGACAATTGCACATGATTCTCATAACATAATTGTATTAGGTGATAATGATAAAGATATGGAAATAGCAGTGAATAATATTATACACAATAATGGAGGTATTGCATTTGTATCTCAGGGCAGAATGCTAGAGTGTTTAGAATTGCCAATAGGTGGACTTATGACATCTCAGAATCCAGATTTGGTCATGGATAAAATTAGAAAGTTGAATTTGCTTGCAGTGAAGTTTGGTATTAAGAAAGAAGTTGATCCATTTTTAACACTTGCTTTTATGGCGCTTCCAGTGATTCCAGATATAAAAATAACTTCAAGAGGATTGTTTGATTATTCTAAATTTGATTTTATAGATTTATTTACAGATGCTTAATCATAGATTATGGATATTTTGCGTAAAATTTAAATTCGAGGTATAATTTTATAATAAAGTATAATTTTTACTAGAAAGAGGTTATGATATGTCAAAAGATGCAAAGAAGAATATATTAGATGCAGCTATGAAGGTAATTGCTAGGGAAAAAATAAGCGGTACTCGTATGCATATGATTGCAAAAGAAACGGATAGAAGTCAAGCTAATTTACACTACTATTTTCCAACTAAAAATGATATAATGATAGCCCTTTTAGATGATATACAAAAGCAATTTTCAGAGAATCGTAAGCGATACATTGATTTAGACAATAAAGGTGTTTTTCAAAATATAAGAGGTTTTTTTGAACAAAAGGAAGATGATATCTTAAATAATAAAGAACTAGATTATGTACAACTTGATTACTGGGTTCAAGGTACGGTAAATAAGGAAATAAAAGAAAAGTTTCAAAAAACCTTTAATATATGGCGCAGTGGTATTAAGGATGTTTTAAGTAAAGGAAAGTTTAAAGATGGTGTAGATGATGACTATAAAGATATGCTGACATATATAATGGTATCTTTAATGTTAGGAGCATCACTACAGTATCTTATTGATGAAGGTAAATTTGATTTGAAAAAATATTTTGATATAGCTGAAGGACTTATTAGTCAGTGTTTAAAAGAAGAAAGTTAGTTATTTATGGGCAAGGATAATACCATTTTAATCATATATTTATGAAAATTGTAACTATGGGAGTAAAAGTATGAAAAGAGAGAGGAAAATAACAGGAGGTATAATTGTTGCAGCAGGAAAGACATCAGAAGAAAATGAAACATGGCCATTACGTAAGATCGGTTCTATTACTATAATAAAGAGAATTGTTTTAACTCTTCAAAAGGCTGGAATTTCTAATATTGTGGTAGTTACTGGGTATAGGTCTCAGGAAGTTGAACACAATTTAGCTTACTATGGAGTAATATTCCTTTATAATCCAAAGTATGAAGATTCACAGATGATTGATTCAATAAAAATAGGATTGAATTTCTTAAAAAATAAATGTGATCAGGTAATAGTTAATCCAATAAATGTTCCTTTATTCACACCAGAAACCATCCAAAAAATGATGGAATACGATAAAGAGTTGATTTCACCATGTTATCATTCTAAAATTGGACATCCTATTTTGATATCTTCTGAATTAATTCCTGAAATTTTAAAATACAATGGTGATAAAGGCATGGAGGGAGCCATCCAAAATATTGGAAGTTTAAGGTACTTGATGGATGTAGATGATGAAGGTATTTTAAATGGTATAGGAGATCATTGCAGGTTAGAAAAACTTTTAAGAAAACATAATCAGCGTATTTTACATCCATTTGTTAAAATAAGCATTGAAAAGGAAAGAATGTTTTTTAATTCAAGAACAAAATTGCTTTTGATCCTAATTCAAAATACACATTCTGTAAGAAATGCATGTAAACATATGGCACTTTCTTATAGTAAAGCATGGAATATGTTAAATCAATTGGAAGGAGAATTAGGTTACACAGTAGTTAAAAGAAAACATGGTGGTAGAAATGGTGGGAAAACTTATTTAACAAAAGAAGGGGAAAAATTTTTAAAGAAATATGATCAATTTGAACACAATGTTCGTCAGTATGCAAAGAATGAGTTCCATAGATTGTTTCAGGAATAAATAGAATTTTTGCATTTTATTAATAGAATAGGCAAGTTCTTTTTATAAAGAATTTGATAAAGATTAACTTCCATTTTATAATAGTTATAACAATAATTGTTAAAAATTATAAATAGGAGGTTATTTATGTTTAGACTAAATATTAACGGTAAGGATGTAATTTGTGATACTGATAAACCCCTATTGCGTTTTTTAAGAAATGATTTGAAAATTACTTCTGCAAAAGACGGCTGCAGCGAAGGTGCATGTGGAACATGCACTATTTTAGTAGATGGAAAGGCAATAAAAGCTTGTATGCAAAAAGTATCAAGATTTGTTGACAAGAAAATTTTAACTGTTGAGGGGGTAAGCAAGATAGAAAAAGAAGTTTATCAATATTGTTTTGGAGAAGCAGGTGCAGTGCAGTGTGGTTTTTGTATCCCTGGAATGGTAATTTGTGCAAAAGCCCTCTTAGATACTAATCTTAATCCAACAAAGTTAGATGTGAAGAAAGCAATTAGGGGAAATATTTGCCGTTGTACTGGATATAAGAAAATAGAAGATGCAATTTTGATGGCAGCAAGATATTTTAGGGACAATCTTCAGATACCAGCACCTGTTAATAAATTGGAAATGAATCAAAAGTTTAAACGTGTGGATGTAGATGAAAAGGTAAATGGGACAGGTATTTTTGTGGATGATATTGAACTACCAGAAATGATTTATGCTAAAGCAGTTCGGTCTAAATATCCAAGGGCTATTGTAAATGAAATTCATATCAGTAAAGCACAGGCGCATCCTGATTGTGTAAAAGTTTTGTTGGCAAAGGATGTTCCACATAATATTATTGGACATATAAAACAAGATTGGGATGTAATGATCCCAGAAGGTGGAACAACTAGGTATATAGGAGATTGTTTGGCATTAGTAGCAACTTATCATAGGGACAAGTTAGATGAAGTATGTAAATTGGTTGAGGTAGAATACACAGAATTGCAGCCAATCACTTCTCCAGAAGATGCTCTGAGAGCAGATACACCTCTAATCCACGCAGATGGTAATATTATGAGCCGTTCTATTATACAGCGTGGAAATGCAGATGAAGCAATTAAAAATTCTAAATATGTGGTAACAAGAAAATATAAAACACCATTTCAGGAACATGGATTTATGGAACCAGAGTGTGCAATTGCAGCACCTGAAGGAAAAGATGGTATTTTGCTGTATTCAGGTTCACAATCTGTTTATGATGAGCAGCGTGAAATTTCAAATATGCTTCAAATTCCAAAAGAAAAAGTACATTGTCATTCCCAGCTTGTTGGAGGTGGCTTTGGTGGTAAGGAAGATATGAGTGTTCAACATCTCGCGGCATTAATGGCATGGCATACAAAAAAACCAGTAAAAGTAAAGTTTTCGAGACAGGAAAGCTTAAATTATCATGTTAAACGACATGCAATGGAAATGGAATTTACAACAGCTTGTGATGAAAACGGATATTTAACTGCTATGAAAGGCGTAATTATTGCAGATACAGGTGCCTATGCATCTTTAGGGGGGCCTGTATTACAAAGAGCGTGTACTCATGCCGCAGGACCATATAATTATCAGAATATTGACATTTTAGGCATGTCAGTTTATACAAATAATGTTGTTGCTGGGGCATTTCGTGGTTTTGGAGTGACACAAAGCTGCTTTTCTGCTGAAAACAATATTAATCTACTAGCAGATATGGTTGGTATATCACCTTGGGAAATGCGTTATCGTAATGCAATTCGTCCAGGACAGGTGCTTCCAAATGGTCAAATAGCAGATGATAGTGTTGCAATGTCAAAATGTTTGGAAGCTGTTAAAGATGTATACGAATCGAACCCTTATGCAGGAATTGCTATAGCCTTTAAAAATAGTGGAACTGGAGTGGGAAATAGAGATATTGGTCGTTGTATTTTATCTGTGAAAAATGGAAAAGTCCATATTAGAACCTCTGCAGCTTGTATGGGACAAGGAATTGCAACAATGTGTACTACTATATTTTGTGAAGCAACTGGTTTAAATCCAGCACTTGCTATTCATGAAAGAGCAGATACTATATATACACCTGATTCTGGGACTAGTACTGCATCTAGACAAACTGTTGTAACAGGAGAAGCTGTAAGACGGGCATCTGAAAAACTAAAAGTGGAATTAAACAAAGGGTTAAGTCTTTATGATTTAGAAGGAAAGGAATTTTATGGGGAATATTTTGCAAAGACAGATCCAATGGGATCTCTAAAGGAAAATCCAGTAAGTCATGTAAGCTACAGTTATGGGGCTCAAGTTGTTATTCTTAATGAGAAGGGAAAGGTTGAAAAGGTAGTTGCAGCATATGATGTTGGAACACCTGTTAATATTCAAGCTGTTGAGGGACAGATTGAAGGTGGAATTGTTATGGGACTTGGATATGCTTTGACAGAAGAATTTAAAGTTGAGGGTGGATATCCTAAGACCAAATTAGGAACACTGGGACTTATGAGGTCAACAGATGTTCCAGAACTTGAAGTTATTCTTGTACAGGGCAATGGAAAAATACCTGAAGCTTATGGAGCGAAAGGTTGCGGAGAATTATGTTTGATTCCAACAGCACCAGCTTGTGCTCATGCATATTACAAATTAGATGGCAAATTTCGTAATCAACTGCCACTGAAAGATACATTTTATAAGAAGACGAAAAAATAAAAAGTTAATTTATTATATAAGCTGTGACTTTTTTCAAAGTTTTATGAATTATACATGGGGGGATTGTATGAAAAATATTAGTAAGTCTGTAAAGAAAAAAGATCATGAGCTAAAGATGAGTGGTCATGCTATTTATGTAGATGATTGTACAATGGATAATATGATCTATGGTAAGCTATTACATTCCACAAAGGCAAAAGCTAAGATTACAGATATTCGTATTCCCAAATTGACTGAAGGATATTTTGTAGTTGATAAAAATGATGTGACAGGTGTAAACCGTGTTGCAATAGTAGAGAATGATACACCTGTTTATGTCGAAAATACTGTAGAGTATGTTGGGGAGCCTATTTTAATGGTTGTGGGACCTGATCTTAAGGAAGTTAAGAGAATTTTAGGTGAAATTGTTATAGTATATGAAGAGCAAATTCCTGTCTTGGACATGAAAAAATCCAATACTGTTTTTTTTCATTATAAATGTGAAAAAGGGGATATTTATAAAGCTTTAAAAGAAGCTGATGAAGTCTTTGTTGAAACCTTTGAAACGGGTTATCAGGAACAAGCATATCTTGAAACTCAGGGAATAATTGCTTATCCACATGATGGGCGAATGACCATACGTGGTTCTATGCAGTGTCCCTATTATGTATATGGTGCAGTTTCCAAAGCTCTAGGATATGCTGAAAAGGATATTCAAATTATTCAGGATGTTACTGGAGGAGGCTTTGGAGGTAAAGAAGATTTTCCTTCTATACTTGCATGTCAGACTGCAGTGGCAGCTAAAAAAGCTAATAGGCCTGTAAAAGTAATATTTGACAGGCGGGAAGATATGGAATTCACTTCAAAGCGCCATCCATCTATTTGTACCTATAAAGTGGCAGTTAGAAATGGCATAATTACAGGTATGGATATTGATGTGCTGTTCAATAGTGGTGCATATACTACCCTTTCTCCTGTTGTTTTACAACGTGGGGTAATTTGTGCAAGTGGTGTGTATAGAGTAGAAAATTTGCATATTGAAGGACGTGCAGTTAAGACAAATACAGTACCTTGTGGTGCATACCGCGGCTTTGGTGCTCCACAGACTTTCTTTGCAGTAGAGATGATCATGAATCATATTGCAAAGAAAATGGGTGTAGATTCTCTTGAGCTAAAGGAAAAATATATGGTGAAACAGGGTGACTCTACTTCTACAAGTGGAAAGTATCATTTTCATGTACCTCTGCCTGAAATGATCAAGAGAGTTGATGAGCTTTCTAGCTATCGTAAAAAGCGTAAGATGTATAAGAATCAAAAGGGCAGGTATCGAAAAGGTATTGGCATGTCATTATTTTTTCATGGTTGTGGTTTCACAGGAAGTGGAGAACGTGATCTGATAAAGGCTGTTGTAAAAATAAGAAAAAACATTGATGACACAGCAGAACTTTTAGTAAGTAACTCAGATATAGGACAGGGCATTAAAACCACCTTTTGCAAAATTGTTGCAGATACTCTTGGTATTTCTTATGATAGAGTAATTGTAAATAATCCAGATACAGATAGTGTACCTGATTCAGGGCCTACTGTAGCAAGCCGTTCCTTAATGGTAGTTGGAGAATTGCTTAGACGTGCAGCAGAAAAACTTAAGAAAGAATGGAAGAGTGGAAAAGAACAAATTGTAGAGGAACATTTTGTGGAGCCTGACTTTATGATTCCATTCAATCTGGAAAAATTCAAAGGGGATGCGTATCCAACCTTTTCCTGGTCTGTAAATGTAATAGAAGTGGAGGTGGATACACTCACTGCTATTACAAAGGTAACTGGAGCATGGGGGATTTTTGATGTAGGTGTTCCTATAGACATGAATATTATACAGGGACAGATGCAGGGAGGTTTTTTACAAGGGATTGGATATGCTTCTATGGAACATATGGAATGTAATGATAAAGGTGTAATTCGTAATAATAGCTATAGTGACTATATTATTCCAACAGCAGTAGATGTACCAAATCTTGTAACCGAAATAGTAGATAATCCGTATAGTTATGGTCCATATGGAGCAAAAGGTGCAGGTGAACTTCCGCTTGTTGGTGCAGCTCCAGCTTATGTGGAAGCTATGGAAAATGCACTTGATGTAAATTTAAACAAAGCTCCATTTACTCAAGAAGATACTATGAAGGTTTTACAGGAGGTGCTTAAGTAATGTTATCTTTAGTGATTATAGTATAGATAGTAAAATAATAATGTAACTATATAGAATAGTATTATTATACAGGGATAAGAGAGTATAGAAAGAGAGTTTATAAGAGAGAGTAAGTACCATACTTGATATAAATATTAATAAGTTTATATTATCATTGATATAGGTTATATATCAGTGATAATATAATAGTATTAACTTATTAGATATATAAAAGAAGTATGGAGGAACAGAAGAAATGGAATTACACACGATAAGATATAAAGAAAAAGATATTGTTGTTTTGTTAGATAACAGTATGAGGTTGGTTAAGCCAGTATATGACTACTTGAAATACCTTAGACAAAAAGATAGAGCATTTAATACACTAAAGGCTAATGGGACAGACTTAAAGATATATTGGGAGTTTTTGAATAGAGAGCATTATCAATATGATGAAGTAATACCTAATATTATAGGAGAGTTTATAGAATACCTTAGAGAGCCTAATGCTACCAATAACATAGTTAGTGTATATGCAGAGAGTAAGCGTACAGGTAAAACAATCAATAGAATACTTAGTACAGTTTATAACTTCTATAAGTATTGTGGAATGGTTAGAGAAATAAATAATCCTATCATAATGGAAAATGTAAATAGACCATTCGATATGTTTAAAAGTCTACTACATCACGCAAGAAGTAATAATAAAACTAAGCAATCTATATTCAAGGTAAAGGAAAGTAAAACTACTTTTAAGTTAGTATCAGATGATGAGGCTGAAACATTTTTAAATGCTTTAACTACTTGGAGAGATAAATTAATCTTCAAGATAATGTACCTTACAGGTGCGAGAATTGGTGAGGTTTTAGACCTTCAAATTGAGGATATACCATATCCCGATACTTCCAAAAAAATTGGAATGTTAGAAAATATAAAGTCTAAAGGTAAGAGAAGGCATTTATATATTTCAATGACTTTATTAGAAGAAATAGATAATTTCATAATGGAAGAAAGAAATAATATTGATACAGAGCATAGTTATATCTTTGTATCACAACAGAAACAAAATTTAGGTAAGCCACTAACGTATAGAGCAATCTATGAAGTATTTGATGTAATAAAAAAGAAAACTGGAATACAACTAAATTTTCACGATTTAAGACATACTTGTGCAACTGCTTTAGTCCAAAGTGGTGTGGATATTAGTGTGGTTAAGATAATCTTAGGGCATGAGCATATCACAACCACCCAACAATATACTCATATTTCAAATCAGTATCTTGAAGATAATTTAAGTAGATATTGGAATAAGAGTTCTTTAATTGGAGGTGGAGCAAATGGCAAGTAAAATGCCTAACGAAGATAGGTGGGAATTAATAGATAATGACAGTAACTCACAACATTATAGAAAGAAGTTTAAGTTTGATTTTTCATATATCGAGAGCGATAGTATTAAAAATGTGGTTAAGGCTTATGCTTGGAGAACTTATAGAAAAAATAATTTAACATTAAACAGTTTATATGGATATATAAATTCACATTTTACCAAGGTTATTGATTTTTTTAATCAGCAACAAATTACTACTTTAAAAGAATTAACTAATAATGATGTAGATATGCTTGTTTCTTATTTAAATACTTTAATATCTCCTAAAGGTAAAAGTTATTCTATAAATAGCAAAAAGATAGTTATTGATACTTTAAAAAACATTATTCGTTGGGGACAATTATATATGTCTAATGAAGTACCTAAAATAGAGATATTTACAGGGAATGAATATATAGGAGTTAATAAAAAACTTAAAATAGATTTTATTCCTGATGAAGTTTTAGAGAAGATAAATAAAGCCTTGGTAAATGAAAAAAATCCTTATGTTAAATATGGAATAATCATTCTACAATCAACAGGGATGAGAATTGGAGATATGCTTAAATTAACTACCGATAGCGTTAAGCCACATTTAATTAGTGGGTATACTTTAACGTGGTATGACCATAAAAACCGTAAGGAACGTCAACCAATGCCTATTCCTAATGAGTGTGCTATTGCAGTCGAAAAGTTAATAGAGCATACAAAAGAATTAAAAGAACTGGCTGACTGTAAAACTAAAGATTATTTATTTATTCATAAAGTATTAAATGGCAAAAGTGTTGGAAAAGTTATGCGAATAAATGAAGGAAGATACGGTGTTTGGCTTAATGGACATATAGTTAATGGTAATTTAAAAGTAAAAGGATTTGTTCATAATCATAACATTTTAGATACCAATAGTCAGTATTACAATCTTACAGCACACCAATTCAGAAGAACACTTGCTACAGATATGTTATCTAAAGGAACTGATTTAAAGGTTATACAAGAAGTTTTAGGGCATTCTTCTCCTATGACTACTAAACAGAGTTATGCTGACGTTAAAGATAAAGAAAGAGCCATAGTATTTAAGAATATAGGTATTATTGGCAATATCAACAAAATTGATGAAACAGTTATATCAAACAAGAAAGATTTGATTTGGTTCAAAGAAAACAAGGATAAAGGAGCAAGATTGTGTGATGGTTATTGCACTAAGCCATTTAATGATAAAAATGAAATTTGTGGTAGAATTTTAAAAAGGCAGAAATGCTATACTTGTAGCAGATATATCACTACTCCAGAGTATTTACAGGCTCATAAAAATCATTTAGTAGAGTTAGAAAAGCAATTAGAAGGAAATATCTATGGCGACCATTATGCAGAGCATTTCCTCCCTACTATTGAAATTCTAAGAGAGATTGTAAAGAGATTGGAGGAAATGCAAGATGGCAATAACTAAGTTAAATTTACAACCAATAATTACGGAAAGTGATTATAATAATATAACTATTGGAAACTCTAAATTTACTGATGATGTATGGGATTTAGCACCTTTTATAACCACTAAAACAACTAAAGATAGTCATAAGAAAATAAACTTTGATTTTATAAAAAATGAAAATATGAAACTTACTGTAAAACTTTATTCTTATTATAAAATAGGACAAATTAAACCTAAAAGTGTACAAATTTATATAAATGGGTGTTTACCTTTATTCATTGAATATTGTAATTTAAATAATATTGATAGTTTTAATGAAATAACTAAAGAAGTATTTTTAAATTACTCTTTATGGCTTAAAGAAGATAAAAAGGTTGCTAATCAAAGTGGTTATATGTCATCAAAAATAGTTGAAGAAATTATTAAAATAGGTCAAATAAAAGATTGGGATGTATCTAAAACTAACATTTTTGTAGATTTCACTTCTAATGATTTATGGGCATTAAAAAAGAGTTTAAAAGAGAATAAAACTAAGCCTATTCCAGAGGGTATATTTGACAAAATACTTCAATGCGCATTAAAAGAAAAAAATATCTTAACTAAAACAGGGATAATAATTCAAAGCCAAACTGGACTTAGAATTAACGAAGTATTATCTATTCGACAAGGTTGTGTTCATACAACAAATGATGGATATGATTATATGGAAGTTACTCTTGGTAAAACAGAAAGAAGTGAACCAATAATTCATAAAGTTTTTATTAATGAATTAGTTAAAAATACAGTTGCAGAACTTGAAGAATATACTAAAGATTTAAGGGAAGAAAGTGGATTAAAGGAATTATTCTTAGTAAATAATTGGGGAATAAGAGTTTTGAATGTTGATAAATGGACTCAAAAAAGGTTACCTAATTTTATTAAAAGATGGGATATAAGAGATAGCAAAGGTAATTTATATTCATTAAAATCTCATCAATTTAGAGCAACATTTGTCAGAGAACTAATAAAGAAGAAAGTGCCAATAGCACATATTATGAAGCAATTTAATCATGTGTCTATTGAAATGACGGCACATTATTTAACTTTAGAACATGAAGAAGTTAAAGAAATATATTCAGATATGATACTTGGCAAAGATTCAAAGATTGCTGGACTTAGAGCAAAAGAAATTAAAAGAAAACTTGATGAACAGTTTAGAGGTAAGACAGAGCAAGAGATTGATGATATAGTATCTAATTTATCTAAATCTATGAGTTTTAATCCTTTGCCAACAGGTGTATGTCTTTATGATTTTAGAAGGGGTAACTGCTCTGATGGTGATAGCTGTTTCTTCTATAACTGTCCTAACTATATTACCGAGGTTAAGTTCTATCCTATTTTAAAACAAGAATTAAACCTTATGAGAAAAGAAATGACAAGACTTGAAAAGTTAGAACAGAAAAGAGCATTGGATGTACAAAGATTTAAATATAAGTATCTAAAACCATTAGTAGATAGTTTGGAGGTGCAAATGAATGATAAAGAAGACTAATAGAAACACTAAAGGATTAAAAGAATTTGCTGAAAAGAAAAACCAAGAAACTATCGAAAAGGTTAATAAGGTAATTGATAAATTAAAGCGTTCTAAAACAAAGAAAATAAACTTTAAAACAGTAGCTGAGGAGGCAGGAGTATCCAAGGCTACTCTATATAATAATGATATTCTAAAAGAACGTATACTAAGCCTAAGAGCCATTGAGAAAGGTATTCCTGATGATAGTATAGTTGCTACACCTAAAGATAAAATAAAGGCTAAAGATGATAAAATTAAGCAACTATATAAGGAAATTAAGAAACTTAAAGAAGATAAGCAAAACTTAATTATCCAGTTGGTTGAAATGGAAGAACTTAAAGATGAAAATAAAAGATTAAGAGAACAATTAGAAAAAATTAAATAAATATAAAGATATTCACAAAGTTATTAATATGTTATACACAGAAAAAATCTAAAAAGAAAGGAAGTGAATTTTAGTGAGGGGTTGGTACTTGTTGTACACTCTCTCACTAAAGATAAAAGATGATAAAATTTATGCTTAATGGGAAAGAAGTTAGGTCTTCTGCAAGGGGAAATGAGCGTTTACTTGATATACTTAGAAATGAATTTAATATTACTGGTGTAAAATGTGGCTGCAAGGAAGGAGAATGTGGCGCTTGTTCTGTTATACTTGATGGAAGACTAGTTAACTCCTGTTTGGTAGCAGTAGGAAGTATATATGGAAGTAATGTTATGACTATTGAAGGATATCGTGAAACCAAACGATTTGAAGTTCTTGATAAGGCATATGCCTCTGTTAGTGCAGTACAGTGTGGTTTTTGCATTCCTGGTATGGTGCTTGCATCTGAATGTATACTTTCAAAAAATCCAAATCCTACAGAAAAAGAAATTAGAGAAGGCATTTCTGGAAATCTTTGTAGGTGTACTGGATATAATGCAATTGTTAAAGCTATTGGTATTGCAGCAAAGGAGGGAAAAGGTTTATGGTAGATAGTTATAGGGCATTATCTTTAAAGAAAGCACTGCATGTTCTTGCAAAAGAAGATGTTATCCCTTATGCAGGAGGAACGGATTTAATGATTAAGGCAAATGAAGATGCCAGATATTTATTTTTAAATAAGATAACTGAGATGAAGAATATAGTAGAAGATGAAAAATACATTCGTATTGGTGCAGGTGTTACTTTTTCAGATGTTATTAAAAATAAATTAATTCCTACTATTTTAAAAGAAGCAGTATCACAGATTGCAGCACCTGCAATTCGGAACTTGGGTACCCTTGGAGGAAATATATGCAATGGCTCACCTAAAGCAGATAGTGCACTTATCTTTTTTGTTACAGATTCTAAATTACGTCTTATGAGCAGTAATGGGGAGAGAGTTATTTCCATTAATGAATTTTATCTTGGAAGAAAAAAGACTTCCCTCAAAAAGGATGAATTACTTGTTGAGATTCTTATGAGTAAAGAAGGCTTTAATAACTATTATTATAAGAAGGTAGGAGCAAGAAATGCCTTAGCAATTTCCAGAGTATCCTTTGCAGGTATTTTTAATATAAAAAACAATAAAATCTCCAATTGTAGTACAGCTTTTGGTGCAGTTAGCGATGTTATTATAAGGCGTCCGGATATTGATAAAATGCTCATTGGCAAGACTATTGAAGAGGCAAAAACTTTAAAAAAGGATTATCTTGCAGAATATGATAAGATCATTGTTCCTATAAAAGGCAGGATCTCAGCAGAATATAGGAAGACTGTATGTATGAACTTACTTAGAGATTTCCTTGAAAGCAATGGAATTTAAATATACAAAGTTTTAACTTAATATAAGCACATTACGAGGTAAGCGAAGTAACTTTCAACTGTATTCCGGCTGATATATGCTGTGAAGGAAAACTCACTTCATTAAGAAGTTCTAATGCTTGAGATATTGAAAAATTTCTACCTCCTCAAATGCGACGTCCTGTCGCTTTCGGAGCTTTTGCCGTCCTGGCAAAAATTACGAAATTTTTCAATATCTCAAGCAAAGAACTTCTAAAATTCGTTCGAATCTTCCTTCACAGCATATATCAGTCTCCATACAGTTAAAAGTTACTTCTTAGTGCATTACTTGTACACATAATTAATACATTATGATATGATTCTAAATAAAAAGCGTAGCTTTCATAATACTTATTACCCAAGTTATGTATATTTCAGCTGTTTTAATAATATCTTGAGGCGTAGCCTGCAAAAATAGTAAGTTGGTTGATTATTAACTACATTTCAAATGCTTGTATATTTTTCAACAATCTTAAATAATAAATCACTTTTAAGTTATTTCTATAAAACGAAAAACAACTGATTTTTAAACTAAATATATTAGCCCAACAGCAACTTCCAACCTAATTTTTAAGAGTTATAAACTATAATTATAAATATGATTGTGGCTTAGTAAAATTACCTATAACAATGTAATTAGGTGTGTACACTTGGAAGTTATTAGTTTGGATTTTAACTTTTATGCAGTGATATATGATAAGGGTGTCATCACATTAGCTAAATTGTTTTAGTATTATTCTTAGCTCAAAATTTTTGAAAGCCTTAGAACTTTAGTCCTGTCTGAGGGAACCGAGTTTGACAAAGTTCTTAGGCTTTCAAAAATTTTGAGCTTTAGAATAATTAAAACATTTAGCCGTGATGACACCCTTATCATATATCACGGAATGAAAGTTAAAATCCAAACTTCCACTGCACCTTTACGTCGCATAATTTTTAAATTGCAAGATTTGAGTTATCAATTCTTAACTAGAGACTTTGATAATCACCGTTCCAAACTATGTTCCTATATATTTGTGGATCAGTATCTCCTTCTGTGCTAATTAGTAAAACTTTGGAATTTCTATCAAGTTTTAATGTTTCACGTAAGTCTTTATATTTGGTGTCGGATAAAATTGATAAAAGTCCTGCTGTTACAGCTCCTGATTCACCAGATATTATTCTATTGTCGCCTTTAAGAGGATTTCCTAAGACGCGCATTCCTCTTGCTGTTACCCAATCAGGAGCTGATACGAATACATCTGCACAGCATTTCAAAATGTCCCAGCCAACAGGGTTAGGTTCACCACAGGCAAGGCCAGCCATTATTGTATTCATTTCTCCTGTGACAGCTTCAATTTTGCCTGCTTTACAGGATTTATAAAAACAATCAGCCTTTTCAGGTTCTACGATAACGATCTTTGGTGGATTTTTTTCAAATGTGGAAACAAATATACTTGCTATAACGGAAGCAAAGGCTCCTACACCTGCTTGTAAAAATACATGAGTTGGAATGGTTCCATGTAATTGTTCAATAGCTTCTTGAGCTAAAGTAGAATATCCTTTCATGATCCATGTAGGAACTTCAGTATATCCTTCCCAAGCTGTATCCTGAATAACTTCCCATCCATTCTTAGAAGCTTGCTCAGCTGTAAAACGTACTGTATCGTCATAATTCCAATCAGTTACACTGACATTTGCATCAAATTCAGCTATATTGTTTACTCTATTTTGGGTGCTTCCATTAGGCATATATACAATGCATTTATATCCAAGTTGCTTTGCCATCCAGGCAACTCCTCTTCCATGATTACCATCTGTAGTTGTAGCAAAAATAAGATTTCCAAGTTCACTTTTTACTTTTTTAGATTTTAATGCTGAAAATGGAAGCTCAGATATGTCTTTACCTAATTTTTGTGATAGGTGTTTACCAATAGCATAGGAAGCACCTAATACTTTAAATGCATTTAATCCAAAGCGAAGAGATTCATCTTTTACAAAGATATTAGATAGTCCTAAGAAATTTGCTAATTGATCTAACTTGACGAGAGGAGTTTGTTTATATTGTTCAAAACTTTCATGGAAGCTTTTAACTTCATATAAGTCACTTTTATTTAATAAAGGTTTATGTTCATTAATATCTTTTTTACTATTAACAATACATTTCAACAATAAGCCACCCCCGAAAAAATTATAGATTTTTAATATCAATTTTATTTTAAATACTACTAACCAGTTAATCCACTTTTATTATAATTCTCAATCATTTTTGTGTCAATATATTAACATAAATGGTTTTCAGTGG
This sequence comes from Clostridium drakei, assembly GCF_000633595.2. Lineage (GTDB taxonomy): Bacteria > Bacillota > Clostridia > Clostridiales > Clostridiaceae > Clostridium_AM > Clostridium_AM drakei. The sequence continues at coordinate 18,866 of NZ_JIBU02000022.1, read as the reverse complement.
TAAAGGGATTTTTTGATGATAGTTATTTATATTTTTCTTAGTGGTATTTAGAAGAGGTTTCAATATTAGTGACACTTTTTTCACCATGATTTAAAAATGCATTGAGAATTATTGCAACTACAGAAGCAGAAACTATACCACTGCCGAAGATTGATTTAAAAAATTGAGGAGTATGATCAAGTATACCAGGGATGATGGTAACTCCAAGGCCTACACCAATGGAACATGCAACTACTAGCATATTTGAATTTTTATCAAAATCTACACTTGAAAGCATTTGTATGCCGGCTACGGCTACCATTGCAAACATTATAGTTGTAGCTCCACCTATAACTGGTTGAGGAATTATGGTAGCTAAGGCTGCAAATTTAGGAATTAATCCAAGGCATATGAGTATGATTCCAGAAACAATTACAACAAAACGGCTTTTTACTTTACTTAGAGCTAAAAGTCCTAAATTTTGATTAAAAGTTGTATAAGGAAAGGAATTGAATATACCACCTAAAATTGTTGCAATTCCTTCAGCTCTAAGGCCTCGTACAATATCATTTTCTGTAATCTTTTTTTCGCAAATTCTACCTATGCCAAGATATGTGCCTGTAGATTCAATCATTACTGTAAGCATGACAAAAGTCATCATAATTATAGAAGCAGCATTGAATTTAGGTATACCAAAATTTAATGGACTAACAAAACTTACCCATTTTGCATTTACAACTACTGAAAAATCTACTTTTCCCATGAATGCAGCAACTATTGTGCCTAAAATAATTCCATTTAAAACAGAGATTGCTTGAAAAAATCCTTTAAAGAATTTATTTGATAATATGACAACTATCATTACGAAAGTACCAAGTAAAAGATTAGAGATACTTCCAAAATCTTTAGCTCCTGAACCACCACCTAGACTACTAATACCAACATTGATTAGAGAGAGACCTATTATTGTTACTACAGTACCTGTTACTACTGTTGGAAAAAACTTTAACACTTTTCCGTATATTGGTGCAATCAATACCACGATAAGTGCTGCCACTATTATGGCACCATAGGCTGTTGCCATTCCATAACTTTTACCGATAATAATGATAGGGCCAACAGCAGCAAAGGTACATCCTAAAATTGCAGGTAATTTAATACCAACATAAGGTCCTATACCAATTGCTTGAATTAAAGTTGCTATACCACAAGTAAACAAATCTGCAGCTACTAAAATTTCCAGCTGTCTGGGTGTCAAACCTACGGAAGAGGCGATGAGTATAGGAACAGCTACAGCACCTGCATACATTGCAAGCACATGTTGAAGTCCTAAAGTAAAAAGTTTTGGAAGAGGAAGCATTTCATTTACCTTGTTTACGGATTGTTCTGACATTGTAAAACCTCCTATTAATAAGTTTACATCAAAGTAATGCAATTTAAGGTTGGATTTACTAGTTAGTATATTTTATTTTAATAATATTAATAATGTTTTATCAATATTACAATTAACAAAAATCTAATGGCATTATAAAATATTTTGAATTTAAGTAAAATTAATTTAATATTGACAAAAATATACTAATATTATAAAATTTAGTTATATTAACTAGTTAATCCAATTTTTGAATTACATCATATCTAAGACAAAATATATTTTCATTAAAATATTTTATTCAATCATTACAATTAGGAGGCATATCTTATGGAAAAATTGAAAGAACTTATCGAAAATTTAAGAAAACTAAATTACAAAAATATGTATAATAATGATTTCTTTTTAACTTGGGAAAAAACAGATGAGGAGCTTAAGGCAGTTTTTACAGTAGCTGATATTTTACGTGAAATGAGAGAAAATAATATATCACCACGTATATTTGATAGTGGACTAGCAATTTCATTGTTCCGTGATAATTCCACAAGAACAAGATTTAGTTTTGCAAGTGCATGCAATTTGCTTGGACTTAAAGTTCAGGACCTTGATGAGGGAAAATCGCAGATTGCCCATGGTGAAACTGTTCGTGAAACAGCAAATATGATTTCTTTTATGGCAGATGTTATAGGAATTAGAGATGATATGTTTATAGGGAGAGGAAACAAGTATATGCATAAAGTTTCTGAATCAGTTCAAGAAGGATATAAAGCAGGAATTCTTGGACAACGTCCTACTCTTGTAAATCTTCAAAGTGACATAGATCATCCAACTCAATGTATGGCTGATTTACTTCAATTAATTCATTATTTTGGCGGAGTAGAAAAACTTAGAGGCAAAAAAATGGCTATGACATGGGCTTACTCTCCATCTTATGGTAAACCACTATCTGTACCTCAAGGAATTATTGGTTTGATGACTAGAATGGGTATGGAAGTTGTACTTGCACATCCTGATGAATATGACATATTGCCAGAAATAGAAGATGTTGCGAGAAATAATGCTAAGAAAAGTGGTGGCAAATTTGTTAAAACTAACTTCATGAAAGAAGCTTTTGAAAATGCAGATATAGTGTATCCAAAGAGCTGGGCTCCATTTGCTGCTATGGAAAAACGTACTGAATTGTATGGAGAAGGCAAATTTGATGAAATAAAAGTACTTGAAAAGGAACTTTTAAATCAAAATGCCAATTACAAAGATTGGGAATGTACAGAAGAAATGATGAAGCTTACTAAAAATTCTAAAGCATTATACATGCATTGTTTACCTGCTGATATTACAGGAGTAAGTTGTAAACAGGGTGAAGTAGCTGCTTCTGTGTTTGATAGATATCGAGAAGAACTTTATAAACAGGCAGGATATAAGCCATATATTGTTGCTTCAATGATTTTCTTGAGTAAGGTAAAAGATCCCATAAAAACATTTACAGAAATTATTGAAGCGAAACCACTGAGGTTTTCAGCAAAGTAAAATATATTGTAAATGGGGGAATATAAATGAGTGATAGGATGCGGCCTATTTCTTTTGAAAAAATACTTCTTTGGATTACAAGAGAAGTAAAAGAAAAGGAATCTATTTTTGGAATTCATAAAAATAAATTTTATAAAAATGAAAGTGGGAAATCAATTGAAGTATTTGGTGAAAAGCTATCTTCACCCCTCGGACCTGCTGCTGGACCAAATACTCAATTAACTCAGAACATTGTTTCTGCCTATTTAACTGGAAGCCGATTTATTGAATTGAAAACAGTTCAGGTTATTGATGGTGAAGACTTACCAGTAGCTAAACCTTGCATACATGCACAGGATGAAGGCTATAATGTGGAATGGTCTACAGAATTAAAAGTATCCGATGCTTTTAATGAATATATAAAAGCTTGGTTTTTGCTTCATATTTTAATGAGAGAACTTAATTTAAGCAAGCAAAGAGATTTTATGTTTAACATGAGTGTAGGCTATGATTTAAATGGAATTAAATCACCTAAAATAGATAACTATATTGAAGGAATGAGGAATGCCTCAAATACAAAAGTATGGAATGAATGTAAAAAAGTAATTACTTCTAATATGAATTTATTTGATAATTTCAATGAAAAAGATTTAGAAAAAATCTCTCCAGTTATTTGTTCATCTATTACAGTATCTACATTACATGGATGCCCTCCAGAAGAAATAGAAAAGATATCTAATTATTTACTCAGAGAAAAGAAATTAAACACTTTTATAAAGATGAATCCAACTCTTTTAGGAGAAAAGTTTGTTAGAAATACACTCAACACAATGGGATATGTTTATATAACCTTAAATGAAGATCATTTTAAAAATGATTTGCAGTATGGGGATGCAGTAGCAATGCTACAGCGTTTGAAAGATGCAGCAAGGAAAATGAATTTGGAAATAGGAGTTAAGCTTACAAATACCTTGCCAGTTAAAATTCAAAACAGTGAATTACCTGGAGAGGAAATGTATATGTCAGGACGTTCTCTTTTTTCACTTACAATTTCATTAGCAAGTAAATTAGCCAAAGAATTTGAAGGCGATTTGCAGATATCTTATTCAGGTGGTGCAGATTTTTTTAATGTTGATAAAATTTTAGCTGTAGGAATTCAACCAGTTACATTTGCAACTACTATTTTAAAGCCAGGTGGATATGAAAGGATAACTCAAATGGCTCAAAAGCTAGAGAAAAAGCTTAAGGGTGCCTTCTCACAAATTGATACAGATATGTTATCAAAATTATTATTGGAAGCTTTAAATGACAAACATTATCTTAAAAATTCAAGAACTGTGGAGAGTAAAAAACTTTCTATAGAACTTCCTATTTATGATTGTGCAGCAGCACCTTGCAGCATAGGGTGTCCTATAAACCAACAAATTCCTGAATATATAGCTTTGGCTGGAAAAAAGAAATATTATGAAGCTTTTTCTATAATTGCTAAAGATAATGCTTCACCAGCAATTACAGCAGCTATATGCAACCACAACTGTCAGTTTAAATGTACCAGATTAGACTATGATTCATCCATATTAATTAGGGATATGAAGAAAGTTGTTGTTTTAAATGCTGAGAAAAAATACATTGAAAATATCAAACCAGCAGATATAAAAAGTAATAAAAAGGTAGTAGTTATAGGTGCAGGTCCTGCAGGACTTTCCACAGCTCTCTTTTTGAGAAGAAATGGTATGGATGTAACTGTAATGGAGCAAAAAGAAAAATCTTATGGTGCAGTAAGATATGCAATTCCTGATTTTAGAATTCCATATGAAATGATTGATCAGGATTTTGAGCTTATAAAAAAGCAGGGAGTAAAATTTAAATTTGGCATTAATGAAGACTTTAATATAGATGAATTAAAAGAGAAATACGACTATATTATCCTTGCAATAGGTGCCTGGAAACCGGGAAGAGTACCTTTAAAAGAAGGCAGTGAAAAAGCTGTCAATGCTATTGCATTTCTTGAAAGATATAAATCAGAAAAAGAAAACATCAATTTGGGAAATCAGGTTTGTGTTATTGGTGGTGGAAATGTAGCAATGGATGCAGCAAGAGCAGCTAAGAGGATAGCTGGAGTGGAAAATGTTTCTGTTGTATATAGAAGAACTAGAGAATATATGCCTGCAGATTCTGAAGAATTAGATTTAGCTGTTTCTGAGGGTGTTGTATTTAGAGAACTTCTTGCACCAATGGGTATTAGGGAAAATAAATTGATTTGCCAAGAGATGACTTTAGGAGAAAGAGATGCTTCAGGCAGGAGAAGTCCTGTTCCAAGCGGTAAAGAGGTTATTTTAGATGTGGATACTGTTATTGCTGCTGTAGGAGAAAAAGTAAATAGTGATTTATTGAAAAGAAATGCAATAGAATTAGATTCTAAAGGTTTCCCTAAATTAAATACAGCTTGTGAGAGCAGCATTTCCAATGTATATATTCCAGGAGATGCAAAAAAAGGACCAGCTACAATTGTAAAGGCAATAGCAGATGGAAAGGCAGTTGCAAAAGATATATTGTCAAAAGAAGGCTTGAATAATGATTTTGAGAAAAAAGTTATCCCTATAGATGAAAAAGAAATATATAGTAGGAAGGGTGTATTAAGAGATTCTGAAAGTTGTGAAGAAGAATCTGAAAGATGTCTTTCTTGTAGTAACATTTGTGAATTGTGCGTTGATGTTTGTCCTAATAGAGCCAATGCAGTTATTAATGTAGAAGGAGGATTTTCTTCTTCTCATCAGATTATACATTTAGATGGTATGTGTAACGAATGTGGTAATTGTGGGATTTTCTGCCCATATAAAGGGAATCCATATAAAGATAAGGTGACAGTTTTCTGGAATGAAAATGACTTTGAAAATAGCAAGAACAAGGGCTTTTATATTATTGATATTAAAAAAAGTATTTGTAAAGTTAGAAGAGAAGATGACAAAGTTGTTATGTACACCATTGGTGAGAAAGACATTGTATCAAAAGAGATGGAATATATAATTAGAAGCTGTATAGATAAATATAGTTACATGCTGTAATTTAACATTTAAAACAAATGGAGGGAAAATATATGTTATTAATAGGAAATGGCAGGCTTATTACTAGAGATGACGCTAGACCAATTATTGATGATGGATGTATTGCTATAAAGGAAAATAAAATTGTTGAAATTGGTTCAACTGAAGCATTAAAGAAAAAATATAAAGATGCAAGATTTATTGATGCAAAGAATAAGCTTATTATGCCAGGATTTATCAATACTCATATGCACTATTACAGCACTTTTGCCAGAGGAATGGCAAATGACAGTCCTCCAGCAAAAAATCTTATGGATATACTTACAGGACTATGGTGGAGACTTGACAAGGTATTAACTCCAGAGGACATATATTATAGTGCTATTGTACCAATGATTGATGAAGTTAAAAATGGTGTTACAACTGCTTTTGATCATCATGCAAGTGCTTATTCAGTTAAAGGAAGTTTATTTAAAATAGCTGAAGCTGCAGAAAAGATAGGTATCCGCAGCAGTTTATGTTATGAAACTTCAGATAGAGATGGAGAAAAAATTGCTGATGAAGGTATTGCTGAAAATGTAGAATTTATCAAGTATTGTAATGATAAAAAAGACGACATGATTAAAGGTATGTTTGGACTTCATGCTTCTATGACAATTTCGGATAAAACCTTGAAAAAATGCATGGATGCTATTGAAAATTTAAATACTGGTTTTCACGTTCATACAGGGGAAGGTATACAGGATTTGCAGATTACTAAAGAAAAGTATGGCAAAGGTATTGTGCAGAGATGGTATGATGCAGGAGCACTTTCAGATAAGACAATTTTAGTCCACTGTATTCATATTTCAGATGAGGAAATGGACCTGATTAAAGAAAAAAATACAATAGTGGTTCACAATCCTGAATCCAATATGGGCAATGCTGTAGGTGTATCTCCTGTACTAAAAATGTACAAGAAGGGAATTTTATTGGGTCTTGGTACAGATGGTTATACTACAGATATGATGGAATCTTACAAAGTAGCAAATATTATTCACAAACATGCTTTTGAAGATTCTACTGTAGCTTGGACTGAAATTCCACAAATGTTTTTCTATAGTAATAGAAACATTGTCGAAAGATTTATTGATGGAAAAATTGGAATTTTAAAAGAAGGAGCACTGGCAGATATAATTATTGCAGATTATAATTCGCCTACACCAATAAACGAAAGCAATATTAATTCGCATTTATTATTTGGTATTAATGGACGTTGTGTAGATACAACCATTATAAATGGTAAAGTTATTATGGAAGATAGGAAACTTGTAGGTATTGATGAAGAAAGAATTATGGCAAGAAGCAGGGAATTGGCACAAGATCTGTGGAAGCGTTTTTAAATATAGTCAAAATGGGGGGATTTTAAATGACATTAGATTTAAATAAACAAAAAGTATTGGAGCTGGCAGAAAAATATAAACCTGAAATATCAAAGTTTTTAAGGGATATGGCTGCAATTCCAAGTGAAAGCTGCGGCGAGGAAAAAGTTATACTTAGAATAAAAGAGGAAATGGAAAAAGTAGGTTTTGACAAGGTAGAAATAGATCTAATGGGTAATGTACTTGGATATATAGGACATGGGAAACACCTTATTGCCATGGATGCTCATATAGACACAGTAGGTATAGGGGATAGAAATCTGTGGAAATATGATCCTTATGAAGGCTATGAGGATGATGAAGTGATTTTAGGAAGGGGTGTGTCAGATCAGGAAGGTGGAATGGCTTCCATGGTCTATGCAGGCAAGATAATTAAAGAGCTTGGTCTTGAGGAAGATTATACATTAGTAGTAACAGGTACTATTCAAGAAGAGGATTGTGATGGACTTTGCTGGCAGTATATAATCAATGAAGACAAGGTAAGGCCAGAATTTGTAGTTATCACAGAACCAACTTCATTGAATATATATAGAGGACATAGAGGAAGAATGGAAATAAAAGTTACAACTCATGGTGTTAGCTGTCATGGATCTGCACCAGAAAGAGGTGATAATGCAATTTTTAAAATGGCACCTATATTAAAGGAATTAAAGGAATTAAATGAAAGGTTGATTGATGATAAGTTTTTAGGAAAAGGCACATTGACTGTATCTGAAATCTTTTTTTCATCACCTTCAAGATGTGCTGTAGCAGATGGATGCAGTATTTCCATTGACAGAAGGCTTACTGATGGTGAAAGCTGGGAATATGCAATTGAACAAATTAAAAATTTATCATCTGTTAAAGCTGTAGGAGCTGAGGTTGAAATGTACACTTATGAAAGACCTTCCTATACAGGATTAAAATATCCTACAGAATGTTTCTTTCCAACCTGGGTACTACCTGAAGATCATAAAGTGTGCCAAAATGTTATAAGCTGTTATAAAGATTTATTTAAGAGTGAACCAAAGGTAGATAAATGGACATTTTCTACAAATGCAGTTTCTATTATGGGAAGATATAAAATACCATGTATAGGCTTTGGGCCAGGCCACGAAGACCAAGCGCATGCACCCAATGAAAAGACCTGGAAAAATGAATTAGTCAAATGTGCAGCAATGTATGCACTTATTCCATTATCTTATGTAACTAATTATGTGGGGGAATAATAATGGGATTTTGTAAACTTGTTATAGCATTAGGTGGAAATGCACTACAAGAACCTAATACTGCAGCTACAGCTGGGGCACAACTAAAAGTTATAAAAAAAACTTGTGAATATATTGCAGATATAAGCTGTAAGGGGTATGAACTTTTAATAGTTCATGGAAATGGTCCTCAAGTGGGAAGAATTTTACTTGCTTCTGAGGTTGCTAATAGTGTCACACCAGTTATGCCTCTTGATGTATGTAGTGCTATGAGTCAGGGATATATAGGATATCATATTCAGCAGTCACTGAGAAAGGCACTGGATAAGAGAAAAAAGAAAGTGCCTGTAGTAACTCTTATAACCCAGGCAGTAGTTGACAAAAATGACCTTGCATTTAAAAATCCAACTAAACCCATAGGCACTTTTTATAGTGAAGAAGAGGCGGAAAAGATAAAAAAGGAAAAAGGTTATGTAATGAAAGAGGATTCTGGAAGAGGATGGAGGAGAGTAGTAGCATCACCTTCTCCAAAGAAAATAGTTGAACTCCCAGTAATTAAAGTATTGTGGGATTCTACTATTTGCATAGCAGCTGGAGGGGGCAGTATTCCTGTTGTTAAAAAAGAAGATGGATCATTAGAAGGTGTTGCAGCAGTTATAGATAAAGATCTTGCAGCTGAAAGACTTGCAGAAGATGTTAATGCAGATATTTTTATGATATTAACAGAAGTTGAAAAAGTATCACTTAACTTTAAAAAAGCCAATCAAATTGATCTTGACCATATTACAGTAGCAGAAGCAGAAAAGTATATTGAAGAAGGTCATTTTGCTCCAGGGTCAATGCTTCCAAAAATGAAAGCAGCACTTATGTTTGCAAAGGCAAACTCTTCTCATAAATCCATAATTACATCACTTTATAAAGGCGAAGATGCCTTAGAAGGTAAAACGGGGACAGTTATTACTTTAAATGGATAACGAAGTATATTTTAGGGGAGGTTTTGCTCATGGGAATAGTACTCGAAGGTGGGAAAATTGTAACTGCAGTAGATTCTTATTGTTCAGATGTAAGAATAGAAGGCGAAAAAGTTGTTTCAATAGGAAAAAGTTTAAAAAGACCTGGAGATGAAGTCATATCTGTAGAGGGATGTTATGTTTTACCTGGTGGTATAGATACTCATACCCACTTTGATCTTGAAAGTGGTTCTATAGTAACTGCAGACAATTTTGGAACGGGGACAAAGGCAGCCTTAGTGGGAGGTACTACTACAATATTGGATTATGCAACACAAAATAAGGGAGAAACATTAAAAGAGGCTTTAAAAAAGCAGCATAAAAAGTCAGATGGACTCTGTTATTGTGATTATGGATTTCATATGGGTATTACGGATTGGAATGATGAAACATGTTATGAAATGAAAGATATGATTGAAGAAGGAGTAACTTCGTTTAAATTATACATGGCCTATAAGAATACACTTCAGGTAGATGACGGTGTAATATTTAAAGCCTTAAAAAGAAGTAAAGAGCTAAAAGGAATTATAACTTTCCATTGTGAAAATGGTGATATTATAGAGGAACTTATTAATGAAGCTAAATCAAAGGGAAATAAATCTCCTTATTATCATCCACTGACAAGACCGGCACAGGTTGAAAAAGAGGCAATTGTAAGGTTACTCAATATTGCAGAAATTGTAGATGTACCAGTGTATATTGTGCATTTAAGCACAAGAGAAGGATTATTAAGTATTTTAGATGCTAAAAAGAGAGGAATAAAGGTTTATGCAGAAACATGTCCTCAATATTTACTCTTAGATGATTCTTTCTATGGAGATAAGGATAGTAATAGTTTTGAAGGAGCAAAATATGTAATGTCACCTCCACTTAGAAAAGCATATGATAATGATGCATTGTGGAAAGGAGTAAGTTCTGGAGAGATAATGACTATAGGAACAGATCATTGTTCATTCAACTATAAAGAACAAAAAGAGGTTGGCAGGGATGATTTTAGCAAGATTCCAAATGGAGCTCCAGGGGTAGAGCATAGAATTGGATTAATGTACACTTATGGAGTATTAAAAAATAGGATAAGTATGAATGAAATGGTTGCACTTACTTCAACTAATGCAGCTAAATTATTTGGACTTTTTCCACAAAAAGGGACTATTGCAGTTGGAAGTGATGCTGATATTGTAGTATGGAGCCCTGATTTTTCTACATCTATAAGTGCCAAAAATCAAATGCAAAATGTAGATTATACACCTTATGAAGGCTTTGAGCAGCATGGTAGAGTGATACATGCCTTTTTAAGAGGAAATAAGGTCATATACAGTGGAAAGCTTATTGAAGATAAGCCTATTGGAAAATATTTACATAGGAAGACGCGGTGAACTAAAGGGGCTCAAAGGCCTCTTTTTTTATTTATTCATCAAATAAATTTCTTCTTATTAAGTATTTCCTAAGTAATGTGATAGCATTTCTAGCTTCACAATGTAATTTCATATGATAGTTAATAATGCTTTTATCAAAGATATCGATTAAGTTTAGTGTATAGAAGAACTTGTGCTGGCCTTGAATATAGCCATAGTTAATAGCATCACCTCCAATGGATTTTATAATAAACTCTTTAATTTGCTCATCGCATATTTTTTTATATCCTGTTTCATGTACGACCACCTCCTCGATTATAGTTAGATTAGACTAACCATAGCTTAAAAAAGGAACGATTCACAGCACTCTCAAGCTATCCGCTCTCACAGATAAGAGTTTATATAATTATTATTTATTATGATACTCTGAAAAGGCCAATTCACCTCTATTTGGACAAATTCTTTCTATATTTGGATGGCAGTTTTCTAAATTCTTTTTTAAAGGCCTCTGAAAATTTACTGGGGTTATCATAGCCCATTTTCATGGCAATCTCTGTAACGCTTTTTGTTGTATCCCTTAATAAAATTATGCTCGCTTGCATACGGTAGGATTTCATATAAGAATAAATAGAGCAACCGTAAACACCTTTAAAACACACTTTCATAGAGGTAAGAGGAATGTGAAATTTTTTTGATAGCTCTTGCAAGGTGTAATGCTTTTGTAAGTCAGCGATCATGTATGACTGCATTTGTTTTACCACTTGAACCTGATTCTTTGAAAAGTATCGACGTTCTTCCTGATATTCAGCAACTTGGACATCATTCAGAAACATGAGCAATTCTAATACTTTAACTTTTAAATAGTGCGCTATCATTTTTGGAGTAACCCTATACAGCTCGGAAAAAATATGTTCAATATTGTTATGGCTTCGCAGAATAAAACAAGTATCTTTTCTGCAAAGTCGCTCCGCTATCTGACATAAATCAATATGCAGTTCGCCCAATACATTTTCAATTTGCTTCATTGTGGTTACTGCTTCATTCAAATCAATCGTAATGGAAATTCCATGATAGTGTGATAATGGGAAAGCGGTCGATGTAGTTTCATTTGTTAGGCGATTAATTGCAAGGTCACCTGCTCCAACATATTGGCAATCACCATTACTAAAAACGCACTCAAATCGACCTTCTCTACAATGATTGATTTCAAGTACATCAGGGTGGGACAGTTTATTTTGATTTTGTCCATCTCTCATATGAAAATCATTATAAAATAGTTCAATGCCAGGCAATATTTCGTATCGTGTAATAATGCCTTCACCAGTTTCATTTTGAATCTTGTATACAGAACAGCCGTCTTCACTCGCTGGCTTTTGTGCCTCTGGATCAAAAAAATCTGCTATTTGTTTATCATTCATATTTCACCTTATCCTTTATTAAAGTTATTTTAACGCATAATTTTATTCCAAATTGCTAAAAAATAAGATTCTATGTGTTTAAGTCAGCAATATTTTTTCGGTAGGTTAGCTATATCTAACTAAAGAATTATAGCACACATATTATATTATTTCTACCTTAATAATCAAACCTAAAGTTATAACAAAAATAACTATTTCCACTTGATGTAATAGAAATTTATCGTCCAAACAGATGGAATTTTAACTTTTCAGAGTGGTACGAAGGATAAGGAGCTGGTAATCTATTAAATGATTGATGCAATTCTCAATGAAAACTTTATATAAACACACATGAAGAGATTAATAAAACCCTAAATGTCTTGGTGATTTTCCAAATCTCAAAATATGAATTACATAAAGAAGGAGTGAATTTTTATGAATAACAAAAACACAGAACAAAATGTTGATTTTTGGCTATTTTCCTTAACTGGACTGTTGCTGGTACTAACAACCAGCGGATTTGCCCGTATGGCCTACGGTGCTGTTTTACCTTACATGCAAGCGTCAATGAACCTTTCTATTTCACAAACAGGCTTGGTTGGTACTGTAATGTTTTTGGGGTATTTGCTGACAGTAGGTTTATCAGGTGTGCTTGCCTTACGTTGGGGTGCAAAGGCGGTATTGTTAAACGGAGGCTTTTTGGTTCTTGTAGCAATGATAGGAAATTCGGTTTCTTCCTATTTCTGGATGATCTGCTTGTTCATGTTTCTTTCTGGTGCAGGTAGTTCTCTTGTTTTTACTCCGCTTATGTCCATTGTAATCGGAAGATTTCCACAGAAAAGAGGTATGGCGCTTGGAATTCTGCTAAGTGGAGCAGGAATAGGAATGCTTTTAAGTGGATTTATGATTCCTTTGTTAATTAAACACTTTCCTAGCTTGGGGTGGAGAGCTGTGTGGATGTTTTTTTCAGTCGTATCTTTAATTGTTTTGATAATTGCATCAGTTGTTCTGAAAAATCCGGATGTTATGCAGAAATCAAAAATTGAGAAAAAACCTCAATGGTTAGAAAATAAGGAGCTTATAAAAATAGCCGTTTTATACTTTTTCCTTGGATTAGCTTATTTAATACCAAACCTGTATCAAACAAGTTTTATGCTAAATAAAGGCTTTTCTAATGAAGTGGCAGGACTTGTTTATGCAATAGCAGGAATATTTAGTATTGTTGGAGGACCATTGTGGGGAATTATTTCAGATAAAATTGGAGCACAGAAGACTCTTTTGCTTGCCTGGTGTTTTGCTGTAGTTGGTGATCTCTTACCTATTGTGCTTACAAATATAACAGGCTTTATTATATCTTCAATTATTTGGGGATCATCCATTGGAGGAATTGTAACACTGATTCAAGTAAAAGGATCTGAACAAGTACCACCCAAATATGTTTCGGCAGCAATTGGTTTTATTTCTATATTCTACGCAATAGGGCAAGCTTTAGGGCCAGGAGTATCTGGCTGGATCATTGATCATATTGGAAACTTTGCTGGTGCATATGGATTTGGAGCCATTGTGTATTTTCTTGGAATTTTGTTGACGTTGAAGTTAAAAAATAAAGAAGCAAGTAGGTAAGCAAGGTAATAAAAAATCCAAAATAAATAATATTTTTTTCAGATAGCAACATGTCATACCACGTTCTGGTTATGTAGAAGAACATGGTATGATATTGTCTTTTAATACATCAGAAGCTACTTTTAAAAGAAATGTACTGTCTACTCCGCCTGAAAAAGCAATGATAAGTTTATTCATGCTTTCAATATTAGACTTTAGATTTTGTAGTTTAGTTTGTATATCCATAATTGCCTCCCTAAAAAAATACATCACCTCTACAGAAAAACTGCAAAGGAGATGTATACTAGTTTTTATTTAAGCTTGTTCAAGAGCCTGATTTAGATCATATATAAGATCATCTACACCTTCAACTCCAATTGAAAGTCTTATAAGATCAGGTGTAACTCCAGCAGCTTTTTGTTCTTCTTCTGTAAGTTCAGCATGAGTTGTACTTGCAGGATGAATCACAAGTGATTTTGCATCTGCTACATTTGCAAGCAATGAGAATAATTTTACGCTGTTTATAAATTTCTTACCTGCGTCAAGTCCTCCTTTTATTCCAAATGTAAATATTGAACCTGCCCCTTTTGGCAAATATTTTTTAGCTAAATCTTTATATGGACTTCCCTCTAATTCAGGATAGTTAATCCATGCAACTTTTGGATGTTTGCTTAGAAATTCAACAATTTTTCTTGTATTAGATACATGTCTTTCAACTCTAAGTGAGAGAGATTCCAATCCTTGAAGGAAATAAAATGCACTTTGAGGACTTAAAGTTGCACCAGTGTTTCTCAAAAGTTGTACTCTAGCCTTTAAAGCAAATGCAGGAGCACCTAGATCAGCATATACTAATCCATTATAACTTTTATCAGGTGTTGTAAAGTCAGGGAACTTTCCACTTGTTTTCCAATCAAAGTTTCCTCCATCAACTATAATTCCACCAATTGTAGTTCCGTGTCCACCTATAAATTTAGTTGCAGAATGAACTACTACATCTGCACCGTATTCTATTGGTCTCACAAGATATGGAGTACCAAAAGTATTGTCTATGATCAATGGTATTTTATTTTCATGGGCAATATTTGCAACAGCTTCTATATCAAGAACATTTATTCTTGGATTACCTATAGTTTCAGCGTAAACTGCTTTGGTTTTATCTGTAATTGCTTTTCTGAAGTTTTCAGGATCATCTGGATTTACAAATACAACTTTTATTCCAAGTTTCTTTAAAGTTACTCCAAATAATTCATAAGTTCCACCGTATAATGTGCTTGCAGCAACTACTTCATCACCAGCACTTGCAACATTAAGTATTGAATATAAAATTGCTGCTAATCCTGAAGCTGTTGCAAGACCAGCAACTCCACCTTCTAGTTCAGCAACTCTCTTTTCAAATACATCTGTTGTAGGATTCATAATTCTTGAATATACATTTCCAGGCTCTTTTAATTGAAATAGATTTGCAGCATGGTCTGCATTTTTAAATACATAAGAACTTGTTTGATAAATTGGCACAGCTCTTGATCCTGTTGTTGGATCTGGCTCCTGACCTGCATGTACTTGTAATGTTTCAAAGGATAATTTTCTTTCTTCACTCATTTTTTGTTCCTCCTAAATAATAAATATATTTAAAAACGAAACTTCCATAACCTGGCAAAATAAAAAAATCTTCTTGTAAGATAAGTTACAAGAAGAGTTCTCTTCATGCTTCTCATCTTTCAGGTTTTACCTGCTGGAATTAACACCATGCATTCAAATGAAAAATGCTGGTTGTCGGGCTTCATAGGGCCAGTCCCTCCGCCACTCTGGATAAGAAGTTCCGTATTTTATTTTAAACAATAATTCTCAAATTTATAAGTAACTAGCATTGTTTGCTTTCGTTGTTACAAAGTATACAGCCTTTAAATTTGCTTGTCAATAGTTAATTTTAAAAAAATTAGATAAAAAATTTTTGTTGACAAAGAAATTTAAAAACTGTATTATGTGTATAAATCAAATAAAAAATTCTTATCAAGAGAGATGGAGGGACTGGCCCGATGAAATCCAACAACCTGAATAATTATTTTATTTAAGGTGTTAATTCCAGCAGGATTAACCTGGAAGATGAGAAACAAGAGAATTTAACTTTCTGTGTTTCTTACAGAAAGTTTTTTATTTTAAGCAATCAAATTAAGTTTAAATTTTTAACTTAACAATTGTGTATACTCTTTTGAACACTCATCTGATTTAAAAATATTATATTGATTTCTATTGATTGACTGGATAAACCAGAGGTCAAGTTTTACTTATCTACATAGATAGGTGAGGCTTGGCCTTTTCTAATTTCAATTGTTAATGGATTGAAATATAATTAATCAAATTCATTGGAGGGTGATAAAAATGGCAAGATTATTTACATCAGAATCAGTTACAGAAGGACATCCAGATAAAATTTGCGATCAAATATCGGATGCAATATTAGATACTATTATTGAAAAGGACAAATATGGTCGTGTAGCTTGCGAGACAGTTGTAAATACTGGTTTAGTGGTCTTAGTAGGTGAAATATCAACTACATCATATGTAGATATACCAAAAGTAGTTAGAAAAACTATTAGTGAAATAGGATATAAGGATTCAAAATTTGGATTCGATGCAAAAAGTTGTGCTGTACTAACGTCTATAGATGAACAATCTCATGATATTGCTATCGGAGTTAATGAATCTTTAGAATTAAGAAAAGGAGAAGAAGATAATATTGAGTCTATCGGTGCAGGAGATCAAGGAATGGTATTTGGATTTGCAACAAATGAAACACCAGAATATTTGCCACTTCCTATAGCACTTGCGCATAAGTTATCAAGAAAGCTTTCACAAGTAAGAAAAAATGGTGTAATTCCATATTTAGGACCAGATGGTAAAACTCAAGTTACAGTTGAATATGATGGTGAAAAAATTGTAAGAGTTGATACTGTTTTAATATCTTCTCAACATGAAGAAAATATAGATCACAATAAGATTGAGGAAGATATAATAAATTTTGTTGTTAAAGATGTAATACCAGAAAAGTTTATTGATTCAAATACAAAATATCTTGTAAATCCTACAGGCAGGTTCGTAAAAGGAGGGCCTGAAGCTGATTCAGGACTTACAGGAAGAAAGATAATAGTTGATACTTATGGAGGATATGGAAGACATGGGGGTGGTGCATTTTCAGGAAAGGATCCAACAAAAGTTGATAGATCAGGAGCTTATGCTGCAAGATGGGTAGCAAAGAACTTAATAGCAGCAGGAGTTGCAGATAAAATAGAAGTGCAGATTGCCTATGCAATAGGAGTTGCAAGGCCTGTATCAATTAGCGTAGATACTTTTGGAACAGAAAAAGTTAGTAAAGATAACATATTAGAAATTATAAATAAACTTTTTGATTTAAGACCTGCAGCAATTATAAGAGATTTGGATTTAAGAAGACCTATATATAGAAAGACAGCTGCATATGGACATTTTGGGAGAACTGATATAGATCTTCCATGGGAAAAACTTAATAAGGTTGATGAAATGAAGAAGGAATTAGATAATATTTTGGTTTATTCATAATAATTTAGTTGATCAGAAAACTGAAGGCTAAAGTAACTTTGAAGTTATTTTAGCCTTTAATTGTATTTAGAAAAGGGGAAAATAAGTATGAGTGTAAATGTGTCTGCAAGAACTATAGAAGAAAAAACATTTATGCATCCATGTTATAACTGCATTGCTCATAAATATGCAAGAATGCATATACCAGTAGCTCCTAAGTGTAATGTTAGTTGTAATTTTTGTAATAGAAAATATGATTGTGTAAATGAAACCAGACCTGGAGTAACAAGTGAAGTTTTAACACCTGAAGAGGCCAAAGATAAATTTAAAATAGTAAAGGATAAGGTTAGAAATTTAACTGTGGTTGGTATAGCAGGACCTGGTGATCCACTTGCAAATTTTGATGAAACAAAAAAATCTATAGAATTAATAAAAAATGAATCAAAAGATATTACATTTTGTCTTTCAACTAATGGTTTAATGCTTCCTTTTTACGTAGATAAATTGATAGAATTAGGGGTTACACATTTAACTATAACCATAAATGCAGTTGATCCTAAAATAGGTGGGGAAATATATAAATTTGTAAACTACTTGGGAGATGTGCTTGTTGGAGAAGAAGCAGGGAGAGTGTTATTGAGCAATCAATTATCAGGACTTAAATATGCTGCACAAAAGGGAATAGTATGTAAAGTTAATATAGTTATGATAAAAGGAATCAATGATGTTCATGTTCCTGAAATAGTAAGGAAAGTTAAAGAATGTGGAGCATATATGGCAAATATTATGCCCCTGATACCTGTTAAGGGAAGTGAATTTGAAAATAACCCTACAGTAACCGAAGTTGAATTGAATGACATGAGGAAAAGCTGCGATTCAATATTGAAACAGATGTATCATTGCAAGCAGTGTAGGGCAGATGCTATTGGAACTTTAGAGAATGATATATCAAGTCAATTTAGAGAAAATAATATTGCAAAGGAATCAAATGATAATGAAAATAAATTAGAAGATAAAAATGTCATTGAATTGAAACATCATAAGTACAGATTTGCCATTGCAAGTAAATCAGGTGTAAGTATTGATGAACATTTTGGCCATGCGTCAGAATTTTATATATACGACATGATAAATGATGAAATTAAATTTCGAGAGAAGAGAAAAGTAAATAAGTACTGTAATGGAGTATATGATTGTGGAGAACATGAGGACAAAATAGAAAATATAATAAAAAATGTAATTGATTGTAATGCAGTGCTTGTGGTCAGAGCAGGATTTGAGCCTATGGATAGGCTCTATGAAAAAGGGATAAGAGTGTTTGAAATGTACCAGGAAATTAATAAAGGTATAAGAAAAGCTGTTGAATTACTTAAAAAAAATCACTAGTGTTTAATTAATGGATTGAAAATCCTATTGACAAAATTTCTATGTAATAAGT
>NZ_JIBU02000021.1 GCF_000633595.2 Clostridium drakei | reverse complement strand
AGCTTCGCATATTGATGTGAAGCTGGTTTTTTTGGGTACGGTATGTGTTCCACCGCTTACATTTCTTAATTACCTTTAAACCATTGTAGCCTTTAAAGCTATACATAGTATTTAAAAATACTATGATTAAATGACTCCCTTCATAATTTTTTATAAATTAAAAGCCAATTATTATCCAAGATTTTCTTAAATCTATAACAATAATTGGCCGGTTGCACTACTAACTCCAAATTTCTCAAGTGCCCAAGTATAAGAAATTTATCATTGTTTCCTTTAAGTATTTATTTAAATGTAGTAAATATGACTTAATCTTATACTTTTTTATATTTAATATTACTTCATTTAGTAATTTATCGACTAAAAATATTTTTTATTTACATGTTTGTTTCAAATTTAAATTAATATTTTTAGAAAACTTTTTTAAAATAATTAATTACTCTTCACTTCCAAACGCTATTAGAACTATTCTATATTATTAAACGCTAAATCAAAGAAAAAAACGTATAAAGTTTTACAAATTTTATTGCAATACTACTCTATTTCTTCCATTGCGTTTAGCTAAGTATAAAGCATCATCTGCAATTTTTAAAATATTATTAATATCCTTAACTTTATCTGGATATGAACTAACTCCTATAGAAACAGTTATATTCAATTTTTCTCCATTAGGTAATTTAAAACAATGTTTTTCTATGTTTATTCTTACTTTTTCTGCAATTTTATAGGAATGATTACTATCACAATCTAATAAAATTATTGTAAATTCTTCTCCACCATTTCTAGATACAATATCAAAGCTTCTACATGATTGTTTTAAAATATATGCAAGATCCTTAAGTACCATATCTCCAACAGCATGGCCATAAGTATCATTTACTTTTTTAAAGAAATCAATATCTATTAAAAGTATAGATAAATCTTCATTTTTTTCAATTGCCTCTTTAATAGATCTATTTAATAATCTATCAAATTCTCTTACATTAATTAGTCCAGTAAGAAAATCCTCTGTTGATTCAATTTTTAATTTTCTATATAATTCATTTGTTTTTGATATATATTGTAGAACGCAAAAAACAATTATTGAAACTAATATCGATGCAAACCAATAATTTATCAAAACTAGTAATAGCTTATTAAAGTCCTTTATCAATATCAAAAATATCATTGATGCTGTTGTTAGGTTTAATATATTCATAATTATCCATTTTTTCCTCACATTTATTTTCAACTTAAATACTAAGCTGAAAAATAATGATAATACAAATAAATTTATGACTGCTATTACAGATGATTCATTTATTCCAAAATAACCAATTCTAAATATAGCTAGCATTACTGAAGTAGATAATACGGATATAAAACCACAATAAATTGCTGATATAATTAAGGTTATTATACGCAAATCCATTAAAGTTTTATTTGATATAGGTATAGTATAAAACATTAAAATGCATCCACAAGTTCCGTTTAACACACCAAAAGCTATTTTCACACTTAATTTTAAATTTGAGCCAATTTTTACATCTTTAAATATCTGACTAGTAAGTGCTAGAAATGATATAAGAATTGTTGCATTAATAAATAACATGCTAACCATTTAGTTATCTCCTAAAAACTTCAATATTATTACACTATTCATCATTTTTAATGCATTCCAAAATATCTTCTTGGCTATACTGTTTTTCTATAGTAATTTTAGATTATTTTATAATTAATGCATCATATTGTTTTACATCCTTAGGTATAAGATTTTTACCTATGTATATTTCTTTTAAATTTTCGTTTATACAGATTACTTTATCTTCTCTAAAGCAAATTACAATTGCCTTCATAGTATGACACCCTCTATTTTATAGTTAATATAATTCATTCTAAATTCTGCAGTCTAGATTTGAATCACTTAACAAATTTAAGCACTAAAAAAATTATATGTCATAATTTTGGTTTAATCAACTTATTATATGCATAATTAAATAACGAATTTTTATTTGAATTCTATTTTTATGAAAAAAATTTCTAATTATGCTATTAATCCATTCCAAGTTTTAATCCTCTATAAATTCAACTCATTTGAGAATATTTTATCACAAATGCACCTAATTTCAAAAGTAAGTTGAACACTTTTAGATTTTTGTTATGATAAATAAAAAGATTCATTGTCTAAAGAAAAAAAAATACATCTAATATAAAATTATTTAATAATCATTCTACCCTCTTACATCATAATAAGATGCCAATTCTACTGCCATTTATCATAATGCAATGCTATAGCATTTCCTACTTGAATTGATTAAATCCAAGGGAAGTTAGCTAATTGATTAAATTGTCTCTATTGAGGTCATATACCCTATTTCTAGCTCTCAATTCTTTTTTGTTCTTGATATTCAAATTCTTATTTAGATTTGTTATTTTTCTTCCTTGTATATAATAATTTATTTCTGTAAAAATAAATTATTGTTTAAAATTTAAAAATTTATTCTGCTGTATAATTCAATTTAAAGTAACATATCCTAGTAAATAACTATAAGCTGCTATAATAAAAGCGAATTAACCTTATAAAAAATTAGAAAAATTTTTTATTTTAATGATTGCAGCTAAATAATATTATTTTCTATACCCCTTATTTAATATAATTACCACTCTTCAGTTTGTATTTTAAAGCTTTACTCAATCCATATCACATCTTTTAATATACTTTTATATGCACTTTCATCATTTATAGGTAAATCTAAAGATTTTGCGTGATTATCTAACTCCTCGTCCTCTATTGCTAATCTTTCCAAATGTAATACATCCACTTTGTAACCACATTTCTTATTAATGTACTCCTCTACCAATATTAATAAGTCTGCATCATCCCTATCTAAATCATAGGATAATACTATATCTATATCACTACTCTTCATATTTGTACCCCTTGCAAAAGATCCTGCCAAACCTATTTTTATATTGCTTAATATACTATTTTTCTTTATATCCTTTAATATATCTAATATTTGTTCTTTAGCTAAATTCTCTTTTTTAGCTTTCATCTATACACCTCCTCTTATCCAACAATTCACAATGGCATTATGATTATAAGTCATTGATTATGAGGAAAGTCTGCTCTTTTACAAGCAGATTCTTTAATTTAATGGCTTTCTTTGAAGAAATTATTGTTGGTTATTAGTTCTTGTCCGATTATTGGTTTAATTCACCATACTCAACCATAGATACTCTCAATGTATCTATGATTACCATTATCTTTCTCCTTAAAAATAAGGTCATGGTTACCTAGAATTAAATGTTTCTTACCCCTTAACTTTTTTAAGTAATTCTCTACACTTTCATTACTCCTATAGGCAACAAAGTCACCTTATAAACATTATTTCTTCATAATGTATTATATAAATAATATGTAATTTAAATTAGAATTTGATATTATATTCTTCATTATCCAATACTACGTCGTTTACTTTCAGAAACTCCCCTGTACTTAATCGTTCAAGACTATGTATAAAAATCAAAATATAGTCTCCAATTTTAATCTGATATCCAGCACATTTTAAACTTAGCTCTTTAACATCTAAAAAATCATTTTTCCTAATATCTAATAAAGATTTCTCTCCTCTACAGTATCCAATTTTAAGAAAACCATTTATATATGTAATGTACTCAAATTTTTTATTTGAAAATAGAAATTTTGACTTACTTATCTGATAAACGGAACAGTTATAAAAAACCCCCAACGCATTTAAATATTCTTTCAATGTAGTTAACTCATTTAAAAAGTTATTCCGCCTATCTTTATTCTCAGTACTTTTATATCCTAGTCTATTATTTCTTTTTTTACACTCACTCTCAGCTTCATAATTAGATAAAAAACAATCTACAAACTTTTTTCTAACACTTCTAGGATCTGCGCCATGAAGTATCCAATCAGTTTCTAAATCAATATATCCTTCATTATCTACTTCAAAACATTTGGTTGTATATTTGCTTTTATTTACCATCCATAAATTCTTATGCTTACTTATTACATAGACTTGCTTATATTTATTTTCATCCATTACCCCTATCCCCTTACTATAGTTATAAAATAAAGTTTGATCAAAATATTTTCGTTATTTCTACTAATATAATATATCCTTAAGAATAATAAAATTACTACTCATCACACTTAACATTAAATAAAAATTGAAAAAATAACTCTTGATAACTCATCCTATTGAACACACAATAGTCTTAAAGTAGCACTATCATTATCCGTTTACCTCTAAAATTTTTCTGCATTTTTAATTGCTTCGAATAGTCTACTTAAATTACCTCTCAACAAATCTGTATCTATAATCGGTCCAGAATAAAAATGTTCATTATGAAAAGCAACAAAAAAATCATAATAGCACTTTATAACCTCACCATCACATGCACTTTTTACTGCATTATAAAACCCACTATTCATAAACTCTTCAATTTTTGAATTAGATTTACTCCAGTATTCCATATATTTTTTGTGTTGCTCTATTTTATATTCCAATAATCCATTCGGCTCCTCACTATCTCTTAAACGCTTCTCTAAGATAGAAAGCCTTCCTTCTACATCAACAAATCCACCTAATAAATTATCCTCTTCATCTAAATAATCAGATTGTGTCATAATGTAGTCATAACTTGGAATAGATTCTTTTAATGCATCATGATATGGTCTTATTTTTTCTATCATTTGCTGTTTTATTTGCTTGTTGTTTATCCTTATTGTTATTATTATAGATATTGCTGTAATGATAGCTCCAATTATAGAACCAATAAATGATATCCAACCATCTGCAGTAATCTTATTTATCCACATAATGCCTCCTCCATGCATTTAGCTCATTTTAGTATATATAACACTTCTTCTATTTGAAAATATTTTACCATAAATGCACTTAATTTCAAAAGGAATTTAAATGCTTTTAAAATTAAGTGCTATATAAAAAGAAAGAAGATAGCCTAACTGTGCTTTAAGTCATCATCTTAAAATTTAACAAATCCTGAAATTAAGAGTGGGTTGCTTGGATAACTTAGTCCTATGCTTTACCCCACGTTATTTACGTTTGGAAAATGAATATAGACCTTAATACACTATCAAATTCATATTGCTTTCTAAGTTCATATTCATCTCTTTCCTTTTATAACATTCATATCTTCACTCTTCATATTTAATAGTTTTTATTCATAAAAATTATTAAATATGTAAAATAAAATCCGTTCTTCCATACCTAGAATCACTTGAAAGTGCACATATCTAACAAAACTAATATAAACTGATATGCAAAATTAACATATTGAGAATTTTAAATTTTTCTTAAAAAATTTTTATTCTATTGCTGTTTTATGATATTTTTTCTCATATTTCTAAAAACATTCTAAAAAATAAAAACAGCACCTTACAGTGCTGTTGAAAATATTCATGATAGTTAATCTAATATCAATATTAAAATACCATTCTTTTTGCTGTTTCCTAATTAGTCATCATATTTCAATTTTTTTAGACTTTTTAGACTTTTTCCTAGGATAATAATACTTATTACTTTTATTCTTAGCGCCCCAAACAATTTGTGTAATCTCTTTAGGGGTATAATAAATATTCCAGCTTTGTCCTTGTTCATAAAATCGGTCATATTCTTTGCCTATTTCAAGAAATTTATTGTAAATTTTTGTACACATTTCACGATTTTCACATTCATCATTAAGTATTGGGTAAATCGAGTTTGCGCCTTCAAAAGACATGCTAACCATTTCAGGATTACACCATTCAAGCCATTCCTCAACTTTAATATTTTCAATCAATTCTATTTTTCCATTTCTATCATGTAAACATTTATTGTTAAAATAAATTCTTGTACCATGAAATATATTATATTTTTCTAATAACGCTTTTAGTTCACAAGCCATCTTTTCGTTGATTTGTTCATTGTTCATAAGACACTTACCCCCATATCCCATTTATATTTGATTTAGTATATATTTTTCAACAAAATTTAACATCATTTTTTTAAAATAACAACTTTTTCTATTATAGCAATGCAAATATAATAACATCATTCATTTACTGATCAAAATTAAACATTATAATGATATTAGTATCTAAATTACATTCCATAGTGCTTCTTAAACTATCCATTGCTAATAATAACTACATTTTTTACTACATTTCACTCTGGCTCAAATATATAAAAATATAACTTTATAAAAATAAAATCTAAAATTTAATCACCATTCTAAAATAAAGTGCACTTTTTTAAGTATATACTATTATAGTTTTTGCTAATCTTTATCCAAACCAAGTATTTTCCTTGTTACCATTACCTCACTAATTATTTCATCATCTCTTTTAAGATTTATAAAATACTCATTAATTTTTACTGCTGAACCATCTTCTCCTTTTTTAATTGAAAGAAGCCAATCTTCATTTTTATCAAGTTCTATCTCTGTAAGATATCTTCCTGTATTCTGATCTACTTTCAAATTCCATTGTTTTACTACATTACTTGGAATCTTAAATGCACATAGATCATTTCCACATACCAAAATAGAATAATCTGCTTTATCAAGATACTCAGAGTTAATACCAAAGAAATATTTATTTGATTCTGGAGCTGTAATGCTTATAGCTACATGCTCTGAGCCAACTTGATAAAATGAATGTTCTAAATGCTTTACTTCTTGTCCCTTGTAAACTATTTCCTGTATTCTTTCTATATAACTTTTGTATTCCGTTGAATTTTGTATCATAATCTAGTTCCCCACCCCATCATATATTTTTATATAATAATACCAGCATATGATGGACTTTTCAATGTTGTAATTTACACATTATTTCATTTCCTAAAATTTAAAGAAGGCCGCCTTTTATTTAAGCAGACTTCTTTAAGTTTATATTTATTTTAGCACTTGCATTTCTTCCAGAAAATCTATTGTTTTTCACTTACTTTCTTAATTTTAATACACTCTTCTTAACAAACCACAAATCTCAACAATACCAACATCTCCAAGCTCACTACATAAAGTATCATCCATATTGTCTACAAAAGCAAAAAACATAACATATTCTCTAGTACCATCATTTGCAATTATAGGTGTTGAATCATCACTCAATAAAAGATATGTATTAAAATGAATTTCACAATCTGGGAATTCATATTTTGCATCCAAAACTGCAACTACTCTTGTTCCTTTAAATTCTGATTCAAGTTCTTTTATTTTATTTGCCTGTTTTTTTGTAAGCTCTCTTGTAGCTCCAGAAGCATCATATCTCCATACATTTTTCGCCTCTATTTGTTTTGATAAATATGGCAGCATTTCTTTCCATTCCATTCAATTACCCCCTTATTCTACTCCTACATAGTTCATAATAATTTGCAAGGCTTCGTCATAACTGCCACACTTCATTATTTTTTCAGACATTTCTTTTGCCTTATCTGCTTGTCCAGCCCTTTTTAAAGCTCTACTTGCTATTCCAATCAAATTAAATATATTTCCATTCTCACCTACTAATTTACATGCAGGCTTATCCATTTATTTTTCCTCCAATATTATTTCTTCGAATACATTTGTTTCTGTATCAAAAATTATCCCTCTTGCTATACTCCTACTGCAAGCACAATTAATTACTACAGTATTTCCAAGCCTATCTACACCAAACTCCTCATGTATATGACCACAAAAGAAAACTGAAGGATTTTTATGCAATATCATTTTTCTTATAGACCTGCTACCATAATTATGCCCACTGTACCCCTTATCCAGACACTTGTAAGGTGGCTGATGTGAAACTATGAACTTTTCTTTTACTTCTCCAAGTGCCTGTAAAGCAATCTCTAACTCTTTTTCAGTACCTTCTCTATCTGTTTCATAGAGATTATTACTCAACATTTCAAAAGGAATAGATGCATCTTCCATACCTACTTTATATACATTAGTTAAGTAATTCATATCTGTTCCATCTGGTAAAAACACATCATGATTGCCTAATATATAGTAAATCCTCTTATTTAGAATTTTTGATATCATATATTTAAAACATGAATAATCATCACTTTGAAAGGTTCTTAACTCCTTAATTGATGACCATTTATAATCCTTAGCAATATCTCCACAGAAAATTACAACATCTATATCAATTCTACTATTTGCAAAGTCTATTATTTTTTGTAGCTCTCCAAAGTTACCATGTATATCAGAAGTTGAAAATATCTTCATAAAATTTTTCACCTACTTATACTTGTTTTATTGCCTCTCTAGATAACCTAAAACTAAATTATTTTTACATTTTGTTCCTTATAGCTTTTCACTATTGAAACTCTGCTCAAAGGCTTTAAGTAAATATTTAATTTCTAAATTATTCCTCTATACCCTTGAATTATAGTATCAAAGTAATATGCATTAGGCATACAGTCAGGCTTTTTACTATTTAGTATATACACCATTCCATCTAATAACTTACCTGAATCAAGACGTACCGTAATTGTTTCTTTACGATATAAATTATTTTTAACGCCTTCATATACGTCAAGAGCTGACTCATCTATATCATTAATACTCCAATTACTACTGGTACTTTTGAACTCTTACAAGGTACTATAGTTGCTATGCCTTTAAATCTCAATTGATAATCTTTTATAAATCCTGTACCTATTAGAATACTATCCTTGCAACGTTTCTTCATTTGTACTAAATTGCAATTACTTCCAAAAGCAATGTAGATTTTGCCCATTAGTTATCTTCCTTTCCTAAAAATATTCAGACTTTAAATTTAAACTCAATGTTTTTATTAAAAAGTACATCCTTCAAGAACCTTATTCTTAAATGCACAATCTCCCTCCATAAATTTAATTAAATGATGTCTAGCTGTTTTGAATTCTTCCCCAATCATACCGATGTTAAGTAACCAAATACGCATACTCCATCGCTCATTAATTGTAGATTTTTGTTTACAAGAAGCTCTGCTTTGATTTAATGATTGTGCTGTTAACAATAAACAAAACTGTACATATGATTTTATTACCCCAGAATGCAAAGTTCCATTAAAAATGCGAAACTCTATACATTTCATCCTTCCACTTAGCAAATTGTGCAAATTAAGTATCCTATATCTAGATTTATGATATTTGTTGCTTCTATATCCTTGATATCCAGCTTTTTGAGTATCAAATCCATACCAAATGTCAGCAAATTCCTTTAGTGTCTTTGGCTTAACCTTGTTCAGTTTTTTTATAAAGTCATCACTCAATAATTCACAAAAACGTTTTCTGTTATTGTGTACTTGGATTGCTCTCTCCAATAGATTCTGCTTTGAATAAACCATGTTACACAATATCCTCAGATTATTAGGATTATTTTCAAAAAATTTTGCTCCGATATGTATATGCACCCCAGTATCATTATTCGCTTTGGCCCCACTTTTTCTTAACTTTCGTACTAATTTCTGTAATATTTCCATGTCTTGCTTATAGTATAGAATTGGCGTTACAAGTTCAACCTTGTAATAATCACTTGCTTGTACTACTATACCATCTATCTTTTTTTCTGGTGTCACACTACCATCTCTTACAACTTTCCAAATACGTTGTTGAAAATCTTCTATTTCATAAGTATCATATTTGTCTCCCGAATGAAAATAAGAAGTTTTGAAAAAATCGCTAACTATTTCTGCAGCTTTTGCTCGTTTGATAAAGCTGAATTCGATTTCTACCCCAAAGGATAATTCTCTCCAATTACAAGGCACCTCAATGTTTACCTCCTTTGCTCCACAAATACAAATTTTTAAAGCACCCTTAAAAATTAGTGATAAAAGCTTTAAAAACTGTTCTTATGTGTAATACCGTACTTTGGGGTAAGAAATCAAGTACTTTTTATATTTTCAAACAAAATTATAATGGAATTCTTTATATTAAGAACTGATTAATTATAATTAACATTGATAGATATGAAAGAATGTACTTATATTATATAAATACTTTCTAAGGACCTTTATCCGTATCAATAATGGTTATGTTTTTAAATTGACTTATTCTATAGAATCAGCTTCTACCCATATATTCTAAGTAACATCCGCATCAGAATTAAATCTTAACTTCAGTCAATCTTACAATTCTTCTATATTAGTATTACTTTTAGCTATCTCTTTTACTAAAAATTACTCCTATTTAATAATATTTTATTTGTAGCTTATACTGTAAAATAAAAAACTTACTTACTATATTCTGAAATTTTTCACAGCACAGCAACTGAAATTATAAAATATTAGCACCTTAAAGTATAACTCTCTAAAATTAAGCTTTCTGTACACTAAAATGCTTTTATTAGGTTACTGTTTTCTATTATTTGTTCACTCAATTGCTTGAAATGCCCGAATCGCTTGCTTCGAGTATTGTCCTCTATTTAACTTTCCTAAATAATCTTCACAAAAAAATAAAACCAGAGCTTCTACACCCTAGTTATTAAACATTATAATAATTTTCCGTTCTTAACATTTAGAAATATAATTAAAAATAAAACTCCAAGACTATACCCCAGAGCTTACTTAACTATTCTTTAACTTTATAAATACTACTTCGCTACAGTTTTTGCATACCAATATTAAAGTTCCGTCATCACAACTCTTAAATTCATATCTTTCAATCGGCTTATCTGTTTTTATCTCTTCTACATTACCGCACTTGCAAATTAACTTCATACTAACTCCACCTAGCAAAATGCTTATTTAATCTATTATAGCATAGTTTTTTGTTACAACTAACTTAACTGGAATTAATTTGGCAGCAATTCACTTAGACATTACAATTAATATCTTTTAACTTATTAATAAAAAATTTATGTTGTAATTTTAATTTCTTACCTTTGAACTGTCTGAAATGCTTGAAGTTTTCATAATACCCATACTATAGAAATTATTCTCTTATAACTAAGTCATCATCAATAATAGTCCATCCATATGATTGTTCACAAGCATATCCTATTTTTTCAAATGGATCATTCCTATTCACAAAATCACAATACAAGTGGGGATACATATAATATTCATCTCCATTATAATCATAATCAATAATGTTATCAAATGGTAAGTATCCTATTTCTGCTACTCTAATTGTTTCAATTGTAAATTTGTCACCATCTAAACCTTCATACTGTTTTACTCTTATATCCTTAACTCCAATAATTACCTGTAGCCCATTATGATAAAAATTATAAACTTCTGCTTTAAAGTACCCCATAAAATCTTTTTCAAGCAAAGCATTTTCTGGATAATCAGTATCATCAATAGATCGAATCAATACTTCAGATTCATTAAATTTTCTCATTGGACTATGCAATCTTTCATTTAATTCATCTCTATCTTTACACCCATATGCCTTTAGAAAATCATTATGCATTCTCTTCTTTAAAGTTATATTTCTTCTTATACTATTAACTTTTTTATTTCTCTTTTCTGTCAAGTTAATTCCAAAATATGCAAAAAGTAAATCTTGATATTCTGCATACAACTTACATTCAATTATAGAATTTGTCCATATGCTAACTGTCATAAAACCATTATTTTTTGCATACTCTTCAAAATCGTCAATTTGCTTTTTAGACAATGGACATGATATAACCAGGGTATACAAATCTGGTATCTCTGTATTTTTATCTAAAAAATCATCTATAATTTTATGCAATTGTGCTTTGGTAATTTTTGAGTACCTTTTACATTGAAAGTAATAAGTTTTATTTTTTCCATTTTCCAGCTCTTCTACAGCTCTTATATCAATTCCATCATCAGAACCCTTTTTACCAAGGTGATCTAATTTTAACCACCTTCTCATGCGATAAACTATTGATAATATCAACTCTTCAAATCGAATAGGGTCTAAATCCTCAAAATGCAATTGATTAATAGTTTTTGTAACCATAAATCCTCCTATCCTAATTCAATGACAACTTATATGCACATATGATTTTATGCTAAAATCTTTATATATAAACTATTATTGTTACCATATCTATGTTTCTTACTGTATATATTTCTTCTAATAAACATTAATTAAGTTTTTAATGCTATAGAACCAAATTCATTATGTTACAAACAAATTGTAAATCATTATCGTAATAACCACCTTTTATATATTGTTTTTATAACGTTTCAATTTTACCAACACATTATTTTTCTACCAATTTAGTAAAATTTTGAGATATTTGCAATTTCATTTCTTCTGAATTTATACTAAGGAGCTCCCCTAGAAGCATATAAACTTTAGTTAATTTATCAAAAGTATATTTTTTCCCATCAACCTTTGTAAAAGGGCCATCACTTTCAATTAGTAAATTCTCTTTTGGGATACACTTGATAATTTTACTTCCTTTATAAGAGTTAATCATATTTGCATTAATAGAAAAATAAGTCCCTAGTTTTAAAAATTTTTCCAACCAAAACTCATCACCACTATACCAATGTAATGCTACTTTCTTATTTTTATGCTGACTCAAAATGTTATAAAGTGATTCTTCTGCTTTTTTACAATGCACAGACATAACTTTATCTATGCATTTAGTACAAATAAAATCAAATATCTCCATTTGCTTTTCTTTCTTGGAGCAAAACTTTGATGAAAAATCTAGCCCAACCTCTCCAATATACTTAGTTCTTTTCAAATTTCTCAAAAACGTATTTTTACTAAAGGGAACATCGTTAACACACTGCGGATTGTAACCAAGTGCAAATTGTACATACTTAGTTACTGGATACATGTCCATGCAAGATTCAAATATCTCTGGTTGGTTTGTAACACATAATGTGTGCTGACACAATTTATTTATATTATTATATATTTGTGAGTGATTGGGATAAAAATCTAAATGAAAATGCATATCTATCAACTTACTCATTTTTGAAACCTGCCTTAATATATTCTAATAACTCCATATCATTCAACTTTGCTTGATGCTCTATCATTTCTTTTATTTCTTCCATAGATTTAATATAAACCCTCGCAAAGTGTTTTATATCTTCTATATTTAAGCCACCTAAATTAATCATCTTATTCACATAATAATCAATACTTCCATTTTTCAAGTATTCATGAAGAGCGAATAATACTGCTTTTAAATCTTTGGTTCTGCCATTATTTGGATCTGAGAATTTACTGTTTTTAATAAATGTAGTACTAATTTTATAGTCTTTTATAAAAGTATCAAGATACTCATCATCTATTTCAATATTATTTAGTGAAGCTCTTCGTATTAAACACGGGAAGCAATAACCACAATTTCTGGGTCTGCCTGGAACACCTTTTGCTCCACGCATAGGATGTGAGCAAGAAATAGTTCTACCAGCCCCCTGTATGAATGCATTAGATTTCTTTACCATATCAACAATCTCGCCTTTTGTTTTTAAAGAAAAGAAATTTTCTATCTTATGTCTAATACCTAGTTTTCGTAAAATTCCATTATAGTGATTCAAAAAATATATATGAGTTGTCCTTGTACTGCAGCTACCTAACCGACTTGGAGTCAATG
This sequence comes from Clostridium drakei, assembly GCF_000633595.2. Classification (GTDB taxonomy): domain Bacteria; phylum Bacillota; class Clostridia; order Clostridiales; family Clostridiaceae; genus Clostridium_AM; species Clostridium_AM drakei. The sequence goes on along the minus strand of NZ_JIBU02000021.1, from coordinate 62,387 downwards.
GCAAGTTCAAGCCGATAAATCCATTTTCAGGTATATACACTGGAATTTCATTTCCTATTAAAGAGGCCGTTGCCAATGCTGCCGCAAGGAATAAAAAGGATCGACTTCTGCTAGTATCTTCTCTGAATTTCTTCTTAATACTCTCATCAACATTTCTTGGATACCCTGAATCAGTGTAAAATACAATTTCATCAATATTTCTTTCCGGGTATTCATTTTTAATTAATTTAAATAATTCTTTTATTCTCTTTCTGAGTGCATAATATTCCCTGCAACCAACAAAACAAATGTTTTTACTATCCTCTAACAATTTAATTGCTCCTGAGAACGAGTCCAATCCCCCTGAAAATAAAGCTACACCATCAAAATTATTTTTGATAATAGAATATTTTTTTTCATAATTACAATTACGATACTGTTGCTCTGTTCTACGAAAATATAATTTCCAGCTATCTCCACTCAAAAAATGCAATGTTTTCTCAAGTTCATCTTTAACTGTTATCCATTTATTTATATCTATAACTGGAATTGAAACTTCTAAAGTTCTTGTCCAATTATCATATGTCTCTCCTGAATAGATACCTGATCGCGGAATTCTTTTATCAACCGCATATACAGTTGCAGCTACTACTAATAAATCTTCATATACAGATTCTAATTTTGCCTTTGCAAACCTTCTCCATATTTCTTCAAAGTTTGTTTTTAGATTTGATTTTGTTCCATCATCCAGCATATCAAATCTGATTGCTTCATTAAAATCATTTGAAGGATTTTCTGTGACAGTTTTATTAATCCAAATTTTCATATCCATCCCCCATAATTCTTAAAGTATTAAAACATGCTCTACAAACGGACACTACATAATTCTGCCCCTCTTTACCCAAATAATCTAGTTTAAGTGTTTCTCCCAGTACAACATCTGTAACAATTTTATTTTCAATTATCTTACTTACATCGTCCATAATTCGATCATAGTCATTAGCCAATTCTGATTTTGACAAAATCTTTTCAGCAAAGCAAACTTCAAAGTTCTTTATTGCAAATTCAATCAAAAAATTGATTAAAAATTCATCACTTGATATTTTTCTAAAATCTTCAAAGTTATCAACTTCTAAATTCTTAAAAGTTTCAGATAGACTATCCCTTATAATTTGCATATCTATTGTAGAAAAATCCCTAGCAAAATAATCAAGAATCCCTTTATAAAGTTCATTCCCTGATTTATTTAAAAGTGAATCTAATCCTAATGATTGAGCCGTAGTACTTATTCCATTTTCACTAATAGAATCTAAAAAATTCATTACCCTACCAGCAACTATAGAAATATTACTATTGGCTAGATGGGTTGACATATATGCATCTGCATACTTTGAGATTGCCTCCTTGGTTCCTTCACTTCCTTTTGAAGTTCCTAACATTCTAGTTACTGCACCTTTAGCTTGTTTCCATTGTGCATTTTTAGGTGGAATATACCCCTTTGATGTTCCCATATTTATCCCCTTTCAACTATCCTTTAGTTGTTGTTACGGTTGAAGAATCATTTCCTTCATGCTTGCAAATAATCATAAGTACATCTTCACTAATCCCTTTTTCTCTAAATATTTGAATCACATCTTCAAATTCGCTTGGATTCACACGATACATTGCATTTAAAGAAATTACACTAACTGGCGTAATATCGATTGGTTTAATCCTTTTAATACAATCTTTTATTTCTACCCTGTAATCTGGATAATTGATATACACATATTGTATTTTATCTAATACAGTTATTTCATCTTGAAATTTTTCAATCATAGCATCTAATACTTTTGTATATTTTATAGCTGAATTATCTTTTAATTCCTTGATTAGCTTACTAAATGCTGTTGCTCTTTTTCCTTGAACTATTTTGTTGAATATTTCAAGCTCTGACTTGCTTAATGAATCAGAAATACTAACATTTATATCTAAAGATTCCCTTGTTAAATAGAAATATTTAGACAAATCTTTTTTATATACATCTACAGGGTCTGATTTCAACCATTTGATTATCTTTTTATCTGACCATTTACGATACTCCTCTGGAAAATCTTTATTGTTACATGCAATATCCGTTAATATTTTTAATTCGCTTATATCTACTTGAGCTTTATTTTTTGTGATAGTCCATTTATATAATTCTTTAAATAATCTATCATCGATATATTCTAAAGCCATAAGTTTTGCTAAAATTGAATAGTCAAAAGATTTATCTGCTTTATAATATATTTCAGCTAAGTTTTTCCTTATCAGAAATGTATTTAAAAATCGTTTTGCTTGACGCGGATTACCTTTGAGTGTACTTGAAATCACTTCACTTGTGCCTGAAATTATTTTAAAAATATTTTCAAACTCCTCCACACTATCATCTCTAAAAAGTTCTTTATCATACTTATCAAAACAATTCTTGATAAAATCAAGATCTATTTTTATTCCATTAATAAAAACTGACTTTTCCTTAACCTTATTTAATAAAACACTTAATTGATTTTCTACTTTGATTTTCTTGTCATCATCTTTTGTACTTGCCTTAAAAAACAACTCACAAATTAGCAACAATAAGTAATTTTTAATATCTGTTTCTGATAACTCTGGAATATTAATTGGCAATTGTATTATTTTTTCAATGTAATTATCTGAAAATCTAATAGTATCTTCACTTATTTTAGGATACTTTTTTTCAACAGAGTATTTTATAACTTGTGTATCAATTGCAATTATAAATGTTGTTCTTGGAACTGATAAAAATAATTTTACTGCTTCGAGTGTTTCAATTACTCTGTCTGGAGTACATCGATCCAAATCATCTATCATTACTACTAAATTATTAATTTCCGACTTCTTAATTAATCCTTCAAATTCTTTTCTAAATAATCGAATATTTTCTACAGTAGTATTATCATCGCTTTTTTTTTCTTTCCAAACTTTTTTTAAATCTTCAATTAGTTCTTTACGTTTATCTCCTGTAAGATACTGTGCTGCAGTGATTGTAGCCACAGCTGGATTAATATAACTCATAACTAAAGGTACTCCATGCTTGATTGCTGTTGATCCCAATCTTATTAAATCAATTCTCTTTATTAAATTCTTAACTTCCTCTTTTAATTTCTCGAAAGAAGGCTGATTATCTAACAATGCCCTCAATAAACTTTCCATAATAGCACTTTTAGCATCATCATAGCCTTCAAACATCCAAGAATTCAAAGAGATACATACAATCTTCTCATGTGTTGGATCTATTTGTTTAATATTTTCATCTACAAGCTTTAATAATGTTGATTTTCCAACACCCCAACTACCTAATAATCCTATTGTAAGTGGATTAAGTCGTTCATTCGATGCTATATTAGTTATTAATTCCGCAAAAGGACTATACGCCAATAAATCAACTTCTGATTCTCTATCTAACCACATGCATTATTACCTCCCTATTCACAATTAGCTATTTTTCATTGTATCTTATATTTAAGATGTTTTACTTTTGTAATTATATAAAGTTCATAGTTTGCTCATTTCTAAATCCAGTTCTCTTAATCTAAAAAGATTTTTTATTAAATTAGCTATTTATTTGCTATTAATCATTGTATTTCTTTCAAAAATATGTTTAATATATAATATTCTACAAAATATTGGTTATACCTCCTTGAATTCTATAGTACCCCAATAATTTTTACTTTTAACGCCTTCATTATTTCATATTTTTATTTTTGTTTCACTCTCTTCTAATTGCTTAAATTCAAAAATAATATCATTGTTTTTCTTCTTCACTATATAATTCTATGTTGTCACTTTCTACAATTGTTGCAAAATAAATTTTATATGTTCCAATTAAAATTGTATAATTGTTATATTACTCTTTTACTTCTTTAAAGATATCATATATTTTTATAACCAATTCCTTTTTTGTACTAGAGCCATAAAATTTTTTATACAAACTCTTGTTACATCAAAGAAAAGTAAGCTATTTTTTAAACTTTTCTTAAAGGCATAAATTTCTATAAAAAAATTCAGAACTTCTTCATACTAAAAGAGAGTTCTGAATCCACTTTTACAGCTTAATAAAATATTTTTCATGCTTGATTTCTTCCATATTCAAGACTTTATCAATCATCATCAAAAAATGGCTTGAATCAATAAATTCAACTACCAAATAAGAACTGCAGGCAAATAATTTAGTTCCATCCTTTGATGTAGCATATCTTGTATATTTATATCCAATTGCTATCTCCCACTTTGGATTATTGTCTCTATAAATTACTACAATAAACCTATCATCCCCATTGTTGCTTAGTACCCTGTTTTTAAATAGGATTGGAATTAATGCATTTAACTTAAATTCAAAAGACAACTCATCTGTAACTTCAGCAGAAAATATGCTGATCCCATTAAAAAAGCTAGAGTTGCTATAATACTTGAATTCCTTTATAAACTCATAAAGCCCAGGGTGTCTTAACGAAGTATTAAAAAAGAAACATTTATAAGAAGTATCCTCAATTTCTTCAAGACCATTAAACTGTTTTTTCTTGACTAGATTCATTAGTTCGCCATCTTTATATGCCTTAAGCTTGTTATAGAAAAGAGAAAATATTAGTCTGGACCAGTTTTCATCTGTATACATAGAATTTGCTATAGCCAAAATTTCAGCATTTTTTAAAAGCTTTAGATCAACATTCAACAATTGTATATTTGACTCACCAGATATTTTGGTATCTGCCATATTTATCACTCCTGTTTTCATTAATCACTATTTTATTACTGCAATTTCTTATTTATCATAGTTTGAATTAAAGGTATAACTCCAGCGCAGCTGTCCAAAAAATCATTAACATATTGCTTTTCCGCTGGATCTGCATCTGGACTTTCAATAACATATCTCAAGTACTCCAATTCAGTATCTAAGTATTGAATTTCTTTTCTTAAAATTTCAGCAATAAAACAACCAATAAATATTAGTCCAGCCCCACAATCTTTTACTTTAAGATTTTCATTTTTCTTCGCTGCAGGGAATAAACTCAATACCCCTTTTGCTATCTTTCTATCACAAGTACTGTTTCTAAACTTATTTAATCCTTCTTCAATATCTCCACTATCAATTAAATCTATTGCTTCACCAAATTTCTTTTCTAGATTTTTAGATGTATAACAGATTAATGCTTGTACAGAATTAAGATATCTTTTATACTCCTCATCATCTGCTTTATTTTTTGTTCTAAAAAGCTCTCTAGTCATCTTGGAATATATTCCCTTATTATATTTCCTTACTAATTCAAAATACATTCCTACCTTAATCTTAGAATTAGGATCATCTACATACTTTAAGCTTTCAAAGTATAAAACAATTTCTTTTAAAGCTTCTAGCTTGTGCTGATCCAGTTCACTGCCTTGTCCATTTTTTATTTTGTTGCTCAGCAAAGAACAATTTGAATAGACTCTTTTAAAAATTGTCACTGCAATCACCTCTTTTTATTATTCAACTCATAATAATTGAGCATAATTATATATAAAATTTATTTTATTGCTCCAATTTTTCTTTACTATCTTCACTTATTTCCATAAACTTCTTCTTTAGAATATCTTCGTCTTCCAATTCTTCCAGAAGCTCTTTCAATTTTAATTCATTCATATTACCATTAAGATATCTATAAATTATTGCTTTTTCATACACATATCTGCTGTCACTACTTTCAAAAATCCCTATTATATGCTCTAATTTTTCTGTTTTCAAAGCTGATAGCTTTTTTCTTACCTCCAATATTGTAAGAGATTTTAAATATTTAAGCTCTTCAAAACACTCCAGAAGATTCATATTTCCTTGTTGCCGGCCTTCTGGAATTAATCTGAATACCCCTTTAACAAATATTTCATTCATTACAAATGAACCTGTTCCAATCCTAAACTGAAGTTCTGCCTTCTCAACTTCTCCATTCATAAGTATATCTATAGTGTCCTTACCTAACTTTTTTTCCAAGTTACCTAGTGTATAAGACGCCATTGCTCTGACAGAATGCACTGAAACGTTAAATCTTTTAGCTGTAGTTTCATAATTGTAACCTGTTTCTATAAGTATCCTCATCCTACTCTTAGATTCAGCTCTAGTCACCCATCTTAAACTAACAACATATTCTAAAATTTCATTCAACAAACTGAACTTTCTATGCCAAAGAAGCCTTGTTCCTATTAAATCTATCATCTCTCTTGCATATTCAATATTTTCTTCATCAGATTGCATTTCGTTAAGCTTTTCAAGATGAATTTTCATTAGCTTAACTTCCTTTTCGTAAGCTTGCCTTAAAAAGTCATCGTCTTTTTTTCTTGAATGATATTCTCTAATATCATTTCTTAACTGTTCAAGATACCCATTAGATAAAGTACTGCCATCACCGTTCTCTAAATAAAGCTTTACAGTGTCATAAGCCCTGCTAATTTTCTTTGAAATCAACATTTCTCATCAACTCCTCTCATAAATAAATCAAATGGATAAGATTCATGCCAAATCATATTATATAAACATAATTCAATTGTTTGTTAAATCAACTATCTTAAAATCATGATTTAAAAATCAAAAATCATAGTTCTTAAAACTTACTGTCCCTTATTTCTAAGAATTTTAAAGTTTAATCTCAAAATAGATACTTTATTTTTAAAAACTATAGCTACATTAAGTTTATAAATCATAGTTTTAGAGTTACTTACTTATTTTACTGCTATGACTATTATATTTTTGACTCCATAAAAAACTCTATCATCAAGTATTTTTTTTAAAATATCTATAATTGTTCTATATTGACTTAATAGTCTTTTCAAAAATTAATATAGTCAACACTTTCCAAATAAATCTTATATAAAAATCAAGCAAATGGCTATAAATCAACATAATTGAAATTATTTATTCATCATTATAAACTTGCTAAGATATAAATTATGTTTGCCTAAGCGCATTTATTAAACATCCTTATCATTTATAAAAATGCATTAACAGTTTCATGACATTATATCTATTCTTATAAAACTTCTTTAAAAATGATAAGATTGAAGTATCTATATTTACAAATAGGCTGATACCACTACTTATACATAATTGCTGATTTATAAAAACTGTACTAAAATACTCTCTCATCCTAGATATTTTTATAAAGTATCCATAAAAATTAAAGTTATTTAAAGTATTCTTATAAAAGTATTGGAATATTACTAACCGCATCTAATCAATTTTATAAAGATGCTAATATAATCACTGTTTAACAATACGAATTTATAAAAATATTAGTTTTGAGAATTCTGATTCTTGGTTCTTTTATAAAATTATAAAGATAGCTAATTTTAAAATGATAATAAATTTATAAAGATACATTAAATCAAAATAAAAAATTACTGAGAATATCCCTAAAAATTCTCAGTAATTTTATAAAAACAAAAATACAGTTAAATTATCATATAAGCCTTTTGTAAAGGTTTTTTATTTAGTGACCCGGTAAATGCCTCCCAATATCCTTGAATAGCCATGAAAGCCTGTTTGAAAGAAATTTGGCCATCAAAAACAACCTGATATTAATAATGTTTATTCTCATACCAAATATAACCAAATGTATTTAAAATCTACTTCACTTGGATGCAAATAATCATCCTCAAATTCTTTTTCATTTTCAAATTCTTTTTCTGGTAGATAAATACACGATTCCAATTTATTTTTATACCCCTCTAAAGCATAAGTGTACTTATACATAGCCTCAATATAAAAGTCTTCAATGCATCTGTATTCTCCTGCAATTTTATATTCAACATTATACATAGTTACATTTGCTGCTCTTATAAACCTATTGTCATGCTTGAAATATATAAAATCAATTTCATAACTAGAGCACTTGCAAAAATCCATGCAGTAAATCTCTCCACCAGTAACAACCTTGTGTCTTACTTCACTAACAACTGGCACTGCAAAAGGAATACCATATACATAAGACTCTTCATTCTTACCTTCTTTAGTCAAAACCTCTAAATATTCTTTTACTGGAGCTGAATATTCCCCTACAGATATTATATTATTCAGCCATTTTTCAGCCTGCTTTTTAGTGACATAGACTTCTCTAGCCAATTTTCCCAAGCTTCCTAGGACATAATTAAATATTGTTACTTGAAATAACTCCATTTCTATTTTCCTTTCTTAAATTTAATTTTTGTTTTTAAGAATCCCTTTTACTATAAAATCAAGGTGATTTAGATCTTGATACAATATTTTTATATATGCACCCCATTTCAATATAAAATACATAAACCACAATAAATTCAACAGTATCAAACATTATCTTAACTTTCCTAAATCTTCTACATAGTAGCCTTTTTCATCACTGTAGTAGTGTGCTTTTACATTATTATCAGATATTTTAATACTTCCTAATGTTCCAGTATTAAAAGCTCCACAATCAATTAAAAACCTGTTATCAAATCTTAAAACTTTAGGTTCATCAATAAAAAAGTCTATCTTTTTTGTTATTGTGTGTCCTGCAACAAAAACTGTACTATACTCTTTAAGATTGTCGTTAAAAATAAATTCTTCATGTCTTGACCACAAATAATCCTTTGGTTCCTGAATATTTAAAAGAGTTTTTAAATCAGCTTTGTTAGCGTCTGAATCCTTCAAAAAATAAGCATTAGCATTTACCCCTGAGTGACTAATTAAGATGTCAATGTCATCAATATAAAAATAATATGGTAACCTCTTTATAAAACATAATATTTCTCCTTGTTCTTGATCCGATAACTGATTATATGCAAATAATGTTTCCTGACCTCCGTTATCAAACCATAATTGTTTATCCCATTCTTTCTTACTTTCTAGATATTTTAGCATCATAGCTTCATGATTTCCTAATACTATCTTATATTTCTTGTTTTTAACATATTGTAATGTTTCTACCCCATGTATCCCCCTGTCTATCAAATCACCTACAAAATAAATATTATCATCTTTTACATTTTCGAGTAACTTTTTGAGTATACTTAATTGTCCATGAATATCACCAATTATTAGCATCCATACCACCTCCTTTGTATAGTCTTTTAAGATTTTCTGCAATACAAAGATGTAAAGATCACATGAAATAACAGCTATTCAAATCTTAAAATACTTAATCTTGTATCTTGCTGTGCTAACACTATAAAATATAATAAAATAAAGTTTAGCTCTAAAATTTTTAGATGTTTCATTATACCGTTAAACTAGAAAATACTGAGCCACTTATTTTCTAATTTGATACAAAATTTATGTACCTCTTAACTATTACTTTATCTTCATAATCATTCAATATTTCTATAATAATTCTTGCTTTTCTATTCCTTTTTAGCCATTCTAAAACATTAATCATCAAAGCATACTTGGGACAAAGCTCTTTAAATAAAAAAATTAAAGATGCACCTCACTCATAACTTGGAAGTACATCTCTATAATTCATACTCAATACTTATACTATTTTTGCTATTGACTTTCACTTTAACCAAATTTTCACCTACTCATATTTATTCTTTTTGTGCCTTTCTTTATGCTCTTTTATGGTTATCAACTCCAAATTTTTGCCTGAATTGTCACTGTTTAATTTCCATCTCTTTTCATGATGAATATCTTTGCTTCTTTTGATTCCCATGGCATTTAATACATCATAGTTATAGGTCATTCCTGCTATTATTGTATGAACTCTAACATTAATTCGATAAGGAATATCAAACGGTACTGCATAATAATTATTTCCACCTACAAATGTATATGAACTTGATACTTTCACATTTCCAAAATCAAGAACACCATTTTTCAATACTTCCTGCACCTCACCAGTTCTTCTGTCTCTAACTGACACTTCATTATAATATACAACCGATTGATACCTATTATTGTCTATTCTATATACATTGCCAGTATTTGTGTCTACAATAATATCCTTATCTAACCTGTGTGTAAAATAGAACCCATCTCCTAAATTTACCTTATTATAAATCAACTCTGCAACTACAGCTTTTTTATTTCCAAGTATACTTTTTACCATATCTTCTATACCATCAACGTTTATTCTTCTTAATGCCATTAAAAATTCTATATTTAACACATCTAACATTCAACTCACCTCATATCATAATTCCTTTACATTAAATTCTTTTGCCTTACTTGCTTTTACATTGCTATCATCTTAACTCTCAAATTCCTTTACCAATACATAAAATGTTTTATAATTTATCCCAAGTTCTTTTCCAGCTTCATATGCATTTATTCCTTTGTTTCTGAATTTATAATAAGTTTCCAGAAAACATTTAGGAAATTTTGATGGTCTACCTAACTTTGTAGTTAAATTCATTCTTTTGTTGATCCCCTCCTCTATTAAACAAATTAATTTATAAGCATCTACATCAAGTAGATCCATACCTCTTTTATCTTCTAAAGAAATCAACTTTATATTTTTCTTCCTGCACAATTTGAATAATGAGATAAAATCATTTATATCGCAAAATTGAGTTTTTCTACTCATTGTTACTAGGTTATCAATAGATTTTATAACAACTGTATCATTTTCCTCTAATGAATCAACAAGCTTTTCAAATTCATTATTTTCTGAAGTACCCCATTCGCTTACAAGGTCAATTAATACAATATCTGCCTTAGACATTTCTTTTATATACTCAATATCTTTTAATTTTCCTGTGCGAATATAAGCATAAATCACACTCATTCCTCCTAACAGTTTTTATAATTTTATTCTTTAAAATAAATTATTCTTTAAATTTCCCCAGTTACTTAATGCTTTATTTTGTTGTAATGATACCGTACAATCCCTTTAACATCAAGGTTTTGTGGAAAATATTTTAACTTTTTTCCAAAATATTTTCGATTAAAATCATGCGAATTTATATCCATTATTTTACTAAAAGCATTTGTACAACTTACAAAAATATACAAATGTTAAAATAAGCTTTTGAAGCCTTTTGTGACAATTTAATAGTTAGTAAAGTAAAAGTACCTGTAAATATATAAAAATCGATTTGTAAGCCTTTTTGATCGAATTTGATATCTTACATAAAAAAGTACTGTAAGATATACAAAATCTAAAAACAAAAAAATTAAGAGTCATTTTCACAAACACTTTTAAATACCTAGTGCTTCCCAAAATAGCTCTTAAAATTCCCACAGTTTTCTGTTATACATATTCTTAAATAACTCACGCACTTTCAAATAGATATACTTGTTTATAAAAAGTCCCTAAACTTATTCCTAGCTTTTCCGCAGCAACTTCACTGCTTATAGCTCTACTCCTATAGTCATGATAAACTGACATGAAGTTATCTGCATAATTAATGGTTCTAGAATTTTTGTTATTAGTATTAATATTATTTATTGTTACAGTTATAACCTTTCTTAACATTGAAATCATAGAATTGCCCGCTTTAGTTATTAGCACATCAATATTTTCATCCTCCTCTGAAATCAGCTCTACCCCTTTTTTATTACAAGTATCAATCAATTTTAACAAATCTTCTAACCCATCAAAATTTTTGGTAATCCTACAAGCATTTTCTATACTTTTAATTATAATTTTGTCACCAGATTTTACAACTTCTATCAACTTTTCGAATTCTACATTGCTTGAACTCTTTGTCTTATTTAAATTTAGCAACTCACTTATTATAATATCTGTATTTGACCTTGCTTTGAATTCCAATAATTCTTTTAAGTTGCAAACTCTTATATAGCCATAATTCATTTCCCCTCACCTCTTTCATATATCTAGTTAATTATTATCTTTTAAGTCTATAAAATTTTCTTAAATATAATTTTTCTCTTAACTTGCTAAATTTTTTTGTAATTATCTTTTTATAAAATTTTTCATTCAAAGTAGTACATAATGTATTTAATTCTAACATATAATAGTAGTATCATTGCAATTGTATTTTTGTATTGGCATGCCCACTATAATTGAATAAGGATGGTGATATTTTATGTCCTTTAAATGGTTCGATAAAATAAAGGTTACTATTTTTGTAACTCCATTTTATCCATATGCATTTATCGTTATAAAGTACAATGCATAGCCTCTAATTTTCAGGGGCGCCTCTTAAAGGTAAAGAAAAAATTAATAATAAAATATCACCACTTAATTAAGAGTAGATGTTATCTACTCTTCTTTTATAATTATCTAAAAATCCTACCATAAGGTTTAGAATATAAGCCATTGTCAATCCCTTTAAGCTGTAAATCATAAATATTATAATATCTTAAACACCAATCATTTATTTTATCAGTTATCATTTAACTTTATACAATAATATTTTCAGTTTGGTATAGTACTTTGATTTCTCTTGTCTTACAGTCTATTCTTCCATAAAATTAAATTAATAAATAATTCATACAATTTTAGATTGAAACTATATCATCTCTAACAACATTAGTATTTTTACTTACAAGCACTGCATTTCTTCATACTTTAACCAATATCTATTGATACAACTATATTATTTCTCTTTATATAGTTCAACCTCTTATATGTTGTAATGCTTGATTTTACTAAGATTCAACTTACTTTTTACTAAAATGAAATTAATAAAAACTTTTTAAATATCTATATCTAAGTTAAAAAATTTTAATATTATTAACTTCATTTTTAATAGTAACTTTACATTCATGCGTTATTTCTATTTCTGTATTTGGTGATATTATTGCTACCACTTCTGATATTTTTATATAACATGTGGCTATAACCATTCACTTACATAAGATATCTGAAAAGTTTTAATATCCTTCTAACTTATTGATGCTAAATTCACTTTATAATTGATTTTTATATACATATATTTAAAGTACCTTTTATACTACATAATAAAAACTGAAGCCTTCAATTGCCCATATCTCTCCACAAGAATTTTCATCATTTAAATCATCATTTGCTCACAACCATGATAATAAATATACTTGTCACCTAACTTGGCCAATATTATGCCATCTTCACACATAACAATATCTGACTCTTGAATATACGTAACTTCATCAATATTAGGATTTATTACTCCATAATAATATGTTTCTTTATCATCCATATATAAAATATTTTCACATTCTATATAATCAACATATTCAAAAGGAATTATTAATTCACCAGACAGATTGAAAAAACCATATTTATTATCTTTTTTAGCTGCAACTACACATTTGTGCATTTGAATATAATCATACTCTACAGGAACTACTATTTTACCTTCACTAGTTGCACATCCATATTTTTCACCTATTTCTAAAGTCAACATATTATTATAAAAATCAAAATTATATATGCAATCGTATATACAAGGCAAAATCTCCTCACCTTTCATATTTACCAAACCATACTTTCTACTAAAATAATCTTCCCCTTCATATATTATTCTAAATCTACTAGATAAAATTTCCCCTAAACTTTCAATCATCCATTTAACCTCCCTTCTTTAAAAAAATCTGTAACTTAAATTCATTCATTAAATTTTTGCTTGCCACATTCATAATTTATTTCCATAAAAAACTGTTAAATAAAAAGCTTTTTCTTTAATTTCTACAATTCTTTTCTTATCCTTAACTCAGCAGCTTTTACATACTTCATACTAATGGAAAAGAAGCCACATACTGTGACTCCCTCATTTTGTGTATTTTAATTCTATTTACCCCTTAATAAGATTCTCTTGCTATACATATACCTTATACATTTTCCCTAACATACACTTCCAAGGATTCTCGTGGTTTTCTAAGCATCAAGAATATTTCTTTTAATTTACGAAGTGTTACCACTTTAAGCCAATCTATATACGAATTATTTAAACTTCTTAAAGATATTTCATATTTGTTCCAACCAATATGAAATATCTGTATTTCAAGATCTCGCTCCTCTCCCATTTGGAATCTTGTATATCTATAAAAATCATACTTGTCCTCATAAACTCCATATTCACCATTATGATAACCATTGAATTTAACACCCATGATCATATCTTTTGCAAGACTCTTCACCTCTTTAGTCATCGAATCTTTAGGTTCTCTAAACCAAGTTGTTCTAATTGATTTAGAACAACTTTTATTTACTCGTTCGTTATAAACTTCTTCCATATACAATGTATTACCAAAGATTTCATCAAGTTCTTCCAAGGATACTGTTGATGAGTTTAAGTTATCTTTATAATCAGCAATTGTAGGTATATTATTATCTAAATACTCCTTCAGCTTTTTAATACATATGTCTGCAAACATATCTGAACTTGTATTTAGAAGATACTTAACATTCCCAGATTCATCGTATGAAATATATACTATACCCCATTTATTAGCTCCTTCAATTGCATATGTTATAATTTGTCTCATTGAAAAATCAGCAATATTTCCTTTTATTGATCTATATATCTCTACTTGACAGTCTGCTATTTCTTTAACTAAAGCATTTATTTCATCAAATGTTACATTAACATCAAATATTAAAGTGTATACAAATAAATCAATTGGTGTATATTCTGTTTCTATATTACCACATCTTTTATAACGCCTAATATTTATATACATATCGGTTAGATTTTTATATGAGAAAGGTGAACTATATCTATAAAGAGCTATTGAATACCCCCAACTTACCTTCAATATACTACGTAATAAATTTGTAAAATCTAATAGGTCAAACGGCTTTTTCAAAATCTCTACAGCTTCCTCAAACATTACATATGTTTCAGCTGAAAATTCTGCTAGTTCCTCTTCTGAGAAATCATCTCTTAACACATCACTTAAATCTTCTTCAAAACCTATATATTCTTTAAGATTAATCTTTGAATTTTTAAAATTTATCATGATTATTCCCTCTTTCTTTTATTTTCTATTAATCCATCATAAAGCATTAATGATTCCTATACCTGTATTGAATATATCTCTAAAATACTCCAAAATAAAAAGCATTTTTAATAATTTTCTTAATTTTCCCTTGAATTATTTTATAAAGGAAATAGTTTATACTGTTCCCCTTTTAACTATCTCTTTCTTAAGCATTGGTAATAATCCTTCACCTATTCCAATTACCTGACACTCATTAGTGCCAAGTTTATGAACCAAAACTATCGCTAGCAACCCATTTTTATAAACATGTATGTAGTTTTTACATTTAGCGGCTACAACACCTTCATCCTCAATGTCTAGTGCATTGTACTCTTAATTAATAATTACTTTCCCATGCTTATCCTCCAAGCCTATAAGACCTTCTTTTGCAACTACGCTTACCCCTCTTTCATAATAACTAACACTCAAATTTTCAACTTCACCTATAACTTTAAATTCCATAATTAACATCTCCTCTTTCCTTATTTTTAATATTCTTACAATTTGTCTTGATAATTTAGCTCTAGAATTTTTTTAAATGCTCAATATTACTGTACCACTTGCTTGATGTGCTTGAATTGGAGTGAATTTCCATTAAAGCTTGTACTATAAAACCTTTTTTGTGTCTTCTGGTAATAGATATAATGGAATATCAAAATTTACCCAAATATGTTCTGGCATTGGTTCATCTCCCATATTATTATGCTTATACTTGATAAAATATTTGCTCCAACCATAATATTGAACTAGTTCATCATAAAACGGATTCTTAGTATCACATATCATCATTTTCATTTTATTCTCTTTTGCTATTTCCACAAATTCTATATATCGGTTATCATTCCAATCTGCTTCTCCTCCATATACTTTGCTGCCCCAGTAAGGATGATCCCCAAAATAGAAAAAGTCACCATTATTTTTATATTCTCTTGCAAGATTAAAACAATCTGTATTAGTCACCACTATATCTTGTAGTGCGTTATTATATTCTAATAACTTTAAATATCTTTTAGGTCTTATTATATTTCTTTCAAATATATCCGCATAGAAACTCTTTCTATTCGCACGATAAGTACTAAAACAACGAATAAATGCTACTGCAGCTACTAAAGTTTTATCTAAAATTTTTAACTCTTCACTTTTTATAATTTTCTCACATAATTCAAAAAGATCCTCTGGGCTAAAGTTATTTATTAATTCCTCTATAGTCTTAATTAGTAACCTTGTTTCATGTATATCTGATAGCTTTGCAAAATAACAACAAAAATCATATTCCCATTCATTATAGATTCTCTTCTTAAAAATACCCCTTTCAAGGTTGACAAGCATTCTAGCTGCTGCCCCCGACCCTTCGATGTATGTGGATAGATTGTGCCTTCTGGCACAATCTAGAATAATGGGATTGTATATGTCAACCGCCCACATTTTACTCCCTGGGCTAATTAATGGATTTAACGCTTTTTTGCCCATATTTATGCTACCTCCCTTGATAAAAATGACTTGTCTATTTTAAAAATATATGCATATTCCTTTTCACCTTTCTTTTCAGTTGTAAAACGTACATCTACATCCTTTCTAGTAGAATACCTACATACTATTAGTCCCATTTCTTTAAAAATCTCTAATATTTCTCCCTTTTTATTTGAACTAATATCCACAAGTTCACCAGTAATATCTTCTTGTTTAAATATTTTATCATTTAGAAACTTCTTAGTAATAACCAAAGTATTTTCATCAATATAGTATCCTTTATGCATATTTCCTTTAAATTCACATTCTTGCAAGTAGATAAACTCTTCTGGATTATTTTCTTTATACATTATTATGTCATTATAAAATCCTAGTGCTTTAGCCTTAATTCCAAAAACATCTTCCTTATATTCTGTCATTGATTGTATATATGTATCTTCAATACATTCAATGATACTTTCTATTGATGTATTGATAAGTATTACATAATCATTCAAATCATCTAAGAAACTTTTAGGGTTGTTTTTTACCTCTTTATAAGGTCTTATTAATTTCTCTCCATTAGTACATTTTAAGAATGTTGTTTCTACTAAAAGAGTTCCATTTTTATAGCCTTTACACTCCCCTCTATATACTCTAAATCTCATGATTTCTAAAACACGCTTTTTTTCAATTTCCTCAAAACTTTTAACATCTTTAACTAAATTTTTAGCTTTATCTACTATATCCATATTATTTCCTTCTGGTAAATAATTATTTGTTAATACCTCAATACTCTTATTTTTCATAATTGCTTCCCCTCCATTATTTTCTTTATTTATATTTAATTTATTTTTCATAATAACTTATCCTCCTCACATTCTTTTTTCTTGTTGATTGGCTCAACTTCTATGGTTTTATTATAATATAACCCAGATTTGCCTAACTCCTTAACTTATAAAAAGTAGTGAGTTCATAAAAAAGTGGTGTATTTAGTATTCAAACTCTCAGGATTTGTTTCAGCAGTTGTATAAAAAGTGTTCTTTTTTTCACCTAAAGGCTATTAACTCTAAAAAACTGTTTTAAAATTTTTATGTAATTGCATTTTTCTTTATAAATTGAATCTAAATACCCCATCATCTTTTTAGCTGTTTTTTCTAAACTTGTCTCATAATTCAATAACAGAATATCTATTCATTAATTTTGCTTTTGCTTCATCAAAATCAGACATACTCCAAGTTTTGCTTTGTGAAGCAATCTCAGAAAACCGTTTGAAGTCTTCTTTAATATCATTTTTTACCTTAACTATAGTGACTATTTCCATTCTTTCATTAACAAATACCAAATTGATATTATCAATCGTGGAAAAGTCTTTGAATGCAGGCAGTTCATTTTCTGTCATATAATTAAGAAATCCTTCAAAATGCAATCTATCACTCATATTTATACGTAATTGTATATTTAATACTGGTATACTATCTATATTTAAAATTCCAGCTCTTATCTCAATAGTTGGTGAATATCCCAATCTTTTAATCAGTTTTGTTTGTGTTTTTATAAAAATTGTAGTTTTATATCCTGTTCCATTTATATCGACACTATCCATAACCATATATCCACATGGGATATTCTTTAAAAACTCCATTAAGTTTATTGACTCAATATTTTCTAATTTTTCTTCCTTTTTAATCATTTTCAATCTACCTCCATGATTTCTTATATTTTGTTCCTATTTTTAGGATCTAATAATTTCTAATAAATAAATTTAGCCTTACTAAGAACTTACCTCAGTATTTTCCAAAATATCTAGCAGTAAAGTATCATCAGTTTTTATTGATTTTCTAAACTCTTTAAGTTCCAAAACTCTTTTCATTATTTCTCCTAACATAAGTTCATAACCTAATTTTTAAACCATATTCATTTTTCAAAGACCCTTTGTTTTATGTTTTTCTCGCTTGCTATGTCTTTATTATAGTTGCGTTTCAATACTTACTTAATTAAATTTCTTAACTTGTCTGGAGTTGCTCTAAAAGTGTTGTTTTTTACATCCAAACTTAATCTTATTTTATAGAAAAATCCCAAAAGTGTGTTTTTATGTAATCTGTTCGTAATGACTTAAAAAATATTTAAAAATTTTGCTCTATCTTACTTTAATCCAATCGATGCAATTCTTTTCTTCCACAATCTACCCCTTTTTAAATTAGTACTTATGAAATTTTCAAAGACCATTAACTAAATTTTGTTTTCATCAATTGCTATGTCTAGATTCTACAATAAAATTAATTTCCAAATTGAAATTTATATTTTGATATGACTTTGAATAAGAACTCTCTATATTAGTTGTTTCAGTAATCTCTGAACAATATCTTTTCCATAAAAAAAATTATAAAAATTTCAGAAAACGTTTTCTTGTTTCTAAAAGCATATTTTATACATCCAGAGTATTAAAAAAAGTATCTACTTCTTCACATTCAATGTTTACAAAAAAGTAAAAACATGGATAAATCCATGTTTCTTGATAAACTTTTTTATTCAGTTTTTAATATATCTTTCAATTTCATATCAACATAATCGTTGGTTTTCTTATCATAAGGCTTTATTTTAAATATCACTTTTATCTTGGTCTTACCTTTTCTCTTCTCTTCTACTGAAGGTTTTATATTGTCCATTATTAAACAATCATCAGTTTCACAAATTTCCTCTGCTTCTCTTTCAGTTACAGGTATTTTTTCTATAACAGCAAAAATATCTTTATCTTCATAATTATCTTCATAATATGCTACCCCTATTCTGGCTTTACTAGAATTAATATCTCTATGCGTATACTTTTTGAAAAGGTTATGTAGAGCTTCAATAGAGTATATCCCCAATTCTTTTGGCACCATTGATCTATCAGGCTTTACTTTAATGATTCCATATGGCTGCTTATATGTAAAAACAGCATTAAGTAGGTCTTCCTTGTATGCTTCGACCCTTTCTTCCACAAACTCATCAAACAATGCCAGTGTACTCAAATCCTTGATTACATCTTCTGATAATCCTATGACTGCATATTCTTCTGATACATCCAAGAATCCTTCTCCCAAACCAAAAGATATATTGCAATGTTTGACTTTCAGACTTTTTACTGTTTTAATTACAATGTCAGAAACCTCTCTCAACAAGGCAAATATTTCAACAAGCTTATACTGGTTTTCTTGCAATTTGTCAATATAATTATTTATACGAATCTGGTCAAATATTTCATTGATAAAGCCATCTCTGGCATCCTTTCTCACTTTACTTAAGCTATCTTTTTCAGACACGCTACTATACCCCGAACTTTTTATACTGTTCATAATCATATTTATAATATCTACTACTGGTTCAACTTTATCTTCACCATTATAATCCATTAAATCATCAAAATTTTTTATTACTTCTCTATTTTCTATTTTAAATTTTACTTTCAGCTTTTCCAGTCCTTTTCCTAGTATACCTATAAATTCTTCCTTTGATTTATTAAATTCATACTGCATAATAATTTCATCAATAACCTGATTGAATTCAATCAAATTTTCAGCAAGTAAGCTATTATACCAGTAGTCAACTGTACATCCTATTATTTCTCGTAAGAAATCCTTTGAAAAATTTTCTTCTGCCTTTATGATAAATGTATATTTCAATTCCTTATAAAGTACATTCAGATCAAAAGCTTTTAAAGGTGTTACAGTAAATTGAATCTCTTTAACTCTACCCTTTTCCTGTCTATAAGTTGCTGTTACATCAAATATACGTTTAACTTTATTTCTAATTGTTTCTTCGTCTTCAATGTCATTGTCTTCTCTATCAGTTTTATTTTTCACCATATCTATGTATTCTTCAGTGTCTTTTCCTTCAAAGATAACTTTGTTTATTATCTTAAATAATTCCTTCCAAAACGCCTCAACATGCTCTTTTACTCCTGCCTCTGGATATTGAAATGTGCCTATTTGGAACAGACTATATTCATAACAGATATTATCTATTGCCTCTTCACCTGTATAACGATCAAATTCACTTCGCTTATGCATAAATATCTACCCCTTTTGCTGTTTTTATTATAGAGTATCATAATCTCAAAGCAAAAAGATAGAATATTTCCAATAAAAGCTTTTTCCATTCATACAAACATATTAAAAAACTTGTAATATCAAGCATAAAATATCTAGACTTAACCTTGTAAAATCTAGCTGTCAAATTTATTATACTATCAAACTTAAATAGCTTCTTTAAAAAACAGATTTAATTTATTCATTAACCAAAATTGGGTTGAATGGAGCATTTACTGCAGCATCAACTGTCATTTTATCATTTATAATCATATTATCTTAAATACAATAGTTGTGTTTTTAAATTATCATGATTTAATTAAACAATACTCCTTAACGCCCTTGAAAGCTAGAATTCGGAGGATTTCTGCAAAGAATGCTTATTTTATATATCTTATAATCCGACTTTTGTTGCATCATGCTTGAATTGCTTGAATTAGTTGAAACTTTGTATATATGTTTTAATATCAAGATATATCTTTGTATAAATATCTTTAGTTATACAATTCCAATTGCCATTATTGCTTGTCTTGTCGATTAACTTCATCTATCCGATTTCATTCTGTTTAATCAATAATATTCTATTTTTAATTCCTTCATTATATATATTCCAGCTCTACAATTATAGCTATTTGTTTTAAATAAAAATACTTTCTTACTGATTATATCTATATAAAATATAAGTGTTTTATAAATTAACAGCCTTCTCCAATATAAATAAAACTTGTTGATTTTCTAAAATTTCTCTGATTATGAAGTCTTGTGATATTAGCCCGTTATCAAACATATTAACTATACTTTATTTTAAAATATAAAACTGATAAACTCAGTCAACTTATAGAATTACAAGTCAATTAAATTTATCAGTATTTTTTAAAGTCTCAATATATAGTTTTTCTAATTTGTTTTACCTAGTGAAGTTTTACATTCAGGATACTGACTTTTATCCCATGAGTGATCCTTTGACATTGTTGCATCATCTATATTGAAATAATCATATCCTATGCCATTATTGACTTCAGTGTCATCCCAAGTAGTATCCACGTGATAATATTTTCCATCTATTTTAACAATATTCCATGCATGATTATCATATTTTGCATTATTCACTTTCCCTACTACCTCTATACAATCCAAACCAGCTAATTTACATAAAAATTCAAACGCTGCTTCATATCCCTGACAAACTGCTCTCCCATTTGCAATAGGCCCATAGGCTGTATAATTTTCATTTGATTCTGTAAGACCTTTGTCATTTTTATCATATTCAGTATTAAGTACAATATAATCATGTATAAATTTTTCTTTCTCATAATCTGTCATTCCAGGTTTAGTTATCTTTGGTAGAATATAATCAAGCTTTTCTTTCATCTTCTTAACCTGATCTTTTTCCGAATAAGTAATTGTTAAAGTGGCTTCTCCATTTGAAACATCAGTAGAACATTCATACAGATAATATTCAGGAAATTCATCCAATATTCTGCATACGTAATTGTCAAAGACAGTTGTATCATTGTTACACTGTGACAGCATGGAAGTTACATCAATATTACTTTGCATATCTGCAATCTGGCTTCTTAAATAATTATAGTTATCTGATCCTTTAGAAAAAGCTTTATCAACACTATCCAGATAAGAAAACTCTTTTTCACCAATTCTTATCCCATCAAATATTAGACAAGGAAAGTCCTTTATTGTAATAGTTGATGAAAACGAAATACCACTGTTATTGCTGATTTTAAGTGAATGGTCGTTAACATTGTATATACCTTTATAGCTCTGTGTACGTTTAACTCCACTTGTGTCTCCTATAGTTTCCTCACTTGCTATTTCATAATTTCCATCACTATTTTTAGTTATATTAGATTTGCAAGTCCTACTAGAATAATCATTTAATTTATTATTAGCACCTGGTGTAAAAAAGGATCCCTGATATGCTATAGTTATTGCTCCACCATAATATGACATATATGAATTTGCATCTTCATAATATTTTTTATTATCTTCTGTTGTGAATACTGCATTTATTTTGGCAGATTGTGATGAACCATCTTTTATAGTACTGCTAGTAGATCTTTTTAATTTTAAACTTGAATTATTGCTATACAACTTTCCTTCTTCGGTAATCAACATTCTTGTATCATTATATTTAATGGTTGAAGAACTATCCATATTGGTTACATCAATCCCAGGAATAAATTTATATACTGATTTATCAAAAGTATTTGAAGTATTGCAACTCGCCATTTTCGCATCTGTACTATTTTTATTACTTGTTGCTGTATCATTACCAGTATCACTTGTTGAAGCTACGCTTGGATTCATAGCCTTCTCTATAAGAGAGTCAGCTACAGCATTGTTATCTCCTATTGCCACTACTTTTGTACTGGATTGCATATGCTCTGCAAGATATTTTGATATGCCAGATGTTAAACTATTGTTTGTTAGCACAACTGGCGATTGTGTTTGAGCTGCCAATTCTGAACCTACCAATGCATCTGCAAAATCATCTCCAGTAGCAAGATATACATTCTCAAATTTTAAACTTGAAGCAAATTGGTTTAATACAGCTAAATTTGTTGCATATCTATCTTCTCCTGACAGCCTTGTAGGATTTGGCACCTGATTTTCTATTGAACTGGACAGTACCCCATTTCCTCCTGCTATGTATGTTTTTGTTGCACCACTATTCTTTATATACGATATTGCTTCATCTGACAAACCATCCTTTGAAGCTATTATTATTGGCATTCCCAGTTGTGATGCAATTGCTGAAATCGATAGGGAGTCTGGAAAATTTTCACCTGATGTTACAACTACTGCTGAAGGCTTATCAAGCTGTTCTGCTGCCAAAACAGATGTATTGTATCTGTCAGTTCCACCTATTCTTTGAATTGAAGTTATACCAATGCCATTTAGTTGAGTTTCTGTGCTTGAAGGTACTGCTCCCTCGCCCCCTATTATGACTGCCTTTTTAGCCTTTAGTTTTGTTATTTCACTTAGTGTTTCATCGCTAAGCCCAGTTGCACTTGCCAGTAAAATAGGTGCATTATATTTCTTTGCAATAGGACCTGCACATAATCCGTCTGGAAAATCTACCCCTGATGCTATAACCACCGTATCTGCCTGTGTCCATCCTTTTTCTGCAATGACATCTGCTGTACCATACTTACTGCTTCCAGTAATTCTAGTTGTTGTAACATTACTATTACTAGATTGTGATTGGGAAGTAGTCAAAGCATCTGCTTTAGCAAAAGTTGTTAAACCTCCTGTCATTACTGAAATAGTCAATACTACACTCAATACTTTTTGTTTTGTTCTTAACATTAAAAGTCCCCCCATTTTCAAATTAATCTTATTAGTATAAATGTTTGGTTTATACCAATTGGATAATTTAAAGCATATATAATACCTGAACTGTTCTTTTATGCTATAATTACCCCTTTTTCAGAAGCATAGCTTCTATAATTTAATTTTAACCGAAATATATATTCTTTTCAAAGTATTTATATAAAAAATACAGCGAATATTCATATGTAAATTCGCTGCATTCGTAATTAACATTATTCTTTAAGATTTGTTATCTCCATATTTATCATCATATTGTTTTTTCATGCCCTTGTCTTCATTTACAATAACCTCTCCAGATCCTGTGGAAGCTGCCAATCCATCTGACCTTACTTCAAAACTTTTTACATTATCCAATCGTTTTTCTGGTGTAAATATTTTACGTTCCACTGATTTTTCAAAATCCGGTTTGCTTGATACCTTCTTGTCAAATCCCCATACATATAATTCCCCATTGTTTGTTAATGCTGCACTAAGATAATAGCTTGTACGTGCATCGTCTCCTATGTAAAAACTTTTGACATTATCCATAATATAATATGGTTGTTTCACTTCATTTGCATAATCAGTATTTGAACTGCTTCCATTACCAATCTGGCCCAACCTATTTTGACCCCAACCATATAATTTGCTGTTATTTGTCAGTGCAAGAATATCATAAATTCCTTTATCAACTTTAAATTCGCTTACATTATCCATTATCTTAATAAGATTATTTCCAATTCCACCAGCCATGCAGTTTCCCATTACATATAAGTCTCCCTTATTGGTCAATACAGCTTGGTTATCGCTTAGTGAATATTGCTTTATACCTCCTGTATTACTAAATAATAGATTGCAAACCAGTTTGTCATTTCCACTTGATTCTTTATTTGTAGTATAACTATACAAGTCATTATTTTTATTTAATGCATATACTACTTTACCATCCCTGTCTTTTAAATATTGAACAAATCCATATTTTGTATCATCAAAAGACTTTGTATTACTATTTGGCAACTCAGCATGTTGGGTATAACCACAACCAGACAATGCAATAACTTGAAGAATTAAAAATATTATAAAAATTACAATTTTTTTCATAAGTTACTCCTCTTTTCTATATAAAACATAAAAATTTTAAATACTTATCATTCAATAATGATGCATATATTCTATTTCTTTTTGTTTCCTTTGGTTTTATAATATATTCCATACCCTACCACTAGTATGGATATTCCTGCAATTATCAGATAAGCAACCCTTCCAGATGACTTACTACCTACATTATTATTTGTAGCAGATGATGCACTTTTAGTTACCTTAGTTTCAGAATTGTATTGTTTCTTATACGATTGAAGTTGCTCTGGTGTCAGCATATCACCATCATTACTGTATTTTAGAAGCTGAAATGTTTTATTTCCATTAACTGTAACTTCTTTCACAATTGCATACCCTGATTTGTAGAATTGTTTATGGGAATATGAATAAAATATTTTCAAGTTTAGGCAATATACATTTTCTGCTATTTGATACAAGTTTGCTATTTGATTGTCAACTTTTCCTGATTCTTCACCTTCATCGTCATTACCTATATATAAATAATAATTTCCATCATGAACATTTTTATTATTTACATCTATCTTTGCTCCAAACAGTTTTTCAGAATTTGCATTCAACTTGTCAAGTGGTATTACCCAACATCCCTTTCCTGTATCGCTGTTAGTCTCCGTTTTTACTCCAGTTATCTCTTTCTTCATACTGCCATACCTGAACAAGTAGAATACTATTTGGTCATCAATGTTTCCTTTAGTAAAATTGTCTGTATCAAAGCTATTGACATGCCAACCATAACTTGGTACAAAGTTATTCATAAATTCTTTAAGTGTATCTTTATCTTCATCTGTTTTTGCACTATAAATGTCTTTTAACCCTAAGGATTCCATTGCCATTCCATTTAAGTTGCTTAAAAAATCCCCAAGTTGTTTGTTTCCTTGGGATACATCCACTCCTATATCAACAGTACCAGCCCCACCAAGAGCAAGTGATATTAAATCTATTTTGGTTCCGCCTGAATATTTATTTAAATCATTTTCATATTCTGACTTTGTCATTTCTTTTGTTTCGTTATCTTTTTCAACTGTATAAATTATTGAACCATCTTTTCCATTTAATTGAGTTGAATCTTTACCTTCAGAAAGCTTTGGTTTGGAGTTTAAACTTTCTATTTCAACCCACTGCTTGTTTTTAACTGTATAAAATTCATCTCTTGTTGTAATTTGATCTATAGAAGAACCTCTACCCCATGACTTTTCATACATATGTAGATATGTCTTATTGTCAACTGTTGACAAACTTACAATTTTATTTTCCCTAAGTGGATATAAAGTAGTATCCTTAGCAGATTGAATTTTATATGCCTTACCATCAAATCCCCAAACTTCATACACATAACTACCATTACTCAAATAAAGACAAAACAATTCCTTGTTTCCATTACCATCAAAATCTATTAAATTTGCATAAGCAAGTCCTGATGCATTCTTTGAATTATTTTCACCTGATGTGTATATACCAATTCCTTTACTACCTTTATCATCACCATTAACAATAGTATTTGCAACATTATAATACTCCTTCATCATTTCATATGATTTATTATCCTCTGCTCTCACTTCCATTCTTCCTACTGATAATATCATTGATAGAAACAATACAATTGTTAAAATGCCTGTACACTTCTTCAAAATCTTCTCCCCCTAAAACAATTTTATTATTGATAGCCTGTTTGTTATATCCTTTGTTTTAATATATCACCCCCAACTAAAACGTAACTTCCATACACTTATTTATTTTCATAAAAATAACTCTTATTTCAGAATTATCATTTCTTAATTCACAATTATACAGAAGCATACCTTCTTAGTAAAGTATTTACAGAAATAATACTTCTAAATAAGCATGTCTATAGAAATATTTTTGTACAATCAATTTTAGGTGGTGATGTAAATGTCTTTTGGAGAGAGGTTAAAAGAACTCAGACAAGAAAAAAAGATAACTCAAGCTAACATTGGGGAACTTCTTGGCGTAACCGAAAGGATGATTAGCTATTATGAAAGTGGCAAACATTTTTTAAGAGATGCTGAATCACTTATAAAACTGGCTGACTTTTTAGATGTAAGTGTAGATTATCTTGTTGGTTCTTCAAAGATAAAAAACTACAATGACTCTCTGCAGTCTTTTAAATTATATATGTCTTTGCCTGAGAAAGGAAAACAGGAAGTTGATGAATATATTCGCTTCTTAAAACATAAATATAAACTCCGATAAATTCACTTGTAAAATTTGACTTAAAGTTTTAGTAAATATAAAATAATAATAGCTTAAAAGTTATCTGCATAAAATTTAAAGGGAATATATCCTCCAAGATTATACTCTCCTAAAAACTTTTATTAGTGTATTGCTTTAACGTATAAGCTAATAACCAATAACTTTTATACATGCTAATTTTTTAGTAACATAAAAACAAAATGGGTGCCTTAACCAAGACACCTATTTTGACTTCAACTTCATTAATTGTTCCAAATTTTCTAAAATATCTTTTAGATATATGTTTAAAGCTTCTCTTACAACAGCACTTTTATCTACACCTATCAGAGCCGCTTTTAATCCTACTGCCTTATACAATGCCTCCGATAAATAGTATGATTTGGCTTTAAACACCTCTTTTTCTTTAACTTCTGCATCATTATTATTTATTAGTGCTCCAACTACACTGTTATTTCTTCTATTTTCTTCTCTGTCCTGCAAGTTCATCCCCTACCCCCTAATTAAGATTTCATTTGCTATTTTTACATATTCAACTGAAATGTCCGCCTTTGGATTTCTTAGAACAACTGGAATACCCTCATATATTCCTTTTACAGCTTCTACAGTCTTTTTAATTACTCCTATCACTGAATATTTCTTATGCAATAAATTAAGGATATTGTTATGATCTTTCACGTTCTTTTCGTATAAAGTTGCAACAACTCCAAGTATTTCAACATTTTCATTAACAAGTCTCTTTAAATCCGATATAGTATTTTCAAGCTGTTCCAGACCCCTATATGACAAATAGTCAGTTTTACAAGGTATTACTACATAATCACACGCAGCCAATGCATTAACTGTAAGAATTGATAATTGTGGCGGGCAATCTATAAATATATAGTCATAACTATGTTTTATGGAATCCAATGCTCTTGCCAATATCTTCTCTCTTGCGGTTCTAGTTTGCATGCCCATCTCTAATGCAGCCAAATCTATAATTGAAGGGATGATTGATAAATTGGAAATATTGTTGAATTTATAAATGCAGTTAGTTACAGATTCTGAACTTTTCTTTAAAATATCGCATACAGTATGCTCTAAATTCAAAGGTTCAAGACCAGCTGATATTGTCAGGCTTGCTTGGGGATCAAAATCAATCATTAAAACCTGCTTTCCCATTGTCGCCAAAGCAACAGATATGTTGAATGTTGAAGTCGTTTTGCAAATTCCCCCCTTCTGATTTGCTATTGCTATAGTTTTACACATTTGATAACACCTCGCTTTTATAATTTTTAAGTTATGTAATACTATAGCGTTATATATGAGTAATGTCAGCGTATTTCTAATAGCTAATAAATCATTATTTCAAAATAAAAATATACCCCTATTATAGAATCCATCTATAATAAAGGTATAATTTATGGCTTCAGAAAAACATAATCTATAAATATGTTTACCATTGAAATATCTCTTCAATATTGCTTGAAATGTTTGAATTTCTTTGAAATCATCATAAACATGGCTTTAATTTACGCTCTACAATTAGCACACTTTAAAACCATTCTCCTACATCACTATATTCTTCACCTGGTACATAAGGTATATTTTTTAGTGCAGCCATATATTCATCATAAGAAATATCCTCAAGGAATGAAACAAGTTGCATCTTAAAATCATAAAACTCAGGTTCTTTCGTACGATGTATAACATCATACACTAAACTTATTGGATCATTATATCCTAAAACTACTTTTTTGCTTCTAACTGCAGCTATTATTACTTCTTTACTATTAATAAAATCTGTAATATCCATGTAATCTGCTACATCTATTATATATAATTTTGGTTCTTCTATTTTCTTATCAAAATTCGCAAGTATATTTGCAACATCTAAAGATTGCACAGGCTTAACATAAAGTCTATTTTTCCTTGCATGCTCAATATTAATTTTATCGGTGTGCTCTTTTAAAACTATCTTAATCTCTTCCTCAGTTGATTCGGCATCAGCAGCTACAAAATTTATATGATACGTTTTTCCTCCCTCATTTACTCTCTTGCTGTTATAAACTGCAAATATTCTTACATTCATAAAACTCTCATCTCCTTATTTATTGATACATATATAAATCCACTCTTCCAAATTATCTTAAATAAAACTTTTCTGTACTTGCTTTAATTTATTTTGTAGAATAATATGTATTAGACTCGATATGAGAGATTTCTTATTGGTTGGGTTGATTGGGTAGATTGCCTAGATTATGTTACTTTTAAAATCTTTATATAATTTAAAAAGTCTATTTATCGTAGAGTTGCGATAAATAGACTTGGCTTTTGTATTATGACATAAAAACACCTTAAAATTCAATGAATGATATGGTATTATTTTTTAATCTATTATAATTTTTTTATACGCTTCTTTTTCTGGAATAACAAGTTTGTCTCCATTATTGATAAATTGAACCTTCTCAAAGCCAATAAAATCGACTATTTCTTCAAGTACATTGCAAAGAATCAAATGAGAATTCTTTAGTTCTTCTACCACTTCATCTAAGTCAAGTTGAAGTGGTTCAAAATAAGTATCGCTGATTGACTCACCATCTGGATTTTTTACCATAATGCTAAATGGATCATCTGCTGTAATTCCTTTAAAGCTTATTCCACCCTTATGTTTAATGTAATTAGCCCATTGATTTACATTATTATTTCCAGTATGTGCTTTACTTATAATTTTCCATAGAAATTTAAAGTTAGGAATGTTTTTATTCTTTCCATAATATTTGCTAAGAAAAATATAGTCGCAAAGTTTAAGAGTTTTATGATAATCAAGATCCTCACTATATTGCGGATGCTTCTTATATATACCAAATGCTATAAAGACAATCTGCATTATTGAATCAAAAACGTTATTATACCACATTATTGAATTGTTAACTTCTATACTTCTAAAATAATAAATTCCAGTATATCCTGATATCCAACTAGTATTTACATTATAATCTATAATGCATTGTGCCTTAATTAAAGCAAACCTTGCAAGCATAAGTTGTTTTTCAGCAGATTCTACAAGCTTTCCAGCCGCATAATAGTCTCTATCTATGCAAAAAATTTGTGTTTTTTCAATTGGATATATTTTAGAATTGTATAGTGACAATAATGGTAAGGAATCGCAAAACATATTGATTTCAAAACATAATTCCTTATAAGTAAATACTTTTCCTTTATATTGAAATTGGCAGTTTTCGGATAATTTGTCCAGTTTAAATCTATCTTCTTCATCTTGAAAGTTTTTAGCAAAATCATCTAAAGCGTATTTTTTTCCGTTATAAATTATTTTAAGATACTCATCTGATTCAGGCTTACTTGTCACTGTAATTTTAATATCCATATGTATACCTCCATATTATTAATATTTAATTAATTTATAACTTATATAATTTTTGAAATACTATGTAAAAATACCATAAAATTTATTTGAATAATATAATACTTTAAAATTCTATTTTTCATTTAAATTATACATATATTCTAATTCCTTTTTTATATTTTCAACTCTATTCAATAAATAATTATCATCAATATTAATCCAACTTAATGAAAAATCAAATCCATCTATTCTAGATAAATATTTAATCTGATCTTTTGTTATTGAATATTCTGCTACTGGATTTTGAAAAAAAACAATTCCATCATCGAATGCTAAAATTACTCCTGACCACTTACACTTGTCTTCATAAAAATACCCTTTGAAAGATTGATTTATAAAGTCATGTTTAGTGATATACTTCAAGCTCGTTCTATCTTTAATTATTTTAGTTCCTTCATTTCCATAGAATGCGTGCCAAATTCCATTAGTACCTATAAATATTTCTCCTTTACAATTGTTAACAATAAACGGTTTGGCAGCCGATTTAGAATAGTTCCATATAGGTGCAATTAAATCAATCCATAATATATTTATTGCATTAGGGCAAACCTGTCCAGCATGACTTTTCTTGGATAAAATCCTACTTTTAATTATCTTAGCCCTATTACATTCATCTTCTTCCCCATATACAGGATTATATGCTATAGTCTCAACAGTTATTTTTTTATTGTCTTCAGTTCTATATTCATTAAAAAATTTACTGATTTCTTTCGATACTGAATCTTTTATTCTTGGTGTAAAAACTTCAAAATAAATCTTTTCACTATTTTTTGTTTCTAACCTAAAATCAGGAGATTTATCATTTTCTTTGCCTGGTATTTTTTCATTATCTAGTATAGGAATAATTTTTTCCATTGTTGTTAGTAAATAATACAGTGCTCTGTATTCACTTAATACACTAATAGCTTTATTATAATTATTTTCTGCTTCTCTCCATTTTCTTTTGAACCAAGTTTTAAATCTATCTTCTCTATCTATATTATAAATTGCTTTTGCTGTTATTAATGCGTATTGATACACACCTGTCGCTAAATCCGGGTGCTCAAGAGCATATAAAATCTCCTCAATAGGATGCTGTCTGCTCTTTAAATTTGATTCTAATCTTAAATTATTAAATTTGAAAGATATATGCCTTTTTATTGAATCCAAATAACATTTTTCCAATTTACTCAATCCTTTTACATATAATTTAAACTAATGAATATAATCTCTTCTAAGTAGTATTATATTACTGTTTTAACTTAACTAAAAGATATTGTATCATATTCACATTATAGCTACTGTTGCTTTTTTAAACGAGTGTAGAATAAGTTCTCTTTCTAATGCCATATTATTCAATTTTTCAAAATGCTGTTTCTACTCAAACTTATTATTAAAAATTTTCTTTTTTTAACATTATTATCTTTTGCTTGTGTTTAATAATTTTTTTCTACAAAAATTATTAAATGTGTAAAATAAAATTTACTATTCCGTGCTAATAGTAACTGAAAAATATATCTTCTTCACGAGTTATTAGAAACTACTATATAAAATTGAACTATCTATTAATAAAAGCTTTTTCTTAAAATTATTTTTGCTTGTTGCTATTTTATAATATTATTTTCTTGTATATATTACTTACAAAACTATTCTGTATTATTATTTTATATTATATTGATGTTTTTCTCTTAAAATCTCTGATTTAGCTGAATTAGAGTCTATAAATGTACAGCTACTTGCAATTAAGTCAGAATTTTTTATTACTATATAGGTAAAGATTTAAAAGTTCTTAACTTTGAACTGCTTGAATAGCTTGAATTTGAAATTTCATTAATAATATCAAATTTTTAATTACAAACAAAATAAACAGAATTAGGAATAACTGCCTTTACATCTGTTTATTGTATTGCTCTTTTATTAAATTTTGTTTAGCTCTACCCCTATTTTGATATACTATTGTATAATTTTATCATCTAAGTTATTTACTTGAATAATTTTCATTATTTATTCCTTGTGTAGTTACCATAGTGTCTATCTTGCTACAAATTTCTTACACGAAATAACTTGTTCCCATTTTACTTCCCATAATGTAGCCTGTATAGATTGATTTTCTTTTCTACCGGACCAACTTTCGTCTACAATATCACGCTCTAAATCAAATATTCTTTCCCAACTATCATAAAGTTTTGCTCTATAATGATTTAATAGATTTGAACTCTTATCTAAATTATATAAATCTTCATGACAAACTCCATATCTTTCAAGTTCATTATAAAATTTATCATATTCTTCTTCTGTATCGGTTAAATACCCATAATTTAGCACACCATTAAAATCATCAAAATCAGAAAGCAAAACGCTTTTATCATTTACTTCTAGTTCTAGAAGTACCCCATTTGTTCCTTTAGGTAAGTGTGCTGAATATCTTAGATCAGGCCTTTTCTGCTTAACACCATTCCATTGGCACCATGCCCATATAGGGTATTTAATTTTTTCTGAAGTTGGTAGACCAATTCTCTTCTTCATTTGCTCTACCATCCATTTATACTGAAAAATGATATCATCCCAAACATAGTTTTCATCAGCATTAAAACTTTTTGTTTCTTTAAATTTTTCATATAAATTAAAATTTTGTATTGTCCACAGTTTCATAAATGTCTCCCAATAAAAACAACAGGATTGCTGCTATCTTAAATATATATAACTTGTGCTTTAAACCCTTCATTATGCAAGTCTTTGATTAATAGTTCTAATACACCTATATCTCCATGACCAACATTATTTACTACTACCACACATTTTTTATCTTCTCTCTTTAAATTTTCAAAGTAACCAAAAAGCTCCATTATTTTTATTTCTTTCATTTACAGCTTTTATAAGCTCTTTAACATACCCAAATTTATAATCAATATCTCTAGAATTAAATAGAATATTATCTTTACAATCACCATCAATCCAACATACTGTTGGTACAAAAACAAGTCCATAAGTATATATCTGACTCTCATCTGATTTAAAAACTACCGTAAAGTTCAACTAGATCAACTCCTTTAGCCGTACTATCATAAAATTCCTATATTTTTCATTTAATAGTGTTTTTACATGAACATATTTCTTCCTAATTTACCTATAATTTATAATTTTAATTTTTCTCAATATCGCATACACATTTACCAAAATATGACTTTGCAATATCTCTTTTTTAAAAGTATATAAACTTGTCATTACTAGTAGCAATAAGCCTTTTATTAAATTGAATTAACTAATAAAGAAAATAAAATTATTATTCAGGTATTGGATAAATAAATCCTCTTTTTCTCCAACGTCTTCCATCAACGAGCTCTTCAAAATTATTATTTTTCATATTTAAGTTGTCAGCATGGTCAGTTACAATTATTTGTGGGTCAATACCTGATTTTTTGTAGGTTTCTATGCAATGTTCTTCCAATACATTAAAAAGATTTGTCACTGAATGTAAGTCCTCATCTGCTTCAGTATTACTCTTATTAAGATCATTTGATAAATCTTTATAGTCAAATGATTCCGAGTAATCAATAGCACTTGGAAAATAAACCTGACTTGGTTGATCTAGAAACAATATTGGCGGTATCATACATTTAGAATTAATAGAAAAATAATTTTGCAAGGCTAGAAACAAACATATATGGCTATATAACCAGTTTGCACCGCTCCCCATTGACCTTAGAAATATTTTTTTATTCTCCTTTTCATGCCATAAATCAAAAGTATCCAAACTAAACTTTAAATCGATAGGCTTGTACGCAGTCTCAAAATCTAATTTTTTACCAATGCTATTCATATATTTATTAATTTTTCGTTCAGCCTTACTAATTTCACTCTCAACATTATATTTATTTTTAAGTTCATTCTCTATAGTTGTTATTTCAGATTTGATTTTCTCTTTTCTATTCTCAATATTGTTTTCCCTACTACTTAATACTTCTTCAATCATACTCTCAATTTTCAGCAAAAGTTTTTGTGCTTGTTTTTCTAATGATTCTTTTTTTCTTAACTTATTAATTACACATTCAATCTCATATATCTCTTTAGATATAGAATCAATATATTCATCTTTCTCTTTAATTTCTTTCATTATTATATCTTTATCTTTAACAAATGAGTCTAAAAGATATGGAGTTTTCTCTAACTCCACATTTAACCAATCGAAAGCATCTGCTAAACCATTAATTGTTTGCTGTAAATCTTTATTTTTAGACTTACAAAATGGACAAATACTTTCTGAATGCTGCTCAAAATTAAATTTAGAAAGTGAGTTCATATCCTTTTTGTATTTCTCAATTGACTCAATCGATGTGTCAATTTTATATTCTTTATTTTCTAACTCTCTTTTTTCTATAACAAGTTCATTTCTCTTTTGTTTCAGTTCATTTAATGTATTTGAATAAGTTGTGTCATTGTAATCAATATCAACATTAAAGTCATATAACAAATCTAAATATTTTTGAGGATTTATAAATATTGCCTCAATGCTTTCTCCAAATAAGCTTTTGCCGGTTATTACTTTATATTTGTTAATATTCTTTTTCAATTTATCCTTCAATATTGTTTCATAATTTAACAATCGTTCTTCTTGCCTCTCAAGTGATTTTAAAGAACGTATGTGATCGTTCAAATTCTGCATAAGTATGAAATAGTTTTGATCTACCATTCCCATGAAAATTTTAAATTGTTCAATTGTTTGATCTCTTTTCTCTTTTTCATCAAATCTGTAAAAAATAGAGTGCTTATTAGCAACTAAGTTTTGATGTTGCAATATAAATGACATAAAATTTCTAACAGATGGTCTTGGACTTTTTTGCCCTTTATTCTCACGTATTTGTAAATCAACATCTGTATCATCAATATCTATACCAAAATAGTGACCTAGCTCCAATTTAAAGTCTTTTTCCTTAATAAAATAATTTTCATTAAAATATTGACTATCAATTTTCTCCATATCTATTTCATTTGTTGTTCTTATATAAACTTTTTTATCTTCTCTATAAGGTTTCCTGGCTACTATTAAATTAGTTCCATTCATCTCTAATACTGTAAAATATAACTTTGATACGTTAGTTATAATACCTTCTGGTACTGTAAAGTCTGAACTTCCTAAACAATAGTCAAATATTTCAATTATTGCGCTTTTACCTGTTGATGACTTTCCTGTAATTATATTTAAGCCTCTGTTGAAACTGACATAGTGTACCTTATCTTTATAATCAATCACACCAATATATTTAACAAAAGTATTCATATTTTCTTCACTCCAAGTATCCTATATATTGAAACAATATCTATGGATTTAATAATCATAGCAAACTTTTCTATGGCCCTATTCATTTCATTACTAATAAAAAAATTATTTTGCAGTATCTTATCAGTCTTAACAAGACTTCTGTTATCTCTCAATTCCAAATATCCATTTGATATAGCTAATTGTATGCACTTATTGGTAATATCTTTATATTCCTCAATCATTAACTCCAAACCAATAATACTGTTTGTATCTTTCACTAGAGAAAATAAATCACTATTTTTATTTAAATTTTTGAGTTTCTTTCTGCTATCTTCATTTAAAGTTAAAGGTAGTATAAGATATGCCAATAATATGTCGTTATCTCTGTTTTCACAATGAAAATAGAATTTTATAATTAATTCCATTAACTTAAATGGATTGTTTATAATCGAATATATGCTATCTATTGCTCTAGCCATTGTTAACACCTAACTTCCACTTAACATCTTCTTTAGTATCATTTGCATTTATATGGAGTATTCCATTTCTAAATGTTTTTGGAGTATCTATATAATTCATAAATTGTGGGGCACTTTCAGTCATAATGTCATCATAAAAATTTTGCGATTCTTTTATGAAGTTACCACTCGAAACATTTCTACATGCTTTTCGATATAAACGCTTATAATCTTTTTTTATTTCATCCTCATATTCATCATATTTTTTTTTACAGACTTGACGCCTTAAGAATTCATTAATAACTAATGAATGTATCTCTGCATATTCTTTAATAGCTGTTTTTATTTCCTCATGATAATTAATTTCTTTAATCTTTTTTACAAATAAATGCTCCTTATATTTATCATATTGCAGAATTTCACTACATGTATTTCTTGGAAATAGGTTTGTACCATTAACAAATACTCCAGCTAACTCTTGACATTCAGTATCGAAGGCAGAACACATAATCTCCCATTTATCTTTACCTTTTTCTTTTGGAGATATAACGTATCCTAACAAAGCTTTAATATATTTATCTTGATTATTTTTAGGAATAAATCGTGCATATTTCATACATAATTGATTAAATAGTTCCACATCATCAGGAGTCGAATCAACTATAATAAACTTGCTAAGGACAGTTTCCAGTCTTTTTCTATTCTCTAATTCTAGAACATTTTTCATTAATTCCTCTTTGGACTTATCCCTCTTTTTTTGTTTTAAGTATTTTTTATAAATTTCCTCTAATATTTTTAACTTTTGATTCGAGTCTTTTAAATTCCAATCTTTTAGAGTAGACCTTGGTCCGATACTTTGTGTAGTTAGCAACATTAATACTTCAATATCGTTTATAATAAATTTTGAATCTAACCAATTATAAAGAGTATTCCATAGGTTTTCATGTGAATCTGTTAAATTCTCTTGATATTTTTTCACTTCAATTTGAGATACAGATTCTATAGTTACGTCACCAAATCTCTCAATAAATAACTTTTTATTTATTGGTAGCTCAAACGCATATTTTAATGCAACATAAAATTGATAAACTGTTCCATCTGTTGATGATGAAGCATCATTTCTTAGCTTTGTGTCAGCCATTATTTTCCTCCATAAAATTTTTATTTAAGTTTAATTACTTACATAAATTAAAGTACATCTTGATAAGACATTAATTTTATTGATACTATTATTTACATTATTACTCCGCATACACTTACCAAAAACTTATTTTCATGTTTACTCAGCTACTTTATTACAATAATATAACTTTTAATGTCCAACTTTGTATTTATTTCTTAAAAAATATACTTAAATGTAATATTCTACAAAATTTTAAATATCCCTTCTTAATTTATAACAAATGAAAAAGGTAAGCTATAAACTTACCCCTCTTAATTTACATATCAAATGAATTATATACAGCATTAATTTCGTTAAGAATTTTATCTTCATACTTACTAAATTTATCATTTACTGCGTCTAAAACAATATTTAATTTAATGATTCTCCCCTATTTACACATCTATTATCATAAAGATAATCAACACACCAACATTTTTTAATAATCAATTTATCTGGAGAGTCTTTTCTATCTTGTAAACACTAAGTATTATCTATTTTTTCATTTAATTCTTTATACTCAATAATACAATCATATAAATTTTTAATATTTTCAAAAACACAATCTAATTCCTTTTCTATTTCAATAACTGTATTCTCAACTTCATCTGCTAACTCTATTTTCTCATTGTTAGCCCTCTCAAATGCTAACTGTGCATATTCATCTAAGTTTTCTTCATATGCAATGTATGAATATTCTTCTAAGTATTCACTTGACTTTACTTGAACATCATAATTTGAAAAATCTATTAATTCGCTAATAATATCTATTATATGTGAGATATTATTTTTTTTAATATCATCTATATCTATATCTCCATTTTTATGTAATTCATTAATTATATCTTCATATTCATACATAATACCTTCAATTTCTTCGATTAATATTGGAGATACATCTGCATTATAACTATCATAATATTCGATATCAGCTCCTCTATGATCATTTACTTTATAAAAACTAAAATGGAATTGCTCTTTAATTCTTTTTACTCTTGTTAGTAAATTTAATACTAAAATTATATACCTTGATATTTCATTTCCATAGTATTCTATCGAATCTTCTTTTATCATTGGAATAGTAGTATTAATTATCTCACTTATAATCTTTCTATCCTTTATTATTACCCCTCCCTCAAAATTATTATTACTTTCATCTGAGGCATTTGCTGAGCCAATGTATGCAACATTTTCTGTTAATATTATTTTACTATGATTAGTAAAATTAAAATAGCTTGAAACCATAGGTGAAAATTTTTCTGGATTCAACTGTTCTGTGTAAGATTCTATATTTTTCTTGGCTCTTTTTCTTGCTGCTTCTGAATAATAAGTTGCATACCTATTTGGTATATTACTAATTACTTCTACTTGAGTAGTATCTTTAAGTTTTTTTATTTCATTTAACAAATTCGAATTCTCTGCTGAAATATTAAAGGTTACAATTTTTATAATATTAGCATTTTTTAAATCATTTATTACCTCATTATATCCACACTCATCTTTAGAAAAAATCAATTCTGCATTATCAGAAACTTTAATCTTATTAATCATAATTACCTCCACTAGATTAAATAAAAATCGTGCTATTGTTTTATAATAAGCCCATGCTTAAGCTACTTAATATTTTCTTTAGATCGACCATATTCTCTACTTTTCAAAAACAATGTTCATACAAACTTAATACATGTAAAAATAATGCAAATAGCTTGTACTCTCTTCAATTTCTATTCCATATTCTTATTTTTGTATCGATTAGATATTCTAAGCATAATTTCTTTATTAATGTTTCTAAGATTATCATATTTTTTAACATCTATGTCTTTGATCTCTTTCATTTCTTTTTCACTAAATTCAATACCAATCTCAGATCTTATTTTTTCTAAAAAATAATTACTTTTATATTCAATATAAGATTTTTTAGCATCCTCTGAAATTGAAGAAAATCTATACATTAGATTAAAACGTGATTTAAGTTCAGCCGACATTTTCTCTTCAACATTTTCATCCTTAATGTTAGATGTGAAAATAATAATATACTTATTCAAATCAAATTCTCTTCCTAAAGAATCTGTAAACTTACCATCTTCTAATAATTCAAGAAAAAAATTATGTACTTGTGTTTCAGCTTTTTCAAATTCATCAATAAGAACTACCTTTGATTTACTTTTGAAAATTTTATCTGATAACTCACCTTTACTACTTCCAATATATCCCCTCGGACTTCCAATTAAACTACTTAGTGCATTTTTATCTCCATAATTTCCTAAATTTATTTTAATAAATTTTTCATTAGGTGCCAAAAATTGATGTAATATTCTTGCCGTCTCAGTCTTCCCTATTCCAGATTTACCACATATAAATACAGAAAAAACTTTTTGTTCATCTATTTTATTAAATAATCTATATTTTTGTAACTCCTCAAATAGTCTTTCTTGAAAATGAGCATTTCCAAAAAGCCTATTTTTAAAAATCTGTTTTAATTCATTAAATTTAGAATCATTTATATCTGCAATGTTAAATACATTGTTATCTTTTATTCCTATATGTGCTTCTAGGGTGTCAATTCTATCAATGTAATGATATAAAATTTCCTTTATATCATTGGAATATCGTTTGTCAACAATATACTTTATTGACAAATCGCTTTGTTCTGCAATTAAATTTAATATTCCAATTATTTCTGTAGCCCATAACTCACTTCTACCTTCATTAGATATCAAAATTGGAGTTATATCATAAAAATAATCTTCATCTAATATAATAGTCTGTTTTTTTTCCATTAACTTATTAAGTATAGGATTTCCATTTAGTAATACTAACTCCGAATCATGCTCTTTAATATATTCTTCTATTTTTTTCATGTTTTTTCTATCATATTCTAAAATGTTTATTTTTTTCATATACATCACCTACTTAATTGTTAATTCTTGAATAATTGCAATTACATCTATAAAGTGAGTCTTTTCATCCTCATTTCCATTATCATCATCTTTTTTTTCAGGTTCAGTTTCAATATTATCATCCAATTTAGGCTTCGAAAGATTGGAAAGATTTTGTAGCCTATTAATTTTCCCATCAATACCCTTTTTACTATATATCCCTCTATAAACTCCAATAAGTGTAACTTGTCCTATTTCTAAATCAGTTACATTATATTGACTTTCCATTTCATTTTCTACTTTCATTGGTATCTTGAATGTAATAGTGCCATCCTTAAAATTTCCTGAAAATATATAAGAAGAATCCTTTAATAAAACTTCTAAAAGTCCTGTAATATCTATCCCTCCAGTCTCATCTATAGGAATCTGTTTCAAAACACCACTTAACAAACTTTTAGTTGCAAGTATTTCTTTCTCATTAGTAATATCTAATGATACGTTTCTAATCTTTATCAAATTGCCAATTTTATTATCAGATAACTTTTTAGCTTCAATTGCTTTTCTATATATTGGATCAAGAATTGTAGATTTTGTAGATACTACCTTA
Source organism: Clostridium drakei (assembly GCF_000633595.2). GTDB lineage: Bacteria > Bacillota > Clostridia > Clostridiales > Clostridiaceae > Clostridium_AM > Clostridium_AM drakei. The sequence continues at coordinate 21,585 of NZ_JIBU02000021.1, read as the reverse complement.
AAAGAGTCTGCTACTTTCTTCGTTCTACTACCTTCTCCTGAAAAATCCACTCCAGCTTTAGGAAAAATTTTATTTAAAAAAGGAACATTCCCTATATTATCAGTATTCAATGAGGCTTTTCCGTTTAGTTTGCCTACTATATTCTTTTCTACATCACTTTTTTCTTGTATTTTATTATCAATTAACATAGATATTTCAAATGCTTTTTCATAATTTATATAATAAATGTTAAACATTTTCTTTCTCCTTAACTTTAAAAATAAATTTGTTTTAAAAAACATAGCTTAAGATAGTAATCATTAAACCTAAAAATAAATAATATTACAAATAAAAATTCAATATTACTATTTATTCATTTCTTTCAATAGTAATCCCCACTTATCTAGATACTGCTTGCTATTTTCGTCAATATCTCCATCTACTTTTTCTCTTACAATAAACTTATAAACAGGTACACCATTACTACTTGTTTCACTTAATCCTGAAATAGGCACTATGAAGTAATAATTCTTTTCAAACCAATATGCTATAATAAAATCGCTATTTTCATACTCATTTTTAGTAATTGTATAATGCACAATTCTCTTTTTCTTTTCATTTGAAGTAGTATATAACCTTTGTCTAGTTTTAACTTCAATTCTCACTCTTTTAGAAGTTTGTTTTTTTAGTAAAATGAGGTCATATCCAGTGTCATTTAAATTATAATATACTTCCCAATCTGGATTCTCTTTAGTTAACAAAAACAGCTTAAAGAGAACCGATTTTTCTCCAATTTCCATTAATAAATTTTGTATGTTTTGTGGTAATTTTTCTTTCATTTGTTATCTCACCTATCCTTTTTACCTTCAGATCCACTTTAGGATTTATTTACTTTATCAAATTAGAAATGATATGTGTGTCTAACATTTTGGATGCACTTCAAAACTACTATTAATTATTTACCAATAAGATTTTTTAGTAGTCTCTTTACCCCTGAAATAAAACCACCTGAATTTACATTTGGCTCAGAAACTGGTGAATTTTCTCTTTTATAATTGATATTTTGTTCAAATTTTTCTAATTGCTTGATTTTAACATCATTTGGATTATTAATTTTAGACTTGTCAATGCTATCGTTAACTAAGCTACTTTTGTGTACATAATTAGTTTTGATTCCTGTATTGGTATTGTTATTCGTAATAGTTTTATTTATTTTTTTTTCTATTTTATCTACTTTTTTGTTTTCTAAAACTTTATTTACATTCTTATTTATGCTTTCATTAGTTCTTTCTGGCTTAACAAATGCTTTATAGTCATATTTTTCAAACTCTATCTCATCAAAAAATTCAGCGCCAACATCTTCTTTCAATTTTCTTATTTGAAAATCATTCGTTAGTGTTACAAAGTATTTACCAGATTTCTCTGAATACGTAATCTTGCCATAGGCTATGACATATTCACCATGCAATCTCTTAAACGGATTTTTATTATATGGGTAATTCAATTTAGCTGTTAAATTAACACCTCTTGCACTATAAGAATTAATATATAAAATTTCATTGTTTAATACACTATTATTTACCTTAAACATAACGAATCTTGTTTTCCCAACAATATTATGGTTTAACTCATGTATCTTAAATACTATATCGTTTAAAGAAACTACCCCTTCGCTTGTCCTAAATTTAAACTTAAGTTTTTTTAAAAACTCTTGCTCATTATTCTCTAAGATTCGTTTCATTTGGTATACACTTCTTACAACATCCCTAAACACTTCTTCTCTATCTTTACAGATTGGAAAAACATCCTGGTTTTTCTCATTAAATGAACCATCTATATTATTTTCCGTACCATCTATATTTTTTCTTTTTGAATACACCAAGGTGTTAATATCAATGGTTATTTCTAATTCGCCTCCTTCATTACGTAAAATCTCTGTTATTTTTCTGCCCTTCCAATCTGCATCAAGATATTTGGCTTGTTCTCTTGCTTTACCACAATTATGTCCACCCTCATTTTTCCAAGCCATGAAGAATCCCTTTATATTATAAGTTACTCTAATTGGAGTATCACAAAATGGGCAATACAGCTTTCCTTCATGAATTGATTTCTGGTATTCACAATACTGAACAAAACCATCCTTATATCTCGCTATTAATAACTTTTCTGACATAGTTAACCTCCGCATTTTAAATCTCTCTATAACATTGCAGGATTGATTAATACATATACATAGTGTCTCCTAATCTAATACCCCAGATATTACATAAACTTTATCCAATTGTTATATATCAATACTAACATTTACTAATTAATCTGCAAATACTTAACTTATAACTACACTATCAATTTATTGAAAAAATGCTTTTAATCCTTACTCTCTTACTACTATAATATTTTATTTTCAAAAACTTTCTGAAATGTTCAAAATAAAAGACTATACTCAATGCAATTAATCCATGCATTGAGATAGCCTTTGAAAAAGTCATTATACTAAGAGTAGTATTTTAAAACCATTCATGAATTCTAGAAATTATTTTCATTGTTTCAAAGCACATGGTTTCAAAGCACATGTCAGGCTCAGTTATAATATTTTTTATATACTTTAAGGCAATTTCAATTATTGGGTTAACTGGGTCAAAAGATTATTTTATCTGTATCAAATTACCTTAAGCAATTACATTATTCATTTTCTACTGAATCTATTACTTGATTGCATGCAGAAGTAACCCTTTGCATGCCTTCTTCATCAATTTCGGTTCTACCTTTAATATATATTCTACGATTTAATTCTATCATCATAGATTTTACTCTCTTATCTTTATTGTAATAATTCATAGGTACTATGCTACCACTAAAAGGATTGTTTATCCTCACACTATACCCCAAAGATTGAAATATACTAATTGCATCATCTTTAGTTTTAGCTGAAGTATGATAATTGTCTACGCCTATGCAGATATCTGGCACTCCTTGCATTTGTACATAATTAGTATTGGGATTAAAAGAATGACAATCAAGTATAAAACATTCATTATGCTTATCCAACTTGTCATTAACCATTGCTTCAAGCCTAGCATGATGTATTTTATAATAGTTATCCATTATATGCTTTCTTTTAACGTTATCAAAATATCTAAGTTCCTTACCTGATGGTATTTTTAAGTATACGGCACCCATCCCAAGCTTAGCCATAGTTTCCAACTTATCATCTTCAAATCTCTCAACATCACATACAAATCTACTAAATTCAAATTTTACAACATCTTTACCATTAAAAATCAAATCTGTGTACAAATCCGTTATTAACTCCATTTCTTCCTTAAGTTCAGAATCAATTAGCAATATATCCTTTCTTATGTAATCAGGTATTAGCATAGAGCTATGTGGTATATGAAGTATAACTTTTCCCATTTTTCCTCCCTAGAAGGATTTATAAAATCTATAAATTGCTACTATAAATCTTTAATTTAACTCAAAGTTTATAGTAGAAATTTTATATACTTATATTTCCTCAAATACATTTTTTTGTATGGTATTATACCGTCCTTCTTAGGGAATAAAAAGGCTATTTTTTATATATTTTATCCGTATCAAAAGTGATATCTAAGTCTTAGGTAAAGTTATTTAGTCCTTGTAATTATGCAGTTTTATAGCTTTCTATTTTTACAGATAACGTATCAAAATTATACTATATGCAACAATATCTATATGTCACTGTTTAATAAATTGTATATTTTTGCTTGAAATGCCTGAATTGCTAGTGTTGTTGGTATCAGCAATTAAGCTCATCTATGAGATCTGAATATATCAACTACATCATTAATTTGTTGTTGAAAAATCATTTGATCTTTATCCTCACTTATAATGTTTTATATCTTCAATTTCTGATTTTGTTGTAAAATAAAAAGCTATACTCCATGCGATTATTACATACATAGAGATAGCCTTTTATAAAGTAATTGCATTATGAATAGTTTCTAGATTTTTTCTAAGATAAAAAGCAACTTTCATAAATTTAAAAATGAATGTTCGGTTTTATACTAGGATTTTCAGTACCTATTTAATCATAATTTAATAACTAGATTAACTGAGTCAAAACATTTTTATCCGTATCAATTATTTAATTTCACTGTGTAGATCAAGATCAAAGTTTTTTGGAATTTTCATATTTATAAACAATAAAAAAGAGAGATTAAATCTCCCTTTGCTTTTAAATTAAAATCCGAAATACCGCCGCCCTAATTTTGACACCTATCTCTTCGATAGGTTGGTGCCCTCACAGATGTTTCTATCGCTCTCAAAGCCGTCAAAAGGTCTCACAAGAAAGTACATATCCACAGCTAAATGTCGAACTCCCGTTAATGTAATGTAGGTTCAAACTATAGAGTCTCACAAATATTCCAGAAATTATGCAATTTTAATGGTGCGAAGGATGGGACTTGAACCCACATGATGTTACTCGCTACCCCCTCAAAGTAGTGCGTCTGCCATTCCGCCACCTTCGCATTTCTATATCATTTTATCATATTTATAATTTTTGTCAACATGCCTATTAAAGCTGTTTAACATTTCTATCACAGAGTATGCTTACTCACAAACGTACGCGTCTGCCGATTCCGCCATCCCCGCATTTTATTTAATTGACAATATTAAAATTCAAAAGTGACAATAACATAACGCCACCCCAAACGTGCGCGTCTGCCTATTCCGCCACTCCTGCATACTTATTTGTCTTTTGCAACTATGATTATTATACTATTTGTTCTTATCTTCGTCAATAAATTGTTTTTAACAATTGTTAAATACAAAACTTGAACTAATTATTATTATATTTTTGCATTTTTTTATCATTCTTATATAAATATTTATATATATTACAATTTACTTTAACCTTTTTAACATACTTGTCCGTTTCCTTAAAAGGAATGTAGTGAAGTTTTTTTCCATCAGAAGAATGTTGTGAGCTCTTTAACCACTTTTGAACATTACCTCTTCCTCCATTATATGCTGCCAACACTAAATCCATATTGTTATCAAATTCATCCTTTAAATTATCTAAATACCAGCATCCCATATTTATATTAAAATCAGCATCATTCAACATATCTGTTTTAAAATTCTTCACACCCATTTTTTCAGCTGCCCAATTCGCTGTATCTGGAGTTATTTGCATAAGTCCATAGGCATTTTTATTTGATTTTGCATTTTTATTAAAATTACTCTCAGTTTTTATAACTGCCGCTACTAAATAGGGATCTAATTCATACTTACAGGAATATTTAACTATACTATCTACATACTTTAATGGATAAAAGTATTTAACTATATTTTTTGCATTCATTAATAATACAATTAATGCTATAAAACCTATTGCTCTTTTAATTCCTTTCAAATTAATTTGTGCCTAACTTATTAAGGCACTTCACCCCCCTAAAATTTCTGACAATCTCTTTTAAAGTTATATTTAATTCTTCCTCTGTATTCTCTAAACTTTTTGAATTATCTATAGTATAATCTACAAATTTAATTTTTTCTTGTAAAGACATTTGTGAATTTATTCTATTGAGAATTTCACTATGTGGCAACTTATCTCTATTTTTAATTCTTTCAAGTTGTGTTGAAGAATCTACCCAAACTAGTATATTTATATCCATGTACTTGTGTAAATTATTTTCTATTAGGGTAGCAGCATCAAGTATGCACACTTCTTTACCCTTCTTATCCAATTCACTTATTATATAAAAGATTTCCTTTATAATAAAAGGCATAATTATCTCTTCATATTTTTTTCTTCTTTCTTGTACAGCAAATATAAAATCACCTAATTCTCTTCTTTTTAGTTTATCATTTTCATCAACAAATCTTTCTCCAAAATTTTTCTTTATTCCACAAATAATTTCAGGATATTTGTTTAATACCTCTCTAGCTACAATATCTGCATCTATAATATTAAATCCTCTTTTTCTAAACATTTCAGAAATGGTACTTTTTCCACTTCCTATTCCACCAGTAAGTCCGATTTTAAGCATAAGTCACCACCCCATTTGTATTTAAAAAACTTATTTTGCCTCGTACCAATTATCTCCAACATTAACATCAACCTCTAAAGGCACTTTTAATTTCATAACATCTTCCATTTGATTTTTTACTAATTCTTTTACTTCTTCTAATTCATCCTTATATACATTCAAAATAAGTTCATCATGCACTTGAAGTATTACTTTACTCTTCAAATTTTTACTTTTTAGAACATTATATACATTTACCATAGACATCTTTATTATATCTGCAGCACTACCTTGAATAGGTGTATTCATGGCCAATCTTTCACCGAAAGCCTTTACCATCTTTTTAGAATTTTTTATTTCAGGTATAAACCTTCTTCTATTCATTATAGTAGTTACATACAAATTATCTTCTGCCTGCTTTATAACAGTATCCATATACCTTTTTACACCTGGATATCTTTCAAAATAAGTATCTATATAATTCTTAGCTTCTTTTCTTGATATCTTTAAATCCTTAGCTAAACTAAAGTCACCTATACCATAAACTATTCCAAAGTTTACAGCCTTAGCATTGCTTCTTTGAAGTTTAGTAACCTGATCTATAGGAACTTTAAATACTTCTGATGCGGTTTTAGTATGAATATCACTATGATTAAAAAAAGCACTTATTAAATTTTCATCATCAGCTATATGAGCAAGTACTCTAAGTTCTATTTGTGAATAATCTGCTGAAAGTATTATTGAATTTTCATCTTCAGGTACAAATACTTTTCTTATTTCTCTACCCATTTCATACTTTATTGGTATATTTTGAAGATTAGGTTCTGTACTTGATAATCTTCCTGTAGTAGTAACTGTTTGATTAAAACTAGAATGTATCTTTCTATCTTTATCAATTACAGCTTTTAATCCTTCAATATATGTAGAATAAAGCTTAGCAAACTGTCTATAATGAGTTATTTTTTCTATAATAGGATGTTTATCTAAAAGCTGTTCTAAAACCTCTGCATTAGTGGAATATCCCGTTTTAGTCTTTTTAATTACAGGTAAATCAAGTTTTTCAAATAATATTTTTCCAAGCTGCTTAGGTGAATTAATATTAAATTCTTCTTCTGCCAACCCATATATATCCGTCTTAAGCTTATCTATTTCTATCTTAAACTTTTCTCCTAGTTTATCTAATTTTACACTATCAACCCTAAAGCCTTCATATTCCATAGATGCTAAAACTAATGTAAGTGGCTGTTCTACCTCATATAGAAGTTCTTCCATATTCAATTTTTCTATTTGTTTATTCAGAATTTCAAAAACATCTTTTAAAAGAGAGGTTTCCTTTACTTTGATTTCATCTTCTTCTCCTTGAAGCATTATTTTAAGATAATCCTGTATAATAGAATTTAATTCATATTCTCCTCTAGAAGAATCAATTAAATAAGCAGCTATTTCTGTATCAAATTTTACACTAGTAAAGTTTATTCCCATTTTCTTAAATACAGTATATGGAACTTTTACATTATGACTTACTTTTTCTATTTTATCATTTTCAAATATATCCTTAAGGGATTTTAATGTCTCTTCATTATCTTCTTCATATATTTTTTGAATTTCTATTACATAATTTCTATTATCTATATTTAAAAATATCTTTTCTATATAACTTTTTGAGTAAATATTGCCATCTATAATTTTAAAAGTTAAGTATAAAATTTCATCCTTTGCAATTGAAATTATGTCTTCCTTAAACTTTTTTAAATCCTTTATATTACTTATATTTTTAAAGTCAACTTTAATATCTTCTTTTTCAATTTCTTCCTTTAATTCTTTTTCACCTATTACTTTATCTATAAGTGATTTAAATTGAAGCTCTATAAATAAATTTTTTACACCTTCTACATCATAATTTTCCTTAGATTTTATTTCATTTAAATCTATTTCTATAGGAACATTAAGCATGATAGTAGCTAGCTTCTTGCTAAATACTGCCTGTTCACTATACTCCATTAAATTTTCTTTTATTTTTTTTCCACTAATATTATCTATATTATTTAATACATTTTCTATGCTTCCATATTCTTTTATAAGCTTAAATGCCGTTTTTTCACCAACCCCTGGGACACCAGGTATATTATCCGATTTGTCTCCCATTAGACCTTTTACATCTATAAATTGAGTTGGAGTAACTTCAAATTCTGAAATCATTCTACTCTTATCATATATCTCTTTTTCTGTAATTCCTTTTTTAGTTATAACAACTTTTACATTATCTGTTGCTAATTGAAGCGCATCTTTATCTCCTGTGACTATATAAACTTCTATATCTTTCTTTTCTGCATATACAGAAAGGGTTCCTATAAGGTCATCTGCTTCAAATCCATCAATTTCAAACATACTTATAGAAAGCAGATTTAATAGCTTTTTTACTACAGGGAACTGTTCTGCAAGCTCCTCTGGCATTCTTTTTCTACCTGCTTTATAATCTTTATATTCATTGTGTCTAAATGTAGGAGCACTTCTATCAAACGTACAAACTATATAATTAGGATCAATTTCTTCTCTCATTTTTAAAAGCATTGTTACAAAACCATATACTCCATTAGTATGTAGTCCTTGAGAGTTAGTTAACGGTGGCAGTGCATAAAACGCTCTATTCATTAAACTATTTCCATCAAGTATTAATAACTTTTCTTTAGACATAAGACCCTCCAAATTTGTTAATTTTTTTATCTATATAAACTAATTTCAATTTTCCATTTTCTCAATCTCTTTATTATATCATCTTAGCAAGTATATTCTCTATTTTTTTTAATATTTTATTAAATTAAGTTTGTTTTTATTTTAATAATACCCATATTTCTAATAAAAAAACATCTACAAATAAATGCAGATGCTTTCTTAATTATTCCTTTTCTACTTTAACTGCAGTTCCATAACATAAAACTTCTGTTATTCCTTGTGTAACTTCATTGGCATCATATCTGACTCCAATAATGGCATTTGAATCCATTTCATCAGCATGCTCCATCATTAGTTCAAATGCCTCTTCTCTGGTTTGTTCACAAAGTTCTGTATACAAAGATATATTTCCTCCTACAAGACTTTGTAGTCCAGCTCCTATGTTTCCTATAACACTTCTTGAACGAACAATTACGCCTCTCACTAATCCACGATTTTCTATAATCTTATATCCCGCTATATCAAATGCTGTTGTTACCATTAATTTATCCATATCATTATTTCCCCTTTCTTAATTTTAACTTAAACCACAACTTAAATTTTTAAAATAGATATTATAAATTCTACTTGATAAAATCACAAATTAAGTATATCATTGGAAGTGTTAAATCTCCATAAAAAAACAGCAGAAAAACCTCTGCTGATGCCGTATTTAAAATTCTAACCTCTACTAAATAGAGCACTAACCATATCGAAAAGGAATCTATGTGATTCTCTTCTCCTTATTTTTTTAGCTGCTTTTTTATCTCTTTTAGTAACTTGAATATCTTTTTTATTTTCATTAATAATATTCTTCATGAAAACCACTCCCCTTTTACCCATTAATATGCATTTCAAATAGTTTAGTTCCAAAAAATCATAGTATAAGGTTTCCCCTTTTGTTTAATATTTAAATTACATATGTTTTTTGTTATTTTATAATATCATTATAATATTTTTATAAAGAAATGTCACTACCTTTTTAAAAGAATATTGAAAATATTTAGAATATTATTTTAAATGCAATATTTTTTATTGACATTATATTGCTTTTTTATATCTTTATCATAAATTGAAGCCAATGCTTCAGTACACAAAATATTACTAAAACATTGGCTTCTCACTTTTTATATTAACTCTTCAAGTTATAAAACAACATGATTATTAGAATAATCCACTTATTACTCCATCATTATTAACATCAATTTTTTCAGCTGCTGGAACTTTAGGAAGTCCTGGCATTTTCATTATTGCTCCAGTTAAAGCAACAACAAATCCTGCTCCTGCTGAAATTGTTACTTGTCTTACGGTTATTTTAAAGCCTGTTGGTCTTCCAAGTTTAGTCTGATCATCCGTTAAAGAATACTGAGTTTTCGCCATACATACTGGTGTTTTACCAAATCCATTTTTCTCTAATTCATCAATTTCTTTTTCAGCTTGTGCTGTAAATACTGCATCATCAGCACCATAAATCTTTTGAGCTATAGCTTTTATTTTTTCTCTTATTGGAATTTCTGCATCATAAGCAAATTGGAAGTTGTTTTCTTCTGTTTCTATTAATTTTATTACTTCTTTGGCAACTTCAACTCCACCTTCTCCGCCTTTTGCCCAAACTTCTGATAGTTTAACATTTACTCCAAGAGCTTTACATCTATCTTCAACCAATTTCAGTTCAGCTTGAGTATCAGTTGGAAATGCATTTATTGCAACTACTGCTGGTAATTTAAATACCTTAGTTATATTTTCAACATGCTTTAATAAATTTGGAAGTCCTTTTTCAAGAGCTTCTAAATTTTCATTATTTAAATCAGCTTTTGGTACTCCACCGTTGTATTTTAATGCTCTTACTGTAGCAACTATTACAACTGCATCTGGCTTTAATCCAGCCATTCTACATTTAATATCCAAGAATTTTTCAGCTCCAAGATCAGCTCCAAAACCTGCCTCTGTAACTACATAATCTGCAAAATGAGTAGCCATTCTTGTAGCCATTATTGAGTTACATCCATGGGCTATATTTGCAAATGGTCCACCATGAACAAATGCCGGTGTTCCTTCAAGAGTTTGAACCAGATTTGGTTTTAATGCATCTTTAAGTAATGCAGTCATAGCACCTTGAGCATTTATCTGTCCAGCTGTTACAGGTTCTCCACTTCTTGTATATGCTACGACTATTCTAGCAAGTCTAGCTTTTAAGTCTTCTATATCACTAGCTAAACAGAATATAGCCATTATTTCTGAAGCAACAGTAATATCAAAGCCATCTTCTCTTGGTACTCCATTAACTTTTCCACCCATACCATCAACAACAAATCTTAATTGTCTGTCATTCATGTCAACACATCTTCTCCAAACTATTCTTCTTGGATCAATATCTAACACATTTCCTTGATATATGTGGTTATCCAACATTGCTGCTAATAAATTGTTAGCTGCCCCTATTGCATGGAAATCACCAGTAAAATGCAAATTAATATCTTCCATTGGAACAACTTGTGCATATCCGCCACCTGCTGCTCCACCTTTTACTCCAAATACTGGTCCTAGTGATGGTTCTCTTAATGCAACTATTGTATTTTTACCTAATTTTGATAAAGCATCAGCTACACCTATTGATGTAGTAGTTTTTCCTTCTCCTGCTGGTGTTGGATTAATTGCTGTGCAAAGAATTAGCTTACCATTTTTTCCTGGAGTTTTCTTTAATAAGTTGTAATCTACTTTAGCCTTATATTTTCCATAAAGCTCGATGTCATCTTCAGAAATACCTATTTTTGCAGCTATATTTCTTATGTCTTGTGGCTTACACTCCTGTGCTATTTCAATGTCTGATTTAAAACCCATTTTAAATTACCCCCATCTCTAATTTTTATTTATTTTTATCTCCTTTGTATTAAACATTAAGAAGATAGTTTAACTTTATAAAAAGTTTCTCTTCCAATTTAATTAAAGATGTCCAACAGTTAACGAAAAACGTAAAACCGCCTGGACAAATTTGCCCAGGCGGTCGACATTTATAGTTTATAAATCACACTCCCTGTGGTAAACTCCACTTCCGCCAGTCGTGCGACTCTTAAATTTTCAAAATAAAAATTACTGCTTAAATAAACATGTAATTATAAATTTTATCACTGTATCTTAATATTAAATGATAATGTTAATTATGTCAATTAATAAATATAAATATTTTCCTATATTTTTTTTAAAACATTACTTCCGAACTCTCTGCATTTACTTAATCCCTCTTCATCTGGATTCCATAATTCTTTTATTCCTTCACTTACTATTTCGAAACCAGCCTCATTTAATTCTTCACTAATAATTTTTACTGATTCGCCACTCCAACCATAACTACCAAAGGCTGCCCCTTTCTTTCCCTTGAAACTAAGTCCTTTAATCATCTCCAATATTGCAGATATAGAAGATAATATTCCGTTATTTATTGTTGATGAACCAACAAGTACCATCTTTGATTTAAATACTTCGGTAATAATATCATTTTTATCATTTTTAGATGAATTAAAGATCTTTATAACAACATCTTTGTTCGAATTTTTTATTCCTTCTGCTATGGCTTCAGCCATCTTTCTTGTGCCATTCCACATTGTATCATAAATTATTGTAATCTGATCTTCTTGGTAATCCTTTGCCCATTCCATATACTTATTGACTATTTGAAGCGGATTATCCCTCCACATTATTCCGTGACTAGTGCAAATCATATTGACAGGTAAATTAAGACTTATTACTTCTTCTATTTTTTTTACAACAAATTTGCTGAAGGGCGTTAAAATATTAGCATAGTATTTTATTGCCTCCTGAAATAATTCACCTTGATCAACCTTATCGTTATACATCAATTCAGAAGCATAGTGCTGCCCAAAGGCATCATTGCTAAATAAAATATTTTCGCCGCATAAATATGTAAACATTGAATCAGGCCAATGAAGCATCCTTGCTTCTACAAATGTAAGTTTATTTCTACCTATATTTAGACTATCCCCAGTCTTTACCTCTATAAAATTCCAATCCTTATGATAATGTCCCTTTAATATTTTCACACCACTTTTAGTACAATAAATCGGGGTATTAGGTATTTCCTTCATTAGCTCTAAAAGCGCACCACTATGGTCACTTTCAGAATGGTTCATGATTATATAATCTATTTTGTTTAAATCAATTTCCTTTTTTAAATTAGCTACAAATTCTTTAGCAAATGGATGCCAAACAGTATCAATAAGTACTGTCTTTTCATCTCTAATCAAATATGAATTATATGAAGAACCTTTATGTGTAGAGTATTCTTCACCATGGAAAGTTCTTAGCTCCCAATCAATCTTTCCAACCCAAGTAACAGTATCATTTATTTTAAAGCTCATATAAAAACCTCCATCTTTCTTACTTCCATGTTTTACTGCATAATTACTTTTTTAAGTATTATGTGCTTATAATTGATATTTTATCTATCACTATAAGAAGAATTTACTTACCTTTAAAATATACATACCTCACCTCTACTAAAATAAACAAAATAAAAAACCATATACTCTAGGTAATTTTACTGATTTTTTATCAGCAATCACTTTTGTACATGTTCTCACATTTTTCACATAAAATATTAAATTTTATATGTATTAAAACTTGTTTATAATTTATGTATGGAATATTGAAATTGCTATTACTATGATCCAAAAAAACAATATACAAGATAAAATTATTTTTAAACCATCATATTTTGTATATGATTGAAATTTCTTACTTGATCTATAATCAAAAATCTGCAAAAGAAATAAATCAATGATAATAAATGGCATTAATTTTTCATTATCTATCTTTCCTATAAAATGACACATAGCCAATACAATTGCTGCTATTCCACACATAAATCTGATTACTAAATATTTGTTTTTCAAAATCACACCACCTTTAATTCGTTTTTAGTACTCCATAATATATTACTAATGTATGAAGGTAATGTTATCAGCAGAAATAATGAAGTCTATTTTTTTACTATTCAGTATGTTTAAAGTTTTTACCTTTTTATTATTATGCAACCATGAGTTACATGCTTTTCATCATTCCAATCATACATTTGTTTTAAGTTATCTATTGAAACTTGTTCATAATTGCATATAGTAGGTTTAATATTCTGCCTATCATCAAGCCATATTGACCATATTTCCAATTGATGTCCTTTTCTAAGTTTTTCCTTTATGTATTCTAACAATTGCTTTGCTCTTAATTCTGTATACTTAAAATTTACAGAGTAAATAAATGGTTTGTCAGTATACCACCTTACATTTTTTTCATATTCAGTTCCCTTTGTAATAACCAATTCATATAAATCATCTTCTTTTTCAAAGAGCGATATCGTATCATTTGGATTCATATTCTCCCAGGGCATAAATTCATGTGCTTTTAATCCTAATTTAATGGCCTCCTGAACAGTAATAATTTTTTCCTTTGAATTATGAACCTCTTGTATTTCGTAGTCAGTTGCTATAAATGAATATGCACTCATGTAATCACATCCTATCCCTTTTACTTACTTAACACTTATTTTAAAAATATTTGATGTTGAATGGGTATCATCCCATATTCCTTCTATTTTATAAATGTAATTTCCTTTTTCTTTTGGTAGTTGAATTGTTCTGCTCTCATTCATTTCTATATAATAGTTACTGCTTATTTCAAGTTTCTAATTTTCACCTTACAATAATTTGTATTTATATAATTTTGTTATTGTTAAAATTCAACATAATACCCCATTAAAATTGTTTCTGAAATTTTTGAAATATTCATTATTATTATACTTTAATTATAAACTTAATACCAACATTTCCAATTAACCTACAAATATTAAATCAATATATTATCAAGGCTTAGCAAGGTACGAAAAAATAAAAAGCATGAAGGGTTTTACAAGATTTTCTCTTGCATTTCCTTCATGCTCTTTAATCGTTCATTTATTTAATATCTATATATTTTTTACGGAATTTTTTATGAGTTTGGGATGTTTTTTTATTATGTTGGGACTTTTATTTTAACTATTCAAATTTTCCATTACTTATTCATGGCTTCTTCAATAGCAACTGCAACTGCAACAGAAGCTCCAACCATTGGGTTGTTACCCATTCCGATTAATCCCATCATTTCAACATGAGCTGGAACTGATGAAGATCCTGCGAATTGAGCATCTGAATGCATTCTTCCCATAGTATCTGTCATACCGTAAGAAGCTGGACCTGCTCCCATGTTATCTGGGTGAAGAGTTCTTCCAGTACCACCACCTGATGCAACTGAGAAGTATTTCTTACCTTGTTCATAACATTCTTTTTTGTATGTTCCTGCAACTGGATGTTGGAATCTTGTTGGGTTAGTTGAGTTACCAGTTATTGATACGTCAACTCCCTCTTTGTGCATTATAGCAACACCTTCTCTAACATCGTCTGAACCATAGCATTTAACTTTAGCTCTTTCGCCTTTTGAGAAAGCAACTTCTCTAACTACTTCTAATTTTCCTGTATAGTAGTCAAATTTAGTTTCAACATATGTAAATCCATTAATTCTTGAAATTACGTAAGCAGCATCTTTTCCAAGACCATTTAATATAACTCTTAATGGCTCTTTTCTAACTCTGTTAGCTTTTTCAGCTATTTTTATAGCACCTTCAGCAGCTGCAAATGATTCATGTCCTGCTAAGAAAGCAAAACATTTAGTTTCTTCTCTCAAAAGCATAGCTGCTAAATTTCCATGTCCTATTCCAACTTTTCTATCGTCTGCAACTGATCCTGGAATACAGAAAGCTTGTAAGCCTTCTCCTAAAGCTTCTCCAGCTTCAGCAGCCTTTTTACATCCTTTTTTTATAGCTATTGCAGCACCTAATATGTAAGCCCAGCAAGCATTTTCAAAACATATTGGCTGAGTTGATTTAACTATGTTATAAACATCTATTCCCTTTTCATCACAAACAGCCTTAGCTTCTTCTATAGTCTTCATGCCATACTTTTCAAGCACTGGTTTAATTTGATCAATTCTTCTTTCATAACTTTCAAATAATGCCATTTCAAACGTCCTCCTTATATATTATTCATGTCTTGGATCAATAACTTTTGTAGCTTCATCAAATCTACCATATTGTCCAGTAGCCTTTTCTTTAGCTTCGTTAGCGTCCATTCCTTTTCCTATCATTTCCATCATTTTTCCAAGGTGAACGAATTTATATCCTATAACTTCGTTATTTTCATCTAAAGCTACATTTGTAACATATCCTTCAGCCATTTCTAGGTATCTAGTTCCTTTAGCTTTTGTACCATACATAGTACCAACCTGGCTTCTTAATCCTTTTCCTAAATCTTCAAGACCTGCTCCTATAGGTAGTCCACCTTCTGAGAAAGCAGTTTGAGTTCTTCCATATACTATTTGTAAGAATAATTCTCTCATTGCTGTATTTATAGCATCACAAACTAAATCTGTGTTTAATGCTTCAAGTATAGTCTTTCCTGGAAGTATTTCTGATGCCATAGCTGCTGAATGAGTCATTCCTGAACATCCTATTGTTTCAACTAAAGCTTCTTGAATTATTCCATCTTTAACATTTAAAGTAAGCTTGCAAGCACCTTGTTGTGGAGCACACCAACCTATACCATGTGTTAATCCTGATATATCTTTTATCTCTTTAGCACGCACCCATTTTCCTTCTTCTGGAATTGGAGCTGATTGGTGGTTTGCTCCTTTAGCTACGCAACACATTCTGTCAACTTCTGTTGAATAAATCATATTTTATTCTCCTTCCCTTACTGATAAAATTATTTTTATAAGAGCCAAAACTTAATTTATAATTTTGCCCTTGCTAGTACCTTTTATATCCCAGTGGGTTTTTTGTGTTCCCACCAAGTACAATACAGTTCATATTGAACAATTCTATTGTAGCAAAGATGCCTTAATATAACAATACATTTATGTATAAAAATTTATATGATAATATAAAAAACTTTCTTTATTTAATCTGATCACACTATTTTAAAATTATCCTGTATGAAAAATACATAAAATTAAATAAATATTATATATCTCAAAATAATCAAATGAAATTCATGAACCATTTATACTTTTTTTAATTTTTCTTGACTATGCCTCACTTATATGATATTATAATTTTGTCGCTTGCCGGAGTGGTGGAATTGGCAGACGCAACGGACTCAAAATCCGTCGAGGTCACACTCGTGCGGGTTCAAGTCCCGCCTTCGGCACCATCAGTATCCGCACTTTTTTCAAAGTGCGGATTATTTATTTTTTGATTCATTATTTTAATACAGACACATACTTGATTTAATCTAATGAAAGGTTAACATATTATATTGGGGCTTTTCTATCTGTAAATTATGTCAAAAATAATTAACTAGCATAAGAGATTAGCTTAGCTTTTATTTTATTCAAAAGTCCCCAATAACTCATTTGCAATATTTATGCTTTCTAACCTCATGATACTTTCCTCAGCTCTTCCAAAACTTAATAAATTAATACTCCCATACCATACAATCTTTTTATCAACTATTGCAAATTTCTGATGTATATTCGTTTTAAAAATAATATCTACTCCTAATCCTCTTATGAGCTCATGCATTTCTTTTAATGCTTCTTTGTCACTTTCTTTAAAGTCTGTCTCTGGACGAGTGACAACCTTAACATTACTACCGTTTTTTATCGCAATCATCAAAAGTTTTAGCATTTGTAAAAGCCTTCTTTTACTTATAAAAGGACTAAATATAATAATCTCATGTTTTGCAGAGAAAATATCATTACTAAATACAGTTAAAAAATTATTATTGTTATAGATTGAATTTATTCTTTCAAAGGGTTTACTATCACTTTTAGCAGAATATCCTATTGAGGCATACCCCTTTAATCTTTTCTCATACATTCTTTCTAATACATTAACATGAATATCAACATAATCATAAATTTGAACTTCATTTTTATTTTCATATATTCTATGAAGCCTTCCAGCATATTGCTGTAGTGTTCCTTTCCATGATATAGGCATTGCAAGAAAAAGTGTGTCTAGTCTTGGTTCATCAAAACCTTCTCCAACAAATTTACCTGTAGCTACTATCACCACATTACTTTCTTTAGGTATACTTAAAAGTTTATTTATTTCAGCTTTTTTATCTTTTGATGACATTCTTCCAGTAAGTATAATAACGTTAGGAACTTTTTCTTTTAAAGCATCAGCAAGAGTTTCAACATGCGAAGTTCTTTCTGTTAAAACTATTGGATTTCGCCCTTCTTTTACACAGCTTATAACATCATTAACAATTAATTCGTTTCTAATTTCACTTGTACTTATTTCAGAATACATTTCTGCTATTGACCATTCTTTTTTATCCTGACAAATAGGCTTTCTGAAAGAAGTGAATCTTGGGATAACATAATGTTCAAAAGGCTGTTTTTCAGCTTGCTTACGTGCATCCACTTTATATCTAATCGGACCACATTGCATAAATATTATAGGATGATGACCATCCTTTCTTATTGGAGTTGCTGTTAATCCATAAACATACTTAGCTGCTACATTTTTTAATATTTGTTCAAAATTAAATGCTGAAACATGATGACACTCATCCACTAAAACCATTCCATAATCTTTAACTAATTCTTTAACTTCACCTTTTCTTACCAACGATTGCATAATAGCAATATCAATAATACCATTCAAACTATTTTTACCTGCTCCTATCTGTCCTATGATACTAGATTTCTTTTTCCGTCCTCTTTTAATAACATTTTCAGTCTCTAAAACTTCATTTATTACTAAAAATTGACCTAATCTTTCTTTCCATTGATCTAATAATTGCTGCGTATGTACAATTATTAGGGTATTTACCCTTCTTTCAGCTATTAACTTAGCTCCAATAACAGTTTTACCAAAACCAGTAGTTGCAGATAACACTCCATTATCATGTTTTAACATAGCCTCTGCAGCCACTGCCTGTTCTTCTCTAAGCTCTCCATTAAACGTAACTGAAATTGTTTTACCAATATATCTTTCATCATCACACTTAAAGTTAACTTTATTTTTATTAAATAGCTTATAAAGGTCAAGTTCTGTACCTCTTGGAAGACATAAATATTCTGATGTTTCCTCTGATAAAGAAATAACTCTTGGTTTATCAAAGGTTGGTAGTCTCATGGCCTGAGCTTTATAGAATTCTGGATTTTTAAATGCTGCCATTCTTTTAATAGAGTTTAGAGTTTTACTTGAAAATCCCTTTTTGTTTATAAAAATCATATTAGCTTTTATAATATGAACATCAGTTGGAAAATCT
This sequence comes from Clostridium drakei, assembly GCF_000633595.2. GTDB lineage: Bacteria > Bacillota > Clostridia > Clostridiales > Clostridiaceae > Clostridium_AM > Clostridium_AM drakei. The sequence continues at coordinate 2,558 of NZ_JIBU02000021.1, read as the reverse complement.
GCATTACTCAATTTATAGCTTTTTCTAATTCTTTTCCATGGTTTATTTTCTTCCTCTGCATCTTCCTTTAGCTCTCCTAATTCATCGCCAGAACAAAATTCAGAAATATAAAACTCAATCTCATCTTTTGTGAGCTTACCAACAGAACTTAGAAAATCCCATTGATCTTTATAGGGTTCTAAATTTTTATCTATAAAAACACTATTTTTATTTCTTCTAACATTTCGCTGCATTGGCAAAGCTATAAGATTTCCAAATCCTCCTTTTGGCATAGTGTCCTGATTCGGAAATAATCTATCATAAGATTCAAATTTGATTTGATGTCTTTTTGTCATTGCATAAGTAAGAAGCCCTGTTCCAAATTTCCTAGCAGATGCAGCACTTATACTTTCTTTAAAAAAGAACCATATGTGTGCTCCAGCACCAGACCTTGACCTTTCAATTGCAAAAGGTATTTTCTTTTCTTCACATACTTCTCTTAAAATATTTATATCCTTTTCCCATCCATCATCATCAAAATCAATAGCAAGAAAATGACATGTATCATCTTTAAGTATTGGATAAATTCCTAAAACTTCTATTCCTCTTAAATGCTTATTAATTGCACTAATATCTAATACTCCATATCTTCTATTTTTACAATCCGAGCACTTTATTTTAGGTTTATAACAAATTCCTTTCCTCCATTCATTCATGCATACAGGAGAATAACCAGATTTACCTTCTTTATTTTCCCACCGTTTAGCATATACATCTTCTCTTCCTTTAAATAATGACATAAACAACTTTATTTTGCATTCTGGCGAACTGTTATTATTCATTTGTATACACTCACTTTGAGGAATCTCTACATCATTGTCACTCTCATTTAATGTTATATCCTCATTATCCATACATACTTCAGAATTCTCTATTCTAAGACGTTTTCTTAAGTCCTCTATTTCTATTTTTAAAACTTTATTTTCCTCTAGCAACTTTATATATTCATTATAAAGTTCATAATACTTCATTTTTTACTCCTTGATTCTCTAGTTTTATTAAAAACTATATGTTTTAAAATGGTAAGTCGTCAAATGACTCTTCGATTAATTGAGTTTTTTCAACTAAGCCATCCCTTATAGCTTCTCCCCATGTAATTCCAAACGATACTCCATTAGAAGTATATCCAGCTATATAATAAAAGTATTCATCACTTTCCGAATCATAGTCCTCGTACACAGCATTATAATTCTTTTTTGACATTTACTTATCTATCCTCTCTATTCACTTGTGTTTAAATACTGATTTTATTAAAATAGCCTGTATTCTTTTTTCAAGAGTACAGGCCATTTACGACTTATTTTATAGTAATCCATCAACACGAAAATACAGCTTTCATTTAAGTGTTATTAACTAATATAATTTTTATCTACAATTTCACTTATTTTAGAATAAATTCTTCTATCCAAGTATATATATATATTTATCTAAACTTCTATTTACAGCTTCAGTTATAATATTAATAAAATCTTCAAGATCATTTTCAACACTTGCTTTTTCAAGAGCACTCATATATTCATTTCTCTCTTCCATTCTTATAACAGTAATTGGATACCCATTTCTCATAAGGATTAAATTCATAAGCAATCTTCCACATCTTCCATTGCCATCTATAAAAGGATGTATAAATGTAAATTTATGATGGAACTCAGCTGCAAGCGCTATAGGATGTAGTTTATTTTTATTTTCATCATACCACTTAATTAAGTCCTCCATTTCTTGTGGAACTAAAAAATGTTCTGGTGGTCTGTGATTACTACCGCTTATGAGAACATTAACACTTCTATATCTTCCTGCATTTTCATTATTTATACTTTTTAAAATAATATAATGAAGATCTTTTATAACATTTTGATCAATATCTATATTTCTATTTACTATATCTTCAACATAGTCAATGGCCTCTTTATGATTTATAACTTCAAGATGCTCCTTTAACGATTTACCTTTTCCTATAGTGATACCATCTTCAAGAATAACTTTTGTTTCTGTAATTGTAAGTGTATTTCCTTCAATAGCATTTGAATTGTATGTAAGGTCTACATCAAAATATTGCTTTAAATTTTTGACAGCAGCTTTATTAAATGGCCTTTTACTATCAAGTATTTTTTTCTTTCTATCTATTTCTTTAATCATATAATCACCTTTTATAAATTAAAATTATATATATATTTAAATAAATGTTTTTTCTTAAAGATACCTAAATAAACCCAACTTATCATTCTCTATAAAATTCTAGTGTATATAAATATCTTTAACCACATTATACCACATAAGACTATATTAATGATAAAAACAAAACTTTTGAAATTCCAGAATTGCTAATAAGTTTCACCCCCACTTTCATCCAATTTTGCAGACACAGTGTCTCCAAAATGTTAAAATCAAACTTTCTCTGATAAGGTTTATTTACTTTTTTATAATTAACAGCTATCTGTTTCAATCAAATATATATAATATATCACTAGTGTTTAATTAATGGATTGAAAATCCTATTGACAAAATTTCTATGTAATAAG
>NZ_JIBU02000020.1 GCF_000633595.2 Clostridium drakei | reverse complement strand
AGCCGGAATACAGTTGAAAGTTACTTCGCTTACATATGCTTACGTCATAATATTTTTAAATTCCGAAAGCTGGGTTGATTAGTATATATATCTTAAATAAGCACCAGAAGCATAGCCTTCAATTCCATTTATACGAATTTTTAACCATTTGCCATCAATTGAGTAGTCAATTACTTCAGCATATTGATTTTGGTTTAGATAACCAACTATAGCAGCTGATGTTGATGGATTATTTCTTATATTTAGCTGATAGGCTTTATTTATAGCAACATATTTACCACTGGGAATAGAGGTAATTAGGTTGCCCCATATCCAACCGGCTTGTCCATTGTAACTTATTTGATACCAACCTGCTGAATAATCAATTAAATATACTATAGTGTCTCGAGGTGTAGTACCAATAATATATGAATCTGTAGAAGCTTTAGATCTAAAATTTGCTGCAGTAGTTACATTTGTTATTTTAGCAAATATACCAGCATTTACTGGATGAGGAATATTACTAGTGCTAGAAGAATCTTCAACTATATTTACATACCTTCCTGCAATATACCCTTTATTAATTTCATTCATACTTATAAAATATTTTTTAGTACCTTGTATGCCACCGTAAGTTTGATCTGGTGTGGATTCGTAAGTAAAAGCGCCATTAACTCCATTTAAAGTACCCCATTTATCAAAAATAACTACATGATCATAAGGTTTATCGAGTATATCCATATGTTTAATATCGTTTAGATTGATTTTAGTAAAATAAGTATCAAAAATAGATGAAGTTGACAACTTAGAGTCTTTTATATTAAAGGTAGCTTGTACAAAACCAGAACAATCTATACCAGCAGTACCAGAAATATATCCATAACCAGCATCGGTGTTAACGTTTCCGGTAAAGGCACCTTTATTCACAGCATCTAAAAAGTTCAGCCAAGGTGAGCCATAGGAATTTGAGTCAAGAGAATCTTGTCCACCCCAGTTGTAGGGAATACCAGTAGTTGTAACCGTTGTTGTATCTTTAAATTGGCTAGGTTGTGTGACACTCGAGGTATAATTAGCAGGCAAAGTTCCATTTTTATCAGCAGAGTAATTCCAAGTTAAATTAATTATATTTAACGCTCTTTGTTCTGATTCGCTCCTAGTTATAGATTGTTGAGAAGCAGCATTTACACTTTGAATAGGAGCAATTATAGAAGTAGCTAGAAATAGAGTGACTAATAACTTAGATTTAAATATCTTCATAAATTAATCTCCTTGTATCATTAATTTTGGGATTAAGTACAAATATAATTATATTTGGGCAATGTAATATAGGCAATACGCAAATAGTGGTAAAATGTTTTCAGGTTTACAATACTATAGTAAACATTGTTTAAACTTTTAAGTAATTGGGGGTACTGCTAGTAGTATTGATAGAATAAGATTAAGAAGCTATATTGTAATGTAATTGTACTACGTTAAAATTGTATGTTCGAAAGCTAAGTTAAATATAATAAACTTAAACTATGGAATATAAGGATAAATATACTTATTGAATTGTAATCTAATTTCATAAATAATTATAATTAGGATAAATACAAGTTATACTAGGAGGAAAAAATGATTACAATTAAAAAATCTTACGTAACATTTTATACAATTATGGTTTTGTTTTTTGCTTTAGTAACAAAGGTATCTGCAGCTCCAAATAGTGTAAGAATTGGAGGAGTAGATAGATATGAAACGGCAGTAAAGGTTTCACAAGATAGTTGGAATCAATCAGATTATGCTATTTTGGCTTCAGGTGAGGATTTCCCAGATGCTATTTGTGCTGTTCCACTTGCAAAAAAATATAGTGCTCCTGTCTTGATAACTAAAGGAAACAGTTTGAATTCTCAAGTATTTGATGAAATTAAGAGATTAAAAACTAAACAGGTTTTTATAGTAGGTGGGGAAGGTGTTATACTTCCTAGCATTGAAAAAGAATTAAATGATAATAATATAAATACGATTCGAATAGGTGGACAAGATAGGTATGAAACCAGTATAAAAGTAGCAAAGGAATTAGGACAAAGTGATGAAATTGTATTGACATATGGTGAAAATTTTCCGGATGCATTATCTATAGCACCTGTAGCCGCTATGAAAGCTATGCCCATAATTCTTACCAATACTGATGTTATTCCATATAGTGTTAAAGAATATATAAATGACAATGAAATAAAGAAGTGTTATGTATTAGGTGGTACTGGAGTTGTAAGTAGTAATTCTATAAAAAATATAGCAAATGTTAAAAGATTAAATGGAAGTGATAGGTATGAAACTAATTTAGCTATTATAAATGAATTTTCAACAGATTTAAATTTTAAAACTACATATTTAACTTCAGGAGAAGATTTCCCAGATGCATTATGTGGTTCTGCTGCTGCAGGAAAAAGTAATTCACCAATTGTATTGTTAAATACAAATTATTTTAAAGCTAGAAGCTTAATTAAGTCAAAACTAAGTGATATAGATTATTTTAAAGTGTTAGGTGGCAGTGGAATTATATCTGATAAACTTGTACAATCAATTTTATTTCCTACAAAAAGTGTACTAGCATATACAGCTTCTTACTATTCAGGAGATGACTTATCATATAAGTCTTTGGTTAGCTACTCAGGGTTAATCGATGGTATTGCAACGGATAGTTATAATGTGGATGGATTAGGGAATATAACTGGTAGTGCACCTCAAGAACAAATAGAATATGCAAATGCAAATAAGATCTCAACTTATGCTATGATATCAAATTCTTTTAATGGAAATATAACTAAAGTTCTGTTAGAAAGTGATCAAAATAGGCAAAATTTGATAAATAATATATTGGATGTTTTAAAGAAAAACAACTATAAAGGGGTAAATGTAGATTTAGAAGGTATATTTTATTATAACAGGGGTGAATTCACACAATTTATAAAAGACTTATATAATACACTTCATTCACAAGGCTTTGAAGTAACAGTATCGATTCCAGCAAAAATTGTAGACAATCCTAAAGAAGCTGGAACTGGAGCATATGATTACAGTGAGATTGGAAAATTTTCAGATAAAGTTATGATAATGACTTATGATGAACATTGGTCAGGTGGTTCACCAGGAGCCATTGCATCTATAGGATGGGTAGAAAAAATAATTAATTATGCAATTAATGTTATTCCTAATGATAAAATAATGTTGGGTTTAGCATCATATGGATATGATTGGTCATCAAATAGCAGTAGTGCAGATGCTTATACTATAAATCAAGCTTATAATAAAGCATACAAGAATGGTGTCCAAGTTAAATGGGACTCAACATCTAAAAGCCCATATTTCAATTATAATGATAACTATGGTGTCTACCATAGCGTATGGTTCGAAAATAGTACAAGCATTGGCTATAAACTAGACCTTGTAAATAACTATAATTTAGCTGGAGTTGCTATATGGAGATTAGGATTAGAAAATGCTGATTATTGGGATATGATAAACAAAAAACTTAATAATTAAATTAAAATGAAGCTTCATAAAGTTGCAGTGGAAGTTTGGATTTTAACTTTTATTCCGTGATATATGGTAAGTGGTTCATCACTGCTAAATGTTTTAATTATTCTAAAGCTTGAAGATTTGGAAAACCTAAGAACTTTGTCAAACTCGGTTCCCTCAGACAGGACTAAAGTTCTAAGGCTTTCCAAATCTTCAAGCTAAGAATAATACTAAAACAATTTAGCTTATGTGATGAACCACTTACCATATATAACTACATAAAAGTTAAAATCCAAACTAGTAACTTCAAGTTTATGTTTATAATTACATTGTTATAAGTAGTTTTAGTAAGTCAAAATTACATTTATAATCGCAACTTATAATGCTTAAAAATTAAGGCGTAGCTTGCTGATAGACTAATATATTTTATTTAAAAGCAAGTTACTTTCTACATTTATAGAAATACTTTAAAAGAGATTTATTATTTTTACATATTAATACTATACCATAAATTTATTAAAAAACTCTTCCACTTTACATAAAATAAACCCTCTTATGGAAAATTAATGTAAGAGAAGTTGGTGGAGATGATGTAAAAAGGCAGATATCATATCAGATATAGTAGAAGATCCCAAGTATTATGGTGGTAAAAAAAAGAAAAGTTTTAACTGAGGAGGTTGTAGAAAAAATAAAATGCCAACTGTTTTTTATAATCACATGCACTATTCTTTGAAAAAATTCAAGGTGTATATAGAACTATGGTTTATGACAATATGAAAGTTGCAGTAAAGAAATTTATAGGTAGAACAGAAAAAGAACCTACAACTGAAATAAAATCAACAATAGTTACAACTAACCTGTCTTTCGACAGATGAGGAGAGATATTTCAAGATCCAGTAATGACAGCGGCAATGACTGACATACTTACTTATAAGTCATACATGATTAATATGAATGGTAATTCTTTTAGGTTAAAAGAAACTAAAAAATGGATTAAAAATTTGTCTAGTTAATAAATTGTTTCTATAAAAAGTGGAAGCGTTTTTGAGTATAATTTGGAAGAAATTTAATGTATAAAATATATTATGAAAGCTGAGCTTTCTATTGAGAGTCATGCAATAATGTATTATGTGTATACGCAATGCACTAAGAAGTAACTTTCAACTGTATGGAGACTGATATATGCTGTGAAGGAAGATGTGAACTTCTTAATGAAGTGAGTTTTCCTTCACAGCATATATCAGCCGGAATACAGTTGAAAGTTACTTCGCTTACATACGCTTGAGTCGCAATATGCTTATATAGAGTACTAAGTTACTTTGTATAATCCGTATAGTCTGGGTTAAACCATTTAATAGATATACTAGCTTTTCCAGCTTCATCTTTAGGATTTACTTGCAAATCATCACTGCTTATTTTAGTTTTGTTTAACAGCAATACTGTGTTTTCTGGATCATCACAATAAAAAGTAATTCCACGTATATTATCAATAGTAGGAGTGGACTTCCCGAATATAGGATCATCTATAGAACTTATATTAATATAAGTCTTACCATCTTCAGTCAACTTATTAAACATTAGATATTTATGAACATTAGCATAGTTTAGAAGCCTAGAAGTTTTGGCTACCAATATTTTATTATTAGTTTCATATTCTTTTAGTAATTTCAAAGATTGTATATTTTCTGTTTTAAACAAATATTCTGTGCTGACACCAAAATGTTGAGCTACTATGCTGTATTGATTATTATTTACGATGCTATCCAAGTTATCCTTAGTAAGCTGACGATGAATATGTTCTGGAGTCCATGTCCAATCCATTTTACCATCTACCATATTATTGGTATATCTATAAAATCCCCAAACTTTTTGTCCATCTCTCAAGGATAGCTCATAAAGTGGATAACTATGCCCAAAATTAGAATCACTTAAAGAATTCCATACATATTTAATACCATTTTGCATAGTTAAATCTGTATGGTAGTAAGATGAATTAGGATTATCACCTTGTTGGTAATTCATAAAATTTGAAGTGCCATGAGCACCAAAATTTTGTTTATTAGATTTGTTACCATGGTTTATCCAAATTGTAGGTTTAAAACCTAGGGAGTTTAAAGTATTCCAAGCATTTTCGGCTAAATTTCTATTAAAAAGGGTATTTTTTTCGTTTTTGGTTGAAAAGTCCCCAAAAGTATGAATAGAATCTATCCATCCTGAACGCATAAAATGAATCATTTCGTCAGCATTATGTTTTTCTGTTTTACTGGTTCCATTAAAAAATGTCATTATATGGTCTACTCCATGCCCCTCGGTATCAACTGTGGAGTTCATATTATCGCCCATATACATCCAAAATGAATCTCCAATATCTAAGCCTAAACCTTCACCATAAGGAGTTTTTTCCTTGGTGTTCAAAAATTTATGGTAAGTTTGAAATTCTTCTAAGGTAGCATCATCTATGTCAGAGCATATAGAAAGCATAGATTTAAATGGATATGGAAATTTTCTTATATCTTTATTTTCGGAATCCTTAGTCTCAGTATTAGAATTTAGTACACTCTTTGGTATACTATCTGCAGTTTTATTTTTTTTACACTTAGTTTTTTCAGGGTTATTAGCTGATACTTTTACATTATTAGATAGTTTTTTTGAATTGTAGAACTTAAATCCCCAAAAACAGGCAGCTAAAACTAGTAAAATAAAAAAAGCTGAAATCAGAAATTTAATTTTTCTGGCTTTTTTATATTTTTTTATTCTTGTTGGTCTTTTCATAAATATACATCCTTTTGTTATAAAATGATTACAATTATTTTATTGTTAAATTAAGGCAAAAAAATACTTAAAACACTACAAGGTGCTAGTCCACATTAATAAATATGACAGGCAACATAAGCAGTAACCCAAAATCTATGATTTGTTTAATTTAATTTTTCTTAATTTAACTAGATTATTTATTAATACTTATGCATCTTATTTGAATAGAAAATAGGCTATTAACAATGATGCTTATTAAACAAGACCATTATATAGCAAAGAATTAAAATTTACTAGTATTTGAACATTAAAATAAGGTTTTTTTAAGAATTGGCATATTTATAAGTTTAATTATAAACAAAAAAATTGAAACACTATTGATAAATATTCAAAAAGTATTGTATAATGATAACATAACAATTGTTAACGTTAACAATAAAGAAACATATGTATTAACTAATAATCATAAAATTATATTTTGATTATTGTTAACGATAACAATAATTAAGTGCAAAAATAAATATGGAGATGATAAGTTTGATTAATAACAAAAATGAACATGCTAGTATAAAAGAAGTTTTATGGAAAAATCATAAGGCTATCCGTTTTAACGCAGGTGGATATGAGGCGCTTATGGTACCAGAAGTAGGAGCAAATATAGTAGAATTAAAAAATGTTTTTAAGGGAGTAAGTATACTTAGAAGTCCCAATGATAATTTAGAATTTGAAAAATTTAAAGAAAGACCTCAAGTATATGGGATACCATTATTATTTCCGCCAAATAGAATAGAAGATGGGAAATTTAAACTAGGCAATAAGGTATATCAGTTTCCTATAAATGAGCCTAAAAATCATAACTATATTCATGGATTTATAAAAAATGATAAATGGGAAATAACAAAAAAAGAAATTATTTCTGAAGATCAAGTTGAAATAGAGGCCATTTTTAATTTTAATAAGGAGCATAGTTTTTATAAGTATTTACCTCATGAATTTCAATTTAAATTACTGTATAATCTTTCTAATAAAGGACTAAAACAAACTACAAGTATTATTAATCTAGGTAGTGAAAAAATGCCAATAGGTATAGGATATCATACAGCTTTTAATGTGCCTTACAATTTAGAAAGTAAAGATGAAGATTATAGAGTAATAATGTCCATAGGTAAAAGGTGGGTACAAGATGAAAGAAATTTACCAACAGGAGAAATATTAGATTTAACGGAAGCAGAAAAGAAGTATGCTAATGAAGGGGTAATGCCATTAGGATATAAAATAGAAGCTCATTATACACTAGAAAATATAGAGCTTGATGGATCAAAATTTCATGGTGCAATAATTGAAGATTCATCTAAAAATATGAGAGTTGTATATGAAATGGGTGAAGAATATAAACATATAGTTATATGGAATGATATGGGTGATAAGAAATATGTGTGTATAGAGCCTCAAACTTGTGTTATAAATGCTCCTAATGTTAGCTTAGATAAAGATATAACAGGATTTAAAACAATAGCACCAAAAGATACTTGGAGCGAAAAAGCACGAATATATGTTGAGGATATAGGATAAATAGTAAGGTTATATGGTAAAAATTATTTGAAAAAATTTTTTATTTAAATAATTTTGCACACGTTAACAAAAAACTATTGTAATTTTAAAAGAAAACGATTATAATAATATTAAATTAAATTGTTCACGTGAACAATTAGAAAAATAGTATGAAAAGTAGGGTGATTATAGTGAAAAAGTTTATGGACGAGAATTTTTTATTGGATAATGATACTGCAGTGAATTTATATCATAAATATGCAAAGGACATGCCTATTATAGATTATCATTGCCATTTAAATCCAAAAGAAATTTTTGAAAATAAAAAATTTAAAAACATAACTGAAGTTTGGCTTTATGGCGATCATTATAAGTGGAGAGCTATGAGAAGTAATGGTATAGATGAAAAATACATTACTGGAGATGGAACTGATTATGAAAAATTTATAGCGTGGGCGAAAACGTTGCCTATGGCTATAGGAAATCCTCTTTATCATTGGACACATTTAGAACTTCAAAGGTTTTTTGGAATATATGAAGTTTTAAATGAAAAAACTGCTCCTGAAATTTGGAATAAGACAAATGAATTATTAAATGGAGAGGGATTTGGAGCAAGAGACTTAATTAAAAAATCAAATGTAGAGATTATATGTACAACAGATGATCCGATAGATTCTTTAGAATATCATTTGAAACTTAAAGAATGTAAGGATTTTAATGTTAAGGTTTTACCAGCTTTTAGACCTGATAAAGGAATTAACATAAATAAGCAGACTTTTGTACCATGGATTGAAAAACTTGGACAAGCATATGGTAAAACTATAAATAGTTATGATGAATTTATAGAAGCATTAAAAAGCAGAATTGATTTCTTTCATTCAGTAGGATGTAGAGTGTCAGATCATGCACTAGATAGTGTGATATATGCAGAAGGATCAAAAGAAGAAATTAGAAAAATTTTCTTAAAAGCACTAAAAGGTGAAAAATTAACTGTAGAAGAAGTAAGCAAATACAAAACAGATGTTTTAAAATTCTTAGGAGAAAACTACGCAAAGTTAGGATGGACAATGCAGTATCATATTGCAGCCATGAGAGACAATAATACTAAAATGTTTAATAAACTAGGTCCAGATACGGGATTTGATTCTATAAATGATGAAAGCATTGCTTATCCTCTTTCAAGGATTTTAAATTTCTTAGAAACTGAAGATTTACTTCCAAAAACAATTTTATATACTTTGAATCCAAAAGATAACTTCGTTCTTGGAACTATGCTTGGAAATTTCCAAGGAACAACTGCTCCAGGAAAAATACAATTTGGATCAGCATGGTGGTTTAATGATCATAAAGATGGAATGATAGAACAGATGAAATCTTTAGCTAACCTTGGCTTATTAAGCCGTTTTGTAGGAATGTTGACTGATTCTAGAAGCTTTTTATCATATACAAGACATGAATATTTTAGAAGAATACTTTGTAATTTAATAGGTGGATGGGTTGAAAATGGAGAATATCCAAATGATATGGAATTTTTGGGATGCATTGTAAAGAATATATCTTATAATAATGCAAAAGAATATTTTGGAATGTAAAATTTAATAAAAAATAATTTGATCTTTACTGCGTTTATGGCGCAGTAAAGATTGAAAATAAATGTATACGATTTTAATAAATGTAAACGATATTATATAATAGGGGGAGTAAAAACATGGAGCAAAAAAAAGTTCAAAAAACTGGCCAAAAGTTAACCTTAAAAGAAAAGATATCTTATGGTTTTGGTGACTTTGGTAATGGGTTTATGTTCGATTTAGGACAGGCGTATCTTTCTAAGTTCTTTACAGATGTATGTGGCATACCAGCAGCAGCAGCAAAAAATATTTTTGTATATACAAAGATATTTGATGCATTTATGGATCCTATAGCTGGATCAACCGTTGATTCAAGAAAACCAGGTAAACATGGTAAATTTAGACCAGTTATGATGGTTTCCAGTATAATTCTTGCTATATTAACAATTGTAACATTTTTGATGCCTGGAACTACAGTTACTAGTAAGCTAGTGTATGCATATGCTGCTTATATGGTATGGGGACTTATATATTCATTTACAAATGTTCCTTACGGCTCATTAGCATCTGTTATGACTCAAGATGTTGATGAAAGAAGTCAAATGGCAACATATAGACAGACAGGATCTTTAGCAGCACAATTAATAACTGGTGTAGCATTTGTACCTATACTTATACATTTTTCAGATCCTAAAATAGGATATCCAGTAGCTGCTGCTATTATGGCTTTAATAGGTGTAATTTCATTTTATATTTGTTTTAGAAATACTAAAGAGCATATTCAATCTAAAGCAAAAGTACAAGAAAAAACAACTATGGGTGATTATGCTAAAGCAGTATTCACAAATAAACCGCTATTATGTTTAATTCTTATGACTTTATTTACAATATCAGCAATGAATGCAAACAATCAAATGATGATATATTATTGTCAATATGCGCTTGGAAATGTTAAACTTCAACCAGTTATAAACAGTATAATGATTGGATGTTCTATTCTAGGAATTGCCGCTATTCCTAAAATGGTTAAAATGTTTGGAAAAAAGAAAACTGCTATGATAGGTTTTGCAATTGGTATTGTTGCTAACGGATTGAACTTTATATTACCAGCAAACTTCTATGTATTTACAATACTTGTAACTATAGGATATGCAGGACTTGCTATTCCAAATGGTGTTACGTGGGCTTTTGTTTCTGATGCTATTGATTATGGTGAATGGCATACAGGAAAGAGAAAAGAAGGTATAACTTATGCTGCATTTAACTTCTCAAGAAAAATAGCTCAATCCATAGCAGCGTATATTACATTAGGAGCTTTACAATTAACAGGATATGTGGCAAATGCACATCAAACTGCAAAAACATTACTAGGAATGAAAGCAGTAATGGCATTATATCCAGCTGTTGCATTAGCTATAGCTGCCGTTGTAATTGGTTTGTTATACAATTTGTCAGATGATAAATATAGAGATATAGTAGCTGATTTACAAAATGGAAAATTTGAAAATAACTAATGTAAGTTTTACTTAATATAATTTTGTTCATTTTGCCAATGCAAGTATTTATGTTTTTAAAATATGAATACTTGCATTTTATTTATAGGTAAGTGTATTAAAAGTATATTTTGAAAGGAGGATTTAGTTTATGAAAATAAATTTTAATAGCTTTAAGAATATAAATATTACAAAAGGGATAATAGTAATGTGGTTAGTATCTTTAATAACAACTATTGTTATTGGGGTAATAGGGTATGTAAATACATCTAGAATGCATAATAATATAAATGATATGTATGTTAATATTATACCTAAGCTAAAAGATTGGGGTGATGTTAATGGTGACATGGGGGTTTTGAGAAATACATTAACTAAAATAATAGACAGACCATTTGAAGAACAAAATGAAAAGACAATGATTAGCTTAAATAATGACATAACAGCTATAATATCTAGAAATGAGATATCATCAAAAAATGATTCAGATGAAATAAAATTGGTTTTACAGATGAAGGAGGCATATGAACATTATTACTCTTTTATACCAAATATTATAGAACAAAGAAAAAATAATATAGTACCAGATAAACAAATAACAAATGTATATATGGGTAATTATGGAAATGATTTAGCTAAAAAGAATATTCAGCTAATTGACTACCAAAAGCAAAAAGCTAAAGAACAAAATGAAAAGTCTAAAACTTTATATTATAAAAATATGACTTTATTTATTATTATTTTTAGCATATCTATTTTAATTTTAACTATAATATCAATTATTGTTATTTTTATAATTAAAAATTCTATAAAAGAATTTATTGATAATTTATGTAAATTATCTGAAGGAAACTTTACAGTTAAATTTAATACTAAGCTTACTAATGAATTTGGCATAATGAATAAAGCATTAGAAAAAACAGTTATATCTATTTCAGATACAATTTCTTTAATAAAAAACGATTCTACAAATGTTACCAATCAATCTATATCACTTACAAATATATCAAAACAAATGCATCGTTATATAGAAGAAGTTTCAGCTTCAATTAAAGAAGTAACAAAAGGATCTTCAAGTCAAGCTGATGAACTTGTATTAATAAATTCAAATTTGAATTCATTTGGTGAAGAATTGGATGTAATAATGGAATCTATAAATGGAATTCATAATAATGCTAAAAGTATTAGTAGCAGGTCCAGAAAAAGTGATGTAGAATTAAGTAAACTTGCAAGTTCTATAAATAATATTGCAACATCTTATGATGAAGCAAGAAAAAGAATAAGTGAATTAACCAAAAGTATTGAAAAAATTACAGAAATAATCAATTTAATTAATAATATATCAGATCAGACAAATTTGCTTGCTTTGAATGCATCTATTGAGGCAGCTAGGGCTGGAGAAGCAGGAAGAGGATTTTCGGTAGTAGCAGATGAAATTAGAAAGCTAGCAGAGCAGTCAAGAAGTTCATCAATGGATATAAGTAATTTATTAAGTACCATTGAAGGTGAAGCTAATTTGGTTACTAAAACTACTGATAATGCTAATAATGAGCTTGTAGAACAACTTACAGTAATAAGTAGTAATATAGTTTCTTTTAGAGAAATAATAACTTCTATAGAAAGTATATTACCTGAAATTCAGGAAATGAACAAATCTATAGTACAAATTAATAGTAGGAAGGATCACATTATATCAAATGTTGAAAAAACTTCTTTAGTAGCAGAAGAAAATTCACAAGCATCTCAAGAAATTTCTTCCTCAACAGAAAAAATGACTATGTCATCTGATGAAGTTGCAAAAGCAGCAATATTACTAAAGGATATGATGAAGAAAATTTTAGAACAAGTTGAAAAATTTGTTGTATAAAGGTATATAATGTTTAAAGGGCTATATTGTATTACATGTAGTTTAGTTATACAATATATGATATTATCATAAAGAAAAATATATATTTGTTTTGAAAAGAAAGGTGGAACTAATGAGCGTAACAATAAAAGACATAGCAAAATTAGCAAATGTGTCACATACAACAGTTTCAAGAGCACTTAATAATAGTCCTTTAATAAATGAAGAAACAAAAAGTAAAATAAAAGCTATAGCAGAACAACTTAATTATGTTCCTAATTATATTGCAAAAAGCTTAGTGTTAGATAAATCTTATACTATAGGGTTATTTTTTTCCAGCATAAGCAGAGGTACATCCTCAGGATTTTTCTTTGAAACAGTAACAGGAGTAAATAGCGCTATAGAAGAAAATTATAATTTAGTTGTAAGAGGAATTGATAATTATAAGGATTTTACAGCTATTAATAAAAAGAGATTTGATGGAATAGTTTTAATGAGTCAAAGTGACAATGATAATTACTTTGTATATGATATAATGCAAAAAGGGATTCCACTAGTAGTTTTAAATAGAGAATTAGATGAGGAATCTTTAGTAAATATAATATCTGATGATAAGGAAGGTACTTTTAAAGCTGTAGAGCATTTGATAAAAAATGGGCATAAAGATATAGCAATAATAGAAGGAAAAAAGGAATTTAAATCTACTCAAAACAGAAAGAATGGATTTATGGAAGCTTTGATTCACTATAACATATCAGTACGTAAAGAATATATTGTTAAAGGAAATTTTGATATGAAAAGTGGATATTCTGCTATGAATAAGCTTATAAATTTAGATAAAGTTCCTACAGCAGTATTTTGTTCTAATGACGATATGGCAATAGGTGCTATAAAAGCAGCTTTTGATAATGGTCTTAGTGTTCCGAAAGATATTTCAATAGTAGGATTTGATGATATAGCAGTTTCAGAATATTCTACGCCATCGCTTACAACTGTGAAAAGACCCATAGAAGACATAAGTATAATGGGTGGAAAGAAGATAATCGATATAATAAATGGAGAAAGTAATAAAGGTGAAAAAATTTTTCTTAAGACAAAACTTGTAACAAGAGATTCAGTTCTTAAACTAAATGAAAATAACTAATATGATATTTAATATAGTAAAATTTTGATGTGATTATTTTTAATTGATAGTTACATCAAAAAAATTTTTTATATGTAAATTTTTTATTGAAAAACAAATGATAAATTAGATTAAAATATTTATAAAAAAATCTCTATATAAACTATTGTTAACGTGTGCAAAAAATAGTATAATAAAATAAAGAAATAAATATAAAATTTATATATAACTGAATGGTAAAAATTAAATTTAATTGCACACGTGAACAAAAATGTTAGGAGGATCCATTATGAAACTAAATAAAGAAATTTATAAAGAGTATAAAAAATATCCAGAAAAGATTTTACAATTTGGAGAAGGTAATTTTCTAAGAGCTTTTGTTGATTGGCAAGTTGACAAAATGAATATAGAAGCAGATTTTAATGGAAGTGTAGTAGTAATTCCACCTACTAAGAATGGAAAAGTTGATAAATTAAATGAGCAAGATGGCTTGTTTAACTTATATTTGCAAGGAATAAAAGAGGGAAAAGCTGTTAAAGAACATTTTGTAATAAATAGCATAAGTAGAGGAATTAACTGTTATAAACAATATGATGAATATTTAAAAGTGGCAGAACAACCTGAAATAAGATTTATATTTTCAAATACTACTGAAGCAGGAATTACATTTGATGAAAACGATAAAATGGAAGATAAGCCACAGAACAGTTATCCTGGAAAATTAACTGCATTTTTATATCATAGATTTAAGGCTTTTAAAGGAGAAAAAGATAAAGGGGTAATAATAATTCCTTGTGAGCTTATAGATAGAAATGGTGAAAAGCTTAAAAATATAATTTTGAAGTATGCAGAGCTTTGGCAGCTAGAAGAACAATTTGCAAGTTGGTTAAATGAGGCCAATACATTTTGCTGCAGCCTTGTAGATAGAATAGTTCCAGGATATCCAAAGGATACAATTGAAGAAGTGACAAAAGAATTAGGTTATGAAGATAGTCTTGTAGATGTTAGTGAACAATTTCACTTATGGGTAATTGAAGGACCTGAATGGATAAAAAATGAGTTTCCAGCAGATAAAGCAGGGTTAAATGTTAAATTTGTTGAAGACATGACTCCTTATAGAACAAGAAAGGTTAGAATTTTAAATGGAGCACATACATCCTTAGTACCAGTGGCATATCTTTATGGTTTAGAAACTGTAGGACAAGCAGTTGGACATGAGGTTATTGGAAGATATGTAAAGGAAACTGTGTATGATGAAATAATACCAACATTGGATTTGCCAGAAGAAGAATTAAAATACTTTGCAGGTGCAGTACTTGAAAGATTTGCTAATCCTTTCGTAAAACACTATTTAATGAGTATAGCACTAAATTCAATGTCAAAATTTGAAACAAGAGATTTACCATCCTTAATAGAGTATGTAAATAGAAAAGGAAAACTTCCTAAAAAACTATGTTTCTCACTGGCTGCATTAATAGAATTCTATAAAGGTAAAAGAGGAGAAGAAAAAATAGAACTAGCAGATAATGAAGATATTTTAAATTTATATAAATCCTTATGGGAAAATTATGATGGAACTGAAGAAGGATTAAAAAATATAGTAAGTACAGTTTTATCATATGAAAAGAATTGGAAAATGAATTTAAATGCAATTGAAGGATTAACAGACAGAGTAACTAACTACTTATCAAAAATTGAAAAGCTAGGAATTAAGGAAGCAATTAAAGAAGTTATGTAGAAAGTGAGAGGTAATGTCATGAAAAACGTTATTAAAATAAATGAAAATGATAATGTAGTTGTGGCTTTAACAGATTTAGAAAAAGGTGAAATTGTAGAAATAGATAATGAAAAAATTAGTATTAAAGAAGCTGTTAAGAGAGGTCATAAGATAGCTGTAAGAAAAATTAAATTGAATGAAAATATAATCAAATATGGATTTCCTATAGGCCATGCAATTTGTGATATACCAGAGGGTAAATGGGTTCATACACATAATGCAAAAACCAATTTAGATGGTATAAAAGATTATAATTTTAATCAAAGGCTTATTAAGAATGTATTTGAAAATAAAAACTTAACTTTTAAAGGATATAAAAGAAACAATGGAGATGTAGGTATAAGAAATGAACTGTGGATAGTGCCTACAGTTGGATGTATAAATGGCATAGCAGATAAAGTTATAGAAAAATTTAAAGCTGAGTTGGGTAATTTGAATATAGATAATACTTTAGTTCTAAAGCATAATTATGGATGCTCTCAACTTGGAGATGACCATAAAAATACTAGAACTATATTAATAGATGCAGTTAAACATCCTAATGCTGGTGGAGTATTGGTTATGGGGCTTGGATGTGAAAACAACAATATGGATGAATTTAAAAAGGCATTGGGAGAATATGATGAAAAAAGAGTAAAGTTCTTAGTTGCTCAAGAAGTTTCAGATGAAATAGAAGAAGGAGTCAAACTATTAAAAGAACTTTATGAAAATATGAAAAATGATAAAAGAGAAGAAGTACCTTTATCTGAACTTAAAATAGGACTTAAATGTGGTGGCTCAGATGGATTTTCAGGAATAACTGCAAATCCTCTTGTAGGAAAGTTTTCAGATTGGTTGATAGCACAAGGTGGAACCACAATTTTAACAGAAGTTCCAGAAATGTTTGGAGCAGAAACATTATTAATGGATAGGACTGAAAACAAAGAGGTATTTGATAAAACTGTTCACTTAATTAATGATTTTAAAGAGTATTTTA
Organism: Clostridium drakei; assembly: GCF_000633595.2. Taxonomy (GTDB): domain Bacteria; phylum Bacillota; class Clostridia; order Clostridiales; family Clostridiaceae; genus Clostridium_AM; species Clostridium_AM drakei. The sequence goes on along the minus strand of NZ_JIBU02000020.1, from coordinate 91,854 downwards.
TGAATTATAATCAACCAGTATATGAAAATCCTTCACCAGGAAATAAAGCTGGAGGAATAACAACACTTGAAGATAAGTCCTTAGGATGTACACAAAAGGCAGGTACAGAAACAGTAGTGAATGTGCTTAAATATGGAGAAACTTTGAAAACAAAAGGATTAAGCCTTTTGAGTGCTCCAGGAAATGATTTAGTAGCAGCATCTGCTTTAGCAGCAGCAGGATGTCAAATGGTTTTATTTACAACAGGAAGAGGAACTCCTTTTGGAAGCTTTGTTCCTACTATGAAATTATCAACTAATTCAGAGCTTTATAAATTAAAACCTCATTGGATTGATTTTAATGCGGGAACTTTGGTAGAAGATAAAACGTTAGACAGCTTATTAGAGGAATTTATTGAATATATAATTAAAGTAGCTAGTGGAGAATTGGTAAATAACGAAAAAAATGAATTCAGAGAAATAGCTATATTTAAAAATGGAGTGACATTATAGTAATTTTTTAATTATAGATTTGAATTTACATTTTGACTAAACTTTAGAAATAAAAAATAGATTAATAGGAGGAATTCATAATGATAGAAAAATTAGAAACTCTAAGAAAAATCACTGAAGTAGGTGTAGTTGCAGTAGTTAGAGCTGAAAATGCTGAAAAGGCAGAAAAAATTTCAAAAGCATGTATAGAAGGTGGAATACCAGCAATAGAAGTAACATTTACTGTTCCAGGAGCAGATAAAGTAATAACTTCATTAAAAGAAAAATTTACAGAGGATGAATTAATAGTAGGAGCAGGAACAGTACTTGACAGCGAAACAGCGAGAATAGCTATACTTGCAGGTGCAAAATATATAGTAAGTCCAGGATTTGATTTGGAAACAGCTAAATTATGTAATAGATATCAAATACCTTATATGCCAGGATGTATGACAATTACTGAAATAATTAGAGCAATGGAAGCTGGAGCATCTGTTATTAAAGTATTCCCAGGAAGTGCTTTTGGTCCAAGCATAGTAAAAGATTTTAAAGCACCTCTTCCACAAGCACCTATTATGCCAACAGGTGGTGTAAGCTTGGAAAATGTAGATCAATGGATAAAAAATGGATGTATTGCAGTAGGAGTAGGTGGAAAATTAACTGCTGGTGCAAATACTGGTAATTATGATGAAGTAACTAGAGTTGCAAGACTTTTCGTAGAAAAAGTAAAAGAAGCTAGAAGTAAATAGTTAAGGAGGATAACTTAGATATGAAAAAAGTAGTGACTATGGGAGAAATATTGCTAAGATTATCCACACCAGGATATGAAAGATTTACTCAAGCACAATCCTTTGATATAGTTTATGGCGGTGCTGAAGCCAATGTTGCTATATCTTTAGCAAATTGGGGAATAAATTCATGCTTTGTCACTGAACTGCCTGATAATCCAATAGGACAAAGTGCTATAAACAACTTAAAAAAGTATGGTGTTAATACAGAATACATTCATAGAGGTGGAGAAAGAGTAGGTATTTACTTCTTTGAAAAGGGGAATTCTGTAAGACCATCTAAGGTTGTATATGATAGAGCTAATTCAGCTATTACAAAGGTAAATGTTGATGCTTTTGATTTTGATGAAATATTTAAAGATGCAGATTGGTTTCATATTTCAGGAATAACTCCAGCTTTAGGAGAAAATTGTATAAGACTTGCAAAAAAAGCTGTAGAAGCAGCTAAAGCACATAAAGTTCCAGTAAGTATAGATTTAAATTATAGAAAGCAGCTTTGGGACATTGAAGAATTTGAAAGGGTAATGCCAGTACTATTAGAAGGTGTAGATGTTTGCTTTGGATGGCTAAGTAGTGTAGAAGGAAAACAAAGTGAATATAAGGTAGCTGATTTTTCAAAGGGAGAATTAGATGAGGAAAGATTTAAATCCATATTTGGAAATATGATAGAAAAATTTAATATAAAATATGTAGTGTCTACACTAAGAGAGAATTTTTCAGCTTCACATAATGCTCTTTCAGCTATAATTTATGATGGAAAAGAACTTTATAGATCAAAAAGATACGATTTTACTATACAAGATAGAGTAGGCGGTGGAGATGCTTTTGCTGCTGGATTGATATATGGATTAGTGGAAGGTAAAAGTCATAAAGAAGCCTTAGAGTTTGGAGTAGCAGCCTCAGTATTAAAACACACAATAGATGGAGATGCAAATATTGTTACGGAAAATGAAATATTAGAACTTGCAGCAGGAAATGCATCTGGTAGTGTACAAAGATAGATGAAATTTAATAATATAGATTTGTAGTTCATATAAGGACTCAACATTAAAATTGTTTTAATGTTGAGTCCTATATTTTTAGAGGACAATGAAGGTAAGTTTTCTTCCTTACGTCAGAAAACTAATTTATCTGATGGCTACGCCCCTAGATAATTTACCTAAAACTTAGTGGGATAAACAATTCCCACTAAGTAAGATTCATTGATTTTTAAAGCTTGTTTTGCTAACACAAAATGAGCTTTAAACTTATATTAGTCAGCACTGTTTCGCTTTAGCGAAACGAGCCGTCAAAAGTTTAATTAAAGATTTTTCGCAGCAAAGTGGAGAAAAATCATCCTTCACTGTCCTCTGTCAATTGTCCTCTGAAAAAGTTGAGTAAGTTAAAAATATAAACAATAAGGTTTATAATTGATTTTATATATGTTTATTTAAAGATTTAAAAAAGTTGTAATGAAATTAAGAATTATACGTATTAACATATGTGATTACTTAGCTAAGTAAAAAATAGGAAAAGGAGGTGTTTAAAAATATGGAGCAGTTTGCTTTATCTAATTCTTCAGATAAGAATCAAAGTAAAGAATTAGATTTAACCTATATTTTTGAAACCTACTACAAAAGGATATACAACTATATATATTACAGAGTTAATTCCAATGAGGAAGCAGAAGATCTGACAAGTCAGGTTTTTGAAAAGGTGATGTTAAAAATAGGTACTTATTCTAAAGATAAGGCGACCTTTGAAGTGTGGTTGTTTGCTATAGCAAGGAATGTTATAAATGACTATTTTAGAAGTTTAAAGAAACATAAAATATTTTCTATAGATAAAATTAAAGAATTAATATCAAAAGAAAATAATCCAGAAGAGATAGTATTAACAGCTGAAGCTAATGACAAACTTTTAAAAGCCTTAAAAGTTTTAAACAGCAAAGAGAGAAATATTGTGGCGTTTAAATTTGGAGGGAATTTAAAGAATAAGGAAATTGCAGAAATTTTAGAGCTTACAGAAAGTAATGTGGGAGTAATACTTTATAGGGTAATGAAAAAGCTTAAAGCAGAAATGGAAAGAGAGGTATAGCTATGAATAAAAAAGGTATAGAAGATAAATTTTCAACAGATATGGATGCTTATTTTAATGGTATAGAAAATGTAGATAAACCTCAAAATGGCGAGTACAATAAAATTTTAAATCTTGGAAAAGCCCTAGCAAATAAGGATTTTAGTAAAAATAGTAATAAGGAAGCTGTTTTTAGTAGAACTTTGAAAAATATAAATGAGAATAAAGAAAATAATGCTGTGAAAAGTTCAAATAAAATTAAGCGTATTGCTGCTGCAGCTGCATGCTGTTTAATAATATGTGGAGCTTTAAGTCAAACATCTTTTGCAAAAGGAGTATTAGAAAAAGTAATAAGTACAGTGTTTATTGGTGATAATGGCAGCAAGATCATGCAAGAAAAGGAATCTCCTAAAACGGATAAAAATGTTTATCGTCCTATACCGGATAAATTGAAAGGAAAGGTTTTTGACAAAAATGGCAAACCTATAACGAGATTTACTGATGGTACTAAATTTTATACAGCTAATGGAGAAAAAATTACTGGCTTTGTTAGTTCATCAAAAGATCCTAATAATGTTACAATAGAAACTGAAAAAAGCATGAAAGAGAAATTTCTAATAGTTAAAGATTCTAGCACATTAAATCAATATACTTGTTTCAAAGTTAAACTTCCTTCTTACTTGCCAAAAGATTATAAATTTGATAGAGCAGAGTTTATAAAAAATAAGGATGGAAAAGTTAGTAATCAATACATTTTTATATTTTTTACTAATAAAAAAACAGGCAAAGAGATTTTTATGTCTCAAAGAGTTTCAAATAATGATACTAAATTTGTAAGTTCAACAGATGGCAAACTTGAAAAAGTAAAAGTTAATGGAAAAGATGCTGCAATAAGTGATGATAGATGTATTGACTGGCAATATGATAATGTACTTTATGAAGTATTGGGTAATGGAGCATTTGGAAAAGATGAATTAATAAAAATTGCAGAGTCTGTTAAATAATTTGTGCAGTAAAAATAACAAGTTTTTATTTAACTCAACTTTCACACATACAAATTTGACTTAATATGAGCATAATGCGATGTAACGGTGCCATCACGGCTAAATGTTTTAATTATTCTAAAGCTCTCAAAAATTTTAAGCTAAGAATAATACTAAAACAATTTAGCTAATGTGATGACACCCTTATCATATATCACTGCATAAAAGTTAAAATTAAAACTAGTAAGTTCAGGTGTACGCACCTAATTACATTGAAATATATAATTTTAGTAATCTAAATTATATTTATAATCTAACTTATAATGCTTAAAAATTAAGGTGAAGCCTACTATTATACTAATATATTTAATTAAAAAACAAGTTATTTCTTATTTTATAGAAATATATCGAAAGAGATTGATTTCTTAGACTATTTCTTTATACAATTAGTAGTCAATAGATGAACTATTTTTCTACAGGTGTAAATGTCAAGGCCATATCAACATTTATAATAGGCTACGCCATAAATTGGTATCAAAAGCAAATAGAGTGTAACTATATAAATAAGTAAAAAGTATTACGAAAGCTACGCTTTTTTTATGAAGAACTATATCATAATGAATTATAAGCAATTCATCATAATTAGAAGTGTTGCATTTACTACACAACTTTTTAGGTGGAGGGAGCTTTGAATATATGGTGTATAAAAGCTTTTGAGAGAATTTTAGACATTAGAGCTCCTTGATGAACGGTTGGCTTTTATACACCATATATTCAATGCGGACTCCACCTAAAAAGTTGCGTCGCATAGTTTTTAAACTGCGAAAGTCCAGTTACTTATATAATGTAATAGTAAAAAAATTATATTGGAGTAAGGTTAGTGCTTAATATTAATTGGAGTTATTTTTAATTATTATTTCATCAGTATCATAAAGAAAACTTCTTGATGCACTTTCAATTTTAAATTTATTAGGAACACTGCGGCCTTTAAAAGTAAAATTTTCACTTACAACAGCATTATTTACTCCCATACCAGAATAACCTGCATTATTATAAATAGAATTTAAATTAGGAGATTTTTTTATTAAAGCGTTATAAATAGTATTTCTAGATGCTTGATCTTTAAATTGTACTTTTTCATTTTTGTAATGTGACTCGGAGCCATAATTATCAGTATTACTAAACCTAACTGGAATAATTCCAATACGTTCATAAATTCTATTTGTCTTATTATATTCAACGTTGTACTCCGTAGAATTATCTTTTTGTGTCATGGATGTAATTTTAAACTTTTCTCCATTAAAATCAAATTGCATTGGAAGTTTGTCTTTAGAAATTTCATATTCTTTGTTGTACCAATAATTAACAGATGCACCTACTAATCGTATGCCTATTTCTTTTACATTTTTGTAATATATAGATTTAAATTCTTCACCATGTACATATCCTGATGATCTGTAATCTGGTCTTTCTTCTTCATTAATGTTATCTGTATAGTTATTATCTAGCCTAACTGAGAATAATGGCCGCATTTCAGGTATATTTCCCTCTAATGGAGTAAAATCATATTCTAGAATAGTTTTAAGAATTCCTTCCTTTAAACTTTTAAGTTTTAATGTACCTATATTGAGACTATATTCTTTATTTATAGGGATATTTTTAACATTTTGCATAGTTATTTGTGTTTTTAAATTCCAGTTTACTTTAAAACTATCGTTTTTGGGATTAATAAATGAGCTTATTTTAGCTAGTATTTTATTATTATATTCAGTATTTTTGTATGAAATTTTGTCTATATTTATAGTTATAGGATTTTTTTGTACATATTTTAGTGCCTCTTTACTATCAATAAAAAGGAAAAAAGCTTTTTCTTTTTTGTCTGAGTTGTCACTTGAATCTGGTAGAGAGTATCCAAAAATATAGAAATTTTTATTATTTGCATCTTTAAAGCTTAATCCATCTATATAATATTTAGGATTAGATACGTTATAGATAACTTCTATACCTGTTTCATCTGCCATTATATCCTTTATAGTAAACTCTACATTTTTATATTTAAATGATTTATTTATTTTAGAAACATTATTATTTTGTCTAGCTAAATCTATTTCTTGTTTAAAGGGGATATTGTTGTAGTATTTGCTATATGCAAAAACTGATATTGGAAGCATAATTGCTAGGATTAAAATAGCAGCCGATGCATAAAAGTGCAGCTTCTTCTTTTTATATTCAACATGTTTTCTAAGTTTAGTTTCAACATTTTCCATTAATTTTTCAGGAATATTGTTAATACTCATTTTTTGCCCTCCCACTCTTTGATTTTAGAAAATTAAGAGCTCTATATATTTTTGTTTTAACTGTATTAATAGGAATATCCATAATTTCTGCTACATCTTGTATGGAGTAATCTTTAAGATATCTTAAAACCAATATTTCTCTTTCATCATTTTTTAATGTATTAAGTAAGCCTTCAATTACAATTTTATCTTCAATAGAATCATAAGAGAACATATCTCTAACTTTATCTATTTCTTTTTCTGATGAGATAACTCTATTTTCTCTAAATGCCTTTCTACATATGTTTATAAGTATTGAAGTAAACCAGCTGTAAAATTTATTTGGATTTTTTAGCTGTTTAATTTTTTCGAAACCTATTATAGCAGCTTCAGATATGCAATCTTCTGCATCATATGGATTTTTAGTATAGGTAAAAGAAATTTTATAAAATAATTCTTGTTTTTGTTTTAAAAGCTCCATAAATGCAGAAATATCTCCGCTTTTGCTTTTAAGCACAAGTGTTTCTATGTTCATTGTATACCTTCTTTCAAATGCTGCAGCACTTTTCTTTTTACATATGTTAGATGTTTTAAAGTAGGAAAAAGTTTCATCTTTTTTTAACACATTTAAATCTATTATAGTGTTAATTTTATTCAAGGACTATCAATATGTAAAATTTTGTTTCTTTCAATGAAAAAGTAGATTGAATTTGTAAATGGATTCAAGAATACAACTTAAGGAAACGAAATTGGTAAAACATATACTTTTTTGGTATATTGAGATATAATCAACTTAAGTTATTAAGAAATTATGAGGTGACTTTAAATGTTAAAGGAATATGATAAAGGTTATGTTATTTTTTTAAATAAATTAAAAGATAAAATAATTGATTCTCAGCAAAAGGCTGTAATGTCAGTAAATAAAGAATTACTTTTGCTTTATTGGAATATTGGAAATTTAATTTTGAATAAACAAGGTGAAGGAATACTAGAAGATTTAATTATTGACGAGTTATCAAAGGATTTAAAAATAGCATTTCCAAATATGCAGGGCTTTTCAGAGAGAAATTTAAGATGTATGCGAAAGTTTGCTGAAGCTTATGAAGATGAGGAATTTGTTAAAGAAGTTGCTTCAAAAATCAGTTGGTCTCATAACATAATTTTAATGGATGAAATTGATGATTACGATAAAAGGGTATATTACATAAATAAAATTATAGAAAATTCTTGGGAAAAAACTACACTTATTAAAGAAATAGAGTTTGAAAATAGTGAAGAAGAAAATTATGAAGAAGACAATAGTGATAAAGATATTGATGAAACATATTTTAATGAAAAGCAACATAGTAAGGTAGATATCAATGATGTTATTGAAGATAAACCTTTCGTAAATACTGTTGAGAAAACAGAATCTGAATTAAAAGAACTTTGGGAAGAGAAAGACGATCATATTGATGAAATGATATTAAAGCAGGATATATCAATTGAATTAATAAAAGATAAATATATGCTTGATTTTTTAACTTTCTTAGAAGAAGCAACAGAAAAAGATTTGCAAAAGCAGTTTGAAAAGCATGTTGTTGAATATTTTCTAGAGATTCATGCAGGTTTTTCTTTTGTAGGAAGTAATTTTCATATAGAAGTAGAAAAAGAAGATTATTATGTAGGATTACTATTTTATAATTTAGATATACGATGTTATGTGAATGTTGAATTGAAAATAGGTAATTTCAGACCAGAATATTTAGGTAAACTTAGTTTCTATCTTTCTTTGATAGATGATAAGTTAAAGAAAAATGAGGATAAACCTTCTATAGGTATTTTAATATGTAAAGATGAAGAAAGGCTAATTGTGCAGTATGCTTTTAAGGATGATGTAAATTCTGAAGAAGATAAAGAATACAGCTTGACACAGGATATTCCAAAGGAATTTAAGTCAGTATTGCCTACAGTAAAGAAAATAGGACTTGGAGTTAAAGAAAAATTGAAGGGTTAATTAATATATTATGTGACAATAAGGAAGAGTAAAAGTGATGACCTATAATGTTTATGCATATAGGTTATTATTTTTAAGATTGCTATGACAAATTATAGTTAAAATGGGAATTGCATTTTGTGTATAATAATAGTATAATAATATTATATTAAGTGATATTAAATATCTCTTAATATAATATTAAATCATATATCGATGCGATTTAGGTAAGCTTTAATTTATTTAGCTTGAAATTAAAGTTTTATTGGAGGTGATGAATGGGGATACATTAAGTTATTTTATTAAGTTAGGGGGGATTATATGATATGGAAAAAGCTTATACAATCTTATTTTGGGTAGGGGTAATATATACTTTAATAACATTTGTAATTGGAGATTTGCTAGGAGCAATTCATTTAGATAGTCATTTTGATATACACGCTGATGGTCATGGTGGATTAAATGGATTTTCACTTTTTCCTTTAAAACCTATAACTATAGTTTCATTTATTACTGTATTTGGTGGTATTGGAATTTTAGGGAGTAGGTATAAATTAAATGCAGTGATTATATTTATATCAGCAGCTATTTTAGGAATTGTAGTTTCTTTTTTGCTATATAGATTTTTATTAATACCACTATATAAAGCCCAAAATACAAGTGCAGTTTCGCAAAATAAGCTTATAGGAATGAAAGCAAGGGTAATATCACCAATACTTGAGAATGGCTTTGGAACTATATCCTATACGGTTAATGGAAGTAAGTATAATGCTCCAGCACAGCATGTTAATAAAAAATCAGTAGCGCAAGGACAACATGTAATGATATATTCAATTAAAGGTAATGTATTTTATGTAGAACCTTTAGAAAATTAAAATTTATTGAAAAGGAGTGGCAGCGATATGTCAACTATTTTTATTCCTGCAATTATTGTAGGAGTCATATTACTTCTCATTTTAAGCATTTTTTCTATGTGGAAGAGGGTACCTCAAGATAAGGCTATTGTTATAACAGGTCTTAAGAAAAGGGTCATCACTGGTGGTGGTGGATTTGTAGTTCCACTTTTAGAAAGAACAGATAAGATTTCTTTAGAAAATATGCAGATTGATGTTCGTATAGAAGGGGCATTAACTGGACAGGGAGTAGGAATTGCTGCAGATGGAGTTGCAGTTGTAAAAGTAAAGTCAGATACAGATTCAATTTTATCTGCAGCAGAGCAATTTAACACATCAAATGGGCTTCAACATACTCTTGATGTTATCGAACATACCACAAAGAATGTTATGGAAGGTAAACTTAGAGAAATTGTATCAAAAATGACTATCGAAGAAATATACAGGGATAGAGAAAAGTTTGCATCTCATGTTCAAGAAGTTGCAGCAATAGATCTTGCACAAATGGGCTTAGAATTAAAGGTTTTAACTATCAAGGATATTTCAGATAAAAATGGTTATTTAGAAGCACTTGGTAAACCAAGAATAGCAGCTGTAAAAAGAGATGCACAAATCGCAGAAGCAGAAGCAGCAAAGGAAACAAAAATAAAAACAGCAGAAGCAGTTAGATTAGGTGAAGCTGCAAAACTTTTATCAGAAACGCAAATTGCTGAATCTACAAAAGACAAAGAATTAAAAGTGCAAGATTATAGGAAAGAACAAGAAAGAGCTAAGGCTATATCTGATTTGGCTTATGAAATTGAAGCTAATAAGGCTAAGAGAGAAGTAACTGAAACAGAGGTTCAGGTAGAAATTACTAAAAAAGAGAAAGAAAAAGAATTGGCAGATGCTTCACTTCAAGTAGAAATTACAAGGAAGCAAAGAGAAATTGAACTTGCAGAAAAAGAAGCAATAAGAAAGGAAAGAGAACTTGAAGCTACCGTTAAAAAGCAAGCAGAAGCAGATAAATATATGAGTGTTCAATCAGCAGATGCAGTTAAATATAAGGAAATTGCTGATGCAGAAGCAAGGGCAAGATCAATTGAATTAGAAGGTAAAGCAAAATCTGAAGCATTAAGACTTCAAGGTATGGCAGAAGTTGATATTATTAGAGAAAAAGGTAAAGCAGAAGCAGAAGCTATGATGAAAAAGGCAGAAGCATATAAACAATATAATGATGCTGCAATGGCTCAAATGATTGTAGAAAAATTGCCTGAAATTGCAAAAGCTGTATCAGATCCACTATCTAAAACTGAAAAGATTGTCATTGTTGATAATGGATCAAGTGAAGGAAAAGTTACAGGTGCTGCAAAGGTTACAGGCTATGTAAGTGATATTATGTCACAGCTTCCTGAAACTGTAGAAGCATTGACTGGTGTTAACATTATGGATTTTCTAAATAAGGCTACAAGTAATTCTAATGAAAGCAAGAAAGAAAGTATTAAGGAAACTGATGGAAAAGAAAATGCTAATTAAGTCTTTAGCTTTAGCATTGAATAAAATAAGCACAATGCGACACAACTTTTTGGGTTGAGTCTGCTAAGTTTAAATCAGATTCTTATAATTTTTCAACTCTGGTAAATTAAAAAATGGGGTTGATGCGAGGCGTTAAAGTGAGGCACATTCTAGCAGAAACCCCATACAATTTAAACATGTTAAAATCTCCATCTCTAATGAAAAAGTCGCTAAATTGTATAAATGTTATATTTATTAGACATACATAAACTATAATTTTGATACAATAGAAAGTCCTTGATTTCAAGGGCTTTTGCTGTCTACTGATGTTTGTACATTATAGCAAACATCAAGCTTTCCATTGTTTTTCATAAGTTTTGATTCTGTATAGATTTTTGAGCATAACCATTTTCCTACATTTCTTGTAGATATGAATTGTACAAATCTTTTTAGCTATATGCTGGTGGAATTTGTTATACTTCAAAGAAATATGTTCCATTAAAATATACACAGCATAGAGACTACTACACAATAATATATTACTCATTAATCTTTGACTTTCGAACCATTTTGCGATACTGGGTGGTTGTTATGCCTTCTACCTCACGAAATAGCTTTAATAGTGTTCTGGAGGAAGAAAAGCCGACTAAATTTGCAATTTTATCCACAGAATAGTCAGTTTTAAATAAGTAATCCTTAGCATAATTTAGGCGAAAAATACTTAAGGTTTTACTAAAGGTGGTGGAAAAGCAGGCTTCAAAAACACGGTTTATATGGCGTGTGGTTACATACATGGCTTTAGCAACGCTTTGAAGGCTTATGTCTTTATTGTAATTTGCGTGCATATATTTAGAGATTTTTATGGCTAAATTTACATTTTGGCTGTTTTCATCAACTTCAGCGTAGGTTTCAGAAATAAGATTTCGCATTGCTAAGATTATAAAGCTGAGATAAAGACTTCTAATGTTTAATTGCCAACCGAATTTTTTATCATTCAGCTCTGTAGATATTTTTTCTATTATGTTGCAGCAATTGGTGTCATCACGAGCTACGTAATACTTGCCCTCTTTTACATTTGAAAAAATGCTTTGAATATCTGATGTCTCAAATTCTGCATAATTAGTACCTATATTTTTGGTAAGGTTTTCAGGAAACTCAAAAATTATAATAAAATATTTTCGCTGTACATCAGGCTCATATATAGTTCCATGCCAGGTATGTGGAGGCAATAAAAGCAGATGACCTGTTGGCACAATAATTATATGACCAGATACATTTATTCTTAAGTTTCCCTCAATTGAGTAGTAGATTTCATAAGAATTATGTGAATGCTGAAACTCAGAGGTTCTGTTATCAAGTAGTTCTACATGACGAATTAAAATCTCAGAGGTTAACAGAGGAATTCTTGTAATATAGGGCTGATATATGTTATTTATCATAATCCTCCTCCAAATATTAAAAGTAATTATGTATTGAAATGCTTGCATAAAATTTTGATTATGGTTATTAGAGTATATTAGATATTACTATTAAGAATATCTAAAATTATGTGAATTTTCACAAAATAATTCTAACATGAAATGTGATTTATTTCAAATCAATGTAATGATTGCTATAAAAATCACAAATAGAATTTTTAATGTCTGCAAATACATAATAGAAAAAAACGTAAATTTTCATGAAAAAGTTTACACTAAAGAGACAAGTCTCTATATTTTTATGTCCCTTTTGTTCATTGTTCAACCATAACAAAGAATATATAATAAAATCAACACATGTGTATAAGAAGATTTTATTTACTTTATTGATAAACTAAATAAGTTTAAGAAAAAGGCAATAGAGTGGCGTTCGTCTACAGGAGCACAACTGAAAATAACATTATAACTTATAGCAAAGATCCGAATAAACAATGAATAAAATTAGAATGATCGGTGTAAACGTTTTAACAAATTACAAAGAATCTAAGAAATAATTGTCCAAATTCAAAGAATTTATATAAATAGAAGGATAAACCAAATATTTTTTTAAAGTCTAATTTTAATAGAAGGGGTGAAAGAAATTGGAAAAAATGAAACAGGTATGGTTTGCAGATGAAAATAAGGTAGAAGTTCGTGATGTGGAAATTCCAAAAGTAGCTGCGAATCAGGTAAAGGTGAAAATTGCATATGCTGCTCTTTGTGCAACAGACGTTCATATGGTGACTATGGGAGTATTAGGTGCAAAGCCGCCAATGCGTCTTGGTCATGAAGCATCTGGTGTTATTGAAGAGTTAGGCCAGGGAGCTGACAAGTTTGGATTTAAAATTGGAGATAAGGTTTCGCTTTTTCCAGTAACAAGTTGTGGAAAATGTCCAGCCTGTAAAAAAGGACAGCCCCAATACTGTCATAATTCTCAGGACACAGGTGCTTTTGCAGAATATGTGGTGACTGATGTCAGTGCTGTTTTTAAGATTCCAGATGATGCTGATTTACAATGGTACAGTTTAGTGGAACCAGCAAATTGCACCATACGCGCTATGGACTTAGCGAAAATAAAGCATGGTGATACGGTTGCAATTTCAGGCGTAGGTGGTATTGGTTCTATCCTTTTAAATATGATTTTACTTGCAGGTGGTGCAAAGGTAACTGCTATCGATCCTGTAGAATCCAAACGTAAAATGGCACTTAATATGGGAGCACAGTATGTGATTGACCCATTTAATGAAGATATGGAAAAGCGTGCAATGGAAATTACGGATGGTAATGGCTTTGATTACGTATTTGAGGCATCAGGTTCTCCTAAAGCGGCAGAACCAGCACTGAAAATTATGGGCAAATGTGGTACAGTAGTTTACTTTGCAGTATTTCCACCTAAATATGAAATGCCACTTAATCTCTATGAACTATATATGAAGGAAGGTAGGATTCAAACAGTATTTACTACAACTTCAATTATGCCTCGTACCATCAATCTTATCCCAAGATTACAGCTTGATAAGGTTATTGGCAAGGTGATGCCGCTGAGTGATGCAGTGAAAGGGTTTGAACTGTTTAATAAATCAATTTATCCTAAGATTTTATTTGATTGCTCTAAATAATACAGAAATATGCGAAGAAAAGTATTTCAATAGAACATGGTATGGGTTTGCAGCTATAATTGATAAATTCATAGCAAATGATCTTGAGTTATGCTAGGAACTAAAATAAAAAAGGAAATAGTTATAATCAAGCCTAAAGTTCTATAAAAAAGGAGGAATTTTCGAAATGTCTGCTACTGATAAGATGAATTCCGAAAATATTAAGCTTTCTAAGTTCAAAAAAATAGGGTATGCTTCTGGTGACGTTGCAAATAATTTTAGTTGGTCATTGGTTTCTACCTATTTGATGTATTTTTGGACAGATGTTGCACTTATACCTGCTATACTTTGCGGTACTTTTATGCTGGTTTCTAAGTTATGTGATGCAGTGTTTGATCCTATTTTAGGTGCGATAGCTGATAGAACTAAATCAAAATGGGGCTGCTACAGACCATGGATTCTATTTGCATGTGTTCCTATGTTGTTGTTAAATATTACGTGCTTTACCGTATTACCTTCGCAATCTGCAAATATAAGAGCATTTTATTGTTTTGCGTGTTACTTACTGTTAGTACTTGTCTATTCATGTGTAAATGTTCCTTATTCTGCAATGCCAGCAACTTTAACCCGAGATGGAGATACACGATCTAGTCTTTCTAGTTATCGTATGACTGGTGCATTTATTGCAACATTGCTTCTCTCACAGCTTGTACTACGCGTGGTTCAATGGGTTGGCGGAGGAAATGAAGGAAAAGGATTTTTTTGGGCGGCAGTCATTTTCTCGTGTATAGCGTTACCATTATATATCTTCTGTTTTAAAACAACTAAAGAGGTTGTAGAGGTAAAGATAGAAAAGGTAAGTTGGAAAGATGAAATTAAGGTGTTAAAAGGCAATAACCCTGTAATGATTTTAGTGCTTTCTTTTGTATGTTGGGGCTTTTATGAGGCAGCAGGTGGCGCAGTAAGAATGTACTATTTTAAATATTATGTAGGCAACGATAAATTATTTATGCTGAATTCTGGATTAGTGTTCTTAGGACGTATTATAGGAACATTTTCATTAGCATATCTAGTAACTAAAGTAAATAATAAGAGAACACTTCCAATGATTGGTTTTACTTTTTCTGGTATCCTTATGATTATTATGAACTACTTGCCAGTGCACACTACTGTGGGACTTAACTTATATCATGGACTTACTTTTTTGACAGGTATTGGAGGAGGCCTTGGTATCGCTTCTCTATTTGGTATGGTACCAGATACAACAGAATATACTCAATACAAGTATCATCAACATGCAGCTGGCTTTTTATCTGCATACATTAACTTTGCATTTAAACTAGGTATGGCAATCTGTACGGCAGTTATTGGCTGGGTGCTAGGAGCTTTGGGTTATATAGCAAATCAGGTTCAGGGTATAAAGGTTATGACAGCAATAAATGTTAGTATGAATTTAGTTTGTGGCCTTGCGTTAGTAGGATCAGGTGTCATATTGTATTTCTATACTATAGATAAGAAAACACATATACACATGATTGAAGAGATAAACAAGGTACAATAAAAAGCTTACCTCAAAAAAGAGGTGTAGTGTTTTTGAAATTGAAGAAATTTACAACAATATACATTAAATTCAAGAGGTATACCTGAAATTATTATTAAATGTAATGAATTTTAAATAAAAAAGATTATTGGCTAAAAAGGAGGAAAGCAGTATGTATAAATACAATATTGACATAGAAATGGTTAGGAAGCTGGATGAAAAATGTGTAGAAATTAGGAAAAATTTAGTTAATTTTATATATCGTATAGGTATGGGGCATTTAGGTGGAGAGCTTTCATTAGTTGAAATGGCAGTTGCGCTCTACTACAAATACATGAATTATGATCCTAAGAACCCAAAATGGGAAGAACGTGACAGACTAATTTTAAGCAAGGGTCATTGTAGTGAAACTCTTTATACAATTTTTTCGGATCTTGGAATGTATACTATGGATTATATGGTTGAGCACTTTGAAACCCTTGATACTGCAGAATTTGGTATGCACTGTAACAGAAAATATGTTCCTGCAATTGAAGCATCAGCAGGTTCACTAGGTCATGGATTGCCAATTGCTCTTGGTATGGCGCTTGGTGCTAGAAAACAGAAGAAAAACTGGAGAACATTTGTTATTGTTGGTGACGGAGAGATGGACGAAGGTACAAACTGGGAAGCTATAATGGCGGCAGCTCATTATCAGCTCGGAAACCTTGTTGCAATAGTCGACAAGAACAAAATACAGATGACAGGTACTACAGCTAACACTATGAATCTTGATCCACTTGATAAAAAGCTTGAAGCATTCGGTTGGGATGTTATCGAAATTGATGGTAATGATATGTATTCTGTTTGTGAGGCTTTGCAGTCACTTCCACCTGCTGATCCTTATGTTCGCAGAAAGCCAATTTTTATTATTTCCAATACCATTAAGGGTAAAGGTGTTGATTTCATGGAAGGTAACATAAAATGGCATGGTGGTGGTATCGCTAAGGAGCAGCTAGAGCAGGCGCTAAATTGCATTGAGAAGAATAGGAAGGTGAGATAATTATGGCAGTAAAAGTCACTTTTGATTTTGACCAAATGTTGTCTAATGCACGTGAGGCATATGGCGAGGAGTTAATGAAAATGGCAGATGAGGGATTGGATTTTGTATTCACTTATAGTGACAATGTTGCTCCATCCTCATCAACAGGTAAATTTATTCAGAAATACCCTGAGAGATGCTTTAACTTTGGAATTGCAGAGCCAAATCAGGTTGGAGCATCAGCAGGACTTGCATTATCAGGTCAGATAGTATTTGCACAGGTTTTTGGGCCATTCTTGCCATTAAGAGCTGGTGATCAAATTCATACAGATATTGCATATAATGATGTTCCTGTAAGACTTATTGGAACACACTCTGGTGTTACAGCGGGGGGGGGACCTACTCATAATGATATTGCAGATTTAGCTTTATACAGAGCTATTCCAAATCTTACCATAGTTGTTCCAGCAGATGCAGGGCAGTGTATAAAGGCTGTAAGAGCATCAATGACATATCCAGGTCCTATGATTATTCGAATTGCACGTGGAGCTGAACCTAATGTTTATGTTGATAGTGATTACGATTTTGAAATTGGTAAGGCTATTGAGGTTAAGGAAGGTAATGACCTTACTATTATTAGTGCAGGAAGTAGTGTTTACTGGTCATTGATGGGGGCAAAAGAGCTTGCTAAGAAGGGTATTAATGCTCGTGTAATTGATATGCACACTATTAAGCCATTTGACAAGGAAATGATTATTAAGTGTGCTAGAGAGACAGGTTGTGTTGTTACAGTTGAGGAACACAGTATCAACGGTGGACTCGGCGGAGCTGTTGCTGAGGTACTTGCAGAGGCAAGCTTTGGTGGAAAGTTTAAAAGAATTGGATTGCCCGATGAATTTTCCGTTCTTGGTGACCCAATGGAGGTTTATAAGTATTATGGAATGGACCCAGAAGGCATCGCAAATACAATTTACAAATTAATCGACAAATAAGGTTTATAATTTGCAATCCATGCTTTTGATTATATAAACGGTTGGATAATTAGCATAGATAACGGCTTTACAACTACTCTTTAAGATAAAAAATTAAGTTTGAAAACTGTATACAATAAGAATCCCCCTCATAGTTAAATATGAGGGGGATTAAAAAATATAGCTATATGGAAGATGAAATGTAGTTTATAAATTGTTTTGCAGTTCTTCCTGATCGTCCATGAGTCCTTAATTCCCATTTTGAAGCTTCTTGATTTAAAGCTTCTTCATCAAGTTCAATATTTTGCTTTTTAGCAAGAGATTGAACTATTTTTAAATAATGTTTTTTGTCTGGACTATCATATGTTATAACAACTCCAAAACGCTCAGAAAGAGATAATTTTTCATTCATGGAATCAAATGAATGTAGTTCTTCATCAGCTCTTCTGTCATTCCAGGTTTCTTTTATTAAATGTCTTCTGTTAGAAGTAGCATAAATTAAAATGTTTTTAGGAATGTCTTCAACTCCACCATCTAATACAGATTTCATTTCTTTATAGTCTGTTTCAAATTCCTCAAAAGATAAATCATCAATAAATATAATGAAGTATTTTCCTCTGGACTTTAATTCCTTTAATACGTCTGATAAACACAATAGTTGTTCCTTTGATATTTGAACCAATCTAAGTCCCTTGCTGTAAAATTTATTAACTACAGCTTTAACTGAAGAAGACTTTCCTGTTCCAGCAGATCCTATTATAAGAACATTATTAGCAGGCTTTCCAGATACAAAATCCAGTGTGTTCTTTACTAAAGTTTCTTTTTGATATTCATAGCCTACAATATCATCTAAATTAACTTTATCAAAGTTTTCAACCCCAATTAGACCTTTAGTGTTATGCCATTTAAATGCAATATGATTTGAAAGCTCAGCACATCCTATATTAGAGTAATAATTTATTAAAGCGTTTAATAAAGCTTCATCAGAATTAGAACTAAAAAGTGCAGATACATAATCCTGAAATTGGCATATTTTTTCTGATTTATTTGTAGGAGAATAATTTTCTAGGAAATTGCAAGGAAAATCTAATGAGGAAACTATAGAATTTAAATCCACCCCAACTATAGACCTCATAATTTTTATATCATTTAAAGCAACATTGTATAAATCTTTTTGTATATCACAGCCATACTTTTCACAAGTTAAGCTAAAAAAGTTTTTATCCTTTACTAAAAGATTTATAATGTAAGATTTCAGTACATTTCCACTTAAATTTAAGCTTTCTGCACTTTCTAATAATTTGTGCTGCATATCATAATATGAATTCAGCACACTTTCCTTATCAGGATTATCTTTTGAAAATTCTTTTAAAAGATTTCTTAATTTACTTATAACAGGATTATTTAAAAGGTTCCTGTATATAAGTAAGCTTCCTGAACTTAAATATAAGTTTTGGTAGTAATTTTTTTCTGTCATAGAATAGCCCCCATTTCTTAATATGAAATTATTTTTTCATTATATCATATATCTTTGTTGCTATAAAAGATATATCATATAAACCTTTAATAAGTTTATTAGAAATTTTTTTCATTTTAACAAAAAAATACCTCAAAAAGCGTATATGAAAATAATAATTTATATATTATAATCAGAAGTTGTAAATGAAAAATTTTTAATGTTCTTTAATAATGGTTTATGACATATTTATTATAATGAAAATCAGGATAGCTAGTTTTATTTTGATTGCAAAGGTGTAAACTATTTCTATGAAAATGTGGCAATATTATTGCTTTATATTTACAATATATATATATATTGTATAATAAAATAAGAAAATAAATAATTTATATATGTAATTGCTTAAAGGAATTATGGAAAAAGGAGACAATGAAGTATATTTATATTTGGGCATCTTAAAGTATACTGAGTCATTGATGCAACCGACCTGATTTTATCGTTTGTACGATTTAATTGGGTTTTTTATATATTAAATTATAAAAATTTAAATTTATAATTAACTTGAACTATAGCAATAATAATTTATTTTACTTTTTTTAAATATAAAGAGGAGGTAATGGTAAAAAATTAGGAACTACATTATTAAAGTAATAGAGGTAATAAAAAGCATAGGCGAAAAGGTATCTAATTAATTTATTAAAATTAAGTTTTTTGGGGGGATATATTTGAAGATTATTATTATATCAAATTACGCTTTAATAAGAGAAGGTATATATTCAATTATGTCAAGATATAATCGCGTTGATATAATGCTTGTTACAGAAACAATCAAACAATCAATTTCTTTAATTAAATCAAGTAAAATCGATATTATATTGATTGATTTACATGAACAAAATAAAGATGAATTGTTCTTAATTAAACAATTAAAGGAATGTGGTGTTAAAAGTAAATTTATAATACTAGATTTTAATAAGGATAAAGATATTTTTGTTAAAGCAATTAGATGTGGTGTAGAAGGATATATATTGGGAAAATCAGATGAAAAGGAAATTATATATATAATAGAACAAATTTATAAAGGAAAAAAATATTTTGACTCCTACTTTGTAGATTGTATGGTTAGAGAAAATACCGTTGAACCTAAAATGGTAGAACAACTTACTGTAAGAGAAAAAGAGATTTTGTGTGAAATTGGAAAGGGTATGAGCAATCGTGAGATATCAGAAAAGTTTTGCATTTCTGAAAATACAGTAAAAAAACATAATAATCATATATTTGACAAACTCAATATAAGAGATCGAACTCAATTAGCTTTGTATGTTAATAAGTGGGGTATGATAGATAGTGAGACCAATGTATCTTAAATATATATGTTATAAATACAATGTAATACTGGTTTTTAAAGTGGTTTTAGAGTCATAATTGACTCTTTCAATAGAACTATAGTGGTAAACAAGCATAAAATTGTTTATTAACTATAGTTCTTTTTTTATGATTTGAATGATTTGTACTACTAGAATAATAAGCTTTTATAATACTCAAATGGAACAAGTAGATCATATTGGTTATTAAACATAATATAAAAAAAATTAAACTGGGGTATGATGGTAAAAAAGTAATAAAACAGTAAAATAAACATGTAAGATTTATTATTCAATTTGCTTTGTCATATAAAAACTTATTTAGGTAAAGTTTTGCATGGTAAAGATTTGGGAGGGGATTTATGGAAGATTATAATTTTCAATTGACACAAGAGTATAAGGAACAGTGGGTAGAATATAAAAAAAGCAAAGTCTATATAGTAGTGAAACGGCTAATAGATATTTTAGCATCACTATTAGGAATATTATGCCTTAGTCCTTTAATGATTATTGTAGCGGTGTTAATAAAAATTGACTCCAAAGGATTGATAATATTTTCACAAGAAAGAGTTGGTAGGAATGGACAAATATTTAAAATGTACAAGTTTCGTTCAATGGTTGCTAATGCAGAAGAGATGTTAGATAAATTAAAAGATAAGAATGAAATGTCTGGGCCAATGTTTAAAATAAAGGAAGATCCTAGAATTACAAAAATTGGTAAAACAATCAGAAAAACTAGTATTGATGAGTTACCTCAGCTTTTCAATGTTTTAAAAGGAGATATGTCTTTAGTTGGGCCAAGGCCTAATTTACCAAACGAAGTTGCTGAATTCTCACCTTACCATAGAAAAAAATTGTTGGTTAAACCAGGGTTAACTTGTTATTGGCAGGTTATGGGAAGAAATGAGATCGGATTTGAAGAATGGATGGAATTAGATATTAAATATTTAAAAGAAAGAAATTTGTGGATTGATATAAAGCTTATAATAAAAACATTTTTTGTTTTATTTGGAGATAAGAACGCAAGATAGGAGGGATATTTATGCTATGTGCATTAATTATGGCTGGTGGCAAAGGGACAAGGTTTTGGCCATTATCAACAGAAAAAAAGCCTAAACAATTTTTGACATTACTGGATAAAGACACAATGATCCAGATGACAGTAAAAAGAATTGAAAAAATAATACCAAGGGAAAGGATATTTATAGTAACAGCAAAGCAGTATGTTTCCTTAGTAAAGGAGCAATTATCCTATATACCTGAAAAAAATATAATAGTGGAGCCTATAGGAAAGAATACAGCACCGTGTATTGCACTTTCAGCTTTTATAATACGTAAATATTACGAGGATGCTACAATTGCCGTGTTACCTTCGGATCATTTGATAAAGGATGTAGACAAATTTTTGAGTATATTGAGTACTGCAGAGCAGTTTGTTAACAATAATAAACAATCAGTAGTAACTCTTGGAATGAAACCTAATAGACCTGAAACTGGGTATGGATACATAAAGTGTATTGGCAGTGGTAGGGAGATGAATGGTTTTAATGTTGTTAAAGTGGAATCCTTTGTAGAAAAGCCTGATTTAAAAAAAGCAGAAGGTTACTTAAAAAGCGGAAATTATCTATGGAATGGTGGAATGTTTATTTGGAAAGCGGATTATATACTGGAGCTTACAAAGAAGTACATTAAAGCTACATATGATGTATTAAGCGAAATTGTCGCTTCTAAAGATGAAGATCTTCAAAGTGTATTAGATAAAAAGTATAGAGAGATAGAAAGTGTTTCTGTTGACTATGCAATAATGGAGAAGGTTAATAGTGCTTATGTTATTCCTAATGATTTTGGATGGGATGATATAGGAAATTGGAGAAGTGTTGAAAGATATAATACTAAGGACAAAGAAGGGAATGTAAAAAGTATAAATAGTATGACTTACAAATCTACAAGTAATATTGTGTTAACTAAAAAGAAGACGTTATTAAATAATGTTAAAAATTTAATAATTGTTGAAACAGAAGATTATTTACTTATATCTTCCAAGGATAATGAGCAGGAAATAAAACTGGCGAAAGAACTAATATCTTAATTTATTAAGCATTATTAATGTAAAAAACGTTATTTTAAGTTTCTAAAAATGATTAATTAAATTAGAATTTTATTCAACTAAGGTGTTATAGGTGTATTATACTGTACAAAAAAATGGTAATAAAATATTAAACTGGAGTATAATGTAATTCAATACATCATATGGTAGTATATAAACATAATGAACTTTTGATAAATTACTTGAGATGGATTATCAATTTTCAATATGATTAGACTAATGTAGAATGAGGAATTGAGAAGTGTTATGAAAATTATAGTTATATCTAATTATTCTGTTATAAGAGAAGGTATAGTATCTCTTATATGTAAGTATGAGAACATATCTATACAGTTTGTTGGTGAAACGATAAAAGATGCTATGTTCTTAATAAAAAGCAACATAGCTGATATTGTATTGTTGGATATAAACAAAGACAACGAAGAAGAATTAAACTCTATTAATCGATTAATGACCTTGGGAGTATCCATGAAAACTATAGTGGTAGATTTTTATGGCAATAAAGATTTCTTTATAAAGGCATTAAAAAGTGGAGTTCAAGGATATATATTAGGTAAATCAAGTGAAGATGAAATACTATATGCAATGGATCATGTGTATAGAGGAAAAAAATATTTTGATTCTTATTTTGTTGATTCAATGATAAATGAAAATAAAGATTTACCGAATAAACTGGAGACATTAACTAATAGAGAAAAAGAAATATTGGAAGAGGTTGCAAAAGGATTAAGTAATCAAAGAATCTCTGAGGAGTTGTTTATAACAGATCATACAGTAAAAAAGCATATTAATCATATATTTAAAAAATTAAATGTAAAAGACAGAACAGAAGCGGCACTTTATTGGAATAAATATGGGGTGTTAAATAAGCAGGAGGAATAATTAATATGGAAAATATAAACGGTTATGAATATCTATCATTAATAGATATTATTAGAATCTTAAAAGAAAGAATATTATTTATTTTATTAATAACAATATTGTGTACAGGTATTATGGCAGTAAAGGTCTTAGTTTTATCAAAACCAATATATGGAGCGCATGCCACTGCGATAATAGTTAAGGGTGATAAAAGTATTGTGCAAAATTCAAAGGGTGAAGCACAGTATACACAAAATGACATTTTATTATATGAAAAAGTAGTAGATACTTATGTGCAAATAGCACAATCAAACTTAGTCATAGATAAAACTGCAAAAGAATTGAAAAATTATTCGTCCTCACAATTAAAAGAAATGATAACAGCTGTTCCAATATCTTTGGCAAAGTCCTCCTTAACAGGTGGTATAGATAACACACAAATAATTCAATTAAATGTAGTAAGCAGCAACAGGGATGAGGTTGCAAAAATTGCAAATGCATACAGTAAAAATTTTATTGAACAAAGCATGAGAATATTGCCAGTGGGAAAAATTGAGGTACTAGATCAAGCAGAGACACCAATTAGTCCAATGCCAACAAATAAAGCTAAGAACATTGTTGGGGGATTATTATTTGGATTATTATTGTCAGTTGGTGTAGTACTTTTTAGGAGTTATGTAAATAGTCTAAAGATAAGAAATGAAAAACAAGTTAAAGACATATTAAATATTCCTGTAGTAGTTACTATAGAAAAGCAAGGTGGTAAAAAAGTGAAAAAGATTAATAAAAGAAATGATGTTGTGGAAAAATATAGATTATTACGTAATTTCGTGGAAAATTACAACAAAATTGGTTTTAAATGTATAAGCATTATCAGCAATAGTGACACTGAAGGAAAAGAAACTATAGCTAAAAATTTAGCAATGTCACTAGCTGTATATGGTAAAAAAACATTGTTTATTGATTGTACTTTAAGTAGAATTTCAAAAATTCAAAGTTTTGATTTAGGTACTGCTAGAGAATTAATTGATATATTAAAAGATATTGATAAGTTAAAAGATCAACAGTTAGATAGAGAAAAAATTAGTGAAATATCATTAAGAGGTTGTATAAAAAGAACATCTTGTGAATATTTATCAGTAGCATCAATAGGTAACTATAATTTAGATGGTTATAATTTTATAGTTAAAACAGAATATCTTAAAATTATTATGGAATTTCTAAAGAAAAAATTTGACTATATAATTATTGATACACCTTCTTTTACTAATTTAAGTTATACACAAGTTATCACAGGTTCTGCCGATGCGTGTTTATTTGTTTTAAAAGAAGGTGTTAATGAAGTAACAGAAGCTGCATCAATTAAAGACAATATAGACACTATGGGATGCAGGATGTTAGGTTGTGTGTTAAATAAAGAAAAAACAACAACAAAAATTTTTGATAAGGAATTTAATAACCTTATTGGTATTGAATATACAAATCGAAAAAATAAAGTAGCAATTAATGATAAGACTAGTACTAGTGCCTAGGTGAATTAGTTTTTAACTCTGAAATATAGGAGATGAGATTTATGATGAAAATTGTAGTTGCAGGCACTGGATATGTTGGGCTTGTAACGGGAGCCTGTCTTGCACACTTGAGACATAATGTAACTTGTGTAGATATTGATAAAAATAAAGTGGAATTGATGATGCAAGGTGTTTCGCCTATATATGAGCCAGGTCTTGAAGAAATTATGGGAGAAGGCTGTAGTTCAGGTAGGCTTCACTTTACAACCGAATATAAAGAGGCCTACAAAGATGCAGATATTATATTTATAGGAGTAGGCACACCTGAGAGGGCAGATGGTTCTGTAAATCTAAATTATATATATAAAGTTGCAGAACAGATAGCACATTTTGCAGAAAAGGATTGTCTTATAGTAATAAAATCTACAGTACCAATTGGTACAAATGAGGAAGTTGAACTCTTTATAAAGAAAAAAATTAAACATAAAATAAATATAGAGATAGCTTCAAATCCAGAGTTTTTATCTCAAGGTACTGCTGTTAAAGACACTTTATATGCAAGTAGAATTGTAATTGGAGTTGAGTCAAAACAGGCTGAAAAGAAATTAAGAGATATTTATGAAAGATTTAATATCCCAATTGTAATTACAAATAGGAAGTCTGCTGAAATGATAAAATATGCTTCAAATGATTTCCTTGCACTTAAGATATCTTTTATAAATGAAATTGCAAATCTTTGCGAAATAGTTGGGGCGAATGTAGAGGATGTAGCGAAGGGAATGAGCTATGATAGGAGAATTGGAGACAAGTTTCTAAAGGCAGGAATAGGTTATGGAGGTTCATGTTTCCCAAAAGATACTAAAGCTCTACACTGGCTAGCATCAGATAATGGTTATGAATTTAAGACAGTAAAAGCCGCTATTGAAATAAATGAAAACCAGAAATTTAAACTTATTAGAAAAGCTAAGAAAAAGTTCAAAAGTTTTGAGGGTCTTAAGGTAGCTGTATTAGGTTTAACCTTTAAGCCAGGAACAGATGATTTAAGAGAGGCTCCATCAAAACCTAACGTAAAAATGCTTTTGGAAGAAGGAGCAAGTGTATACGCTTATGATCCTATAGGAACAAATAATTTCAAAAAGTTGTTTTCTGAAGGAATAGAATATGTAGAATCTTCAGAAATAGCTCTTGAAAATGCAGATTTGGCTTTTATATTTACTGAATGGAAGGAGATAACCTCAGTTAAACTTAAAAGGTTCAGAGAGTTAATGAGAAATCCAGTAATTTTTGATGGACGTAATTGCTATAGTATTGAGGAAGCTGAGGAAGCAGGGGTTGAATATTATTCCATTGGTAGAAAAAGTGTAGGTGATTTACAATCTGTAAGCAAGTTGAAATCAAATTTGTACTATTTTATTGATTTATTGGAGGTTGCTAACGATGTTGTGTGCTCTGATAATGGTGGGAGATAAAAGATCAAGATTTTTGCCTTTATCAATAAGGATAAGATCAATAACTAAAAAATATTAAAGAGTTTATAAGTTAGGAGAGTTTATATGAATAAAAAGGCATTAATTACAGGCATAACTGGACAAGATGGATCTTATTTAGCAGAATTGTTGCTGGAAAAAGGATATGATGTACACGGTATTATAAGAAGACATAGTACCATAAATACAAAAAGAATTGACCACCTTTATGATAATCCTGAAGTAGGAAACAAAAAATTATTTTTGCATTATGGAGATCTAAGCGATTCAAGTAATTTGAACAGATTGATATCAAAAATACAACCACAGGAAATTTATAATCTTGGAGCCCAAAGTCATGTTCAGGTATCCTTTGAGGTACCAGAATATACTGCAGAATCCGATGCCATAGGTACGTTAAGAATATTAGATGCCATAAGAGAAAATGAGATAAACTGCAAATTTTATCAGGCATCAACTTCAGAATTATTTGGAGGGATACCACGGACTGCTCCACAAAGTGAAAAGACAGCTTTTTATCCAAAGAGTCCATATGGAGCAGCAAAGCTCTATGCATATTGGATTACAGTAAATTATAGGGAATCTTATGGGATATATGCTTGTAACGGAATACTATTCAATCATGAATCTCCAAGAAGAGGTGAAACTTTTGTTACAAGAAAAATTACAAGGGCTGTAGCTAGTATGATGGCAGGGAAGCAAGAAAAGCTATCACTTGGAAATTTAGATGCCAAAAGAGATTGGGGATTTGCAGGAGATTATGTAGAGGCAATGTGGCTTATACTACAGCAAGAAAAGCCACAGGATTTTGTTATAGCTACAAATGAAACTCATACAGTAAGAGAGTTTGTGGAGTTATCCTTTAAGGAAGTTGGGATTGAGATAGAATGGAAAGGCACTGGAGTAGAAGAAAAAGGATATGACAAGGATACTGGCAAACTTCTTGTAGATGTAAATCCAAGGTATTTTAGACTTGCAGAAGTTGAACTTCTATGGGGAGATTGTAGAAAGGCTGAAAGAGAACTTGGATGGGAAAGAAAAATTAATTTTCCCGAGTTAGTGAAGATGATGGTGGATGGAGATATGAGAGAAATTACTGGATTAAGTACTGAAGAATTTTTGATACAAAATGAAGCAGCAATAACAAAACAATGAAGAAGAAGATAGTGTTTTATGTATTTAATCATGATTTTGGACATGCACCAAGAAATATATTAATTCATTCATTGTTAACTAAATGTAAAAATATAAGTGTTTGCTTTTAATCTTAAGGGGTGAAAAAAGTGAAAAATGACAGCAAAATATATGTAGCAGGACATAGAGGATTAGTTGGATCTGCTA
Organism: Clostridium drakei; assembly: GCF_000633595.2. Taxonomy (GTDB): domain Bacteria; phylum Bacillota; class Clostridia; order Clostridiales; family Clostridiaceae; genus Clostridium_AM; species Clostridium_AM drakei. The sequence goes on along the minus strand of NZ_JIBU02000020.1, from coordinate 64,203 downwards.
TAGTTAGAAAGTTAAAAGAAAAGAATTATACAAATATAATTGGAAAAACTCATAGTGAACTTGACTTAACGAATTTACTGGAAGTTGAAGAATTTTTTAAAAAAGAAAAACCTGAGTATGTATTCTTGGCAGCAGCTAAGGTAGGAGGAATACTTGCAAATAGCACTTATCCTGCAGATTTTATATATAAAAATTTGCAAATACAAAATAATGTTATAGGAATGGCCTATAAGTATGAAGTAAAAAAGTTAATGTTTCTTGGAAGTTCATGTATTTATCCTAAAATGTGTCCACAACCTATAAAGGAGGAGTATTTACTTTCAGGATATTTAGAAGAAACAAATGAAGCCTATGCATTAGCTAAAATATCTGGACTCAAAATGTGTCAATTCTTTAATAAACAATATGGTACAAAATATATAAGTGTAATGCCTACAAACTTATATGGACCTTATGATAACTTTCATCCAGAAAATTCTCATGTAATGCCAGCGTTAATTAGAAGATTTCATGAAGCTAAGGATAGCAATGTTCCAGAAGTTGTAGTATGGGGAAGTGGAACACCACTTAGGGAATTCTTATATTCTGAAGATATGGCAGATGCTTGTATTTACTTAATGGAAACCTATAAGGAAAATGAGTTCTTTAACATTGGTACAGGTAAAGAAATTAGTATAAGAGGACTTGCAGAATTAATTAAGAAAATTATTGGATATGAAGGAAGATTAGTATTTGATTTTAGTAAACCAGATGGAACCCCTAGAAAGCTTCTTGATGTAAGCAGACTTGAGGCAGCAGGATGGACTTATAAGATTGAACTTAAAGAAGGAATTAAAAAGACCTACAAGTGGTTTGTAGAAAACTATATCAATAATCAGAAAGGAATTTAGTAATGGAAATTTGTAATATATTTGGTGTTAATGTAGCCGTTACTAATCTTAATGAGATAGTTAATTATATTGAGAAAAATTTAGAGAAGCTTAAAGGGAATTATGTCTGTATCTCTAATGTTCATACTACTATAATGGCTTATGAGGATGAGGAATATAGGAAAATACAAAATAGTGGTGCATTATCACTTCCAGATGGAAAACCACTTTCTATTTTAAGTAAGAAACGAGGATTAAAAAATGCTGAAAGGGTAACTGGTCCAGATTTGATGGGTAAGTTGTTTAAAGAATCAGAGGAGAAAGGATATAAACATTATTTTTATGGTAGTACAAAAGAAACACTAGAATTGCTTAAAAATAAGCTTAAGAATAAGTATCCCAAATTAAGTATAGCAGGAATGTATTCACCTCCATTTAAGTCAGAAGTATCTTTAGAAAGTGATAAGGTTTTAAATGAAATAAATAATAGCAATGTGGATTTCTTATGGATTGGCTTAGGTGCACCTAAACAGGAAAAGTGGATGTTTACTCATAAAGGAAAGGTTAATGCAATAATGGTTGGAGTGGGAGCTGGATTTGATTACTATGCTGAAAAAATAGCAAGAGCTCCAATGTGGATGCAAAAGTGTAGCCTAGAATGGTTATATAGATTAATGCAAGATCCTAAGAGATTATTAAAAAGGTATGTTACTACAAATATTAAGTTTATTTATTTAACTATGTTCAATAAATAAGTTTTGGTGAAAGGACTACATGGATAATGGATAAAGAAAGAGTATTAATAGTCCATAATTATTATCAAGTTTCTGGAGGAGAGGATACTGTAGTTGCTAATGAAAAGAAGATGCTTGAGGATAATGGGCATGAAGTATTTATGTATACAAGACATAATGAGGAAATAAAGAAAAGTGGGATTTTGGAAAAGATAAAGTTACCATTTGAAACTATATATTCTTTTAAGACTGTTAGGGAAGTAAAAAAAGTAATTAGGGAGAATGAGATAGATATAGTTCATGTGCATAATACTTTACCTTTAATAAGTCCTTCAGTTTATAAAGCAGCAAAAGATTGTGGTTGCAAAATAGTGCAAACTGTTCATAATTTTAGATTACTTTGTCCAGGAGCCACCTTTACTTGTAATGGTAAGATATGTGAGGAGTGTATAAGTAAGGGTCTTAAGTGTGCTATTAAAAATAAGTGCTATAGAAATTCCAAAATTCAAACATTAGCAGTTGTGCTTATGTTGAAGATAAATAGGATTATTGGTAGTTATGACAAAGTGGATACGTATATAGCTTTAACAAAGTTTAATAAGAGAAAACTTGAAGCGTTAATACCTAAAAATAAAATAGTTATTAAGTCTAATTTTACTGAAAAAACTAATTTAGACATTATTCCAGTAAAAGATAGAGAATATTTTATGTTTCTTGGTAGAATAGAAAGTATTAAAGGAATTCATTTGTTGTTAAATACTTGGAAAGAGATAAAAGATGAGACACTAGTTATTGTTGGAGCTGGAACAGAAGAAGGGTATTTAAGAGAGTTTATAACTAATAACAATATCAGTAATATTGAATTCTTAGGAACAAGGAAGAAAGAAGATGCAATGAAAATTCTTTCAAAGGCAAAAGCTTTGATAATTCCATCACAATGGTATGAGGGATTTCCAATGGTAATTATTGAAGCATTATCACAAGGTGTTCCTATAATTGGGAGCAATATAGGTAATGTAGGGGGATTGCTTAAAGATAAAACTTATGGAATAGTTCATGATTTTACTAATAGTAGTATAAAAGAAGTTCTGAAGTCTTTTCAGAACATAGATAAATTAAACATGTATATTAATAATGCCTTAAATGAATATGAAAGAAAGTATAGCGTAAATAAAAATTATAGGATGTTAGAAAAGATATACAAAAATTTATAAATAAATTATAAGATGGGGTAATTTTATGAAGTTGGGTATTATTAGATTATATGTTGGTAACTCAGGAAAAATAGGATACTATAATATTCAAGAGTTAGGGTTGGCAAAGGCGTTACTTAAGAAAGGAATAGAAACGGATATATTCTTCTTAAATACGTCAAAAAATAAGAAAGTTATTATTAATAATATTAGTGATGGGATTAGAATTATATATATTCCAGCAATAAAGCTTGGAAATCATGGAATTATAAATCCTAAGTTTATATTAGATTATAATATAGATGTTGTTCATTTGCTAAGTGATAATCAGTTTATGGTTCCAAGTTTTCTTAAATTTTGTAAAAGAAAAAGTATTCCTATATATAATTATGTAGGGACTATATATAGTGATACAAATAATAAATTTAAGAGGAGAATTATAGATCTTATATCAGAACGTAATATAAGATATTTAAAAAGAAATATAGTTGTAGCTAAAACTGTAGAAGTAAAAAATGTTTTGAAAAGTAAAGGTATAGAAAAAGTTCGAGTAATTTCCGTTGGACTTGATTTGAATATAATACCAGATATTAAGAAAAATAAAAATGAGTTAAGGGAAGAATTAAAGTTACCTAGGGATAAAAAAATACTAATATTTGTAGGTAGACTAGAAGAGTATAAAAATCCACTGCAAGCGATAAAAATCATGAAAGAATTAAATAATAAATCAACTAACTACTATTTAATTATGGTTGGAACAGGCTCAATGAAAGATATAGTTATAAAACGAATAGACAAATATAATTTAACTAGTAATATAAAGATTATAGACAAAATAGAAAACAATAAAATTCATAATTATTACAGGGCAAGTGATATATTTTTAAATTTTAATACTAGAGAGATATTTGGAATGAGTATACTAGAAGCTATGTATAATAAGTGTAAAGTTATTGCAGTAAAAGCACCTGGACCAAATTTTATTATAGATAATAATGTAAATGGCATAATTATAGATAACTTAGAGTGTAGTACATGGGTTAATAGAATTATGAAAGAAGATAATGAAGATATGGGTGAGCTAGCTAATAAGAAGATTTTTGATGAATTTAACTGGGATAGTATAGTAGATAAATATATTGAAATGTTTAATGATATAAGTAAAACAGAAAAACATTTCTTAGATAACAACTGTGTGAGAGGATAAGTGAACCAATATTCTGGAAAGGCGTGAATGCAATGAAAACTGCTATATTTCCTCTTAGAAATGATTCAAATTTGTATATAAAAATTGTTGCAAAGTGTATTGAAGATGCGGGGTATGATGTATGCGATTTACAAGATGCTTTAAAATCGATAAAATCAATGTTGGCACTTAAAGTTGTAAATTTAAATTGGTATGAAAATTTGGATAATGAACCATATATGATGTTTGTAAAAAGAACGATGCTTATAATGTTATTAAAATTACTTCATATTAAAATTATTTTTACCTGTCACAATAAAATGCCACATGAAGTGAAAAATGAACGATTAATGAAATTTTTTATTCGATTTCTTTGTAAAAAAAGTGACGCTATAGTTGGACTATCTAGTGATACGTATCAAGTGTTATCTGAATATGTAAATGATAATGAATTAAAGAACAAACTTCATATCATACCTCATGTAACTTATAAAGGTTCATACATTGATAAAAAAGTTGATTTTAGAATGCAATTAAATATTAATAAAGATACATTTGTAATTTTATTTGTGGGAGCTATTAGACCTTATAAAAATATAGAATTAATCATTGAAGCAGCAAAGTATTTTAAAGATAAAAAAATTGTATTTGTAATTGCTGGTGGAGGTAAGAAAGAATATCTTGATAGCATCAGAAGAGATTGCAAGGAACTAGATAATATAAAATTAGTTTTGAGGTTTATTGAAAATGAAGAAATGTTTTCTTTAATTAAAAGTTCAAATATATTGTTAATACCATATAATGTTAAGACCTCGTTAAATTCAGGAGTTGCAATTCTGGCATTTTCGTATAAACATACTGTAATTTGTCCTAATATAGGAACACTTAATGACATTTCTGATAAGTCATTGTTTTATGGTTACGACTACCAAAACGATGAGGAACATTTAAAAATGATAATTCAAAAAATTCAAGATGTATATAATCTGTTTTTATATGACCGTGAGAGATTTGATTCAATTGGCGAGAAAGTAAATAATTATGTAATGAAGAAATATGCACCAGATATTATTAAGCAGCAATATCATGTATTATATCAATCGTTACTAGATAAAAAATAAAATTGAAGAAAAGGGGCGGTTAATAGATTATTATGGAGTATTATTGCAAAAAAAACTTATCAAAACTAAATGCCATATCTATTTTGAATATTGTAGTTCTTGTAAAGTTTATGGGAGGGGTAGGACGATTTGGAGATGTGGTTTTGGGTGCTCATGCTGAAACTATCTTTAGTATCATTGTATACTCAATTATAGGTATTGAACTTCTGGTACAATATAAGTTTGAAAATTTGAAAGTATATTCTAAATCTATATACAAAGTATATTCTAAATCTATATATATTGCTATATTTTATTCTGCATTATTGGCTATATCTTTGACTGTTACATCCGATTATACAACTACAGTTAAGAATTGCTTTGAATTATTGGTGACGATTTTATATGCAAATTATTTAGCAAATAAACTATCCCTTAATAAATTGCTCGATTATACTATTAATGCACAATTCATAATATTGATTTTGATATTTATTATGATGTTGGCATTTAAAGGGGTGGCGTATGATAACTCAGGTGCATTAGTAGGAATTTTCTCAACAAAGAATAATATGGCGGGGGAATTAACTTTTAGCATATTAATAACATTATCAAAAATTCGTTGGTTAATGACTAATAAACAAAAAGGAATTCTTAAGTATGTATTGTTTATAATAATTCAGTTTTATTTAATTATTTTATGTAAAGCGGTAGGCGCCATTGTTTGTATGATATTGCCATTTGTAATTATGATAGTAATTGATCATAGAAATTCAACAGTAAGTTTAGGAAAAATGTATCTACTAATTAATGTAGTGTTTGGGTCTATTGTAGTGTATTGTTTGAGTATATTTAATGGTGTTTTACAAACTTTTGGAAGAAATATTACGTTAACAGGAAGATTACCAATATGGAATATAATAACAAGTGAAATGATGTTAGGAAATAAATGGTTTGGTTATGGATATGGAACGGCATGGGATGTTAATAATGATATTTTTCTCAAAATTTGCAGGCAATATAATTTGGTATTGGGTGGAATTCCAGTTGGAAGTCATAATGGTTTAATAGAATTATGGATGAGTATTGGAATAGTAGGTGTAGTTGTTTTTTTATTAATGATCTACAAAATATGTGCACATACTCGCAATATGTCATCATCACCAGAACGATTTTTTATTTGTATATATATTTTGTACTTTGCAGTGTATTCTCTTACAGAGAGGTCGTTGGGTGCATTTAATTATCAGACACTCGTTTTATTTGTTGTATTATGGTTAGTGATTAAAATATCTGAAACTTCAAGTATCAGATATTTTAAGACAATGAAACAATATGAATGAAATATGAATTGATAATATGTAATAGTATACAAGAGTTTCGAATATAGGTATTCAGTTATTTGTAAAGAAAATAATATTAGCAAACATTACTAATGACATGTTTAAACGTATAGTTTATTTATATATTTTTTTAATTGGAGGAGAATAAATCATGATATGTTTTGAACCTACTGGTGGGTTATGTAATAGATTGAGAGCAATTAGCTCAATGATAGAATTAAACAATGACTATAATTTATCATCAAATATAATTATAAGTTGGAAAAAAAATAAAGAGTTGAATTGTTCGTTTTATGAATTATTTAAACCATTAGAAAGCATACCATTGAAAGATATTAAACAAATGGATCAAATAAGCCATTTTTATCAGAGAATTACTTCAAAGTTATATCTTGATGATAAAAGTGTTAAGAACTTGAGGCAAGGTCTTTTATTGCCTAGGAACGCATTTAATGGAATAAAGGAAAATGATAAAGTTTATATTGCAACAGGTCATCAATTTTACACCAAATTAAATTTTGGTATATATAAACCTTTAGATAGTGTATTGGATAAAGTAAACAAAATTTATAACTTTAGTAATGGAAAAATAATAGGTGTACATATTAGACGATCAGATAACATTAATGCAATTCAAACTAGTTCTTCACAAGGATTTATAAAGCAAATGAAAAATGAAATTGATAATAATCCCAATGTTAAGTTCTTTTTATCTACCGATTCGTTAGATGAAGAAAAATTATTATGCAAAGAGTTTGAGGGCAGAGTTATAACCCAAGGAAAGAAAGTATTGAATCGGAATTCAAGTGAAGGTATTATCTGTGCTTTAATCGATTTACTATGTTTATCTAAAACAGATAAGATTATTGGTAGTTATTATAGTTCTTTTTCAGAAGTAGCTGCACAATGGGGACAAATTCCTATCAGTATTGTTAAAAATAACTAGTTAAAAACATTGATAACCGAGAAGCTTACTAGAGAATTTTAAATGCTATTATACTTTTTACATAAAGGGTTTGAAAGATATTTAAAAAATTTTGGTAATAATTCATTAGAAAACTATAAAATGAGTGCGGAAAGTGAGTTATATTAATAGGTCTTTGAGATTTATTATTAGAATAAGAAGAAAGTACAATTTTCAAATCTTGATTAAGTAAAGAAAATTGATAGGGAGGTTCAAATGAACAAGAATACCAAAAATTGTTTTCTGCAAGGTATAATAAGTATAATTGTGCCTGTATACAATGTTGAGAATTATTTGGAAAGATGTTTGAATAGCATTATAAATCAAACTTATAAAAATATTGAAATAATATTGGTGGATGATGAGTCTAAAGACAGCAGCTATTTAATATGTAAGAAATATGAAAAGCTTGATCCACGTATTATTTTAGTAAAGCAAAAAAACCAAGGTGTCTCATCAGCAAGAAATTATGGATTAAGTATTGCAAAAGGGGAATTTATTGGATTTGTAGATAGTGATGATTATATTGCACCGACAATGTATGAGATATTATTAGATACGATGCTTATGAAAAATGCAGATATTGTAGATTCAAGAAGCAAAGTATTCTATTTTGACGAAGTATTAGAATTATATGAAAGCAATAGTGTTAAAGATGATACTTTAATACGTCAAATAATATCCGACGATTGCCGAGAACTTTACTCAAAATTTTTTGATGTAGATATTATTAGGTGGAGTGTGTATTCAAAATTATTCCGCCGTGATGTAATCAATGATGAGCGATTTAAGGGATGTAATGGAGAGGACACCCGATTTATGCTAAATATTTTTAAACATTGCAAAGTTTTTGTATCCATAGATAATGTTTTGTATTTTTATTTTAAAGGAAATACCAGTTCTAGTACAAGTTCTTTTACAGAAAGAACTCTTGATGTTCTTGAATTTTATATGGATTTCGCCAAATATCTTAAAATCCATAAAGAATTTGATAAATCAGATAAATGTATGGCAAAATACTATATTTTAATGTTAAATTATTATGCTCGTTTGAAATACTCAAAAATTAAAAATAAGCGGAGATATATGATTTCTTATAAGGAAAAAATAAGAAATGATTTGGAAATTTTGATTAAGAATACAAAAGTATCAGGATTACATAAAATGGACTTCATATTATTTAATAAATTTCCTGAATTGATGGCTACAATTAACTATTTAATAGTTAAGTTATTCGATAAACGGCGAATTAATAATTCGATAACTAAAAAAAAGCAAGAGTATGATTTCATTAGGAAACAAATTAGGTTAAAAAGAATGGTAACAAATAGGACTTCTCAAATCCTATAAAAAGGGTAGACCTGCTAGCTATTTAGTATAAATTTAGCTCTAAAAAATAGGAATAAATTCTAAGGGATTGGACATGAGGTTTATATGAAGTTTGAAAGAACAAAAAATTCTTCAAGGAATATTATATACGGTATTGCAAATAGAATAGTTAGTATTTTATTTCCATTTATAATAAGGACAATAATTATTAAGGTTCTAGGTGAAGAGTATCTCGGATTAAATAGTCTGTTTGCTTCAATATTGCAGGTATTAAATTTGTCTGAATTAGGCTTTGGAACTGCAATGATTTTTAGTATGTATGAACCTATAGCTAAAGATAATGAAGAAGAAATTTGTGCCCTGTTAAATCTATATAGAAAAATATATAGATTGATTGGTGTAGGAATTTTATTTGTTGGATTAAGTTTATTACCATTTATTAAATATATAATCAGTGGATCATACCCCAAAGATATTAATATATATTTTCTGTATTTTTTATATCTAGTAAATACATCAATTAGCTATCTTCTATTTGCGTATAAAAAATCATTGTTAACAGCCCATCAACGTAGTGATCTAATTGAAAAGGTTGGTGTTTCAGTTCGTATAGTTATTAGCATAATTCAACTAATATTACTTATCGAATTTAAAAGTTTCATTTTGTATGTAATTTCAAATATTGTTTGTACTGTTACAGATAATATTATATGCTCAATATTAGTGGATAGGAGATATCCACAATATCGGTGTAGGGGTATATTAAATAAGGCTGTTACACTTGTTATTGCAAAACGGGTAGGTGCGCTGGCTTTTCAGAAAATTGGCAATACGGTTTCAACATCTTTAGATAATATAATAATATCTGCATTTTTGGGATTGTCTACAGTTGGCATATACGGGAATTATTGTTATATTATTTCTGCAATAACTGCTTTTTTGACATTAATATATGGAGCGATAACTGCAGGGATAGGCAATAGTATTATTGTTGAAACAAAAGAAAAAAATTATAGAGATTTTAATAAGTTAACATTTATTAATGCCTGGATAGTTGGATGGTGTTCTATATGTTTGGTATGCTTATATCAACCTTTTATGATGATATGGGTTGGAAGTAGTTTAATGCTAGAATTTACAACAGTAATATTATTAGTAGCATATTTTTATATCACTCTAATTAGAAAGATAGTTCAGACATATAAAGATGCAGATGGTATGTGGTGGGAAGATAAATTTAGACCATTAGTAGGTTGTGGTATTAATCTTATATTTAATATAGTGCTTGTTTCAAAGATAGGCATTAATGGTGTAATTATTTCTACTATCATTAGTTACTTCTTTATAGAAATGCCATGGGAGACGAATGTTCTATTTAAAAACTATTTTCAGAAAAGTGAGTTAATTTATTATTTTAAACTTGTGATTTATACTGTGGTTATTTGCTTGGTTGGAGCTTTAACATATTATGTATGTAGTATGGTACCTGGATACGGAGTAATATGCTTCATAAGTAAAATAATTGTGTGTGTCATAATTCCAAATGTGATATTTCTTATAATTAGCTTCAGGTCAACTGAATTTCAATATGTCTTTGGAATGGCTAAAAGATTAATTATTAAAAAGAAGTTAGCATAAGATAAAAAGTGTTTATGAAAGGAAAAAGTTATACAAAAGGATTAGAAGAAGAGATATTGGAAAAAGTAGAAATAGCTAAAAAATATATAGATCAAGGATATGATGCAGTATTTGTATTTATTGAAAAAACGGACAACTATATTTATTAAAAAGGTGATGGATGTAATGACATGAAGAATAAGAATATATTTTTTCTACTATTATGTGTGCAATTAGTACAAGCCTTCATAGTATGTATAGGGGTGGATTCTATGGAGGATATAAGTTATCCAATAAAAAGAATACAATTGCAGTTATCAGAAAAGGCTAATCAATCAGACTTCAGTTATGTATATCCAGAACAATCACAATATTTTAGTACAGATATTGCACAAGGAATTAATGATATGGCTAATTATGCTGTATCAAATGGTTATATTCTACGATTTAGAAGAGGAAAAGAGTATGTAATTAATCAATATATTAATATTCCAGTAAATTTAGTTGTTGATTTAAATGGTGCAACTATAACTAGAAATTATGATAAAACACAATATCCTACTATTAGATTGGGTGGCAATAATGTAATATATGGTGGAACAATCAATGGTAATCAGAGCAATATTCCAGATGCCAGTACTAATTTTATAAATTATGCTGACATATGGACTAGAGGCGATAATATAAAGATTCACGATATATATATTCACGACAGCACTGGAGAGTGTATAAGAGTTGATTCAAATAATGTGGATATATATAATTGCACTTTTGGTAGAGCATTAGACCATCAAATTTATATGAAACCATCGAATGTTGGAACAGAATCATTTGCAAATATTCATATATGGGACAATAAGTTTATTGATAATGTAACTACCAGGGAACTGCTAAAAGTAGCAGATGGATTTGATAATGTGCTAATTGAGGGTAATTATTTTGAAGTTGCAATAGGTTGGCTTATAACTTGTGATAACTCGCCAAACGGAGGTAATAATGGCACTATACGAGTTAAGAACAACACAGGAAAATGTCTTTATTTTTCAGAGGTAAGTAATTCAACTTCTAATGGTTTAATGACTTCTGAAATAGTTTTTGAAAAAAATCGTGCTACTATACTAGGTGCAGGGAAGATTTTAAAATGCCCATTTGATAGTACATCCGATACTCGAAATGGATTCTATGTAGGTATTTTAAAATATATTGAAAATAGTTTTAGCTGCTCTGATTCTTCTGTATATATTCCAATCATAATTGATAGTATCAGTGCTAATTTGATTGAGTTTGAGGGAAATACAATTGATTATCGAGTGTCTGGTTCAACAACATTAATAAAGATGATAGGAGTAGTAGGAATCTTTAGATTTAGAAATAATCTTATATTATCTCCAACAAAAACTTATAGTGAATATTCAAATGTATTTATGCAACTTGTTTTCCCAGCAACAGGAGTAGTAGGTGGAGCAAATTGCAAAACAATTTTATTTAAAAAAAATATATTTTTAAATACAGTGTCGCCCTTATTAAATGATTTAGCTTCAAACACTGTCAGTGCGTTCTTATGGGATATGTTATTTTACAATAATAATTTCTTAGACGCAGGAGGTAATGTTCGACTTGTTAATATTAGTTCTACTGCTACAAATAGCAAAACTATTACAAAGAAGGTTATCGCTTCAAAAAACTATAATAGAGGTGGTGATATAAAATCTGCAGGAATATATAATACTTCGATGATTGCAACAGATGTATTACCATTATAAAATACAAGCACATCCCCAGATATCCCAGCTTTAGTTAGTGACTTTAATGCATTATTAATAAAATTAAAGAATGAGAGATATATGGGATTAAGTTAATTTGCAATTGAATCATTTACTTACTTGAGGAAATTGCATAATTAAAAATTTATACTTTATGCGATTTCCTTATTTTGTTTTAATTTAATAAACTTCATGTATTGGAAAATATCCAATACATGATTTAATGTGCCGCAGTTAAGATTATACCATATTATGTACTATTAAATAATTTGGAGGTTTAATATGAATAATGATCAACAATGCTTAGCGTGTCTTTTAACTGCATCAATACATGGGGAAAAGATTAACAATGCTGAAGTAGATAATATTAATTGGAACATAGTCTTTAAAATGGCAAAGGAACACGATGTATTTGCATTTTTATATCCCATAATAAAGAGTATGCAAGATAATTTTAATCATGAAGATGAAATCGTGCTAAAATGGAAAAAAAATACGATTTTAGCTTCAATAATTCAGAAACAAAATATTAATAAAATGACTTCTGTATTAAGGGCTCTAAATGAAGCCGAAATACAAGTGATAGGGTTGAAAGGATTAGTACTCAGGGAACTTTATCCAGTGAAGGAACTGAGAACTATGTCGGATTCAGATATACTTGTACATTTTGAAGATGTGGAGAAAGTAGAAAAAATTCTTTTGAACCTAGGATATTTTGAGTATTCTAGAGACTCAAAGCATATATTATTTTCACATAAACGATTTCTTCCTATTGAACTTCATTGGAAGTTAATAGATACACTGTATTTCAAAAATGCCGATTATATCGAAAGAAGTATATGGGAAAATACTGAAAATGTTAACATATGCAGTGCAACTGTATTAGTTCCTTCATTGGAAAACCAAATTCTATACTTATGCTTACATATGGCTGTGCACTTTGTGTATTCGGGATTTGGACTTCGACAGCTTTGTGATTTAGTAATTTTAGTTGAAACACAGAGGCATAAAGTTAATTGGAATAGTTTTTATGAACAAGTTAAGAAGTGCAAAATTGAAAACTTTGTTATTGCCATATTTGAAGTGTGTAAAAGATTATTTCACATGGTTGTGCCAAACGAATTATATAATAGGGAAGTAGAGAACAATGAATATATAGATATGATTATAGATAGTGTTTTTATTGGAGGAGTTTATGGAGGAATTTATGGTAAAGTAATTTTGAGTGCAGTAGACGATAAGCTTTTATCCTATTGTGAAAGTGATAGACAATCCCATAGTTTCATGGGGAAATTTAAATGTATAGTAGGTTTTTTTTTCCCAAGAGCAGATAAACTTTCAAAAAGATATAGCTATGTAAAAAAACACCCAATGTTTATACCTTTAGCATGGTTACACCGTCTAATATATGGTATCTTTCGTAGGGATTTTAATATAGATCAGAAAAGAGTTCTTTTGCTATCACAATCTAATTATTTAAGAAAGCGGGTTGATTTGTTTAAATGGTTAGAACTATAGATAGTGGACTGATTAGAATATTCTTAACAGAATTATAGATACTATTCCAATAGTAAGATTATATACCACTTTGGTATAATAAGTAGATTATACGGAGTATTATATGTGGTATAAAAAGATTAAACCATGGCATGATGTCAAAAAATAGGAAAATGGTAAAATAGTAACATAGATGATTGATCAACTATTAGTACTGCATGTTCTGTAAATGAGTAGATAAAATAAATATTTTATAGGGGATAAGATGATGTGTAACGATAAAAATAGGTATTTATATAGAGCATTTGGTCTAAAATTTATTTCGGATTTTTATCTTCCTGAGCTTATTGAACTTGAAGAGTCAGAAAAAATTGATGTTAACATTGTTAAGGGGAAAGTACCAATAAGGATTGATAAAGTAGTATGGGAGGAGAAAAATGTAAAGATATCTCAAAATGAATTGATTTTTGAGATAGATGATGTTGGAAAATATTATTTAAGAAATGGTAACTTTATCATTGTAGAACCTGATAAAAATGCTAGTGATAATTCTATGAGGCTATATTTGCTAGGAATGGCACTAGGGACACTTCTTTTACAGCGAGATATGGTTTCAATACATGGAAGTATTGTAGTTATTGATGGAAAGGCTATTATACTTTCTGGTGTTTCTGGGGCTGGTAAGTCAACTTTATCTTCAGCCTTTCGCAAAATTGGACACTTGATTTTAACAGATGATATATCAGTTATTAAAATAAATGAAGAAGGTATTCCAATTGCACAACCAGGATATCCTCAGCAAAAATTATGGAGTGATAGTTTAGAAATAGTGGGAGAAGACAAAAGTCAAGTATGTGAAGTTTCTACAAAACAAAATAAGTATTCTTTTACAATAAAAGAAGGTTTCTTAGATTCACCTGTTCCTCTTGTGGCTATATTTGAAATTAGCCCAGAAGAGTGCAATTGTGTAGAAATTAACCAGTTTCATGGAGTTGATAAACTAAATATTCTTTTAAAAAATATATATCGTGGAGTACTTTTTAGAATTCTTGGTACAAAATCACAATATTTTAAACAATGTTTAGAGATATCTAAAAATATTGAAGTTTTCAAACTAGTTAGACCTAAAGATATATTTTCTTTAGAAGATCAAGTTAAGTTTATAAAGCAAAAAATAGAATGTTTAGTATAAATTAAAGAGGAGTGATTGGTATGGTAAAGAATATTATCTCTATTGACGATGTCATAACTCAAAAATTAGGATTGGACTCTACATATATGGATGATGAAATAGTTATGATGGATATTAGCAAAGGAAAGTATTATGGTTTTAATAGTGTAGGTAGTCGTGTATGGGAAATTATTGAAAGACCAATATCAATAAAAGAGGTAGTTTCAATACTAATCAAAGAATTTGATGTGGATGCAAAAACATGTGAAGATACTGTATTAACATTTTTAAATGGATTATATAATGAAAGCCTTATTACAATTAACTAATAAAATAGCAAAGTTTTTCAAATTATCATGGCAAGAAAAAGTATTATTAATTGATGGATTTTTTCTATCTGGTATATTTAGATTTGTAATTTTGTTTTTACCTTTTAATAATTTAGTTGAATTTGTTGGAAAATATAAAGAAGAATCTTCTGAGGAGATAAGTGATATTAATAAAGTAACTATAAATAAAATTGGATGGGCAGTTGCAGTTGTTAGTAGGATTACACCATGGGAAAGCAAATGTTTTGTTCAAGCTCTCACAGCACAAAGAATGTTAAAAAAAAGAAAAATAGATTCCACTTTATATCTAGGAGTGGCAAAAAATAAACAAAAAAAGCTATTAGCTCATGCATGGCTGAGAAGTGGAAAAATTATTGTAACTGGTGGGCTTGGATGTAATAGCTTTACAGAAGTTATGAAGTTTTCGAGTAAAGTTAGGGGGAGAAAATAGTGGGAGCAATATGTGGAATTTTTTCTATAGATGGTAAGAAGGTTTCAGAAGAAGTAGGCTTGAAAATGATGGATAAGATCAGTAGTTACCATGTGGACAAGGTAGCAACTTGGAAAAATAGAGAAATATTTTTTGGTTGTGCAGTGCAGTATATTACCCCTGAATCTAAGTTTGAAAAGTTACCTTATTTTGATAAGGTAACAAACTTGGCAATAACAGCTGATGCTATCATTGATAACCGTACAGAAATTTTTACTTTATTTAATGTGCCAAAGTTAGAATGGGATTATATTTCTGATAGTCAGCTTATTTTAATGGCATATAAAAAATGGGAAGAAAAGTGTCCTAAATATTTAGTGGGAGATTTTGCTTTTGCGATTTGGGACGGAAATAAAAAAGAATTATTCTGTGCTAGAGATCAAACGGGAAACCGAACTTTTTATTTTTACCATTCTTCAAATATATTTGCATTTTGTACACTTGCAAAACCATTATTTTCTATTTGCCAAGAAGGTAAAGTGCTGAATGATAGGTGGATTGCAAATTTTTTATCTTTAGAAGGGCCTATGCATGAAATTGATAGCAATGAAACTGTGTATAAGGATATTAAACAGTTACTTCCAGCATATACTATAAGGATAAATTATAACAAAATGGTAAAGAAACAATATTGGGATCCATTAAATTTACCTAAAGTTCGTTTTAAATCTGATGAAGAATATAATGAAGCTTTTAAAAAAATATTTTTTGAAGCTGTTCATTGTCGCCTTCGCAGTATAGGTCCAATTGGAATTAAGATGAGTGGTGGACTTGATTCTGGATCAGTAGCATGCGTTGCTGCACAAAAATTAGCTTCTGAGGGTAAAAGGTTACAAGCATTTAGTGCAATTCCTTTTCCTGATTATGTAGATTACTTATATAAAGATTATATAGCAAATGAAACTGAATATATTGAGGCTATATGCAAAAAGCATAAAAATATTGATGTTACCTATTGTAATTCTGAAGGCAAAAATTCATTTACCAATGTAGATGAATATTTAGAATTTTTAGAACAGCCTTATAAATTTTTTAGAAATTTTTTTTGGATAAATGAAATAGAATCTATTGCATCAAAAAGAGGTTGTAGTGTTCTTCTTGATGGACAAAATGGAAACTTTACAATTTCTTTTGGAGATATTGGAATTCACTTAATAACATTATATAAAAAGGTGAAATTGTTATCAATACATAAAGAAATTACAGAATTTTGCAAATTTTATAATTATAAATATTTTCATGTTTTAAAAGTATTTATAAAAATGATTTTACCAAATTGTATAAAAACGTTATATAAAAAAATAAGAGGTAAGTCCGAAATAAAAGAATCAATTGCAGTTGTAAATCCAGAATTTAAATTAAGATGGAAGGTTGATGAATATTTTAAAAAATTAGGTATTGGATCATATCAGAGAAGATATTATGATTTAGAAGAAGCACGTAAAATGACTGTTGATCCAACAGTATTTTCTCAAATGGGTGGAGTAGATACAAAAGTATCATTAAAATATGGAGTAATTAGTCGGGATCCAACTAGAGACAAGCGAGTTATTGAGTTTTGTTTGGGAATCCCTGAAGAACAATATGTTAGAAAAGGACGTGAAAGATATTTAATCCGTAGAGCTATGAAAGAAATTTTACCAGATAAAGTAAGACTGAATTATGATGTAAGAGGAACGCAAAATGCAGATTGGGTACAAAGGTTGGTACCTATATGGAGAGAAATTCAAAAGGAAACAAAAGAATTAGTTGAAGATAAAGAATTACGAATTTATTTAGATATGGATAAAATTAAAAAAGCTTTAAATGATATTGGAGATTCAATGACACAATCTAAAGAATCATCAGTTAAAATTATAATTACTAGTTTAATTTTTAAACATTTTATTAGTATGTATAAAAAAGAAGTATATTAGAAATATATTTTTTTTATAAACACTATAAAAGGAGGTGAAAAGATGAAGAAATGGGAAACACCGGAAATTTGGGAATTGGGTGTAGGTTGCACAAAAGGTGCCTTGGATGGAAATGGAGAAGATCATATCAGAGTAACTGTAAATGGTCATAGAGAATGGGGGAATAGGCCATCAGCCTAAAGAAAAAATTTAATTTTTAGTATTAAACCACTGGGTTAACCAGTGGTTTAATACTAAAATAATTAAAATGCATTTATTTATATGTATATTTTTATGAAGGGGGCTCATTAGTTGAAAGATTTATGGTTAAAAACAAAGTGGTTAATACTACAAGGAAAGCCCTTTATTCATTATCTTTTATTTATTATAGTTTTTGGTAGTTTATCTTCATTGATTTGTGTATATAGGGCTTTAATAACGAAAAAGTTGATTGATGCAGCTACGTTATCACAATTTCATAATTTATTCCGAATCTTAGCAGTATTTGCTATCACTATAATCTTAGATATAGGATTGAGAGCTGCAGTCGCAGTAATAACGTCTAAGTGTTCTATAAAAATTTCTAATAGTATTCAAAAAAAATTATATAATCAACTTATGCAAACGAAATGGATGGAATTTTGCAAGTATCACAGTGGAGATATTTTGACTAGGATGACTAGTGATGTTGATGCAATAACAAATATGATTATAACTACAATACCAAATATAATATCATTAAGTGTTCTGCTCATAGGATCTTTTATAACTCTTTTAATGTTAGATCCATTTTTAGCTGTAGCGTTTATAGTTATATCACCTAGTACAATTTTGTTGAGTCGTATTTATTCATCAAAATTAAAAAAAATTTACTTAAAGTATCAAGCACTGGAATCAAAATATCGTTCATTCCTAAATGAATCATTTCAAAATATGTTAATAATTAAAACTTTTTGTCTTGATGATAAAAACATTAATATAGTCAAGGAGATTCAAAAAGATAGAATTCATTTAACAGTATCTCGTACAAAGATGTCAGTATTAACCAATGTGGCATTATCTTCAGGTTATTGGATAAGTTATTTTCTTATTTTTTGCTTTAATGCTTCAAAACTTTCTCAAGGTATCACTACATTCGGTACACTTACAGCTTTACTACAGCTAGTAGGAAATATACAAGGCCCATTTTATGGACTTGCTTCTTCATTACCACAAGTGATTGCTGCAATAGCTTCCACTGAAAGAATTATGGAACTTGAGAGTTTGGGCATTGACCATAAAGATTTAATGGTTACTGATATTAAGACAGCAGGTGTTATATTCCAAAATGTTGATTTTAGTTATAAAGAAGATAAAATGGTATTAAGTAATGCATCTGTAAATATTAATCCTGGAGAGATAATTGCTCTTGTAGGTTCATCTGGCAAGGGAAAAACGACTTTTATACATTTGCTACTTTCATTGATATATCCTGAAAAAGGACATATATATATCAAAAATAATTTAAATATTATAGAAGTAAGTGCTGGTACTAGAAAATTCATGTCATATGTTCCTCAAGGGAATACTCTTTTTTCAGGTACTATAGCAGAAAATCTTCGATTAGGTAATCCATATGCTACTGATGAAGAACTTAAACATGCAGCAAAGGCAGCTTGCGCCTGGGAGTTTATTAAAAATTCATCAAATGGTCTTTATACGATATTGGGAGAAAGGGGAACAGGCCTGTCAGAGGGGCAGGCACAAAGAATTGCCATTGCTCGTGCACTACTTCATAAAACTCCTATATTAATATTGGATGAAGCTACTTCTGCATTAGATTCAGAAACAGAAATAAATGTTTTAGAAACTATCAAAAATTTAGAGCCAACACCAACTTGTATAATTATTACTCATAGGAATACGGCATTAAAAATATGTGATAAAGTGTTTAAATTAGAAGATAAGCATTTTATAGAACAGAGCAGCCTAAATCATAAAGATGTTGCGGTTGATGTTATTTAATTTTAATTTAGATAAAGTTATCTAAATTGGGTGAGGTAGTGTCATCATTCTTAAATCTATAATATTCTATTTTTAATTTTTTAAAAGCATATAATAAAATATAAAACTGTGTAATATGAAAAGTAGGTTATTCTATGAAGAAAAATTGTAAAATTATATTTACTACTATAATTGTTCTAGTTATAGCAATTGGAGCAATTATTTCATGCTTTAATGCTGAATTAAGTAAAGTAAATAAGGTAAAAATACCAAAAAATAATTCAGAATTAAATATAAGTAATAGTTCAACAAAAGAAGATAATGGAATTATAAATATAGCTCTTTTTGGGATTGATAGGAGATATAAAGATGAAGCATCACGTTCTGATGCACTTATGATTTTAACTCTTGACAAAAAACACAAAAAGTTAAAGATATCTTCTATTATGAGAGATTCTTATGTTAATGTTGATGGTTATGGAATGACTAAAGTTACTCATGCATATGCTTATGGTGGACCAACGTTGGCTATTAAAACGTTAAATAAGAATTTTGATTTAAATATAAAGGATTACGTTACTGTAGATTTTTTTGGATTTGAAAAAATAATTGATAGTGTTGGTGGTATAGAGATAAATATAACACCAGAGGAAATAAAATATATAAATGGATATATAAAAGAAACTTCTAAGATTGAAAATGCATCCATACCTCTTATTAATAATCCTGGATTGCAAAAAGTTAATGGCAGACAAGCAGTAGCTTATACAAGAATAAGATATACTGCTGGTGGAGATTTTGAAAGAACTCAAAGACAAAGAAACGTATTAATTGCTGTATTAAATAAAATTAAGAAAATATCTTCTACCAGTATAGTAAATGTAGTTTCTGAGCTGCTTCCTTATACAGAAACGAATATGTCAAATACTGATATATTAAAGATGCTAACATCTATATATACATTAGGTATCAAGGATATAGGAGAGCAAAGGTTTCCATTAGATGGGTATTGTGATGGAAAAATGATAGACAATGTTTGGTATTTGATGTTTGATTTGAATGCTACTAAAAATCAAATGCATAAGTATATATTTGAAGATATTAAACCTAATTCCATCAAATAAAAAATTATGATATCACTTAAAATAATAGTTAAAAATTTAAATGGCATTTAAAATAATATATTAAGTTTAAATATTACTTAAAATATTACCAAAATTTAAAATAATATCTTTAAATTCATTGACAAATTTAAAGCGCAGTGTATAATGAATTATGGTATGGTTTTATTGTAATTTGAAAAATTTAATATGTAACGGAAATGAAGATGATTAGTATTAATTTTAATGTATAATTAGTGCTAGAAAGTTCAGCCTTTCATCCTAATGTAGGATGGGAGGTTTTTATGTTGTATGATTTAGAACTTAATATTTATTTAAGAAAGGTGGATGGGTATGAAAAACAAGTTAATTGATCTAGTTAGTATTGTATTTGCAATCTTTTTATTTTCTTTTGCGTTGAACGCATTTTTTTCTCCTTATCATATTGTTCCAGGGGGAGTATCAGGATTGGCCATTGTGCTTGAAAGTGTGACTCATATCAAAAAGTCAATAATAATAGGAATATTTAATGTGCCTATTTTTTTGCTGGGGTTATATATATTGGGTAAAAAGTTTGTTATTAATACAGTGCTTGGAGCTTTCTTAGTTCCAATTTTTGTTGAATTGACTAGTGGAGTTGGCCCATTCACAAAAGATATATTTTTAGCAACAGTGCTAGGTGGTGTTATGACAGGCCTTGCATTAGGAATGCTGCTAAGTAAACAAGCTTCTGTAGGAGGAACAGATACAGTAGCTAAGATGATATCTAAATTTATACACAAGCCTGTAGGCAAAGTTATGATGTGTATTGATTTGTCTATTGTTTGCTTAACTATTTTTGTATTTGGAATAGAAAAAGCATTATATGGTATTGTAACAGTATACATAATAGGAAGAGTTGTTGATATGTATATTAAAGGATTTAAAGACTCAAAATCAGTTTATGTAATATCTGATAATATTGAAAAAATTAATGAGCTCATTTTAACAGAAATGAATGGAAGAACTACTAAGCTAGAAGCAAGAGGCGGATATACAGATGACCAAAAAGTAATATTGATGTGTGTAATTACTAGTAAGGAGATAATTAAATTAAAGCAAATTGTAAAAGAAGTGGACAATAATGCTTTAGTTTTAGTTCAAGATTCCTATGAGGTTTATGGAAAGGGATTTAGTCTTACTTAGATATTTATTGAATATAGAAAAATTATTTTTTACAAAAAGAAGGTATATAGATTTGTACAAGTTCAAATCTATATACCTTCTTTTACTCTTCTTCAGATTTTTTTTCAGTACTATTATTTTTTTTATCTTTTTTAAACTTTGATACTATACCAGGCACCATTTCTAAAAGACTTTCAATATTACTTTTGTCACTTACAGGAAGCATAGTAACAGAATCATTTTTGATCACAACCATAGCGTTAGGAGTTACTTTAGCTCCAACACCAAGACCACCGCCGGAACCATTATTTCCTTTATCATCAGTGCCATTGCCGTAACCAGTACCGCATCCAAAGCTTACAGATATAATAGGAATTAAAGTAGTTTCTCCAATGATCATAGGCTCTCCAACAACAGTTTCAGTTTTTAAAAAGTTTTGTAATTTATTAAATAACACCTCTAAATTTTCTGGAATAGATGAACCATTTGCCATAATTAAAATCCTCCTAAATTTGTTCAATTTTTTATTACAATAATTAATACACATAAAGTATTAATTAAGTTTCACTAGTTTTAGATTTTTTTAGTAAAATTTTTCTAACATCCTTTTTTAATATAAATTTTAAAGTTCTAAAAACCATTAAAAATAAAAATGTTTTTCCACACATGCTAGCTTTTATATCTATAACATCATCATCAAAGACAGGATTTAAGTTTATATAGCTGTGAGGAATTACTTGTGCAATTATTGGTATAAAACCAGACAATAACCCAGTAATACAAGGATCATCAAAACCATAAACACCATTTATTTTTACTTCATCAGGTTTAACTATTTTTAACATATCTTTAAAATAAGAAAATACACAGCTTAAAAACTTTTTTTCCATAAAGCTTTTAATATTATTTGTTTTTGTCTTTTTAGATTTTTTATTATCATTCTTAACTTCTTTAATTTCTGAGTGTTCACTTTCAGAAATTACACGAATAGCTTTGTTTCCTATAAAAAGTGTTATTTTAAAATTTTCTTCTTGCAAAGCTTTAATTTTAAATAAGTTGAACAGCCATAATATAGTTCCTTCAAAATTTGAACTATCGTTAATGTTATAATACAAATTATATTTAAACGGAATAAATAACAATAATGCTAATATAAAAAGTATAATACATAACAATATTCCAAGTACCTTTAAAAATGTAATGAGTATAAACACTTAAATACACCTCATTTTACAAAAATTAACTTGCATTAAATAGTTTAAAAAGCTTTGTTTTTTTGATTTTTTTAGTTATAGATTTTTTTATTGGTTTTTCTATAAATTTTATAGAGCTTTTTATACTTTTATGAATAAATTTATTAAATGGATTCTTCTTATAAAGCCTTCTTGAATTTTTTATGTTTCCTTTGAAATTTCTATAAACTCTATAATTATTTTGAATTTTTAATTTTAGATCTTTTTCTTCAATTTGGGATATACAATTTTCTGCTATTAATTCAGAAATTGTGCTCAACCTTTCTGGAAAAACTAAATCATCATCTTCCTCCATAGTACTTAAGTTTTTATCTATGTCATATATAAGTTCTAAAGCTTTAGTACATTCATCACAGCATTTTAGATGTTCATCTACAAATATCTTTTCCAGAGGATCTATGGTGTTATCTGCGTAAGCATACAGAAATTTTTTATCAAGTTTGCAGCTCATTTTTTATTCCTCCCGAATATTTTCTAGTTTCTTTTTAAGTAAAGCTTTTGCTCTATAAAGATCTGTTTTTATAGTTCCAAGAGGTTTACATAGCAATTCAGAAATTTCATTATAACTTAAGTTTTCATAGTATCTTAATATTATAACTAATCTATAGTTTTCTGGCAAAGCTTTGAGATTTTCTTTTAAGATTCTTTTTAAATCCATTTTTTCAATTTCATATTCAACATTGAAATCAGAAGCTATGGTATCCTCTAAAGTTGAATTTTCATTGAACTCTCCATTTAGAGATACTAAATTGGATTTAATAGTTCTTTTGAAATTTAAACAAATATTTACGGAAAGCTTTCTCACCCAGGGATGAAAAGGCATATCATCATTAAATTTGTTTAAGTTGTTAAATATTTTTATATAAATTTCCTGAACTAAATCAAGAGCATCATGCTGATTTTGACAATAGCTGTAACATAATCCATACAAATATTTTTCGTATATTTTAAACAATTCCATGAGAGCAGGCTTGTCATATTTTTTACATCTCAATATTAATTTCTTATCTATGTCCAATATGGTTCCTCCTCTAATAGAGCTTATTTAAATGAAATAATATCAATTACACATATAATACTCTATACACATATATTAGCAATAAAGTTTCAAAAAAAGTAGCTTTTTTTATTTACTTTCTCAAAAAATAAATTTAGGTTATAATATAGGATGATTGAACTTTCACAGTTTAAGCAAATTATGAAGGTTTGATGAGTAAACTTAGGTAGGTGTATTATATGAAAATTTCATTTCTAGGGGGAGCACATGAAGTTGGGGGAAGCTGCATACTCCTAAAAGTTTATAATAAAAATATACTTTTAGATTGTGGAATAAGACAAAGTGCATCTAAAGATCCTCTTCCGGATTTCAGAACTATTCAAGAACAAGGGGGAGTTGATGCAATAATTATAAGTCATGCTCATATGGATCACATAGGATCATTACCAATAATAAGTAAGGAATATCCTAGTGCTAAAATATATGCAAATAATATGACAAAAGATTTAATGAAGGTTCTCTTGTATGACAGTTTAAAAATAATGAACAATAGAGAAGCCGAAATTCCACTTTATGCAGAAGTAGATGTTGAAAATATGTTAAATAGGATATTTACTATAAATTATATGGTGGAGTTTCCTATATTTGAAGATATAAAGATAACTTTTTATACAGCAGGTCATATAGCAGGTGCTTCTTGTGTGTATATCACCACACCAGAAGGCTCTTTATTTTATTCGGGAGATTTTTCAGTATTTTCACAAAAAACAGTAGATGGGTTAAAGGTTCCAAAACTTAGACCAGATGCTGCAATTTTTGAAACTACTTATGGTGACAGGCTTCATGCTAATAGAGAAGTTGAGGAAGAAAGGCTTTTACAACTTATAAATGAATGTGAAGTAGATAGAGGAAAAATGTTAATCCCAGCTTTTGCATTGGGAAGAGCACAAGAGATTATTTTAATTATTAAGAAGGCTTTAAATAAGAAATCTATAAAAAATATAAAGATATATGTGGATGGAATGATTAAGGATATAAATAGAGTATATAAATTAAATCCACTTTACTTAAAAAATTCTCTTGGTAAAAAGATATTAAGAGGAATTGAGCCTTTTTATGATGATAACATAATTGCTGTAGATAAAAAAGAAATTAGAGAGAAAATATTAGAAGATAAGGAGCCTTGTATAATAATTTCAAGTTCTGGTATGCTTACAGGAGGCTACAGCCAGTATTATGCAGAAAAGATAGCTCCTATGGAAAATGGGTACATAGTTATAACTGGATATCAGGATGAAGAATCTCCAGGTAGAAAATTATTAAATTTGCTGGAGGATGAAGAAGATAAAAAGTTAGAGTTAAATGGAAGAAGTATTCCTGTGAAATGTAAAGTGGAAAAGGTAGGACTTTCTGCTCATGGAGATAAAGGAGAAATAAAGTCACTTATAAATTTATTAACTCCTAACAACATATTTATGGTACATGGTAATGAAGAAGTAGTAGAAAGCTTCTCTAATGAGCTTTTATCAGAAGTGAGGGGAAGGGTATATGCACCAAAATGTGGAGAATGTTATGAGGTTAATATAAAAAATCCAAGAAAACAGTGGAAAAAACAAATACCTTATGTTATAAAATCAAGCAGCAAATTAGATGAAAATAACATAAATGAATTATGGAAGTTTATATTACATAATTATGGAGAAAGATTTTTTACAGTAGAAGAATTAATATATATATGGACTGGAAGTAATAAAATAAAAGCTTTAGAAATGGATGAAATTCAAAAATTAGTAGTTAAGTCTGTATACTTTGAAAATGACAACAAAAGGCTATTCTTATTTAAATGTAAAAGTGAGGAAGTAGTACAGGAAGAACTGAAGCCAAAAGAGTTAAAGCCTAATGAATTAAATGATCTTATATCTGAATATTTTTCAAAGTATAACTTTAAAAAAGCTGGACTTATTTATAATGAAAAGAAAGTAATATTGAGCTTTGATTTTCCTGATGTAGTAGAGAAGGACATACATGAAGCTTGTATGGAATTTGAAAAACAAACAAAATGGAAAGCGGAAATAAGTGATAAAGTAAATATAAATGCATCAGATAGTTTAATATTAGAGCTTTTATATGACCTAGATATAAAAAAGATATCCTATAGGTTGGAAGAAAAGAAAGCTGTGGTGATATTGAACTCTAAACATAGTGTGGAACAAAGTAAATTAAATGTTTTTAAAGAAAAAACAGGAATAGAACTTTTAGTAAAAAGTTCTGGAGCAATTAAAGATGTGACAAATGATATGATAGAAAGTGGAAATGAAGTTAAAGCAGTTGAGCAAAATCAAGCCTTAAAGATTATAGAAGAAAGTTTTGAAAAAGAAGAATTTAAACCGTATAAAAAGGGAATAAAATCAAATGATAAAGGTAAGTACATAGAGCTTTCATTTATATCACCTAAAATTGGGAAAAAGTATACAGAAAAAGTTAGTGAGCTTGTAAAAATTACAGGATGGAACATGAATATATCCAATGCTGTAAATCAAAATGAAATAATAAAAATAGCACAAGTGCTTTGTAGAAGGGAAAGTATACCTATAAAGAAAAATCCATCTTTTAACCCTTTAAATTTAAGCATAGAATTAAAGTTAGAGAATCTAGAAGAAGAAAAAATGAAAGTAATAAAAGAGGAATTTGAATATAAAACAGGATGTAGTCTTAAATGGTAAATAAATAGGAAGTAGGCGAATTAATGAGTTCGCCTTATTTTTATATAAGAAAAATTACTTTATTTAAAGAAAAATGAGGTAATATGTTGAAAAATGCTTTATATTGACTTATACGGTTGTTGTATAACTATTTGTTTTTATTTATAATTAATACATTTGTATAAATAAATTTTTTCAGGATTATTGGGAGGACTTAAGTTAATGAATCTATTTAGAAAAAGATCTTTAGAGGATTTTAAGCAGTCCGTTAAAAAGAGTGGTCTTAAAAAAGAATTGAAGGCTTTTGATTTAGCGGCAATCGGAATTGGATCTATAGTTGGAACGGGTATATTCGTTGCCACGGGTCAAGGAGCTCATTTGGCAGGACCGGCTGTTACTATATCCTTTGTAATAGCAGCTTTAACAAGTGCACTTTGTGCTCTTACTTATTCAGAACTTGCAACTATTTTTCCAGTAGCAGGCAGCACATATTCATATTCATATGTTGCTTTTGGAGAAATTATAGCATGGATTATAGGATGGGATTTAATACTTGAATATCTTGTTTCAGCAGCTGCAGTTGCTTCAGGGTGGTCAGGAACCTTAGTTGGAATATTAAATGACTATGGTATACATTTACCAGCAGCAATCATAAAGTCTCCTATGGCAGGAGGAGTTGTAGATTTACCAGCTGTTTTAATTACTGCTGTAGTTACTTGGCTTTTGTATCTAGGTGTATCAGAAAGTGCAAAAGTAAATGATATTATAGTTGGTGTAAAGATATTTGTAATACTTGTGTTTATAATTCTTGGAGTTACGCATATAAATCCTGCACATTATCATCCTTTTGCACCATACGGAGTTAAGGGAATAATGTCAGGAGCGGCAATTATATTTTTTGCATTTATAGGATTTGATTCAGTGTCTACAGCAGCAGAGGAAGCAGCTAATCCTAACAAAGATATTCCAATTGGATTAACAATTTGTATGGTTGCAGTTATTGTATTATACATATCTGTAGCAGTTATACTTACGGGAATGGTTCCATTTACATCCATAGATGTAAATAATGCACTTCCGGGTGCTTTATCAAGAATAGGAATAAATTGGGGATCATCTTTAGTTGGTGTAGGAGCCGTAATTGGTATGATTTCTACTCTTCTTGTAACTTTATATGGTCAAGTTAGAATATTCATGGTTATGTCAAGAGATGGATTGTTACCACAATCATTTTCCAAGGTATCTAAAAAACATGGAACTCCTGGATTATGTACTATAATAACAGGAATTGTAACAGCTGTTATGGCAGGTTTTTTACCATTAGATGTAATTATGGATTTATGTAATATAGGAACTTTATTTGCTTTTATACTTGTATCTATGGGAATTGTGATTTTAAGAAAGACAATGCCAGACATTGAAAGAAAATTTAAATGTCCAGGTGTACCATATACTCCAGCATTAACCATAATCTTTTGTATTTATCTTATGGCAAGTTTACCGGCTGTTACTTGGATTAGATTTGCAATTTGGCTAGTAATGGGACTTTGTATTTACTTTATTTATGGCATAAAACATAGTACATTAAACCAGTAAAAAGTTAAAGTAAAGTCTGCCTTATTTTGCTTAAGATGTAACATAAATTTCACTTGTTTGCCATAAAGTTGACACACAAGCAGGTTAATATAAAAATGTAAATAAAATAAAATATTAAAAAGCTTGAAAGGGGAAATTTAAATGGTAAATAAAAAACTAATGACCAAGGTTATAGCAGCATTAGTAGTAAGTGGAACACTTTTGTCTACTGCAACTTATGCATCAGCTAAAAGTGCAACTTCAACTGCTAAAGTTAAAGCTTCCCAAAGCGCAAAGGTGAATCATAAGAAAGCAGGTACATCATTAAAAACAGAGCTTGATAAGCTTGTTACAGCAGGAACAATAACAGCAGATGAAGAAACAAAAATATTAGATTTTCAAAAACAAAAAGCTACTGAAAAGAAAGCTGAGATGGAAAAAGTAAAAGGAATGACAGCAGATCAGAGAAAAGCTTATTTTGCAGCAAACCCTAAGCAAAAAACTGATTTGTTTACAGAATTAGTTAATGCTAACATAGTGACACAAGCTCAAGCAGATGCAATTAAAGCTGCTTTACCACAAAAACAAGTAAAACATAATGAAAATAAATCACAAAAAGGAATCAAGGCACAACTTGACAAACTTGTTACAGCAGGAACTATAACAGCAGATGAAGAAACTAAGATATTAGATTTTCAAAAACAAAAAGCTGCTGAAAGAAAAGCTGAAATGGAAAAAGTAAAAGGAATGACAGCAGATCAAAGAAAAGCTTATTTTGCAGCAAATCCTAAGCAGAAAACTGATTTATTTGCTGAATTAGTTAGCTCTAACATAATAACTCAAGCTCAGGCAGATGCAATTAAAGCAACTTTTCCACAAAAAGCTCATAAATAGTTAATAAAAACAACCTTTAATTAGTTTTAAGGGTTGTTTTTATTTTGGTATAATATTACTTAATTGGCTTGACAATAGAGATAAAATCAGTATATATTATAAATAATTAGTAAACTGACAATTTATATATTAATTAAATTTTTAGGAAACTGGTTAAGAATAAAATAATACTTGTGAAAGGAAGGGAATAACAGTTGTACAAAGAAAGCAAAGAATTAGATGATGATAGAAGCAGTTCATTAAGATTATTAGAGGTAATTTCTAAAACTTCTAATATGGTTCAAAAGGTACTTAATAAATTTTACAAGGAACTTATGTTATCCGAAACTCAGTTTTCTGCACTGTATTTAATTTATCTAGCTGGAAATGATGGAATTATGTTATCTACTCTTGGTGAAAAAATGAATGTGACAAGAGCTAATATAACAACTCTTGTTGATAGAATGGTAGCAAGAGGATTAATTGAAAGAATAATAAATGAAAATGATAGAAGAAGCATAAAAGCTGTAGTAACAGATAATGGAAAAGAAATATTTAATAGTATATTACCTAAATATGAGGAATTTACATCTGTGCTTCTAAATTTTTTAACTGAAAATGAAAAGAAACGTTTCAATGAATTATTATTAAAGATACAAGAAGAACTCATTAAAAATTATTTGAATGATTAATAGAAAGAAAAAATAGCGGACTAAGTTATCAAGTTATAACTTAGTCCCAATTAATTATAATCCTAGTTTATATTAATTAAGCTTGAAATAAATTAACCTTAATTAGTCGTTCACGTATTTTAGAACCTGCTAAGGTAGCAATTATAATTTTAGCAAGATCTGCAGGTATAAAAGGAATTACACCTGCAGAAAATGCTGCATGCGCTGATATATGAGCTTGATATGATAACCACATACTACCAAAGACATAGCATATAGCAGTGCCTAGAACCATACCTACAAAGCATAAATACCATTTATCAAAAAAAGTATCGATGAAAAATCCTGCAATCAGTGCCATAAAGAAAAATCCGATAATATAGCCGCCAGTGGGTCCAAATAGTAATGTTTGTTTTAAGCTTTTAAAAACAAGTTTTATTATAAGGTATATTTACAAAATAAACTTTTATTGATATGTTTTTATTAAGAAATGTGAAAGGTGGGATATATATTATGAGTGAAAAAT
The DNA here is from genome assembly GCF_000633595.2 of Clostridium drakei. Classification (GTDB taxonomy): domain Bacteria; phylum Bacillota; class Clostridia; order Clostridiales; family Clostridiaceae; genus Clostridium_AM; species Clostridium_AM drakei. The sequence goes on along the minus strand of NZ_JIBU02000020.1, from coordinate 33,879 downwards.
TTAAAGTATTATGTAATGGTGTAAAGATGCCTTCAATAGGATTTGGAACGTATAAATCTGGCAGTGAGGATGAAACAGCAAGAGCAGTAAAATGTGCTCTTCATATAGGATATAGACAGATAGATACTGCATCCTTTTATGGTAATGAAGTTGGAGTAGGTAATGGTATAAAAGATAGTGGAGTAAATAGAGAAGAAATATTTTTGGTAACTAAGCTTTGGAATAATGATCATGGATATGAAAAAACTATTAAGGCTTTTAATGAGTCATTAAAAAAATTACAAGTTGAATATATAGATTTATATCTTATTCATTGGCCTAATAAGCTAAATTCTGAAACTTGGAGAGCCTTTGAATATCTTTATGAAATAGGTAAAGTAAAAGCAATTGGAGTTTGCAATTTTAAAATAGGACATTTAGAAGAATTGAGGAAAAGTGCAAAAATAATGCCTATGGTAAATCAGATAGAGGTACACCCTTTAAGCTCTAAAAATGATATGTTGAATTATTGTAATGAAAATAATATTCAATTGGTAGTTTGGAGTCCAATAATGAGGGGAAAAATATTTTCAAATGAAGTGATGATGAATTTATCAGAAAAATATAAAAAGACTATAGCACAAATAGCATTAAGATGGCATATACAAAGAGGAGTTATTCCTATACCAAAGTCATCAAATGAAGAAAGAATAAAAGAAAACTTAGATGTTTTTGATTTTGAACTTGCTAAAGAAGATATGAATTTTATAGATTCATTAAATGAAGGGGATAATGTATCTGTAACTAATGTTCCAGAAAATACAACTTATCTTGATTTAAAATAAATTTGATTATAATATCTTACGAAAGTGTTCAAAATGGGATGCATTTTCAACTTAAGCCGTGATATAATATAATTAACCTTATAATTAATATTTGTTTTTTCATATATAATGTTATGTTACTAGCCTGCCATTTTGAGTTTTTTGGGGGTATAAACTATGATCGAAATTGAAAATAAATTGCAGAGAGCTTTTGACGAAATGATACCTTATATGCAGTGCTTTTTTGAAGATGAAATAGCTTTTACTATGTCGACAACAGAGCATTTTATAAAAGTTGTAAACAGTAAAAATATAAATATGAATGCAGAGCCAGGAGACCCTTTAAGACCAGGGGGTGCTGCTTATGAGTGTATTAAAGCAAAGAAAACGGTGTCATCAATAGTTCCAAAAGAGGTTTTTGGAGTAGAAATTAAGGCTACAGGTATTCCTGTAAAGGATGACAAAGGAGTTATTATAGGAAGCATAGTTCTTGTTAAAAGTTTAAAAAGACACTATGAAATATTAAATTTATCAAAAACTTTATCTGAATCCCTTAGTGAAATATCTAAAGCAGCAAGTTTAATTTCAAAAGGAATTGAAGTCGCTGTAGACTCCAACGATACTATTTTAACTGAAGTTAAACAAGCTGATGAGAACGCTAAAAATACAGATGAAATACTAAATTTTGTTAGAAATATAGCTTCTCAAACTAATCTTTTAGGTCTAAATGCAGCTATAGAAGCTTCTAGAGCTGGAGAATACGGAAAAGGTTTTTCTGTAGTTGCAAATGAAATTAGAAAATTATCTAATTCAAGTAGTAAATCTATAAATGAGATAAATAGTACTTTAACTAAAATAGAAAATTCAGTGCATAATATTTCTAATGGTATTGTGTCAACAGCAGATACATTTAAAGAACAACTATCTCAAATTCAAAATATGGATGCTGCACTACACGAATTAAATCCTCTAGCATCAAAATTAAATGAATTGGCAAAATAAACTGATTTTAATGATAAAATTTCATTCTTTGTTTTATTTGAATGTGCTTATATAATAAAACAAAGGATGGAGTTTTTTTATTATACGATTTAGAAATAATGTTTACTATTAATTCATTGGGAGATACTTATAGTGTAATGTTAACTAAATTTATAAAGGAGTGGTAGTATGGCCATAACAACATTTAAGGCAACAGCAAGACGAAAGAAAGGTCTTGCTGTTACAGCAGAAGCGAGAGGATTTAAGGTAGATATCGATGAACCAGAAAAATTAGGTGGAACTGATACTGGAATGAATCCAGTTGAATTAGTGATATGCGCTCTAGGTGGATGTCAAACAATCCTTGCAGCATCTTTTGCCGAAAAAATGAGAATAAATCTTGAAGATTTTTGGATAGAGTTAGAAGGAGAATTAGATCCGGATGGATTTATGGGGTTATCGGATGTAAGACCGGGATACCAGAAGATAAGATATAATATGCATATAAAGAGTGATGCTTCAGAAGAAAAAATTAAAAAATTTGTTGAATTAATTGAGAAAAGATGCCCGGTAGGAGATACAATAGGAAATGCTGTTGAACTAGAAAAGGCAAAGATTACAATAGAGAAGTAATTATTGAATTAAAAGTGATTAATGAAGTAAAAATTAGAAGATTACTTTTACTTAATCACTTTTTTATATTATTTATTTAGACACCTAAAGACCCCAATAATTTTCCAATATTATTAACTTGAAAAATTGTATCTTCTTGCTCTTCAAAACTAGGTGGAAGATGTTTCTTTTCGATTTTATCCAAAGGACCATATTTCTTAATCACATTCCCTGCATTACATTTGTGACCAAATCCACATGTGTAACATTGGGAATACCCATGAGCGGATACAGTACCAACTACTGACATCTTATTAACCATCATAGATTTTTTTATAATCATATTGACTAAACCTGCTCCTTGCTCACTATAACTAGCGCTAACCGCTACACCAATCTTGCCGGATAGACTAAAAGCTTCTCTGTGTCGAAAGCAAAAAGTTCTTTCCAAGCATGCATGACCAAGGGCATTTATAGTCTCTCCATAATTAGGGGCACCAAAAACAATTGCATCTGCCATTAACATTTTTTCTGCTATTTCATTCCAATCATCTTTAACTTTGCACTGATTATCGGCGGCGCAAAGTGTACATCCAGTACAACCATTAATTCTCTTGCCTGACAATGAAATGTATTCATACTCTGAATTACTTGCTTCCAATATAGCTTTCACTGTCTTGCTGGTAATTCCATCTTTTCTGCCACTTGCACTAATTCCTAAAATCATATTATCCATCCCCTTAATATATTTAGTGTATATTACTATACTAAGTGATTGCTTTAAATGACTGTGATATATCTTATAGTAATAACATTATCTGTTACTTGTATTAAATAATATTCTATATTGAATTAAAAATTCCTTTCCTAAAATTTATATTTTGAAAAAAATCATTACAGTTAATATACAATGGGAATATTTAGCTGAAAGTCTAGTTCAGGAAGAAGAAATTTTTATTGATAATCCAGAAATCCCCAAAATAATCGATATAATAAAAATTGATAAAATATATGCTTATATTTTAGAATATAAAAAAGGAAAGACAATAGAAGATACGAACCTTGAAAGATATATTAATGATGAATCAATGCTTTAAAATAATTATGAAAAAATGGAAAACCAATGCAAAATGTTTTATAATTGTTTTAAAGGGAAGTTTTATATGTTGTTATTAAGTAGTAAAGGAGAATTATAATGATGTACAGTGAAATATTAGAAAAAGCAAGAACATGTATAGGAGATTACTGCAAAGCTTGTTACGAATGTAATGGAAAGGCTTGTAAAAACAAAATTCCAGGACCTGGTGCTAAAGGAATTGGTGATGTAGCCATAAGAAACTATGATAAATGGAAAGAAATAAGAATTAATATGGATACTTTAGTAGAAAATAAACCAGTTGATACAAGTGTTCAATTATTTAATGAAAAATTTAAATACCCAATTTTTGCTGGACCAGTAGGAGCAGTGAATCTTCATTATGGTGATAAATATGATGATATGTCATATAATGATATTCTAGTTTCTTCTTGTGCAAAACATGGTATATTAGCATTTACTGGTGATGGGACGAATCCAGAAGTAATGAAAGCAGCAACTGGAGCCATTAAGAAAGAAAATGGTCTGGGTATCCCAACAATTAAACCTTGGAACTATGAAACTATTTTAGAAAAAATGAAATATGTCAAAGAATCAAATGCTGTTGCTATAGCTATGGATATTGATGCAGCAGGATTGCCTTTTTTGAAAAATATGACACCTCCTGCAGGAAGTAAATCTGTAAAAGAATTAGAACAAATCATAGCAGCCTGTGATAAACCATTTATTGTTAAGGGAATCATGACTGTTCAAGGAGCATTAAAAGCTAAACAAGCTGGTGCAAGTGCCATTGTTGTATCTAATCATGGAGGAAGAGTTTTAGATCAATGTTTATCAACAGCTGAAGTGTTAAAAGATATTGCCTACAATGTAGGTCATGATATGAAAATCTTTGTTGATGGTGGTATTCGTAGTGGTGTAGATGTATTTAAAGCACTTGCTATGGGAGCAGATGGTGTTTTAATTGCTAGACCATTTGTAACAGCACTATATGGTGGAGAAGATGAAGGTATTCAAACATATATTGATAAAATTGGAAGTGAATTAAAAGAAACTATGGCAATGTGTGGAGCACATAGCTTAGATGAAATTACTGATGATATGATTTCAATTCCTTGGTAAAAGAAGAATAAAAATAGTACAAGATAAATTGAAAAATCTAGCAAGGTTAATTGTTGAGACACTTTGTAGTACTAAATATATACAAATGACTTTTAATATCTGAAGTTGAAAATTCAAATGTAAACATTACAACAAATTACTCAACAATTATATAAATGTTTTAGGCTTCATGCATAAATCCAATTTATGTACCTTGAAGCCTAATATTTTACAATTATTTAGTTGTTATAGTTCATTTTTCTAAAATGCTTTCAGCATCAGATCTGAATGTTCCAGCAATGCTTCATATGCACCGGCAGAGTCTCCTTCGCATATGGCATTCAATATTTTTTGATGACAATCATATACCTCTTTTCTCGATAGTTTATTATCTGTAAGCTGTATTTCAGGATGATTATAAAATCCCATAGGGGAATGCTGCAGATTAGTAAAATAAGGATCTCCCAATGACTCAAGTAACTCCTTATGAAACTTTTGGTCTAAAGCAAAATATTCATCAAAATCATGCTGCTCATCAAGCATTTTCTTCATTTGTTCCATCAGTTTTTTTAGTTTCTTCACCGATGGATTCTTCTTATCTTTTTCATAGGTTTTAGCTAGCGTTGCCACACAATAACCCTCAATTGCACAACTAAAATGATAATGCTGCGTTAACTCTTCTTTTGTTATTTGATGCAACCGAATACCACGACTTGGTAAAATATCAATTCGTTTTTCATCCACTAATTTTTGAATGGCATCTCTAACTGGTGTTTTGGACATATCCATAGTGGCAGTCAACGCATTTATAGAATATATCTCACCATATATAAGTTCCTTATCATTTTAATGAATTTATCATAAGCTTGATCCTTTAATAAAAAAGACATCCCATATTCCTCCATGTATCGGATTGACCCCTTCGTTTTGGACAAAATCTAATAGATTCTCCATTTATCTTAAAATTAAACCCTTATTTCAATATTTGTTAGATTTTCTCCAAAATAAAGGTTATAAAATTCATTTGGTGACATAAACCTTAAACTTGAGTGAATTCTCCTGTTATTATAAAATTCCATGAATTCGTTTACTACCCTGTATGCTTCCGCATAGCCTTGAAATTCGTTAATTTTTAAACACTCATCTTCAAGTATTCTATGAAACGATTCTACATGTGCATTCTTATTTGGTGTCTTTACTAGTATTCTCTCATGTTCAATTCCAAGTTCCTCACAACATGCACTAAATTTATAACTTACAAATTGTGGACCATTATCTGTTCTTATTACAGGCTTATTGGCACCTTCTTCAAATAAATTTCTCCTTATTAAACACTTTCTTAATAAGGCTGCAGCATCTTTAGATTCACAGTGCAACCCCATATGGTAGTCTATAATACTTCTATCAAAAATATCAATTAAATTCAGTATATAGAAGAACTTATCTTCACCTTCTATATAACCATATTTTATATCCATTTCCCAAAGTTGATTTGAGCCTGTTATTATCTTGTTAATTGCAATAACTCTCTTCATTTTAGACTTAATTACTCTCTGCTCTTTAAGTATTTTAAGTTCCTTACAAAGCCTATAAACCTTTTTATGGTTGATTATAAGATTATAATATCTTCTTAAATGATGAGTTATTTTTCTATATCCATAGTTAATAGCATCCCCATTAATAGACTCTAGAATAAACTCTTTAATTTGGTCATCACATATTTTTATACTATCAATGTTTATACTATATCCCTTGGGCTTTCCGCCCTTAGGCGCAGCCTTTTCCTTACCTTCTACACTTAAGTTATAATAATATGTTGATCTTCCTAGCTTAACTACTTTGAGCACAAATACTGCATCATAGCCTTGATCTATATACTTTTTAGCTATTTCTACTTTTTCTTTAATTGAGGGTTTGATTTTTTTATTAAATCTCTAAGGATTGCTATTTCTAAATCTTTTTCTCCTAACAATTTTTTTAGATGATCATTTTCCTTTGTTACTTCTGCTACTTCATTCTCAAGCTCTTTTTCTCCCTCAACTAAAGCCTTTCTTCCTGGTTTCACCTTAATCTCATCTCTATTATTGGAATTTTTTATCCAAGTAAATATAGTTGACTTTGAAATACCATGTCTCCTTGATACTAATGAAACATTTCCTACTTCTTTTACTTCTCTCAATATCTCTTCTTTTAATTCCTTTGCATAACTTTTCCCTTTCATAATTTACCTCCAATCACTTTCTACATTATAATAAATGTATTTGCAATTGTCCAAATCAATTTAGGGGCTTAAGAGGTATCTTCGCTTAAGATATTTCGATCATTTACATTTACTCATTATACTATACGAAAAATAAAGATACAATAAGGCAGCCGTTCCTCCGACTGCCTTCTATCTTTTTTTGTACTATTTGCCTATTACGTGTTTAATCCTTTAATTTATAGCCTTCTTCGTTCAAAACTTCCTTCAATTTTCCAATACAGCTTTCATCCCATTTTCCATATACTGTGATTTTAGCAAGTGCTTCATCAAATCTCTTCATATCATTGGCAGTAAAATGAACATTCGGAATTTCCATGTTCTGACGAACAATTTCTTCACTCATCATACCAGGAATCGGAACAATAAAATCTTCCTTATGAAGTAGCCAGGCAATAGCTGCTTGTGCAAGACAAAGGTCTTAATCCTTCTGCACTAATTAAATACGAGGTACGTATGATTTACCGTATACAAAGTAACTATATTATAAAGCTAGTGTAGATATGTAATATTTAAGCTAGCTTATTTTGCATTTAAATATGTAGTATAATAACTAAATAAAATTTAGACTATGCACATAAGTATAAGGAGAAAATAGATATGGATAAATATTTTTCAATAGGTGAAATATCAAAACTATTTAATTTACCTATAAAAACACTTAGGTATTATGACGAAAGAGGATTGGTTAAACCAGCATATACAAATAAAAAGAATAACTATAGATATTATTCAGTTGAACAGTTTATAGTTTTTGATGTAATTAAAAATTCTAAGATGATGGGAATGTCTTTAGAAGAAATAAAAAGCATGATAAATGTTAATCTATCTTTAGAAAATACTATAGATTTAATAGATAAGCAAACAAAACTATTAGAAAAAAGGATATTTGAATTATCTCAAATTAAAAATTCTATGGAAAAAGTCCACTATAATATAGTAGATGCTTTACAATATGATAATAATATGTTTATAAAATATAATGAAGAACGAAAATACATATCATATGGCTTTATGTCTAAAACAGTTGATGAATTGGAAATAAATTTAAGAAAAGTTATACTTGATATAGAAAATAAGAGAAAAGAAGTGTATTCTTCTTTTGGAACAAGCACTAGTTTTGAATTATTTAAAAATGAAAATAAGATAGTAAATAACGACATAAGATATTTTATTGAATGCGATGATGGTATAGATAATTATAATATTTTGCCTAAAGGTAATTATCTATCTATAGTATTAGATGATAATAGTAACAATAAGGAACAATATTATCGTAGGCTAGTTAATTATATTATAGATAATAATATAGAGGTAGTAGGTGATTTTAACGAAACATGGATATTTCCAAGGATTGGGCAAGATAAAAAAGAAGTAACTTTAGTAAAAATAGAAATATTAATCAAATAAAAATACAATTTCTATTGACCCTCCATTAACTGTATCTATTATACTTTTTAAGTGAGATGAACTTTAAGGAGGCTATAAGTTATGACAAAAGAAAATAATAGGGAATTTCCAACAGTTGGAACTGTAGTAGAAGATTTAAAATCAGATAAAATGCGTTCTTATGGTAAAATTTATGGATATGAATCATATGATATGGGCAAAGTTACAAATTTTCCTGTAGGTTCATATGCAACTATTGTTTAATATTTGTAGTAGAAAGTAACTATGTAAGAAGAAAAAAATTACATAGTATATTAAAAAATTGGCTTCAAGTTTGGCAGAATGTGACAGAAATTACTCAAATATAAAACCCACGAAAATCTAAAATTTGGATTTTCGTGGGTTTTATTTTGAAAGCATTTATATGAAGAAATAATACGACGAAATTTATATATAAAAAGACTTATTTAAAGATTAAAGAATATATCTAGTAAGTTTTGCATTGATTTTTTTCTTTTTTGTAATAAATATTTTTATGATTATAATTCTGTGTAGACTAAGTAATTGTGAAAAGCTATAATAGCTCTAATAATCAATATAAAAATTAATTAGTTGTTTTTATACAATTAAAAGTGAGTTTTTGCTAATAATATTATTAGAATGATATAATAATTAAGTAAATTCTACTTAGGAGGACGGTCAATGAAAAGAGGAGCAGTAGAAAGAAATTTTAGGAAGATAAAAAATCAAATTCCTCAAATAGAAGAAATAGTACAGCATACTAAGACAAATGCATTATGGGAACATGAGGTTTCTGTAAGAAAGAAAATAAGACACTTAAAGGAATTTGAAAATGATGGACTTAGAGATTTTAAAAGTGTTTATGAGCAATATTTAGAAATATTAGAATACATATCTGAAAGGCTTGTAGAGGACTACAATAGAAAAAATGGTACTAACTTTAGTTTTAAAGAAATAGTAAAACATAATTATGAAAGCTATTTGGGTTCTGGAATAATCAGTGTGCTTATAACCAAGCATATACCTAAGCTTGTATCTAAAGAATTTGACAATGTATTTCCTGCAAATCCTAAGGATGAATATGAACATGCTAGAAAGCTTATTAGAAAATTTTATCTTCACTTAGGGGAAACTAATACAGGAAAAACTTATAATGCCATGCAAAGATTAAAACAAGCTAAAAAGGGAATATATCTATCTCCGTTAAGAATATTAGCTTTGGAAAATTATGAGAGGCTAAATTGTGAAGGTGTAAAATGCAGCCTTATGACTGGAGAAGAAGAAATAATAGTAGAAGGAGCACAGCATATATCCTGCACTATAGAAAAATTAGATGTTAATGAAGAATATGATATAGCAATCATAGACGAAATTCAGATGATAAATGATGATCAAAGGGGAGCAGCATGGACACGAGCATTGTTAGGACTAAATTGTAAGGAGATACATATTTGTGGAGCCATTAATAGTAAAGAGCTATTAATTGATATAATTGAAGATTGCCAAGATCAATATGAATTTAAAGAATATAAAAGAAGCATACCTCTTGTGATAGAATATGGGTCTTTTTCTCGTAAAAATATTCAAGATGGAGATGCACTTGTGGTATTTTCTAAAAAAAGAGTATTAGAATTAGCATATTATTATGGAAGTTTAGGAATAAAATCAAGCTTGATTTATGGAGACCTGCCTCCTGAAGTGAGAAGAAAGCAGTATGAGCAGTTTATAAATAAAGAAACAAAAATATTGGTAACTACTGATGCCATTGGTATGGGAGTAAATCTTCCAATTAGAAGAATTATATTTATGAATGTTAAGAAGTTTGATGGAAGTCAAGTGAGATTTTTAAATTCACAAGAGGTAAAACAAATTGCAGGAAGAGCAGGAAGAAAAGGTATATATGATATTGGGTATGTGGCATCCTATGGAGGTACTCAAGAATTTATAAACGAGATGATAAATGTAAGAGATAGAACTATACAAGAAGCAGTTATAGGGCCAAGTGAAGCAATACTTAAAATAAAAAGCTTACCCTTAAGGGAAAAGCTTGCATTATGGAGTACACGAAAAGAGAAGATGTACTTTTATAGAAAAATGGATATTTCAGAGTATATCATAGTATTAGATAATATAAAGAGTTACAAATTAGATGAAAAAACGGAGTGGACTCTACTAAAAATACCTTTTGATGTATCAAATCCTACGATGATGGATGCTTTTTTAAGCTATGTAGATGAACTTTTTATAGCTCATAGCGATTTAATTTCTAAGCCAACTTGTTTAATAAAAGATCTTAATGAATTGGAACTTTACTATCAAAGGATAAATCTTTACTATTCCTTCTCTAAGATTTTTAATTTAGAATTTGATGAACAGTGGGTTTATGATGAACGTATTGTGGTGAGTGAAGATATTAATAAAATATTATTGGATATATAATTATTTAGTAGGAATAAAAACTATTATTAAAAATTGTGGAAAAGGAGAATACATATGAAGGAAATAAACAATATAGAAAAAAAGTTTTTTAATGAAGAGGATAAAGTGCTGTCACTAAGGGATGTTGAAAATGTAGTGGAAAAGATGCAAGAGCTTAAATTAATTCATAGTTGTGCTATAAAAGAAGTTAGTACCAAACTTGAAATTTTAGACTATGAATTTAAAATAAGAAGAAAAAGGAATCCAATAGAATATATTAAGTCTAGAGTTAAATCACCTGAAAGTATATTAGACAAGCTTCAGCGCAAAAATGTAGAATTGAGTATTGAATCAGCAAGGAAAACTTTAAATGATATAGCAGGAATTAGGGTTATTTGTTCATTTGTCAGCGACATATATGAAATTGCAGAGATGCTTAAAAAACAAGAAGATGTTACATTGATTGAAGAAAAGGACTATATTCAAAATCCTAAGCCTAATGGATATAGAAGTCTTCATATGGTTATCGAAATTCCTGTGTTTTTTTCAGACCATATAGAATCTGTAAGGGTAGAGGTACAAATAAGAACAATTGCTATGGATTTTTGGGCAAGTTTAGAACACAAATTATATTATAAAAGCAGCGGAAAAGATTCCGTAAATATAAAAAAAGATTTAAAAGAATGTGCAAATGTTATTGCAGCAACAGATATGAAAATGCAAGAAATACAAATGGAAGTAGAAAAATTAGAATAAATTATAAAATAGCATCCAATTTATATGAATTGGATGCTAAACAAACATTAGTAATGTTTTGATTGCTTATGAAAATCTGTTTACAGTCTTGTCCTGTTTTATTTTTTTCAGTTTTGTAAGCTTAAGTTGTTTTTTTGCTTCAATATTTTTAAGGTTTTCAATTTTGATTTCCAACAATTTTTCTTTCATTTCTTCATCAGACATATTTTTTACATCTACAGCCATGAGATTACACCATCCTTTCATTTTTAGAGAGACTGCTGACATATATGTTATCAAACCTTAAATATTTATTTTCAAACTTTTTTGTTGTTGAGTAATCTATTATTCGAACACTTTTATATACATAGCTTTAATTTCTTTAATCAATGGATATCTTGGATTAGCAGCTGTACATTGGTCATCGAAAGCTAATTCACTCATTTCATCTAATGTTGCATAGAAGTCTTCTTTTTTAACCCCTGCAGCACTTATAGATTTAGGAATGTTAACTTGATCTTTTAATTTTTGAACAGCTTTAACTAGTAAATCTACCTTTTCATCGTCTGTAGAACCTCCCAAGTTTAGAGTTTCAGCAATGACTGCATATCTTCTCTTAGCATTTGGATATTCATATTGTGGGAATGTACCTTGTTTTCTTGGATTATCTACAGCATTATATTTTATAACTTCATTAATTAATAATGCATTAGCAACTCCGTGGGCTACATGATGTTTTGATCCTAATTTATGTGCCATTGAATGACATACTCCTAAGAAGGCATTTCCAAAGGCCATAGCAGCAATTGTGGAAGCATGAGCCATAGCTTCTCTTGCTTTTATGTTATCAGGACCCTCATTGTAAGCTAATGGTAAGTTGTTGAAAATTTCCTTTATAGCTTCTAAAGCTAATCCATCAGTGAAGCTTGAAGCCATAACTGATACGTAAGCTTCTAAAGCATGTGTTAAAGCATCTATACCTGAAGCTGCAGTTAATCCTCTTGGCATATTCATCATAAGATCAGCATCTACTATAGCCATGTTTGGAAGCAATTCATAATCAGCTACTGGATATTTAGCACCTGTTTTTTCATCGGTGATTACTGCAAATGGAGTAACTTCTGAACCAGTTCCCGCTGTAGTTGGAACTGCAACCATATAACATTTTGAACCCATTACAGGGAAGGTATAAACTCTCTTTCTAATATCCATAAATCTCATAGCTAAATCTTCAAATTTTTCTTCTGGATGCTCGTACAATACCCACATAATCTTAGCTGCATCAATAGGTGATCCTCCACCAATTGACATAATTGTATCTGGTTTAAAGCTATTCAATTGTTCAACACCTGCTTTTGCTGTAGCAAGAGTTGGATCTGGTAAAACCTCTGAGAATATCTTATAGTCCATTCCAAGTTCTGTTAAAATCTTTGTAGCCTTATGAACAATTCCAAGATCAACAAGAATCTTATCAGTTACTATAAATACTTTCTTTTTGCCTAATACCTTTAGTTCTTTTATAGCATTTTCAAGGCAGCCATATTTAAAATAAACTCTTGATGGAACTTTAAACCAAAGCATGTTTTCTCTCCTTTGAGCTAAATTTTTAATATTCAATAGTTGCTTAATTCCAACGTTTTCTGAAACGGAATTTCCGCCCCATGATCCACAACCAAGTGTTAATGAAGGATTAACCTTAAAGTTGAATATATCACCTATTCCGCCTTGTGAGGATGGCATGTTAATCATAATTCTTCCAGTTCTCATAGTCGAACCAAACTTAGCTATTCTGTCTTTAGACTTAGTTCTGTGTGTCCATAACACTGAACTATGACCATAGCCTCCAAGCACAACAAGTCTTTCTGCTTTTGTTAAAGCTTCATCAAAAGTTTTAGCCTTGTACATACCAAGCACTGTAGATAATTTTTCATGTGAAAATTCTTCATCAAGCTCTACATTTTCAACTTCTCCTATAAGAACTTTTGTTTCTTCTGGAACTTTAATTCCTCCAAGCCCTGCTATAACTGAAGCAGCTCTACCTACTTGCTTAGCATTTAATGAACCGTTAACTAATATTACTTTTCTTATTTTTTCTGTTTCATCTGGTGTTAGGAAATAAGCTCCTCTTTTTATAAATTCTTTTTTAACTGCTTCATATACTTCTTCTAAAACTATTACTGTTTGTTCTGAAGCACATATTGTTCCATTATCAAAAGTTTTAGAAAGTAAAATTGAACTTACAGCCGTTTTAATATCAGCTGTTTCGTCAATAATTGCTGGTGTATTTCCTGAACCAACTCCAACAGCTGGTTTGCCTGATGAATAAGCTGCTTTAACCATTCCAGGACCACCTGTTGCAAGTATCAAATCAGCTGATTTCATAACAAGTCCTGAAAGTTCTATTGATGGTTCATCCACCCACGCTATTATATCTTTAGGTGCACCTGCTGCAACTGCAGCATCTCTTACTACTTTAATTGCTTCAATAGTACATTTTTTAGCTCCTGGATGTGGAGAAAAAACAATACCATTTCGAGTTTTTAAAGCTATAAGTGCTTTAAATATTCCTGTAGATGTTGGGTTTGTAGTTGGAACTACTGCTGCTAAAACTCCAATTGGCTCGTAAATTTTAGAAATACCACCGCCATCATCATGTTCGAAAACACCAACAGTTTGTTCATTTTTATAACGATTATATACATACTCTGAAGCGAAATGGTTCTTTATAGCTTTATCTTCTACAAGTCCCATTCCTGTTTCTTCAACAGCTAATTTTGCTAAAGGAATTCTTTGAGAATTTGCTGCAATACTTGCTTCTTTGAATATATGATCTACCTGCTCTTGCGTAAAAGTGGAATACTTCTTTTGTGCTTCTCTAACCTCAGCCATTCTGATAGCTAATTCTTCAGCATTTGTAACTCTCTCTGTAGTTGTCTTTTTTGGTAGTTTTACATTAGTCTCTTTCATAAGAACACCTCTTTCATAAAATATAGTCGCTTTAAACTATCTACTTAACTATATAAGCAAAAGACATGCCAAACTCTTATGAAATGAAATCATTTACATCATCAAGTTTACTTTTTTAGCATTGTATAATTTTTATGCTTTTTGCTATGTTTTATCGTATAAATTTTAAACATCGTATAATTTTAATACAATATATTGTTTTTTATATTATTTGGATTTTATCGATGTATATCATATTTTTTCATTTTAGAATATAAAGTTGCTCTAGTTATACCTAAAGTTTTTGCTGTTTTTGTAAGGTTGTGTTGATTTTGATTTAGTGATCTTATTATTTCATTTTTTTCTGATTCTTCTAAAGTATAAAATTTCTTGCTTTCTACACTTAATATTTTATTTGAAGTAATCTCATTTATAGTATTATTTTTTTTACTATCTTCAAAAACCATAGTACTTTCACCATTTAAAAGTACTATGTTTTCAATACAATTTTCTAATTCTCGTACATTTCCAGGCCAATTATAATTTAGCATTTTTTCATATACATTTGCATTGACAATTGGAAGCGGTTTGTTTAATTTTTTTGCCTTTACCTTTAAAAAATGTTCAATAAGCACTGGTAAATCACCTTCTCTTTCCCTAAGTGGTGGGATTTTTATTGGAACAACGCTTAATCTATAGAATAAATCTGCTCTAAATCTTCCTTCTTCAACTTCTTTCTTTAAATTTTTATATGTTGCAGCTATAATTCTTACATCCACAGGAATGATTCTATTTCCTCCAACTCTAGTTATATATCCTTCCTGTAAAACTCTTAAAAGATTGACTTGCATATTAAGAGACATTTCACATATTTCATCCAAAAAAAGAGTACCTCTATTTGCAAGCTCAAATTTACCTGCACAGCCTCCTTTTCTAGCTCCAGTAAAGGAACCATCTTCATATCCAAATAGTTCACTTTCTATGAGACTTTCAGGAATGGCTCCGCAATTAATGGCTATAAATGTATTATTATTTCTAGCACTATAATTGTGAATAGATTGAGCTAAAAGCTCTTTTCCTGTTCCGCTTTCACCTTGAATAAGTACTGTAGATGAAGAATAACTTATTAGCTTAGCATAGTCTATTACTTTTTTGATTTCTTTGCTATGGCCAATAAAATTCTCAAAATTATAAACAGCTTTACCATCACTATATTTATTTGCAAATTTAATTACTTTTTGTATCTTTGTGAAAACAATAACCATACCTCTAAGTTCATTATCAATTTCCATTGGAGTTGCAGATATATTGTATCTTGCCTTTGCAATTTCATTATTTAAAATTACCTCTATATTATTATAAATATTTCCTTTTTTAACTTTTTCAAATATATTAACCCAATCAGGTAATATAATATCTACTTTCTTGTCCACGATATCTTCTTCCTTTATACCTAAAATGCTGCAGGCTTCTTTATTTATAGTTTTCACAATTCCATCTTTATTCATAACATAAACTCCTAGAGAAATGGAATCTACTATTGAATTCATATATTCTGATTTTATTTGATTTTCAATGGATTTTACAGCTGCAACTACAAGACCAAGTGTATGTTGGTGAACTTTTTGTTTATCACCAGTTAAATTAAGTGCTCCAATTACAGTTCCATCTATATCATGAATTGGTGCTGCAGAGCAAGTCCATCTTTGATATGCAGTAGTAAAATGTTCATTTTCAGAAATTTGAATAGGAGTATGTTCTTTTAAAGCAATACTCATTGCATTTGTACCTATACTGTTTTCTGACATATAAGCACCTACTACCATATTCAAATCTAGTGCTTCCTTTACTACATCATCATCTCCTAAAACCTTTAGAATGCAGCATTCACTATCAAGTAAAACTATAAAAAATCCTGATCCCTTTAAAAAATCATATAAGGTTCTCATAAATCGAGAAGCTATATTTAAAAGTTTTTCATTTTTCTTACTATTATTTATAGTTTCTTCTGGATTTAGAACTTTCTTTGGAAATATTCTGCTTTTTTCGATACCATAATCTATTGATCTTTTATGCGAATTTTCAATTATATCTATTTTGTTTTTCTTATTCTCAAGCTTCAATTTAAATATCCTCCCCATGTCAATTTGATTTGATATGCCATGTTTTTTAAAATTTATCTGTTTGCTAATCTAATCTACATGATTTGCAATAAATTTAAATAAATATTCTTTTTTCTGTTTTTTCTGATAATTTTTTAACTATCTCTATCTTTTTTTTTAAGCACATTTCTTTTCCCCATATGTTTATATTATCATGTTCGTTAGATTCTGTCGAAGGGATATTACAGAGGCTGAGAGTTATAATAATTATATGGTAATAAAATTTGCTTATGGATAGATGCTTATTAAAATACTATTTTATAAATAATATAGTAAAATAGAGATAAAGGAAATTAATTAAATTTTGGAGGTAATTATGAGTACAACAATTTATTATTTCACGGGAACAGGAAATTCTTTAAAAGTGGCAAAGGATTTAAGTAGTGCATTAGATGAGGTAAAACTTGTACAAATAAGTAAGAACAATATAGAAGACATAGATAGTGATCTATCTGAGAAAATAGGATTTGTATATCCAGTTTATTTTTTAGGGCTGCCTACAATGTTTAAGAGTTTTTTAGAAAAACTTCAAATCAATAAAGATGCATATATTTTTGCAGTGGCAACTTTTGGATCAGGTAGTGGTATTTCAATTAAGCAAATAGAGAATATACTAAATAAAAAGGGAGCAAAATTGTCTGCAAGTTTTGGTATTGCTATGCCTGGCAGCTATCAGGTTATGTATCCTCCATATTCAGAAGAAAAGCAGCAGCAGCTTTTTAAAAAAGAGGAAGAAGAAATTCTTAAAATTGCTCCAATAATAAAAAATAATCAGGTTGTAGGTAAAAATGGCAATGTGATTGTGAATACTATTGGAGGATTCATATATAAAAGCTTTAAACCCAGTGATAAGGATAAAAACTTTTGGACAGATGACAAGTGTAATGGATGTGGCACATGCTCAAAGATTTGTCCTGCTAATAATATAAAAATTATTGAAGGAAAACCAAAGTGGCAGCATAACTGTGAATTATGTGTTGGATGTATGCAGTGGTGTCCACAGCAATCTATCCAGTATAAGAAAAACACAGTTAAAAGAGGACGATACCATCATCCAGATATAAAGGTTATGGAATTGTTTCAAAAGTATTAAAAAGCACCACTTGGGTTATTATTATTAGAAAAGCATATATTTGATATTGTAGGTATAAGTCATAATTCAGCAGATTAAATAGTTGAATGATTTAATATGAATGAGTTATGTCAAGTAGGTAAAGTAAGAATGCACAATGGAGGAATATAATCGATGAATAATATAAAAATTCCAAAGCATATTGCAATTATGATGGATGGAAACGGACGTTGGGCGAAAAGAAGATTTATGCCTAGAACGTTTGGACATAGACAAGGTGGGAAAACATTAGAAAACATATGTAAAGATACATATGATTTAGGAGTAGAATATTTGACAATCTATGCTTTTTCAACAGAAAATTGGAGGCGTCCGAAAGATGAAGTTGAAGGATTGATGAAATTATTAAAAGAATACTTTAATAAGAGTATTGAAACATCAATAAAAAATAATATGAGAGTAAAGGTAATAGGCAATATAAAAAAACTGGATAATGAATTTCAAAGTTCAATAATTAACTTAGAGAAGGCAACAGCAAATTGTACAGGACTAAAATTTCAACTTGCATTAAATTATGGTGGAAAAGATGAAATTATACGTACAACTCAAAAGATAGTCTTAGAATGTTTAAATAATAAGTTAGATGCTTCATCAATTAACGAAGATTTGTTTGCTTCACATATGGATACAATTGATATTCCTGAACCAGATTTATTTATTAGAACAGGCGGAGAAAAAAGATTATCTAATTTTTTACTTTGGGAAATGGCCTATACGGAATTATATTTTACTGATGTATTATGGCCAGATTTTAAAAAAGATGACTTGAAAAAAGCAATTTATGACTTTTCTAAAAGAGATAGAAGATATGGCAATGTAATTGAGTAATTTAGTAAATATAAGCTGCGACACAACTTTTTCAGAGGACAGAGGACAATTGTCCTCTAAAAAGGTGAGTAATTAATTATTATAAGATTGCACAGAATTATTTCAATCTATAATTATTTTCCTTGCCACGAATTTCTACAGTAAAATTTTTGCACATTTCCAAAATCCTGCTGCCTATGCTTTCATCAAAAGATAAAAGTTTTTCTATAGTAAATTCAGAAGAGATTATTATAGGCAAATTCTTCATGTATCTATAATTTATTATTTCAAAGGTTATATTTATGTCTGATTCAGTAAGCTTGCCTTTATAGAGATCATCTATTATTAAAACCTGTGCTGTTTTGAACTTTCGTGTGCAAGCTTCATAGTATTCTTCATCTAAAATATTTTGTTTTAATTTTAATATTTGTTCTCTATAGGACATGTAAATTACGGGAATGCCCTTTGATAGAAGATTTAAACCTATGGCTATGCTCAGGTGTGACTTCCCGCTGCCAACTTGTCCTAAAAAAGCTATGCTGTTTTTTCTAGTATTTCTTATTTGTTTAAAGCTTCTAAAGTATTTGATAGCAGTATTTTTTGCTTCTTCAGTAACTTCATTATAAGCATTGTAGTTTTTAAAAGTAAGTTTATTTTTTTGAGTTTCTATGCCTGAAAAACTCCACATTCTCTTAAGCTTATCCATTTCTCTGCATTTGCAAAAGGCGATGGTATCTTGAGCATCAGGAGAGTGTTTTATAATATATCCTTTTCCACCACAAATAGGGCAGTTTTCTAAAGCGTCAACTTCAGATGAGTCCTTCCATGTCTCCTTGATACAATTCTGTTGTTTCGTCCTCTCTTTCATATTTTCCAAATTCTTTTTCCTCAGTCTCTGAATTATATCCCCAACTCTTTTCATAGTTTCCCCATGTTCTTCCAAAGCTTTCCCCTCCTTGCAGCTTTTTATAATCATCAAGAAAATCACTGTTAGTTTTAAAGTTATGAAAACCGTAATAACTCTTATGTTTTTTATAATTATTTAAATAATTTATAACTTCATTTTCATCTTTTAAACCTTTATTTTTCCAGCTGTAAAGCACTTTTTCAATATATCTCAAATTTTTGGCATTGCTTTTTAATGCCTGCTTTATGCCAAGAATAATTAAGTCCTTGGAATTAAAGTCCTCCATAAAATTTTTTAGCAGGTCGATTTCATAAGGACTAGCACAGCTTATATTGTCACTGTAAAAACTTACAACATCGGTGAACTCTTCTTCTTCTTTTTTTAAGTAAGTCTCTGTAGTAATCTTTGGTATTGCTTTATTAAAATAGGCATTATCCATTTGACTTTTTGACTCAATGGAAGAATGAGAAAGGTACTTATTGCTGGACTTATTTACATCATCTAAATTTTCATAAGTTTTATCATTGTTGTAATAAATATTTTGATCCATAGAAATTTCATTTGCTTCTAAGTTATCAGGAGCTTCTAGTTTTTTATCATCTTCAGAAGTTTCAGATGAATTTTCACCTGGCCTTCTTTTAGTGTCAATTGTTGAATTAGTACCATCTTCAAAAGAATCACATAAGCTTTCAAGTTTTTCATAATCTATGGTGTACCATTTAGTCTTGTCCATTTTTGATTTATTGAAATTAGAGCTTAGAACAATTCCTGCAGTTTCAAGCTTTTTTATAGCTCTTATTATGGTTCTCTTACATAAAAAGCTTATTTGATTGTGCCAGGCTTCATAGCTGTTATAAATCCAAGGTGTGCCATTTATTATGTGATTGCTTTTTAAAAGCCAGTAGTGGATTTGCTGGAGTATTATACTTTCTGTAATTCCAAAAATCTCTGCAAGTTTAGGTTGAAAGACCATAGTGATTTCATTTTCCAAAAGTACTTTTTTCATAATTAACACCAATCCTTTATTTATATAGTTTGTATTTTTAGTTAATAGGTAAGAGGGAAGAATTAATAGTTAATGTGGATTTTTTTCCGTTACACTACAAAAAATCTTTAATTAAGTTTTTGAAGAATCGTTTTGCTAAAGCAAAACATTGCTGAGCTTTTACTTATATAAATTTAAAGATTTTTGCGGCAGCTAAAAATCATCCTTCACTATTAACTCTTCACTATTAGTTCTTAACTAGAGAAGCTATAAACTATTTGTTTTAGTTTCTCCAGTGCTCTTGCATGTCTTTTCTTTGCAGCTGAATATTTTATATTTTTAAGCTCTGCATATTCCTTTAAAGATTTTTCCTTAAAATAGTGCCAGCATATAATTTCTCTAAAGTTGTCAGGCAGACTTTTTAAAGCTTTTCTTAAAGTTTTTACCTCTTCTTTTAGTAAAATATCCTCTTCCACATTATCAGCACTAAGAAGCATGTCCATGAATTCAGTGTCTTCATCTATAGTATTATTTAAGCTAAATTCAAATTTTTCTCCATTTTTCTTATTTAAATAACTTCTAAGTTCATTGTTTGCAGCATTTTTAATAGCAGTAGCCGCGTAGGTTGTGAAAGCATTTTTATATTCACAGTTATATTTAAATACAGCATTAATTAAAGCTATAGCTTCTATTTGTATTAGATCTTCTATTTCGTACCCATTTATGTAAATAGAACTAGCAGTTTTATACATAAAGCCTTCAAAGTTTTTGATTATGGCTTGAAGAGATGCTTTATCTCCATTTTGGGCCTTTTTTACTAAATCTAGAAGCTGTAATATTATAAGCACCCCCCAATAATACAGGCTACAAATAAGAACAAACTATGTTTCAATTCTAATAAGGATTTAATTTTTTTGTACTCTATTTTTTTACGCATTCTGAAAAATGTGGATCTTACAGTGGAATAATTTATGTTATGAGTTTCAGCAAAATATTTTAGTTCTTCCTTTTTATAAAAAACACATATAAACAACTCAATTTCTGAAGGTTTTAGCTTACGATTTAAATAATCCATTAAATCTTTATTAAATAAAAATTCATTTAAAGCACTATCTTCTTTATAGATAAAATTTTTTTCTACATAGGCTAAATCGTTTTCGTCATCTAAATATTTAATTATAATTTGAGAGTCACAGTTATTTCTAATGGTTTTTCTTAAACAATTTAATATAGTTTCATATATATAACTTTTATAGTTACTTTTATTGTTTCCATTAAAATTCAAAGTTGCTTTAAAAATTGACGTAAATACTTCGCTTTCATAATCATGCCAATATTGGTTCCCATAAGCTTTACCAATCTTTTCATGGTATTTTTTTATAATGAAGCCTTCACAGTATTTGAACAGCTTTTTAAAGGCTTCATCGTCTTTGGACCTTAATCTTTTTAAAAAGTTTTCAAAATCAGTTTCGTAAGTAAGCATATTATTACCTCTCTTTCTTTTTTTACCCTTCAATAGCTTATTTCCAATTTGTGAATAAAATGTTGCATACCTATTTTACTTATTTTTACAGCTTTTTTCTACAATATGCTGAAAAGTTGGCATTATATGAGGATTATTTGAAATTAAGAAAGAAATATAACTGTTTTTAGTGTTGAATTTCTTCTATATAGGTAAAATTATGAGAAAAATATTTCAAAAAAAATTCTGATTGATTTATTTTCAATCAGAATTTTTTGAAGTTGATTATTTTACATCAGGGATCATTTGATTTTTTTTCATTTCTTATCATTTGGTTTATAGCATTGGATAAATTATTTATGCTGCAAGTTAAGTTTTCCATTTTGCTTTCAATTCTTACTAAGAGGTAAGCAGATACCGCAATGGGAAAGCCTACGTTGCCTATTAAATTTACAAGATTCATGTCCATGTTAAAAACCTCCAAGTTAGTATAAATCCATTTAGTGAAGCATTTTCAAAATTTAAATGATAAAGTAGAGAAGAAGCTGTCTTAAATGCTTACTTATGAGCTTTAAGACAGCTCCTTTGTTAGTTATAAATTTGAAATTTTGTCTATTTTACTGCTAGGCTGGAACTATTTCTTTCTACTATGTGGGCTGAATCCTTTGATTTTAAATCCAAACCACCGGATGTAAATATGTTTTTAGCTAATATTACATCCATAGCTGCTTTAACCTCAGCTTCAGTGACATCTTCTTTAACATTATTTAAGGTTATGGAAGATTTTTTGCCTTCCTCATTTAAAAAAGTCATAGATAATGATTTTGCCATATTAATACCCCCTTAGTCTTTTTATTATTTTGGAATAGTTGAGTGTTTAATTTTTGTAGTTTAAGCGTTGGTTATTCCACTCTGGTCTTCTCTTACAAGTTCGTTTAAAGTTTTTCCAAGCAGCTTTTCAAATTCCTTTGCTACATCAAAAATATCCTGGTCTGCTGCTGAAGTTTTCACCTTTGAAAAACTTTGTTTTTTGATTACATCCTTTCCATTTTTGTCTACACCATCCTTGTACTTAAGAATCATTGCAGTTTCAAGCTTTGTTGCTTTTGCAGCCATGCTTATCATCTCCTTTCACTTAATATATAGGTTGAGTTTTTGAAAAGGAGACAGAGATTTTATGTAGTTTAGCAATTTATAGCTACTTTCATAAATAACTACCTCCATTTATTAGAAATTTAATAAGTTAATTTCATCAAACGTGTGTTTGCATGTCGAAAATCTGAGTTTTCTATATTAATAAGTAAAAAATTGAAAATAAAGTAAAAACATTATATAATTAGGGTGTAATATAAGGTGAAAAGGGGGACAAATATGAATTTGAAAAAAAATATAAACAAATATTTAATTAGACTTATTACAATTGTTTTTTGTTCACAGGGGTAGGGTGTTCTGATTCAAGCAGCTCAAGTAATTCAGGTGCTCAACAGAATGCTGTAGCAGCAACGCAAAAACAGGAAGAAACTAAATCACCTATAAAATTAGACAAAGTAGTAGTGACCAAGCATGTTGATGGAGATACTGTTTATGTAAAGCTAGAGGATGGTACTGAAACAAAGGTTAGATTTATAGGCGTTAATACTCCAGAAAGTACAACAAAACATGAGCAATATGGAGAGGAAGCTTCTAACTACACAAAATCTCAACTTTTAGGAAAGACAGTATATCTTGAGAAAGATACAAGTGATACTGATCAGTATGGAAGACTTTTAAGATATGTTTGGTTAGAGCAGCCAAAAGAAATAAACGAAAATGAAATTAGAACTAAAATGTTCAATTCCGTTTTAGCATTAAATGGGTATGCAGAGCAATCTACCTATCCACCAGATGTAAAATATGCTGATTACTTTAAAAAGTTTGCTGCAGAGGCTAGACAAAATAGTAGAGGTCTTTGGGCTATAAATTCTAATGGAACTACCAAAGGTGATGGAATAGCAGCACCAAATACATCAACTAGCAGCAGTAGTACAAGCAATGCAAGTAGTTCTTCAAATAATAGTAGTGCTGCAGTTCAACAGGCTTCAGCACAACAAACAACTCAAAGTAATAATCAAACTGCTACTGTTTATATAACTAGAACAGGGAAAAAATATCATGCTGCAGGTTGTAAGTATTTAAGAAAGAGTCAATCTGCTATAAGTTTAAGTGATGCTAAGGCACAAGGATATGAACCTTGTAGTGTTTGTAATCCACCTCAATAGCAAAACAAATTATTAATAATTTGTTAACGACCCCCGGGGGTCGTTGCGAAGCCTTGGCTGAGCTTGCTTCTAAGAATCCGCTGAAGAAGGTTGCAAGCCCTAAAGCGTTAGTCATTAATTCCATATTTGAAGAAGCCAAGGCACCATCTACAAGTGAATTAGCTGTAACAATTATTAATGCTGGAGCATTGAAGAATAGTTTACTTTTATATGTATTAATTTGATTTTATTAAGAGGAATTTGTATTTGTATGTTGAATATGTTTATTTGCTAAATATATAACAATACAAGTTACATATGGAAATATTATGGAGGAAGTTTAAATGTGCAAATCAACTAATGTGAGTGGATCTATAGCTGGATATTATTATCAAATTTTATTGGCATGCAAAGAATTAACATGTAACATTAATGAGATAGAAGAAGTTGGAATTGAAACTGATGCTGATATAAGAGTAGTTAATTATTTAAAAAAAAAACAATCAATAGAGGCTAAATTTCATAAAGCTAATATGGGTTTATATGATAAGGATATTATAAAAACAATATATAATTTTTATAGATATTCGTCTATGGATGAAAAATTAATATTATCAACCAATGTATCTCCTACTAAAGATTATATTGAGTTTTTTTTAAAGTGGAATAGTGGAAGTTTAGGTATAGAAGAAAAAAAATGTTATGTGATGAAATGTATTATGAGACATTGTAAAAATAGTGTTAAACCATATAGTGATAATTATGAAAAGTATAAGAAAGATGAAAAGAGCCGTTTAAAAGAGGATAAAAAGGAGTCATATTACATAGAGAACTTAGAAGAAACTATATTCTATAATGATAATTTTAAATTGGAAATTTATAAAGAGTATGCTTATGTTGATGAAAAAGTAACATTAGATGATTTTGTAAAAAAATTAATTTTTAATTTTGGAAATGAT
Source organism: Clostridium drakei (assembly GCF_000633595.2). Classification (GTDB taxonomy): domain Bacteria; phylum Bacillota; class Clostridia; order Clostridiales; family Clostridiaceae; genus Clostridium_AM; species Clostridium_AM drakei. The sequence goes on along the minus strand of NZ_JIBU02000020.1, from coordinate 8,866 downwards.
AGGAGTAAATTAGATTCAATATCAAGATTAAAGAAAGAGATTAAATTAAATTTAAAAAGTATATGTGATAAGCAAAAAAAATATATAGAAGAGAGTGATTATGAAAAAATACAAAATTTAATTATAGATAAATTTTTTGGAATAATTGCTGAAAATTCTGATTTGAATGAGAATCCTAAATTTGATGATATGAAAAAATTTTCTACAAAAGAATTGATGAAGTGTATTGATACATATAAAGAAGAAAAATTACAATGGATTTGTAAAAAGGAAATACAAAATATAATAGAACAAATTGATATTGATGAAACATTTTTTAATAAGTTAGTTAATGATAATGAATTAAGTAAAAAAGAAGAATTAATTGATAAACATAATTTAATTAAGCAAGAATTTTTAAAGAAACTAACTGATAAAAGTTTTTATAAAATTTTTATAGAAACATATACATTAGAATCAGAGGCTTTTGAAAATGACATTATACAAAAAATAATATACCATTTAACAATTATTGCTGTATATGAAAATAAAAAAATAGAAGATATAAGTTTTCTAGAATTTAACAATTCAATTGAAAATATATATATAAAGGATTTAATAAAATACATTTATAAGGTTTGTCCATACCAATATAGAAATATATCTACCAATATGAGAAAGTTTCTACAAGATCTTAAAAATAAGTATGGTGATAAGTACATTAATAATATTAGTAAAGGATTAACGGTTGTATTTAATGCTCAATTTAGGCGTAATAATAGACCATGTGAAAAAAAAACAAAGGAAGTTTTTGGAATTGTAGATGATATAACTACAGCAGATAAAGACACTCTATATAAAAATTATATTATTCATAAAAATATTGATTATAGATGTGATGACTGCATTTTTATAGATGGGACTGATGAAGAAGTAAGAGATAGTCTGAATAAGTTTTTTAATTGTAAGGAGGAAAAGAATAAAAATGGAGTATATAGTGAATAAATTGAATAAATCAGGAATATGTCTTGAAAAGGTTTATATAGAAGATAAAGAATTTTTCATTACAGTTCATGAAGATAGAGTGTTTTTTATTAAAAATATGAATGAAACGGGTCCAGAGTCTTTAATAGATGATAGTGTTTTTATAGCAGATTATATTTCTACGGGTCAATTTGATGAAAAAATTAAAAAAAATCTAAGTTTAAAAGATAAAGAGAAAATTTTTAATAAGTTGAATTTAATATCAATACTATGGGATTTATACATAGTAGGAATTCATTTTTTAGATAATACCAATGAAAATTATAATCAAGAACAGATAAGCAGAATAGAAAGAGACAAGTTTGTAGCTAGAAAAATAGTAGTGGAAGATACCAATAAAGAGAGTATTGTGAATAACTTGATAGATATTTTTCAACCTTCCAAAAGATTAGAAGAAATTATTACAGGTAATGAAAAATTATCAATGAAAGGTGTTTTTGAAAATATATTAAAAATAGATAATTCAAATTCTATAAAGATTGAAAACGTAAATAGTTTAATAGATTTAGGAAAGTATTTAGATGAAATAAAGCTAACTGTAGAAGAGATTGATAAGAAAATAGATGGAGGTGAGTATTTTGAGAATTAAAGAAGTATGTATTAAAAATTTTAGAGGATATGGTGAGAACTTAAATGATCCAGAAGGTTTTTTTAGATTTAAAGATTTGAATAATAGTTTAGTATTATTAAGTGGGTATAATGGATTTGGAAAAACAAGCTTTTTTGATGCTATTGAATGGTGTATAACAGACAGATTAAATAGAATTCAAAACTTGCAAAATATTATGAAACTAGATAATTTAAAAAAAAGTAATTATTTAAAATTTCATAATAAAACAGAGAAAGATGAAAACCGCGTAGTTGAAGTTTCTATTTGTTTTGAAGATGGAATTGTTATTAAAAGAAGTTCAAAATCTAATTCAATTGATGAAGCGGACTATAAATCAGAATTTTTGAGTGACATAAGTCTGCTAAGTGATAAACTATTGTATGATATTGATGAAGACAATTTAGGAGATGTATTTAGAACTAATTTTTTGAGTCAAGAAAATATGAATGGTATATTGCGAGCAAAGGATCCAGCCCAAAGAACAGATGAATTTCTAAAACTTTTAGGACTTGATTCTATTAAAAAAATTTCAGATAAGTCACAAATAAGAAAGTTACCTAGTGTTATAAACAAAATAAGTAAAAAATTAGTTTATATAAATGATAGTAAAAAAGAGTTGGAAGATATATTTGCTAATAATGGATGGGGAAATTTCGAAGAATATAAAGTAAAAGTTAAAGGGATTATTAAGGAAATTGCTCATTTCGAAGAAAAATGCATTTACTTAGATGAGAAAATAATAAAAAAAGAAAGTGATTTTGAATACTATGATGTAAAACAATGTATTAATGAAGTAAATAATTGCATTTTAAAACTTAATATAATTATTAATAAATATATACGGTACAGTAAAATATTAGATTTGCTAGTAGAAGAATTTTTGATAAATAAAATGATAAATTTATATGGAACTATTAAAAGTATTATGTTTTTAAAAGAAAATAACATAAGTGAATTAACTAAGATTAATTATATAGATAAAATTATTTACTATAAAAAAAATTTACGAGTATTAGAAACTGAGTTTGATAAATGTGATGGATATAGAGATTTATGGAATAAATTCCTCAATAAGAGAGAAAAAAATAAAATGACTAATAGGCTTTTAGAAGAATTTATAGATAAATCTAAAGAAACTTTTGAATTTATAAAGTTATTTGGAAAATATTCAAATAACTATGATGAATTAAATGAATTGAAAAAAACCGTTAAACTAAATACATGGAAAAAAATATTAAAAGCAAATCAGAAATATATATTAAATATTTCAAAAATTAATGATACCATTGAATCTGAAAAAGAACTTATAAAAATAAGTTCTGAAATAAACGATAAATATGTAACTATATTATATGATGTTAGAAAATACATAGATGATAAAAATTTAGATTATTGCCCTATATGTTTTAACAATGATTTTTCAAAATATAATAAAGATGACAGTATTTTAAATAACACATCAATAAACAATAAAGAAAAATTGATAAATATAATAGATATTACAGTTAAAGGATCAAATAAAGAAATTGAATTAGCACAGAAAAAATTAGAAGGTAAAATAGAAACATTAAAAAATTTACAAAAAATATATCAAGAAAAGATAGTTTCTAAAGTTTTAAACAATTTTAAAGGAATAAGAAACTTATATAATAGTTATTTTTGTAAAATAGAAATAAAGCTGCAATGGATCATAAATTGTCATAGCAAACATATTAATACATTTGATAATAAAAGTAAAAAAATAGAAAATAGAATAAATGCGTACAAAAAAATTTATAAAATAGTTTTTGATAAAGATTTTAAAGATATTAGTGAAAAAGAAATAGAAAACATACAAACAGAGAATATAGAAGTTATACTTAACAAAATGGAAGAAAATTATAATAAAAAATATGGTATATATGATTTAAATATAGATATATTAAAAGAAAGATTAAATACAATAGAAAAATTACTGGGAAATTATAATGAAGAAAAAAATATGAGTTTACTAAAGAAAAAGATTAATGAATTAAATAAAATTATAAATATTATACAAAAAATAACACCCTATGAATTTATTACAAAAAATAAAGAAATGCTTGAGGAGTATGTAAAATATTCTAAAAAAGAGGACAATCTAAAAACAGATTTAAATGAACTTGAGAAATATAAAACATATATTGATATAATTAATAGAAATTCAATTATATATCAGAGAAAAATGATAGAAGAAAGATTAGATAATAACCCATTAATTCAATTTATATACGAAAAGATTAATCCACATCCTTTTTTTAGAAAAATAAAAATTGATTACAGTAATGCAAGGGGAGGAAACAAATGGATTAATATAATGGATGATAGTAGTGAAAATATATTTTTAGATCATATTTTTAGTTCTGCTCAATTGAATATTTTAGCATTGAGTATATTTTTAGGATTGTCTCTTAATCAAAAAATTAGCAAATTAAAACAGTTTTTCTTAGATGATCCGATTCAGAGTATGGATGATATTAATATTTTAACGTTTATAGATTTATTAAGAGCTATAATAAATTCTAAAAGTATTGATTCAAATATTATTTTGTCTACACATGAAAGCAATTTTGCTAAATTGTTGTCTATTAAAATGAGAAACAATAATGTGAAAATTTTTCAATTTATAGGATATGGAGAGGAAGGTCCTAAAATAAAAGTTCAATAAAATGTAATTATATGATAGTAGTTTGGCATATTAAAAAATATCGAAACACATAATATAAAAAATTATAAATTATAAAAGCTCAAGTCTCATTAAAGCTGAGGTTGAGCTTTTATAATTGAGGAAATTGCACAATTAAAATTTTAAAATTGTGGATAAGTTTACTCAAACTTTTTGAAAAATTTTATAGCAAAGCTAGGTACTACTGTACCTGTGGATGACTTTTGAAATTTTACTTAATATTACACTATATTCTTTAAGTCGTTAGACTTTTGGTTAACTGCAATAGTTCTACTAATTAGAGCCATACAATTTAAAAGAGCAATCATTTTAGCTTTACGTATACCTGATGAACTCAGATTATTTACATTTAAAAATTCTTTTAATCTAGAGTTGCATCTTTCAATTGAGGTTATTTGATTATAAAGATTCTGCCAATATTCAGTGCTTCTATGAGGATAGAAAAAAGTCTATTGTTCTTTTTATAATTTATTTTATGACAATATTCATAGTTAGATGTACTGCACCATGCCATCCCGCAGGGACAGTTAACTTTACCAGTTGCGTGAGAACATCTAAATTTTAAATAATCTCCATATTTTCCTCAATAGGTTAGCAAGGCGAACTTCTGAGGTCGTTGCAGAAACTGGAAGTTTATGTTTGATTTTTGTATTCTCCCATTTCTAAAGGTAGTAAGCTCTGTTTCCAGAGCCCCTATATCAAAAGTACACTTCTACAACATCTAAATATTATTTCCAAGATACATCTGCAGCTTTTCTTGGTACAGTTCTCATATATTTAACTTTTGGATAGCCTATCACCATACAGGTAACAACTTGTTTACCTTCTTTAACCCCAAGGAAGTCCAAAATCTCTTTATTGTCCTGTGCAGCTCTTACGAAAAATCCACTGAAGAAGGTTCCAAGTCCTAAGGCATTAGTCATTAATTCCATATTTGAAGAAGCTAAGGCTCCATCTACAACTGAATTAGCTGTAACAATTATTAATGCTGGAGCATTGAAAAATAGTTTGTCATTGAAATTAGGATTTTCTAAATATTCTTCATACATTTTTAACCATAACTCAGCATATCTCTTATATGCCATAGTCTGAGGAGTTAGATTAGCTAACATAGTTTCTCCTATTTTTTTCAGACTTTTAAGAGTTAAAGCTTTAAGCTCCTGTATTCCTTCTGTTACTACTGTATAAGATACATCCTGCATATTGCTGCCAGTTTGAGTAAATCTTCCTGATTCTATAATTTTAGAAATCTTCTCTTCCTCTACTGGTTTATTTTCAAATTGTCTTATAGTTCTTCTAAACTTAATGAAATTCAATAAACTATCAGGCTGTACTGAAAATTCTTCTTTATTATATTCCTTTACATCTTCCATATTGTATTCATCAGTTGTTATTGCTGATTTAGGGCATACTGCTATACAATGTCCACATTTAAAACAAGTTACATTGTTAATCTTAGCCTTGTTATCAATCATTTCTATGTCCTTTGGAAAACAATCCTTAACACATAATCCACATCCTACACACTTTTCAGTATCTACTTTCATCATATTAACATCTCCACTCACATTTTATTTTTTATTCAATTTTTGCACATACGAAAGTTTTACTTAATATAAACAAAAAAATGTTACACTTGTAACTTATTTGCTTATATAATATAATATCAGAAAAGTATGGTCAATACTTTTAGCTTAAGTGATACATTATAGAAAGGAATGTAACTTTTATGAAAAAAGAAACACAAAACATCACAGCTTTAAAGTCCCAAACGTGGATTACAGAAGCTCTTTTAGCTTTAATGGAAGAAAAAGAATTTAATAAGATTACAATTACAGAAATAATAAAAAAGGCTGACTTAACCCGTCAAGCCTTTTATAGGAACTTTAATACAGAGGAAGAAGTACTTCATGAATATGTAAAAAAATTATATAAAGACTGTTTTGATGAAATAGAACAAATGCCCCAAAAGAATATGTATAAAATATTAGTAACTTATTTTCATTACTGGCATAAAAATAAGGATTTTTTGTTATTAGTAAAAAAAAGTAAGGTGAATCATAAAGTTATGAATTTCTATTATCCCTATATGGGCAAATATTTTGACCAAGCAATTATTAAACTTTATGCTAACTCTGATTTAGAAATATCATATATGAAACATTTTCTATTAGGTGGTTTAGTTCAAGTAAAAGCTCATTGGCTAGAAAATAATTTTATAGAAACTCCAGATCAACTTGCAGAACTTGTATTAAAGTTGATAAATCCTTTAGTTTATGATGTTAAGGAACTATAGAACTATATTTTTTACAAATACTTCTTTATGTAAGAAGGTTTTAGAGAAATTATTTGAAAAGGATGATAAGTATTAAAAATTATTATTCTTAATACAATTTAGGCAAATACCCCATTTGAACCATTGCATTGAAGTATGTTAGAAAACGTTGATTACGTTTTTTAATATCCTCCTCATTTATACCAATAAAAATTATCACTTTTTTCTTTATGCCATCTGGCTATTTCTTCATTTGTCATATCAGAAAATTTTGGTGCTTTATGCTCTTTATCTTTAAAATGTTTCATAATTACAACTGATTTAAAAAGGTTCATACGATCATCATTTAGTGCTATGGGAATAGCATCACATTGTTCTAAAAAAAATTTTTTTATTCCTTTAAATGTATGAGGACATGCAGTTACTAATTTAGCATACATTTCCATAGCTTGGTGGATTTCTTTATCTAATTTATCATCCGATATTTTTATTACTTTGCTAACAATACTAGTTATATTACCATTATTGTATTATTTATTATGAAATAATGAAGTTTTCTTATTTTGCTTCGATATGTTAAATAATACGGTTTAATCAAAAAGAAATAAAAAATGTGAAAGAATTAAAAGGTATTAGCAAATTCGCTGCGCTCATAACTATCCTCGGGGGATGTAAACAAATCGGTAACAATTTGTTTTGCTAAATTGTTGTAGTTTTTGTAAGGGGTCTGACCCCTTACAAGAATTATTGTTGGTGTTGATATTGCAAAAGACAAGCATGTTGCAAGAGCACAGGATTTTAGAGGGAGGTTGTTAAACGGACAATAAAATATGTTTAAAACTAAAAAGAAGAAATTTTGATGGAAAAATTCACAAACCATTTTTAATTCTAATAAACAAGTATTTTGTAATTTTTTTAGTGATTATAATGACTACACTGAATTTTGAAAGTTACAATTGCCTACGGACCTAATGTTGATATGTATTACGCAATATTTAATGCGGGGAGTGATTTGATTTTGAATTTATTTGTAAAATTAAAAGAATATTTTCAAGGAATTAAAATGTTTCAGAGAACACTTATTATGACAGCAGTTTCTTTATTTGTATTAATTAATTTTAATACTGTTTTAACACATGCAGCAACGCTGAGTTTTGCAGTTGAAGACGCAGATTTACAATATACTCAACAATCTTCAAATAGAACTTTATCCGACGGCAAAACAGTTACTTTGTCTGCTTTACCTGGTAATATTCTAGGCTATGACAACAGCCAAGGTGATGGCGGTATATATGTTTATGATGGTGGAGCATCGTCTGGTGTTAATTTAACTATTAGCGTACAAAATGGATACATGTTTGATATTAATTCATTTAACGCTCTGGCATCTGATACAGCGGTTTCATATGTTTTGACCTATGTAGATGGCTCAACCTTTTCAAGTACTCTTAATGGAGTATCAACTAGTGGTTATAGCACTCTTACTCCAGATATAAAGAATGTCAAACAAGTTGTATTAACTTCAGTTGATTATGCCATTTTTCAGGATTTCGATATAAATGTAAAGGCTATACCAACAGCAATAGCAGAAGATATAACAGTAGATGGTACAAAAAACAGTGCAATTACATCAAGAGATGTACTAATAACATTGATAAATGATAAATTATCACAAGATATAAATGAAAATACTGATCTTTCAAGTTGGATAACAAACTTACCATCAGGATTAACAGCAAAAGCTAAGACAACTGCATTAGCAGAAGCTACAGCAGTAACACTAACAATAGCTGGAACACCAACAGCAACATCAAGTGCACCAATGGCAATAACGATACCAGCAGCAAGCTTAAAAAGTGATCTAAGATTAACAGTAGCAACAAATACAAATGCAAAATTTGCAGTAGTAGCGCCAGCACCAGTACCATCAGCAACAGTAGGAAATATAACAGTAGATGGTACACAAAACAGTGCAATTACATCAAGAGATGTATTAATAACATTGACAGACGACACCCTTGCAAGCAATATAACTGCAGGTGATAATTTGGCAAGTTGGATAGCAAACTTACCATCAGGATTAACAGCAACAGCAAAATCAAATGCAGCAGCAGGAGCTACTGCAGTGACAATAACAATAGCAGGAACACCGACAGCAGTATCGAGTGCAGGAATGATAATAACAATACCAGCGGCAAGTTTAACAAGTAATGCAAATTTAACAGTAACAGCAAATACGAATGCAAAATTTGCA
>NZ_JIBU02000019.1 GCF_000633595.2 Clostridium drakei | reverse complement strand
AAACGATTATAATAAAGATGTCAATTGAAATATTTTCTAAAAATTAAACACTAGTGATAATATATATTAAAATTTTGCCTATACTCAGAAATTATATACTCTATGATATATTTTCACTAGTAAAATTTAATTTACTTTTAAAATCCTTATATTCATAAAACAAGTATTTACCTAACCTCCATACACTATTTTTGGTCCTCACGATGTCCTCCAACACATAAAAACATAGTAATTCATATCGGTAAATTATTACATGCTTTTTTCTATAATCCTTAATATTACTGAGTTTAAGAGTTAAGAGTTACTAAAAATTTACCTTCAATATTTTTTAGTAACTCTCATAATCTTTTTAAGCTTTTGTATGTACACTTGTAATCATTAGTACCGCTAGAATTACGCATATTTTTTAAGTAGTATACTATACAAATGATTTTCTATGTTTAATCACTCTTTTCTAAATAGCATAGTTTTCTGAAAAGAAAATAATTTTTCTACCCTTTCCAGTACGACACAAAAATCTATACCTTTACATTCCAATTCCATCTTGCATTTATTGTATCTATAAATTTATTGACTTGTTCTTCTGTTAAATCTTTCTCTCCAGTTACTACGTTAATGTATCCTTCAAGTTTCCAAGTTTCATCATAAGGTTTTTGAGGTACTTTCCATCTAACCGAAAATCTATAATTGTCTTCATTAATTTTTACTTGTAATGACAATATATCTCCATTAAGTATAAAATCTTTCATTTCCATCTTACAAATACCTCTTAATTGTTTATTTCACATAAGATTACGACTATAGTTCAATATTACCATTTATTAGTACAAAAATAAAGATTAAGTAAACTTCAGTCTTCATTTTATATAACTTTTCTATTTACAAATATATCTACAAATAGCCATTTATAAAGCTTCATGGATAATCGTAAATAGTAATATTTTATCATAATTCATATATCACCTTCTATATAAAACATAAGTAAGATAACAAAATTGTTTCTAGTCATATTTTATTACCACAATTTACTTGTTTACAACTCTATTTACTAAATTTATAATAAAACCACTAAGGAACTTTTATACCATCAATTAATATATCAACACAATAAGAAAGAGTAGAAATAATTGAGAACCATCCAAATCTCATTATCTACTCTTTTTTATTATATAATTTTTATAACATAGTCACATAAGATTTCTACCTAATACAAAGTTACTTTATCTTCAATTGATCTTTAATACCATCTTCTAACTGTTTTTGAATATCGTTCTGAGAAGATTGAATTTTACTGTTAACTTTATCTGTTATTTCTTTTTTTGCTTTTGATTTCTCATTATCAATAGCAGCACCAGTTTCTTTCTTTAAATTTTCTGTATAATCTTTCAGTTCCTTATCAGACCTACTACTTTCACTTTTCTCGTAATTTTGCAAGTCTTTAACAGTTTCAATACTTTTTGAATTAATATAATTTCTAATATCTTCCTTATATTTATTTAAATTGCTATTCACATCTGTATCAGCTTGTCCCAATAAATGTTGTTTTATAGATGAAATACCATTTTGAATTAAATTTATTATATTAGAATTTATTGATGTTGCATAAACTTGTCCTGCTCCTAAAAATATTCCACCTACTAATGCTGTAACTATACTTACCTTTTTAAACTTATTCATGCTCAATCTCCTCCCAATTATACTCAAATATGTTTAATGCTATTTTATATCCATTTAATGCTCCTATTTTAGAGTACAATAAAATATTATCATATGAATGTAAACTTAACAAATGTAATTGTTGGACAAGTAAGTAAATTCATCCTAACTAAGCAGAACATACACTAATTGTTACTTTAAAAACTATAGTATTAACTAAATCTTTATCTTCAATGATATTTATGCAATAATTTTTGAAAAATGTAGTTTAAAAAAGAAAGTATAAAAATTTTATAATAAAAAAGACTTAAATTAATAAATCTTTAGCTAATTGAAAACATCTCTTAATAAATTCTTGAAAATCCTTATTCATAAAATTATATCCGATTCTTTGTGTTTAAGTTAGATCATATAAGTTTTTCAATACAACTTAAAAAGCTATACCTTTTAGAAATGACTTTTTATTATGATTGATTTATATAATAAGAAAAATATGTCTTAATTGCTGTTGTATCCACTTGTAGAAGTGAATTTACCCACCCACACAAATTGGTATTCATCCTTAAATCTATTATATTAGATTGAATTATACTTATAGCTCCTTCGCCAATATAAGTATCTGCACCTCTTTGAAGTTCAAGGGCTACTAGATTACTAGTAAATATGCCTTTTTTATACTAGTCTTAATCTCTCTATTAAAAAAATCCAGTTTTATAACTATTCTGTCAATTCTATTAAGTACTCCATCAGTTACATCTACATTTAATATCAAATTATCTGTGTTAATATAAACATAACCATTAATCTAAGTCTTACCTGGTTTAACGGTTACTATCATATTTATTGCTATTTGTTACTACTTGTAAATTTGTATTTGATTAGGAAACATATCATTAGTAACTAAACTATTGAAAAACTCTGCAAAATCACTTGCTTTATATTTTCTATCACTATTATACTAAATCACTTTTTTTAAATTTAAAAAGAGCTTGAACTAAGTTCAAACTCTTTTAATAATTTTATCTTGATTGGCGAGTTATTGTAACTCTTTGATTGTCATCACTTATTAAAACAAGTAAATTTTCATTTGCTGTTTTTAAATCGTTCATAACATAATCTCTGTATTCTATTAGGTTATAAAGATTGTTTCCTATTTTTCTTGCCATATCTTTATCTTGAACTAAATTGCTTTTTAGAACAATTTCTTGTAAATAATTTTGTATATAAGCCTCTGACCCATTTTTATCATGAGGATTTTTCTTAATAGTTTCCAACACATTTTCTATATCTTTAATAGTTAAAATTCCATATATAGAATAATTTTTGTTTGGTGCATTTATATGTGCTAAACAAAACTCACCATCTCCATTAGTTAACATTACATATTTAGAAGAACCACTAATATTATCGGCAAAAACATCTACAAACCATGATTCTAAATATGCTCTATCTGTACTTTTAGGTATAGCTTTTGAAGCCAAACTTAATAAACTATAAGAAATATTATTGGCAACGTTTTTGCTTACTCCATTTTCAATTAATACACTTCTAATTCCATCTGAATTAGGTGATACATTTTTTCTTGCACAATCTCTAATATACTCTTCCACTTCATGAATTACACCACCAGGAAACTCATAATAAACTGAAAATTTTTGATTAATAGGTATTATAGAATTAACATTAACTTGAGATTTCAAGTTTTCTTTCACATCTATAGATCTTTGAACAGGCTGATTAGATTTCACTGATGCTGCTTTAACATTTCCTCCTAATACTACACTGCTTGACCCAATAATTGACAATGCCATTAAAGTAGCTATTATCTTTTTTGATTTCATAACCTTTATCCCCCTTCATATTTTGTAAAATATTGATATTTAATACAATTAAATGATAATGTATTTTTACATATTTGTCAAATTATACCCATTATGGTATAATTAAGAACAAATTTGTTGTAATATATTCATTTTTCAGAATAATTTAATATTCTTTTACATTTTTGTTTCAATAAAAAATATCAATTTAAAACATTGTTAAATCGCATAATTACTCTCCTTAATAAAGATTTTATTATACATTTTCACAAACACATTTATCATTAAAATTAAAATTGTTTTCTAATAATACTTCAAATTCAAATAAAAAATTACTTATTAACAATTTTTATTAAAATACTTTATACTATAATTTTTCACTATATTTCTAAATCACACTATATTTTCTTGGTTTTAATCATTCATTTCTTGCATTTTATTAATCTCATTAACATTTACAATATCATTAATTTCATCAAAAACAGGAAAAATATCAATACATCAGTGATTCATTATAGATTGGCTTTGTGGAACTTAGTCAAAGGTAAATCCTATCTAACACTGATTGCCGAAAAATGTTATACAGGTGAACAACATGCTAACACATTGTATAATGATCAAAAATACCTCTAATAACAATAAAAAAATAAAACAAAATCTCAGTTTCCAAAAAGATTTAGACAGTTAATATAAAAACATCCTTCAAAATTTTATTTTTTATAAGTTAAAAGAGAGCCTTTAAGACTCCCTTGCTTTTATAATATCTTTTTTATATTATTATTACCATTATTGTCATTTACAAAAACACTTATAGAACCTTTATTTATAGTTATATAATTGCCTCTATCTAAATGTATTCCCATACCACCATCTGTTCTTTTTTCTATATAAAAGTTCATATTAGGAATTTGATAATAATTTATCCCTTTTGGTATACTCTCTTCATACTTAACAGGTGAAGTTTTATTGGCTTTTATTAAAGTTCTATAATAATAATGACCTTTATTATCATTACAGATTATTTCAATTTCACCTTTTCTTATAGTTATATAATTTCCTCTATCCATATGAATTGAAAGTCCACCATCTTCTCTGTTTTCAAAATAAAAATTTGTTCCTGGTATTTGATAATAATTATTTCCATCGGGAACAGATTCATCATATTTAGAAGTAAGAAAATTATTTTCTTTTATGTCGATTAATACATTAGAATCACCATACCCATTATTATCATTCACATAAGCACTTATAGAACCTTTATTTATAGTTATATAATTGCCCCTATCTAAATGTATCCCCATCCCTTTATCCTCGCGTTTCTCAAAGTAAAATGGCATATTAGGAATTTGATAATATATAATACCTTCGGGAATAGTTTCATCATATTTAGGGGCAATTTTCTTTTTTCGATTAGTTTCCTGTCCAATAAAAATATTATCTATAAAATAATCTAAGTCCACATTTCCAACTATTCCATTTAGTTGCCCTTGATCTGTATATTGCCATGAAGCATTGTCTGGATATAAGTTTGGCTGCCTACCATAACTTGCAATCCATAAAGGTATACTAGGTATATTGTTTTCAAGATATGCATGAAAAAAGTTGTCACCTGTATATATACCAATTTCATGACCTTGATTTCTTACATAATCAATAAATGTGTTAGCGTAATTAATAGCAACTTGTTTATCCCATTTATCATCAATTTCTATATCTAACCACAAAACTGTATCACTCTCTAATCCAGCAATAGTTGATAAAAAATGTTGGGCTTCTGCAATAGGATTTGTTGAATTATATTGTGCAAAATGATAAAACCCTATCTTAAGACCAGCATCTTTTATTCTTGGATATCTATATTGTAATAAACTATCTACATGGCTTGTACCTTGGGAAGCCTTTTGTATTACAACCTCTATACCTGCATTTTTAACATCATTCCAGTCCTGGATATTATCACCTTCATAAATATCTATGCCTTTCATATAAATCACCTCCTATTTAATTTTATGTTGACAAGTCTTAAGTGTGCAATTTATTTGAACATTTTGTTTTGTATTGTATAAAAAAAGACTTAAATTAATAAGTCTTTTAGTCGTAAAAGTTGTATGTTTTCATAAATATCCATAATTTAATATAAATACTGATATATAAGTTCTCATATTAGATTATACTAAATATTATAATATAAAATATGGAAAGACACCCTTTCGAGTGCCTTTTTTGATACAATTTTTGTAATTTAAAATTTAATAATGAATTGGCTCATTTTCAGATCCTATATTATTAAATTTGTTTCCATCATAGTAAAAATAAAGTGTTTGTCTTTTTACAATATTTCCATATTTGTCTATTGCTCTTACAGTAGCAAAATATATATCTTTCCTATATCTTGAAACACTTTAAATATCTGGACTATGAAAATTATGATTGCTAACTCCTCCTATTCCAGTTTCTTGAAGATAGCGTGACTCAATTTTCATTATCTTGTATCTATATGTTGGTATTTCAGGTGTTGTATTCCACATAAGTACTCCGTTAGATGTAATATGAACATCTGAAAGAAAGTCACTTACATCCATTGTATAAGTACTTGTACTATTTAAGGATGCAGCTTTAGCCGTTCCTCCAAATATAAAGCTACTTGATCCAATGATTGATAATGCCATTAAATTAGCTATTATTTTTTTGATTTCATAATGTTTATCCTCTTCCACATTTTATAAAATAATTTAATCAATTTTGATATTTTGTTTCATATAAAAATATCAAAGAAAACATTATTAAATCACATAACTACTCCATTCAATATACATTTTCATAAACACGTTTACCATGAAAATTAAAGTTATCTTTAATGATTTAAATAGTATTATATTAAAATAATAATTACAATTAAATTATATTTGTACTAACTCAGGTGCTGCAACATACTCATTTCTATTTGACTGTAAGATATAAATTCCATCATCATTAATACGTTTTAAGCAATCAGGACCTGAATAACATAGTGCTTCTGCTACAGCATATACTGTACCTTGAGAACTCCAAATACCATTATCCAACAAAAATGTTGATAAATTAGTTTTAGAATATGGTTTACTTTGTGTATTTAAGTAATTAATTACTTTTTGTATATTGCTTCTAGATATATAGCGACGATAATTATAATATGAAACAGATGGATTTCTAGGTACAATAGTATATTTATTTTCATAATCTATAGGTGATTTTAGAAATGATATTCCATAATCTGACACTTGAGCTGTGAATGCACTAATTCCATAAAGAACTATAATACGTGAAATAGTATTAGCAACTGTAGTAGTAGCATAGCCTTTTGCTACTATATAGTCAGCTAAACCTTTACTAGAAGTTGTACCTGATAAGTAAGCAGTATATATACTTATACAAGCATCCTTATCTAATGTACAATAAATTGAATACGAGTCAGAAACATTTTGTGTCATTGAAATGCTTTGATGTTTTGTAACTTTATTAACTTCTGATGCTTGTACACTGTTAAATATTGCTCCACTTGATCCAATAATTGATAAGGCCATTAAACTAGCTACTATTTTTTTTGATTTCATAATATTTATCCCCCTTTATGTTTTGTAAAATATTTGTATTAAATATAATTAAATGTTAATACATTTCTACTTATTTGTCAAATTGTACTATTTTTGGTATTATTATTAATTTATTTGATGCAATATATTCATTTTTCAAAATAATTTAACTAATTTTGCATTTTCGTTTTATCATAAAAATATTAAAATAAAATGTTATTAGGTCACGTAATTACTGAACTTAATAAATATTTCACTATACATTTTAAGAAATACATTTATCATTAAAATTAAAGTTATTTTAAATAATATTTCAAATTTAATTAAAAATTACTTATTTAATAATTTTTGCCAAAATATCTTTTACTATAATTTTTATATTGTATAATTAAATCTAATAATCTTTAATTAAATAAGTATCTATCTGGATTTTTAAAGTAGACTTTTTAATAATTACTTCCGTATAAATAAATCTTTTATCAATATATTTTTTTAGTTTTCGTACGTTTTATTCTAAATTTTAAAAGCTCTTTTTTCATAAAATTACTTTCTACTGCTGAATTAAACTTATTAGTTTTTACATATGAAATTCCTTCTGCTATTGTCTAAGAAGTAAATGATTCACACAAAATTATAGATTTTTTCTCTTCATTTAGCTGGAAGATAAGCACTGCTACGCACTTAGATAAGTTCTTCTAAGAACAACTTGATTCATCTTATGAGATTCTTTATTATTGATAATAATTATATAACTCCTAAAAATAAATATAGGTACTGTAAGATTATCCTTAATCTCACAGCACCTTTAGTTCTCTTATGTCCTAATTTATTTTATTTTCATACTTAATTTAATTTTTCTATAATGTAAGATGTATTTTTAACAAATTAACTTACAATTCTACTAATTTATTGTATAGTATTTATAAGTATAGTATAATTTAATCATAAATTGAATTTAATAAAATTCTATGATTTAGTAATAATGTTAAAAGGAGTGAATATCATAATGAATAATTTCCAAAATATGAGTATTCCTGAATTAGGAAAAGAACTTGAAAACATTAAAGATGATCTTGAAGATACAAAAGAAGAAAGATCACTTGTACTAGGTCAGACAGGTATTCATTTATCAGGTACTACAGTGAAGAAATTCGAAGAAGAGATAAACGAACTAAACCAACGTATTAATGAATTAGAAGAATTGTTGCAAAAAAAACGTTCTCTTTAAAAAGTATAGAATAATTTTCTATACTTTTTTTATTGATAATTTAATTCTTAGCTTACATGTTGTTTTTTATATATCAGGCTACAATCCACACTTATAAAGTGTTTTTTTATTTTCATTTTCTATTTTCATCACCTTATCATTTTCAGATTTGTTTATGCCCATATTATACACTACATATAAGTACTAAGAATATACTACATATATATATCATAGTTATTAATATAAATTCTTCAGGGAGGTATAATATTTGGAAAACTTAAATTTGAGCTATACTATGAAAAAGAAAACAGAAAAACTTTTAAAATTGAAAAATGAGTTGGATAACAAAAAGGGAAAGCTTATCCTTTCATCTGGATTTACAGGAATGCTTGTAGTATATGTTGGTTTATCTAATGATAGATATTTTGATTATGCAGCAGCAGCATTTAATCCTTCCATTCCACAAATATATGGATTGGAATTTTTTGATTTAGTACTATTGATTTTAACATTAACTAGCGGATTTATTCTATATAATGAATTAAACAAATTCAATAAACTTAAATCCTCTTATGAATCTCTAAAACAAAATATCAAAGAATCCATTAATAGCGATTTTTGTAATTGCTCTACTACTTGCCATTGTAAAGACAATTATATTATATTCATGGAAAGTAAAGGAATAGACTTGATATAGATATATATTTGAATTTATTTGATTCTTTTATAATCATGATAAAATTAAGAAATAAGTTTTAATATTTATTTGTATTGGTTAAATAGGTTATTAATTCATCTTATTTCCATCCAATTCATAAATAAATCAATTATATGTAATTCATTGAAAAATTTTCACATCATGGGAATCCTTGATTTACCAAGGTTTTTGAATAAACTCTTTAAGCCTCCTTAATAAAAAATTTATTATAATATAATTGGTACATTTATTGCTTTACTACATTTAAGTAAAATATAACTAGGAGGTCTTACAAATGGATTGCATAGAAATTATAAATGAACTTATAAAAATTGATAGTTCAAATTTAAAGGGAGCAAATAAAGCTATAAATTTTTGTAAAGATATATTGACGTCTAATGGGCTAAAACCTAAAATAATAGAAAATAACGGATTTAAAACTTTAATATGCAATATTGGTTCTGGAAATAAAAAGGTCATATTAAATGGTCATTTAGATGTTGTTCCTGGAACTCCTGATCAATTTATACCTTATATGAAAAATGGGAAGCTCTATGGCAGAGGCAGTGCTGACATGAAAGCTGGAGCTGCTGCTATGCTTAACACAATTTTAAATCTTAAGGATAGAAATCTACCTTGTAATATTGAACTGCAATTAGTTACAGATGAGGAAACTGGGGGCTTTAACTGCTCAGAATATTTATCTAATAATGGTTTTACAGCAGATTTCGTTATATGTGGCGAACCTACTCAATTAGGTATTGGCATACAATCTAAAGGTATATTACAATTTTATTTAGAATTTGCAGGAAAATCCGCTCACGGCAGTAGACCATGGCTTGGTGATAACGCTATAATAAAAGCTTATGAAGCCTTTAAATTAATTGAAAATCTACCTTTTGCTAAAGAAAAATCAGAACTTTATGATCACCCTTCCATTAATTTATCAAAAATTGAAGGTGGAGATGTTTACAATAAAGTACCTGATTACTGCAAAATGTATCTTGACATAAGGTTTCTTCCTGAACAAAATCCTAAAGAAATAATAAGACAAATTGAAGAAACTACTGGAACACATGTAAACATTCATTCAACAGGAGATGCTGTAAAAACCAAAGTTGATGATATATATGTAAAGAAATTAGAAAAATCAATTTCCAAAATATCTAATAATAAACCCGAAGTATTTGGACAACATGGTTCAGCTGATACTAGATTTTATTCTAAGCACAATATACCTGCTATAGAATTTGGACCTGCAGGACAAAATTGGCATGGCAAAGATGAATTCTTAATAGTGGACTCTCTCTATGCATATGAGAAAATGCTTATGGACTTTATCTTGAATTTAGGCTCTATTTAATAATTGAACTTTCTTTAGAGGACAGTGAATGAAGAAAACTCACCTTCATTGTCCTCTGTCAATTGTCCTATCAAAAAAATTTAGTATCTATAGAAATTCAGTTAATTACTCTATTTTTAGTTACAAATAAAAAAGCCTACTTAAAATTATATATACTAATAAATTAGTTACCTATAAGAAAATCTAAAACATTCCATCCAGCTGCAGATTGTGCTTTATATAATTCAGTATATCCACACTTTGTACAACTAATAGTGATAAACTTTTTATTCTGTATGTCAAATATTTTCGAGAAATTTCCACCTGTTGCTTGAAATTGGTCTGATTCATATTCCCTATTGCCACATTTTGGACAAATATATTGTTTCTTTTCCATCTCAAAACCTCCTTTTTATTTATTATAATCATACATTAATTATACCATGTACTAATCAATTCACTACAGCTTTTATACCAACATATGCCTTATCTAAATTTCCTATACATAATTCTTCATACTAATACCCTCTATCAAGTATCAGTATTAATCAATAACATTAATGATTTAACAATTCATCAATACTATACTAGTTAATAATTCCCTCCATAAATCCAAGAAAAATACTTACTGCAAGAAGGTCTGCCGAACCACCTGGACTTATATTTTTTTTCACGAACTCTATATTCATAATTTCTAATTTTTTTCTCGCATCAATTTGATTCATTCCACCAGATTTTATAAAGTCTCCTGACACCTTTTTAGTATAAATAAGACTTTCAATTCCTCCTCTAATAACTACATTAGTATCTTCACTTTCCATCATAATACTCATCAAAACTTGTAAAAATAAATCATTAATAGAAAGTTGTCCACTTTTACACCATTTTCTAATAATTGGTATCGCCTGATTTTGAATAGTTTTAAAACCACCTTCAACCTCACCACGTATTCCTTTGAATCCATATTCTTTAAATAAACGTTCACCATGAGTTAAGTTGTTCTTTTCATTAATTGCTTTAAAATCTTTAACCGTTAAATCCTTGGCAATATTTTTTACTTCATCACAAATTTCTTCTATAAAAAATTTTTCTTTTCTATTCTTTCTATATAAATTACCTACTGCTGCACAAAGAACTCCTAATGAAAATATTATTCCTTTATGAGTATTAACACCTTTTGTAGCTTCAAACATAGCTTTCTCACATTTAATGCCTGGAGCCCTCAAGTTATCCATGAGCTTTGTACTGTCTAGCTCATTAAAAGAAATACCCTCAAAAGCACATTCATAAAAACCATTATAAAGTGCAGAACTACTTGCCATGAAGGTAAAAAAATCCATGTCCTTATGCGAACCTGTATTCTCACGATCTACTAATCCAGGTTTAGGCGTTGTGCTAACCTCATAAAGTATTGACCTTTGTGCTAAAGAAGCTATATAATGTGCAAATTCATTATTTTGTTTCAATATTTTATTCCTCATCTTTCATTGTTTGTTCTAATTAAAATTTACATTTTTTACAAATTCAATCGTACAATCCACCATAAAAAAACGCCTTTCTATTGTAAGTATATTATACTACACAATAAATTTTAAACAATAATAGCTATCAGAAAGCCTGATTCCATTTTAAAAACAGTTTTCTGGAAAAATCAAAAGCAAATTTAATAAAAAACTTGTGCTTTATTTTACCATCCAATGGTAATCACTTCAACATTTGTTTATTATGTTTACAAACGTTAAACATTTGTAAAACCAACAAACAAATTTTGAATATTACTTTTTTATATGTTATAATTTGAATTATAATACTCAAAAACTTTCAATTAGCAATATTTATCTAAATTTTATAATATTACAGGAGGTACCCATGATTAATCTATACGGCGAAGGAGCATATTTATTAAACGGTAATGATTTAATTTTTAATAGCAAAGAATCTGATGAATGTATTAAATCTAAGCTAGGTGAAAAATATCTTAATAAAGAAGAAGCTAAGAAAAATACAATAGCTTATGGTATTTTACAAAATCACAATAAATCAGGAAATCCTGATAAATTACAATTAAAATTTGATGCTTTGACATCTCATGATATAACTTTTGTAGGTATTGTTCAAACAGCAAGAGCTTCAGGCCTTGAAAAATTTCCAATACCTTATGTATTAACAAACTGCCACAACAGTCTTTGTGCAGTTGGAGGAACAATTAATGAAGATGACCATTTATTTGGATTATCAGCAGCTAAAAAATATGGCGGAATTTTTGTTCCACCACATATTGCAGTTATCCACCAATATATGCGAGAAATGATGGCTGGATGTGGAAAAATGATTCTAGGTTCAGATAGCCATACTCGTTATGGTGCATTAGGAACTATGGCAATAGGTGAAGGTGGTGGAGAATTAGTTAAACAGCTGTTATCCACCACATATGATGTAGATTATCCTGAAGTTGTTGGTGTTTACCTTACTGGAACTCCGAATCCAGGTATTGGACCACAAGACGTTGCTCTTAGCATAATTGGTGCTGTATTTAAAAGCGGCTTCGTTAAAAATATGGTTATGGAATTTGTTGGACCTGGAATTAAAAACTTAAGTGTTGAATATAGAACTGGTATAGACGTAATGACTACTGAAACTACATGCCTTACATCTATTTGGTGTACAGATGATAAAGTAAAGGATTATCTTGAAGTTCATCAAAGGGGAAATGATTACTCAGAACTCAACCCAAGTGAAGTTGCGTATTATGATAAGATGATAACTGTTGACTTATCTAAAATACAATCAATGATAGCACTTCCATTCCATCCAAGTAATGTTTATACAATTAATGAACTTAATACTAACATGATGGATATTTTAGATAAAGTAGAAAAAGAAGGACAAAAACTCTTCAAAGGAACTGACTTAAAATTCTCATTAAAAGATAAAGTTATAAATGGAAGGCTATTTTCTGAACAAGGATCAATTGCTGGATGTGCAGGTGGAAATTATGAAAATATTTGTGCAGCAGCAAATATACTCGACGGAAAATCTATTGGAAATGCCGAATTTACCTTGAGTGTTTATCCATCAAGTATGCCAGTGTATCAAAGCCTTGTGGATAACGGAATTGCTTCAAAACTTATACCAACAGGAACTGTTTTAAAAACAGCTTTCTGCGGACCATGTTTTGGTGGCGGAGATACTCCTGCAAACAATTCTTTATCAGTTAGACATACTACAAGAAACTTCCCTAATAGAGAAGGTTCAAAGCCAGGCGATGGACAAATAGCTTCAGTTGCATTAATGGATGCTCGTTCAATTGCAGCAACAGCAGTTAACAAAGGTCTTATTACAGCAGCCACTGAACTTGAAGGAATTAACCTTAAAATTCCAAAATATTACTTCAACAAGACTATATATGATAACAGAGTATTACAATCTTATAATAAAGGAAATGATGATACGGAATTAAGATTTGGTCCAAACATAGCAGATTGGCCAAAGATGGAGCCATTAACAGACAACATGCTTCTTCAAATAGCTTCAGTATTATTAGATCCAGTAACTACAACAGATGAGCTTATTCCTTCAGGAGATACTTCAAGCTATCGTTCAAATCCTCATAAGTTAGCAAGCTTTACACTTTGTAGAAAAGACCCAAACTATGTAGGTCTCTCAAAAGAAATTCAATCTGCTGAAATTAATAGATTGGAAGGAACTACTCCTGAGGAAAATAACGAAGCTTTAAAAGAAGCCTATGAAAAGCTTGCAATTAAATTCAATAACTTTGATAAAAAGAACACACTTATTGGAAGCATGATTTATGCAAATAAACCAGGAGATGGTTCTGCAAGAGAACAAGCAGCAAGCTGCCAAAAGGTCTTAGGTGGATTTGCAAATATAGCAAAAGAATATGCTACTAAAAGATATCGTTCAAATCTTATTAACTGGGGAATACTACCATTACTTATAGATGGTGAACCAGATTTTAAATGTGGAGACTTCATTTATCTTACAGATGTAGTGAATTCAATTAGAGAAAGAAAACCTAAAATCAAGGGTTATATCGTAAATAATGAAATGAAAGAAATATCCTTGAGTGTTGGTCAACTTACAGACAATGAAATAGAAATCTTATTATCTGGCTGCTTGATTAATTTTAACAAGACCAAAATGAACAAATAATATGCAATGCCAACATATCAAGGTAGTTCAAAACTGAATGATTAGTTTTGAACTACCTTAATTGTCTTTTTATTTTTTAATATACTCAACTTTTTCAGAGGACAAAGGACAATTGACAGAGGACAGTAAAGGAGGATTTTTCTCCGCTATGCTACGAAAAATCTTTAATTTAAAAGAAGCTCAAGTTCTTTTGTTTCTTAAGTGTACTCTTTAAGTAAGCAATTATCTGAAGATCATAGATTTAGCTTCCTGCTTAAGCGATGTTTTGCATTAGCAAAACAAGCTTTAAAAATAAATTAGTTTTCTGACGTAAGGAAGAAGACTCACCTTCATTGTCCTCTGTCCTCTAAAAATTTGTGTCACATTCTGCTTAGTATATTAACTTAAAATTTTGTATGTGCAAAATTGAGTTAATGTATTAATTAATTTTGTTAAATCTTGCTATAGTGCTATAATAATATTATTAATTTAGAGTATGAGGAGATGTAATTATGAACGATATAAATAAAGAATTAGAACTGCTTCATTCTGATGCTAAAAGAGATCCTTTGTTAAGAGAAAAGCTTCTTGCAACACGTTCAGCAGATGATCCTATGGATGAATTTTGCAAAATAGCCTGTGCAGCAGGACATAACATAACTGTTGGTGAACTTTTTGCAATTGGACAAGAATTTAGTGACAACCAATGCAAAAGCACAAATGGTGGAAATCCATACCCATATGACTCTTTTGATGACACATATGAAACTTTTCTAGCTTCTCTATAAACTTCACATTAAATTTATACGGAGTTGGAGGTACTTATTATGCATGAAAAATCATTATTAATAATTGATTGTCAAAATGATTTTATAACTGGCACTCTTGCATGCCAAAATTCAGAAAAAGCCGTATCAAATATTATAGACTATATTAATAAAAATCCAGAATTAAAAGTATTTTATTCCTGTGATTGGCATAAAATTACTAATAAATCATTCCAGAAAAATGGTGGAACATGGCCTATTCATTGCGTTGAAGACACAGAAGGCGCTTCACTTTCTAAGAAATTTACTCTTGGAATAAAAGATAAAAACAAATCCCCCAAAAATGCTGAAATTGTTTTTAAAAAAGGTATAAATGATGACGTTGAAGAGTATTCAGCCTACAATGCATTAAACATAAAGAATGAAAAACTATGCGATACACTTGATAATGAAATTGTAATCTGCGGAATTGCCAGTGAATACTGTGTTAAAGAAACAATACTTGATCTTCAGAAAAATGGATTTAATATTACTATTCTTGCAAATGGCCTTGGATACGTTGATAAATCCAATCATTCAACCACTTTAAAGGAGTTTGAAAAAAGCGGCACACATATTATTTATTAATAGTCTATACCATATATTCATAAGCATTCTGCTTCTTTAATTTATCTGCCTTTATAGTGACATAGAGAAATTTACGTATATAATATGTTGTTTTTACATTCAACATAGGCTTCACTTATAAAAAGCAATATGTAATTTTTCTAATACATAAAAAATTACATATTGCTTTTTAACCAACTTTATTCTATTTAGATTTTTTAATCAAACTTAATATTACACTTTTTTAAAATACTAATAGCCATGCTTGTATCTGTAATAAGGGTATTAATAAGGTTACCTTTTAACGCACCAATTGTAGCATCTGTCTTATGTTTTCCCACTACTATTCCTATACGGTATCTAACCTTTAATATAGATTCCATGTCAATTCCTACAACTTTTTTATTAATATCTATATCACACACACTACCATCTTTATCAATAATACGCCCATAAATACTTCCTACTGCATTTATATTTTCTAGATCGCATTTGTCCATATATTTTCCCCATATGTTACTATATAAAGATGTACATGTTTCTCCACCTATACCAGTAAGAATAATATTTGCTTTTTTACCATATTCAAGGGCATCCTTAATAACAGGCTCATCAATTATTTTTTCTCTTATATAATCATTTTCAATATACAAGGGTGCAAGTAAAAATTTATATTTACCATTATACGCTGCCGCTAAATTTTTAATAAGCTCTGGTGAATCTAAAATAGGATTATCTTTAGCCACACTACCAACTATCTGCAAAGCAGTAATATTCATGAACTGACTATTATTAGCGCTAATCTGATTTATTATATTATAAATAGTCTTTCCCCATAAAACACCTATTATTGAATCTGGCGTAATTATTCTATTTAGATACTCTGCACCTAACTTACCTAGCTGTCGTAAAGTATCTTCGTATGGTATATACTGATTATTCAGAATAATAACATTCTGCAAAGCAAAATTTTCTTTAAATATATTTTCTAACTTTGTATTCCTATTATTAGAAGTATGCACAGTTATTTCTACTATATTTTTGTTTCTTGCATCTTGAATCCATTTTGAAACCTTAAATCTCGTTGTTGAAAAATAGTCTGCAATTTCAGATTGAGTTTTATTTTCATTGTAGTACATATGTGCAACCTTGGATAAAACCTCATTTTTTTCTTCTTCATTCATTTTATCATAATCATTAAACATTATTATCCCTCTTCTATGAACTAATTCGTAATATATTTTATCATTTTTAAGATAAATTTAAAAGCATTTATATCTTTAAGCACAATTTCTCTTAATTTATCCATATATTAATGGTAAATAAATAAAAAATCTATATAAGATTAGTTGTAAGGAATATCAATCTAAATAGATAAATTTCTATTATTCAATAATATGTTTATAATTTTTTATAAAACTTTTCTTTACCCTCAAAAGTGATTCCATATCATTTAAAAATTGAAAAAGCATTGCTCTATTTTCAAATTCCTCTCTTGTTTTAGGAAGTTCTTGAACCTTAAACATATTTATAATTTCATTTAATTCTCTTAAGAGTTCTTCAGCAGTATTAAATTCTTCAAAATCAGATGCAACCTTTTCTGTAAATGCTGCAACCGTTTCCGTCTGCTCAAAAGTCATATAAAATTTAATAAAATTATTTTTCATATATTTTAATGTTTCATATTGAAGAGTTCTCATTTCCATATATTGAACATAATATTTTACATCATTAATGATATAATTGTTTAAATGTCTGTATGCACTCCTTGTCCCTTCTTTTAATATTATTTCTAATTCATTGAATAATCCATCTTCTATATGAATACTTTGATTTCTCAAATTCTCTGCCATATTAAATAAAATTTTGCGCATATACTCTTCAATATTTTTCTGAGTTTCTTTTATTTCATTTTCTATTTTAGGCATATAAATATTAAGAAATATACCTATTCCAGCACCAACAGTCATAAGTAAAAATTCATTTTTTATCCAGAACATAGATATTGACTCTGCAGCTAGCAAATGTGTAACTAAAACTGAACTTACAACAATTCCATCTGTGATTTTCAAAATAACAGTAAGTGGAATAAAAATAATTAAATATATTCCAAAAGTTAAAGGCTTAAATCCAAAAATTAAAAATAATATACTTGAAATTAGCAAAGCCAAAAGGGTAGATTCAATTCTTTGAAGTGCTAATTTTATAGATGTTTTTTTAGTATTTTGAATACTTAAAATAGTTATAATACCCGCAGCTGCAGCATATTTTAATCCCAAACATTCTGCAATAATAATAGCAAGTGATGAACCAATTGCCGTTTTTAATGTTCTCAACCCAACAAATTTCTTCATATGATTAACCTCGTTAATTGTAAAGTTTTTATCAATTACAGCTTTATTTATACTTAATCCTAACATTTATCTTTTGCTACATCAACTACAAACAGATATTATTACGATAAAATTCTCCCTTATGAGGTAATTTAGATTTTAAAATTGCATAATTAAAGTTATTTTAATTAAGAAAAGAAATCATACTTACAATTAGTATAATTTCTTTTCTTAATTATTAATTTTTATCCACTAAAGTCATTAATTCATATCCGATATCTCTAAGATTATCTATCATTGAGGCAATATTTTGATTTGCTTTTGCCTGTTCTTGTGTAATTATATTATTTTGCTCAATATTACTAGATACAGCACCAACGGAACTTTCAAACTGTTTAAGCATATCGCTTATTCTTTCAGCAGATATATTACTTTCTTTAGCAAGCTTACGAACTTCGGATGCAACTACTGAAAATCCTCTACCAAATTCACCAGCTCTTGATGCTTCAATGGCTGCATTTAACCCAAGGATGTTAGTTTTCTTCGCAACTTGTTGAATTATATTTAGTATTTCTGATGTATTATTAACATCTTCAAAAGCTTTAGTTACAACATTAGCCGTTTCCTGACTCGTAGCTGCAAGCTCTTCTGAAGAAGAAGCTAATTCTTCAATCGTTGAAGCTGACTGCTCAATAGACTCATATAATTTTGAAGCTTGCATCTGAACTGCATCTTTCCATTCTTTTTCTCTTAAATATTCATTATCTTGAGCTTGTACAATTTTTAATGCTTCATCTATAGCTCTTTTTATAGATAAAGTATTTATATCTAACTTTTGAACCTTAACTCCATATTTATCAGCTAGTTTTAAATCAAAAGAAGCTGAAACAAATGAAGTAAATCCTTGTTTTTTTAGTTGTGAAACTACTCTTTCTAAGTCTTTTGCTTCATAAGAATGCATATGTATTAATGTATTACCAAATGTATAATCACAAATTCCTTCACCTATTAAAGAAGGAGAACCAATCACAGCAATTTTTTTACTTTCAATGGTTACTGCTTTTTGAAGCGCATCTAAAATATCATTAATAGAACAAGTTATATAAACTACAGGTTTACCAGAAAAATGCTCTATTTGCCGTGCTGTTTCACCTCTACTGATAAAAACATCCACATTGGAATTTTCCTTCACAAAATTTTCTGCTTCTTTCGAACTATTAATCAATTCAATTGGTATATCTAAGTTCATTTCTTTAATTGATTGAGATGCCATTTTTGCTGTTTCTTTGTTTACTAATACAAATAAAATTTTACCCATTTATAATCACCTTACCTAAATAATTTTTATTTACATATGCAAAAATAAGTTCACTTATTCACTACTTTATATAAATTAGAAAGCAGCGAATAAAGTGAACTTATCCTAAAAAATTCTATTAAGGTCTATATACATCATCTATAATTTCAAAACCTTTTTTCTCAAGTAGATCATCTACCCATTGTCTATTAACTGTTCCTGATGCTGAAGCTGCAACCTTTGCTGCATCTCCTGCTGCAATAGTCTGTGCTTTATCTAATATTAATGCTGCATCATTCTTAGGAATTACAATTACTCCATCATGGTCTCCAAGAATTATATCTCCTGGGTTAACAGCTATACGTCCACAAGCAATTGGTACATTTAGTTCACCAGGACCTTCTTTGTAAGGACCACCTGGAGTTGTTCCTGTTGCATAAATTGGCATTTCACATTGTGATATTACATCAATATCACGTATAGGTCCATCAATTACAATACCTTTAATCTTTTTGTATTCAGAAAGATATTTATACATGATTTCACCCATTATTGATTGGCTTCTATCACCTTCATTTGAAACTACTATTACATCTCCTTCTTCAGCTATATTAAGTGCTTTATGTAAAGTAAGGTTATCACCAGGACGAGACTTTACAGTTAAAGCTACTCCACACATTTTTTTTGTTGGACTTGACATTAGCTTTATATCAGAATGAAGTGCACATAGACGTCCCATTGCATCTGCAACATTTGCTGCTGGCAATTCACTAAATGCTTTTACTAATTCCTTATCTGGAAGTTCTCTTTTTAAAAATATTCTATTTCCTACTGGCATATTAATCTTCTCCTTTTTCTTATAAAATTATTTTATATAATAAATTTTCAAATTAGTCTTCAAAAGTTTCTGCTGTATCCCAATCTATTGCTTTAACAGGCCATGTTGGTTGTTTACCTTCGTATACTTCATGGATACCAATAGCAGAATGAAGTGATGCTCTGTCAGTTGCTTCTTTAGTAGCTGCACCAATATGTGGAGATACAACTACATTTTCTAAATATAAAATAGGGTTTTTAGGATCAACTGGTTCTTGTTGAAGAACATCCAATCCTGCACCAGCAATAACTTTGTTTTTACACGCTTCATAAAGCTCAGCTTCATTTACAATGGCGCCTCTAGCAGCATTAATAAGGAATGCTGTTGGCTTCATCATTTCAAACTGCTTCTTTCCAACAAACTCTCTAGTTACTTTAGTAGTTGGACAATGAACAGAAACAAAATCACTTTCCTTGTAAATTCTTTCAATATCTCTTACTACTTCTACACCTTCTGGGAAATCAGCTCTCTTCTTATATGGATCATAAGCAAGAACCTTCATATTAAAACCATGCATACATTTATTAGCTACAATTGAACCTATATTACCACATCCGATAATACCAACAGTCTTTCCAGCTAACTCACATTTAGGTGTTCTTAATTTAGCCTTATAATAGTCATTAATAAAATCTCTTCTTACTACTGTATAATTTCTTGAGCAATAAAGCATGTACATCATTGTAACTTCTGCAACAGACATACTATTTGCTGTTGGACAGTAAAGAACTTGTACATTATGGTCTTTTGCTGCTTGTAGATCAACAGTATCAAATCCAGCTCCGTGTCTTACAATAACTTTTAGTTTATCAGCTGCTTCAAATACTTCTCTAGTAATCTTAGAAAGACGAACTACCATAGCATCTATACCTTTAATATCTTTAATAATATCTTCAGTTTCCATACCACTTCCTGTAATAAGCTCATGACCTCTGCTTTCTAAGTAATCTCTACCTTCTTGCATAATTTCTTGTGGTAATAATATTTTATATCCCATTTTAATATCCTCCTGTAATTCTAAAATTTAGTCTTTTATTATTTTAGTTTTCATAAATATAGTCTGGTGCACAATACATAATATAACCATCTTTAATAGTCATTTCTGGTTTAAGCAATTTATTAGCTAAGAACTTAGAACCTTTCCAATCCTTATACAATTGCTCTTTATCCATAATGTCAAAAATAGCAACATCTGCATATGCTCCTTCTGACAACGAGCCAATTTCATTTTCCATACCCATAAGCTTTGCTGGTCTTTCTGTTGTCATCCTAATAATTTCATTTAAACTGATACCCATGCACAAGTATCTGGACATTAGGTTTGGAAGTGAAAAAATAGGTCTTCTATACATACTGCCTAAAACTAAATCTGTGCTGCACATATCGGCTACAAATCCTTGCTCCTTAGCCTTTGTCATTACTTCAAAATCACCATGTTTTCTGCCTTCAGCAGTATCAAATATAATTCCTCTTTTTCTAGCTTCTAGTACACAATCATATAGTTTTCCATTCTCATCTATAATTGTGTTTTTTACTCCTTGATAAACATGTTGAAATATGTCACCTGGTCTAAGTATTTTTAATACTTCAGAAGTTGGAACAGGAATATTTGTACAATGTACTTCTACTGGACATCCTATCTTATTTGCGATGTCAACTGTGGCAATTAACGGCTTAATTCCAAGCCCTTCTGCTAATTCTTCGCTTTGTCTAATTTTCAATCCTAAAATGTTATCTCTATTCTCTTTGTACATTCTGTCCATTTTTTCAGCATTAAAATATTTAGGATTAATACATTCATGATAGCTGGTAGTAACAAGACCAGCAGAACACACCTGTAAAAAGCTCTTTATCCTAACTTTGCTGCGGGCAATAACTGCCTGTCTGAAGATTGGATAATTGGCAACACCAGCTGAAAAATCAATGGCACTTGTTACTCCTGTTGGAATATAGGTAGTATCTGGATACATACCTATTTCCGTACCATCTTGAAACATATGTGCATGAGAATCAATAAGCCCAGGAAATACATATTTTCCTTTTGCATCGATTACATGTTTTGCTTCTTCTCCCTTTTCATACTTGGTTATTCTGCCTCCATATATTGCTACTGGCTTTATTTCATCTACATTATTTTTAGGATCAATCACATGTCCATTTATAATCAATAAATCTAACATTTCTTTTCTCCTTTATATTTAAAATTAAATTATATTTACCAAATTCCAAGTACCTTCCAATAAGGTAAACCTATAAACAAGAATACGACCAATGCTACACCAACCATTATTGTTCCTACTCTCCAGAAATCCTTTTGAGTACAATATCCTGTTGCAAAAGTATAAATTCCTGCACCATTTCCATAATGAGTCAACAATGATCCATAACCTGCAAAGAATGCAAGCAGCAATGCCACTACCATAATTGGTGCTTTTGTAGTTAATACTAAAGCAAATAATACAGGATAGAATGATGCAACAAATGCACTGTTTGACACAAAGAAATACCTAACAACCAAGCTAATCAAAAGTACAACAACTATAACTACCATTCCGTTTAACTGTGACAACTTTAAGTATCCTTCCAATACTTTTGCAAGCCAAGTATAAAATCCCTTTGATGCTAATGCACCAGCAACACCATAAAATGCACCATACCAAACAAAGGTATTCCATGCACCCTTTTGAGATATAACATCATTCCAATTTAAAATTCCAAACAAAAGAGTAAGTGCTAGAAATACAAATGCTACAATCTGCATGCTTAAATTTACTACTGTAATCTTTGCTCCAAACATCCATCCTAAAATAGCTAATACAAATAAAACAGCCAATATTTTTTCTTCTGTTTTCATAGGTCCCATTTCTTCAAGACCTTTTTTCATTACTGGTTTAATATCTCCAAGTTCTTTCAAATCTGGTTTATAAAATTTATATACTACAATAGGTCCAAGTGCTAAAACGATTCCAGCAGGAACAACTGATGCCTTAAACCACGTCATCCAATCTATATTTACCCCAAGCATTTTATGTGCAAGAGATACTGTAATTGCATTTGTTGCCATACCTGTCAAAAACAACACAGCTGTTGACATGGATACTACATACATAAGCATTGTCAAATATGCACCCAACTTACGAGGATCTTTTTCTGGTGTAGACCCTACACTTTCAGCAATATTTCTAAATACTGGATAATCAATTGATGTACGTGACATATTTGAACCTGTGGCAGGACTTAATATTAGATCTACTGCTGCCATCATATATCCTAATCCTAATGAAGTTTTTCCAAATCTTATAAGTAAATTGTATGCCATCCTTTTACCAAGACCTGTCTTAACAAATGCAGCACATACAATGGTTACAGTTACAATAAACCATGCCATATCTGATCCATAACCAGAGTATACTATCTTAACATCTATAAACATTGATAAAATACCTATAATGATCAATGTAATAACTGGTTCTGAAAATGGCTTAATTATTAAACCTAAAAGTAATGCTATATACAAAGCTACAATATGCCATGTTTCTGCCTTTAATCCTTTTGGTGTCGGTATAAACCAAAATAATAACGGTATTAGAACAACTGGTAATAATTTTAATAGAGTTTTCTTATCCAAATTTTTTCCCCCTAACATATTTGTTTTTTACATTTTTCCTTGTTTCAATTCAACTAGTTATACTTCATACCAATCCTATGTTTAAATTTCTTAGTTATAGGGTTCTACTATTAATAAATTTAATGTTATTATAATAAAATCCTTAGATAATTTACTTTTTCTTTTGGCGCCTAGAATTTTCATTAATGAAATTTACATTTAATATTATTAGCAAGTTTGATGCCAAATTGTTTATAAAAGCTTAAAATGTATAAAAAAAATTTTTTTACGGTTATTTTGTAGATAAAGCTCGCTTAATTTATGTATTCGTTTAACTTAAAATTACAAAATATTACATTTATGCAACTGTAACTTTACTTTATTAAAGATTTGCATTAAAATAATTTTTATATACATTTTCAATATGAAATAAAATGAAATACTTTTTATTTCACAGCATTTCATATTGAAACAGTAAAATAATTGAGGTGATATTCAAATGAATAATGATATTGTAATTTTATCTTCCTCTACAGATTTCACCAAAAAATATTGCAATCTATTAAAAAAGAAAAATCTAGATTATCCTATTTTTGAAGCCACAGGAGATAAAACACTTGAAATAGGAATGCATTGCATTGCACAAGGAACTAAGGTTATCATTACAAGAGGAAAAAACTTAAATATTTTAAGAAAAAATACAAATGCTGCTTTAATTGATGTGCGTTATACCTATGAGGATGTTCATTTCTCATTAAAAAAAGCAAAGCAGTATTCAAACAAAATAGCCTACTTCGGATTTGATTTAGCCTATGAAACAGCATTAAAGTTTAAAAATATTTCAGGGGAAGATTTTTTGCTTGTAAAGCCAGATTCTGTAGAAAACATTGATAAAATGGTAAAAAAACTTTCCAATCATGGTATCGATATATTTATAGGAGGTATTACAGTAGCAAGAGCTGCTAAAAAATATGGCGTTAAAAATATAATGATACAAGTTGATAATGCATCTCTTGAAATAGCGTTAAATGACGCAATATCCGTTCTTAATTTTGAACTGGAACGAAGAAAAAGTTACGAGACAATAAAACAAATTTTAAACTCCACCGGAGAAGGTATAATAGGCATAGACCAATATTGCGAAATAACTTATATAAATAACAGAGCTAAAAAACTGCTAACTGATAAAAATAATAATCTTTTAATAGACCAAATACTTAATCTTTCAAATCTTAAAGATACTGTTAAATATGGAAGTGCTGCTTATAATGAGTTATTAGAAATAGGGAATAATTCCTTAATTTTAAGCAGTCGTCCCATAAAAATTGATGACAATATTTTTGGAGCTGTTGCAACTATCCAAAAATCTGATTACATTCAAACAGCTGAAAAAGAAATACGTAAAAAATTAAATACAAAAGGACATATTGCTAAGAAAACATTTAATGACATAATTGGGAAAAGCCAGATATTATCTATTGCAATAAAAAAAGCTAAAAAGTTCGCAAAATCAGACAGCACTATATTGATAACAGGGAAATCAGGAACAGGTAAGGAAATTTTTGCGCAAAGTATTCATAACTACAGTGAAAGACGTAATGAACCTTTTGTTGCCATAAACTGTGCTGCTCTACCTAAAAGTATATTAGAAAGTGAACTTTTTGGTTACGTCAAGGGAGCCTTTACTGGAGCAAGACCAGAAGGAAAAGCAGGTATATTTGAATTAGCACATAATGGTACTGTATTTTTAGATGAACTTGGAGAAATGTCAGAAGATATACAAATAAAGCTTCTAAGAGTTATTCAAGAAAAAGAAATTATCAGAATTGGTGATGATAAGGTCATACCTATTGATGTAAGAATAATTAGCGCTACTAATAAAAATTTGTTACAAAGAATTGAAGAAAACAAATTTCGAGAAGACTTATATTATAGATTATGCGTTTTAGAATTGGAGCTTCCAACTTTAGAAGAACGAAAAGAAGATATTCCTCTTCTTGTGAAACATTTTATTTTAAAAAATGCTCCTGACATTAAAATTACATCTGAAGCATATAAGCTTTTACAAAAAATACCCTATCAAGGCAATATAAGACACCTTAATAACATTATTGAAAGACTCATTGCACTATGTGATAACAACATTATTGATGAATATCTAGTTTCTGAAGTTTTAAACTTAAAACCAAACAATTCAGAAAAAATTTTTCTTCATCCACATTCTGAAGAAAAAAATGATAACACATCAGAAATTATAAAAATTGAAAATCAGTTAATAAAAGATTCTCTTAAAAAGCATAATGGCAATAAAACTAAAGTAGCCAAGGAGCTTGGGATGAGTTATACAACCCTGTGGCGCAGGCTAAAAAAAATGTAGCATAAAAATAATTTATGAGGTATAAAACTTTCTATATTTCAAAGTTTTATACCTCATATTCACCATAACTATCTTTACCAGTTTAATATCCTTTTAAATCATTTTAATTTTTGTACCTCTATCTTCCATTTTATAACACTAAAAATTTATACACTAAATATATTACCCTTTATTCCTAAAATGAGAAAGTTATTAATTAGTTGTTTTTCTTTTTACTGGAATCCACACTTCACATTTGTATTCATCATGTTTTTCATCATTCCAAAAGTTTTTTTCAATGCATGGACCTTCCACTTGTTCAAATCCAGAGGATGGAAACCATTCAAAATATATACGCCTCCATACACCTTGTATAATTAAATTATCTGGTACATTTCCATATCCTTCGAATACTGCCCATGTAAATTTAGGCACTTCAAGCATGGTAAATTCATCTGGTATCTCTTCTTCAGTAATTTCATATCCCATTATATATTTTCTTGTGCCATCTTCTTTAAAGTCATAATGAAAACCGTCTAGCAAACTACCTTCAGGCTTACCTAGTACTTGATTAATTTTATCATGCGTTCCATCTTGAAAAATCTTATTGATAAATTGTGGTATCTCCCTATAGGCTATATCATCAACCTTAGTTGTTATAAATCCTGCACCAAATGCTTTAAAGCTTTCCTTTTCAACTATTCTATAAGTAATTTCAAATTCTCCTTTTATTGATACTTGAAAGGATATCTTTGGAAAAGCTTTAATTTTTCCGTTAACCTTTTTTAAAGCTGATGGTGATATTCCATGTAATCTTTTAAAAGCTTTAGTAAATGCTTCTGGACTTTCATAACCATATTTTAATGCTATATCAATTACCCTTTGATCTGTTGCAGCTAATTCTTCTGCTGCAAGAGTTAATCTTCGATTCTTTATATACTGAGTCACTGTAAGCCCTGTTAATGCATGAAAAATACGCTGGAAATGGTATCTTGATGAACATGCAGCTTTTGATATGTCATCTATACTAAGTGCTGAATCCAAATTTTTTTCAATATATTCAATTGCATTATTAAGCAATATGATTGTTTCCATACTTACCATCTCATTTCAAAATCATTATTAAATAGATTCTTGCGTATTATTATATACATAATTTGTTATAACTTCACAATACTTATCAGGTTCTTCAATTCTAACATAATGACCTGAAAAATCAAATGTAACTACTTGCTTATCTCTTACCCTATTTCTAAATTCCTCTATTTGTATATTACAAGTTATTGTGTCATGTTTACCTTTAATTAATAAAGAAGGCTTATTTACATTTGATAGTTCATTAAATACATCATTATATACTCGCCAATCTTTCATCAATTTGATTCTTGTATTAGTAGATTTACGCCACAAGTTTCCAGCATCTTTAGTGGATATAGCTATTTTCTCAATTA
This sequence comes from Clostridium drakei, assembly GCF_000633595.2. Lineage (GTDB taxonomy): Bacteria > Bacillota > Clostridia > Clostridiales > Clostridiaceae > Clostridium_AM > Clostridium_AM drakei. The sequence continues at coordinate 142,008 of NZ_JIBU02000019.1, read as the reverse complement.
TTTGCTTATCTTTTCCAAACCACATGATATTATTGCAATTTTGTCCAAGTTCATCTAACGCCTTCATAAGAAGCTTATGAACCTCTTTATAATCTGTAATTTCCTTTAAAGCTTTAAAATATCCTTTCCCCAGCACCTCACTTCCTAATTTAATCAACTCCTTGGCTGCCGAATTTAACATAGAACGCTCTGAAAGTGAAAAATCAAAGGATGGACATTCATATATCATACATTCAATAGAATCAGGGTATAGATTAGCATAAAGAACAGCAAGGTATCCGCCAAATGAATGACTAAGCAGTGACCATTTATTTATATGTAACTTTTTTCTTAGTTCTTCAAAGTCTTCAATGATATCTTCTAATGAAATATGCTCTTCCTCTAAAATCTCCTGAGACCTCCATACTCCCCTTTGATCTGGAGCTACAATTTTAAATTTTTTTGATAATCGATGTCCCTGATATTTAATAAAATCTGCAGTACCGATTCCGCCAGGACCACCATGAATAAATAAAAGCACTGGAGATGAATCTTCTCCTAAAACCTCAGTATAAATATTTTTTTCTCTAATTTTATAATATTCTCCCATCTAATATTTCCTCTCTATAATAATCTTAATTATTTTATAATTTATTATCAGCCTAGAGTATATCAGAAGATAGAATTTCATATCTATCTTTTTGTGCTTTAGTTTGTCCAAAATTAAATTAAAAAAAGTCCTGTTAAGTAACTATAGCCAAAAATACTACTATCACCATACTTAACAAGACAATTTTATTTTTCTATATTTGTTTAATTATATTTATTTTACTCTATATACTCAGTAACTAAATCAGTAAAAAGTATACCCTCTAAATGGTCTATTTCATGACAGAAACATTTTGCCAAACTTCCTGTTCCTGTTAGAATAATTTCTTCACCATTTTCATTCAATGCTTGTACCTTTACCTTTGCCGGCCTTTTTAACTTTCCCCAAGTATTTGGACTACTTAGGCAGCCTTCTATAACTTCCTGAGTTCCTTCTTGTTCAATTATCTTTGGATTAACTAACTTTATAAGTCCTTCACCCATGTCTATTACAACTAGCCTCTTTAATATACCAACTTGTGGACCTGCTAATCCTCCACCATTTTCTGTGTTATACATAGTATCTGCCATATCATTTAATATCTGTCTTATCTTGTCATCTACTACTTCAACTTCTCTGCTCTTTTTTCTTAGTATTTCATCTCCAAAAAGTCTAATTTGTCTTAATGCCATTTTTAACTACACCTCTATTTTTTTAATTTAAGATTTCTATTAACATAATCATTAATTATCTTTAAATTACTTTGATCAATTAATTTAAATTTTAAAGCAGTTTTATAATTAGAACCATTATCATTTTCTTCAACTCTAATAACAGTACACAAAGCATTTATTTTTTCATCTAAATGTAAAGTTACAATAGCTTCCTTTGAATCAAAATTACTTTCATAAGTAACTAAACAGACCCCTCCTGTACTTAAATCTATGGTAAATGATTTTTTTAATTTCGCATAATAACTTGCTGAAATTTCATTAAGATTACTAATTTCAGCTTTACTTGGCAAAAAATAATATTCTATATCTTTAATTACTTTAAGTCTTGGATGCTCTCTTCTCTCTATTTTATTTATCAGTGTTGGTGCTTCTAGTAATATTATATTATAATTGCTATCAAGTTTACTACCAATAACCTTCGAAGTACATCGCAGAGCTTCACTTTCACTAGCTAAAATATAACTTGCTTGTTCATTTACTTCAAAGGGAACATAGTTATCTTGCAGGGTAGATACTCTTATGGCCAAACATTCATCATATTTCTTTAAAATTATTCCATCATAAAATTCTTTTTTAATAATAAACTGCATTTGTTCAAACAAACTCAAGTTTTTTAATACTAACTTATCCATCCTATCCCCCTATTTCGTCAATACTAAATCACTAATATCGCACAAAAATCAAAATTTTCACGTTTCTACACATTATTATATTTTTAGTAATTTTGTTTACATAAATTTAAATTTTATTTCCTATTCTATATAATAATAGAAATTCATTAAATTATCAATAAATAAAATATAGGCGATATATTGTACCGCCTTTTCTTAAATATACTCTCCTAATCCGGATTTACATTATCATTTTTGTTTTGCTTTTTTCTCTCATTTTCCTTATATGAATTTTTACCATTATCCTCTACATGTATACCTTGAGCTGATTTTTGTTTACTTGTTAATTTGCCTTTTATACTCATTAAAATTCACCTTATCCTTTTATTTTTATATAATAAAAATTATTTAAAACCTTTTTGTTATATCCTTCTGTATTCTCTTTAAATCCTTTTGTCTTAGCCTGGTTTCAAGCCTTATTTCATCCCAATCAATACCTTTTATCATCATTTGTTTTGCTCTTTCCTTAGCATGCTGCAATTCACCTCTCATGCTTTTGTCTCCCTTCTATCTTTCACCTTCCATTTTTTCCTTTGCCTTCATAACATCGTGTTCATTAAGTTCTGTTCTGCTTTTTATTTCTCCAATTCCTACACCTTTATCCAATAAATCTTTTGCTTGTTCCATAGCTTTTTCGTGTGTTCCTTTATTTTTAGATCTCACCATAATTGATCCACTCCTACCTTTTTATATTTATTACCTTTCCTGTATCTACTAAATCTTCTGCAGGAACATACTTTTTTTCCTTAGATTCTAATATTTTTATTTTAACCATTTTTGCTCCTGTATCTATTGCATCTATCCATACAGGATGGCTTCTATATAATACTTCTATATTCGCTGGTGAATCTATTATTTCTTTTACTTTCTCAATTTCCATAACTACCTCCATTTTTTATATAATTGTATAAGTTTATATATAGTTTGAGTATCTTATAAAAATTTATACAAAAAAAATAAGCAGCTGATCTATACCAGCTACTTTTACCAATCATATGAATTAATCATTATAGAATATAACTACATCATCACATATATAGTATTTTTCTTCATCTTCAACTATTTCTTCATCTTTAACTACTTCTCCATCTTCACCCATATTAATTACGTCACCCTCTTTAAAGCAACTAACTTTTTCCTTTGGCAAATTGAAAATTTCTCCGTTATCATCTTTACATATGGCATAATCATTTACATAACAAACAATAGTAAATTTCATAATTTTATACCTACCTCAAAATTATAGTAATCCTTATATATATAATATGACATAAGTAAAAAAATATCAATTGTTTAATAATGAGAGTTTATATAAAATGCTAGGAAAATAATAACTACTTAATATCTTCATACTTGGATAAAAGCTGTTGAAGCTTTTTAGCCTGAATAGCTGACTCTTCTGCAAACTCTTTAAAAGTGGATACTACCTCAGGATCATCTAATTTATGAGAAAACATTTGATAATCCCTTACGCTTTCCTGCACATCTAAAATTCTTTTCTTTATAATATCTTTAGTGTCTAATTTCATAACTTACATACCTCCTAAGATTCATTAAATTTATCTTTGGTATTTTTACCATTTTTCTCACTTGCTTTAAATTCAGCACTTCTTGAATGATATTTAGCACTATTAGGGTCTTTCGACCATTTTTTAGGTTGTTTATTTCTATTTTCCATATGTATTCTCCTTACATTTTTTATTTTTTAATCTTCCCTATTCAATCCAAACTTTGCTCTTGCACTTTCTTCTTGAGGATCATGCTTTATATTCTTTTTCTTAAACTTACCATCTTCTTTTTTATTGTTATTAGTATTTTTCATCTTATTTTCCATTGTATTCTCTCCTTTCTTTCCTTAGTTTTTCCTTGTAGATACTTTTTATGCTAAATAAAAAATCATTAAAAATTATTTTTTATCTTGACAATTTCTATTTACATTATTAGCATTAGATTTATACATTTGATATAATATATTTATTGAAATTTTTTACCATTATGAATAACATCAATAATTATATTTACTACATACATTCAATTAGGTTTCAATTTAATTATTTTAGTATAATTACAATATAAGAGGAGGTATTTTTATGAGTTTTAAACTACCTAAATATCAAGCACCCGACTTTGAAAAGGAGCCTTTTGTTTCAGCACCAAATGTAACTTTTGAAAAAGTAACTATTGAAGGCGTTGCTCCTTTTAATTATCATGCAACTTCTATTTATCCTGAATATTTTAAAATTAATGGGAAATGGATTTTAGCTTCAGAAAGTCGTATGGATTGTGTAGTTGTTTTAAATGATAATGAAACATTAGAAGTTAAAGAATTTAGGAATTTACATATTGGTGACAATGCTATATTAGGAAGAACTGAGTGTTCAGAAGACGGTATTTATATTCATGTAAATTGTTTTAAAGCAAATGTAGACAATAATCAAACTTTTTCTTTCAGATCTGGAAGAACAAGAGAAAGTTCATATTCAAAAGATTATGATAGTTTATATGAATTACTTAGACATGAAAGAGAACATGGATATATATTATGGGTTTTAGGACCTGCTGTAGTTTTTGATCATGATTCAAAAAATGCAATGGCCTCACTTATAAATGCTGGTTTTATCCATGCACTTTTTGCTGGAAATGCCCTTGCAACCCATGATTTGGAAGGATCTATTTTGAAAACAGCCCTTGGTCAAGACATATACACACAATTTTCAACTCCTAATGGACACTATAATCATATAGATATTATTAACGGTGCAAGACGTGCTGGTTCTTTAGAAAAATTTGTTCATGAACAAGGTATAACTGATGGAGTTATTCATTCTTGCATAAAGAATAAAGTTCCTTTTGTGCTAGCAGGTTCCATAAGAGATGATGGTCCCCTTCCTCCTGTTTTTTCGGATGTATATAAAGCTCAAGATGCCATGAGACAACATTGTAAAAAAGCTACTACAGTAATATGTATGGCTACCCAGCTTCACACCATTGCTACTGGGAACATGACTCCTATGTACAAAGTAGAAGGTGATACCATACGGCCTGTGTATATATACACTGTAGATATATCAGAATTTGGAGTAAATAAACTAAGAGATAGAGGGAGTTTAGAAGTTACTTCAATAGTTACAAATGTTCAAGATTTTGTTGTAAACATTGCCAATAATTTATTATAACATAATGCCATTTACTTGATGGAGGTATAAAAATGCTAAAAAGAAATTTAACATCAGAATTAGTAGCAAAATTTAAAGAATTCATGGATAAAATATTAAAATTAAGAAAAGAAGGTAAAAATCAAGAAGCATTAACTACAATTGATGATACTTTTAAAGAAATTTTCAGACTTAGCTCAAAATTTTTCAATTCATTTTCTGATGAAAATTTATTGGATATGATAAAAACAGATGGCACTATAAATGCAGATAAATGTATTATGATGGCAAAACTTTTAGAAGAAGAAGCTCTCATTTTTGAGGATGAAAATAACCTTGATGAAGCCTTTTATATGAATTTAAAATCCTTGAATCTATTTTTAGAAGCTTATGTAAATAAAAATGATAATTGTGATTTACAAAATTATTTTTCTGATATAGAACCCATTATAGAAAAAGTATCTTCATATAAAATACCTGTTTCTATACAAAATAAGCTTATGGATTATTACCTTAAAACAAACAGCTATGATAAAGCTGAAGATATATTTTATGATATTTTAGAAAATAATAATTTTGATGAGAACATAATAAAGAAAGGTCTTGATTTTTATGAAGGTCTTCTTCTTAAGGATGATAATGATTTAAATGAAAATAATCTTCCTCGCGAAGAAATAAATGAATCCATAAAATTTTTAAAAAACAAACTGTAAAATCATAGTATGCCTATTTAAATAGCTTATTTATAAATTCATCTTTAACACATCATGAACTTTATAAATAAGCTTACTTTTAAATCTTTTTTCTACTTAACACGATGAAGTTTTCCTTTATATGAATTTCTTTTCGTTATTCCATACACTATACCAATGGCCATCCAGCTAAATCCCACTATTTTTGAAACCTTAGACATATTTATCCATATATAGAAGCAAATCAAAATTCCTAGTAAAGGAAATATTAAATTCCATATAAAATTCAAACCTGTTCTCTCTCTTTTTTTAATATAGAAGTGAACTATTACTGATAAGTTTACAAGCATAAATCCTATAAATGCTCCAAAACATACTAAATCAGAAGCTGTTTCCAAGCTTAAAATCCAAGCTCCTACTATACTTATAATACTCATTATTATGATATTATAAACTGGTGTTTTATGTTTAGTATCAAGATGAGCAAATATTTTTTTAGGTATAGCGTTATCCCTTCCCATACCATAAAGCAACCTTGCTGCTCCTGCTTGTGCAGCTACTCCTCCAGCTACTAATGCAACTATAAATGCCACTGAACAAAATACAACAAGTAAATGTCCTCCAATTTTTCCTATAATGTAAATAAAAGCTGAATCTATATTAGGATAAGTAGTATAATCAGGCCATACCAATGCTCCTACATAAGCTTGTAATATAAATATGGCTCCACCTATTAAACAAGTCGCTATAGCAGCTCTTCCTATATCCTTAGAAGGATTTACAGATTCCTCAGCTAAAGTGGTTACAGCATCAAATCCCAAAAATGATAATGCAGCTGTTCCTACTCCTGAGATTATACAACTAAAGGTAGCTGTGCTAGAATTGTATATGGCCTTTGTATAAAATAGTGTACCTGTTCCAGTTCCACCGTTTACAGCATGTACTGCAAAAGCCACAAAAGTAATAAGACATGCAAAACTGAAAATTGCTACAATTGTATCTACTTTAGCGGTTACCTGAACTCCTAAATAGTTAACTGTAGCTATAAAAGCTGAAAATATAATAACCCAAATCCAATTAGGAATACTAGGTATTAACGCATTAGCATAAATAGCAGCAACTATATTTATCTGAAGTGGTAACAATACATAATCTAAAAACATCATCCATCCTGTTATAAATCCTATACGCCGGTTTATAACTCTTTCAACATAAGTATAGCTTGACCCTGCCACGGGAAAGGCTCCAGCCATCTTACCATAGCTATATGCAGTAAATATCATGGCAATCATTCCTATAAAATACGCTAACGCCATATGTCCACCAGTTTTATGATTTATTACTCCATAAAGTGCAAATGGTGCTATAGGGTTAAGGAATACTATGCCAAATAAAAGAATGTCTTTAAATGTCAATACTCTTTTTAATTCCTGTTTATATCCTAAATTGTCTGCTTGAATATGTCTCTGCTCTTGTGCGGTCTCACTCATGTTTTTACCTCCTAAAAAACATTTCAAATTGAAATATTTTTTTCTATTTTTTAAATATTGTTAATATTTATTACAGCATAATAGACACCTCCGACCTAGACCTAAATTAAATTTTTAACATATATTATGAATAATTTACAATAATGTTATTAAATTTACTTATATCTAAATTATTCTATATAATATAATATGATATTATAATTTAATGTTTTTTGCAACTTTGGAATTAACTGAAAATTCAGAGTTTTTCAACCAAATAAACTGCTGTTACTTAACTTTCACCATTCAACCTCTTCATTAAGCATAAAATCAGAATTTATCCTACCTAAATACTTTACTTTTGAAATTCAATCTATCAGAAATTTTATATAAAATTAAAAAAAACTATAAAATTTAGGTTTATTATCCTAAATTTTATAGCTATATATTACTTATTTTCTATGATAAAGTTATGTTAAAAAAATAATTTATTAAAAAATCATTTTTTAAAATTTAATTGTTAATATTTACACCAAGTTCCTTTAATTGCATTTCATCTACTACATTTGGAGCTTCCGTTAAAGGACAAAATGCATTTTGATTTTTAGGGAATGCAATTACATCCTTTATATTTTCTGTACCTGCAAGGAACATGATCATTCTATCAAGGCCATATGCAAGTCCTCCATGTGGTGGTGCACCAAATTTAAATGCTTCAAGTAAGAATCCAAAGCTATCCCAAGCACGTTCTTCTGTAAATCCTAAAACTTTAAGCATTTTTTCCTGTAATTTTATATCATGTATTCTTATACTTCCTCCACCTAATTCTTCTCCATTTAGTACGATGTCATAAGCCTTAGCTCTAACTTTTCCTGGATCACTTTCCAAGTACTGAATGTCATCATCCATAGGTGCTGTGAATGGATGGTGCTCTGCCTGGAATCTTTGTTCTTCTTCATTGTATGAGAATAATGGGAACTCAGTTACCCAAACAAATCTATACTCATTGTTATTTTGCAATATTCCTGTTTCCTTTGCCATATGAAGTCTTAAAGCTCCTAAGCTTTGGAATACAACACTATTTTTATCTGCTACTATAAGTACTAAATCACCAACTTCAGCTTGTATTTTATCAAGTACCGCTTTAGTCTGTTCTTCATTCATAAATTTAGCTATAGAAGATTTTATTTCATCTTCCTTATATGCTACCCAAACTAGTCCCTTAGCTCCATAAGTTTTTACGAAATCAACTAATTTATCAATTTGTTTTCTTCCCATAGCAGCACAATTTTGAACTTTTATAGCTCTTACTGATCCACCATTTGCTAGTGCATCCTGGAATACTTTAAAATCTATATCTTTTACAGTTTCACTTATGTCATTTATTTCCATGCCAAATCTTAAATCTGGCTTGTCACTTCCGTATTTTTCCATAGCTACCTTATAAGGCATTCTTTCTATTGGAAGCTTAACATCAACTCCTGAAATTTCTTTAAATACCTTTTGAACTAATCTTTCATTTAGCTCCATAACATCATTTTCTTCTACAAAAGATAGTTCCATATCTATTTGAGTGAATTCTGGTTGTCTATTTGCTCTTAAATCTTCATCTCTGAAGCATTTTGCTATTTGGAAATATCTATCATAACCTGAAACCATTAAAAGTTGTTTAAAAAGTTGTGGTGATTGAGGTAATGCATAAAACTTTCCTGGGAAATTTCTACTTGGAACAAGATAATCTCTAGCTCCTTCTGGTGTACTCTTTCCTAATATAGGAGTCTCCATTTCAAGAAATCCATTTTCATCTAGAAAATCTCTAACTACTTTAGCCGCTTTATGTCTTATCATAAATATTCTTTGCATATCAGGTCTTCTAAGATCAAGATATCTATATTTTAATCTTATATTTTCAGCTGCATCTAAATTTTCTTTTATGTATATAGGAGGTGTTTCTGATTCTGATAAAATCTTAATGCTTTCTCCCTTTAATTCCACCATACCTGTAGGAAGATCTTTATTAGCAGCTTCTCTTTTAACTAAAGTTCCTGTTACAGCTATACAATACTCTGATCTAACAGTATTTGCTTTTTCAAAAGCTTCCTTATTTATTTCTTCTCCAAAAACTACTTGAAGTATTCCTGATCTATCTCTTAAATCAACAAATTCAAGTCCGCCTAAATTTCTTCTTCTTTGAACCCATCCCATAACAGTATATTTGTTACCTACATGAGTTTCTCTTAATTCACCACACATAATGGTTCTCTTAAGTCCTCTTAATGCTTCTCCCATTTTTTCTCCTCCAGTATTCCTTGTATTTGGTTAGTTAAAATTAAGTTATTTTATTATCTTAACAATGCTATCTAAATTTTTTAAATCGACTTCAAACTGCTGTCCATCTTCCATTCTCTTCAATTTTGCTGTACCAGCTTGTAATTCATTTTCGCCTAGCACAACTGTAAATTTAACACCTATTTTGTTTGCATACTTCATGGAAGCTTTTACACTTCTATTCATATGATCAGAATCACATTTTAATCCTTTTGCTCTTAAATCATTTACTATTTTAAAAGCTTCTATTTTGGCATCGCCGCCCATGGTACTTACATACAAATCCATATAATCAGATCTAGGTATTTCTATTCCTTCTGATTCCAAAGTCATAATAAGTCTTTCTAAACCCGTAGCAAATCCAAAAGCAGGCATATCTGGTCCACCTAACTCTTCAATGAGCTTATCATATCTTCCACCACCACAAACTGTTAAATCGTTATATATTATTTCAAAAACAGTCTTTGTATAATAATCCAATCCTCTTACTATATAAGGATCGATTGTATACTTAATTCCAATGGCATCTAGATATTTTTTCAATTCTTCAAAGTGATTTTTACAATCATCACATATATAATCTAATATAGTTGGTGCATTTTTAGCTATCTTTTTACACTTTTCCTCTTTGCAATCAAGTATTCTCATTGGATTTCTTTCAAATCTTGATTTACAAGTAGGGCATAGATTATCATAATTTTCTTTTAGAAAGCTTTTTAATGCATCATTAAATTTCTTTCTACAATCTGGACATCCTAAACTGTTTATATTTAAGCTTAAATTCTTAAGTCCTAATTCATCTAATGCTCTCATTGCTATACTTATACCTTCAGCATCTATTGATGCTTCTTGTGACCCAAATATCTCTACTCCATATTGATGAAATTGTCTTAATCTACCTTTTTGAACATTTTCATATCTAAAAGCAGGAACAAAGTAATAAAGCTTTGTTGGCTGTGCTTCATTATAAAGACTGCTTTCAATAAACGCTCTTACTGATGGTGCCGTTCCTTCAGGCTTTAAAGTAATACTTCTTCCGCCCTTATCTTCAAATGTATACATTTCTTTTTGAACAACATCAGTAGTTTCACCTACTCCTCTTGTAAACAGTTCTGTATTCTCAAACATAGGAGTTCTTATTTCTTTTATTCCATATTGCTCTGAAAGTTCTCTAAATTTATTTTCAACGTAATGCCATTTGTAAGCATCCTTTGGCAGCATATCCTTAGTACCCTTTGGTGCTTGTATATTCATTCTAATACCTCCCTTTATTTCAACTTATTTATATCGTGTATTTAAAAGTTTAATTTTCTTGTTCACCATTTCCTCTGTTCTATTTATGTATTCCCTTACATCCTTAACATTTGCATGTCTTTCTATTCTATTTTCATCCAAAAATACAACTTTAGTGGCAGCATCTGCTCCACAGGCAATAATAGTTTGAACTTCTTCAATAATTTGAATGTTATATAATCCTTCTTTAGAAGGATTTGCATATCCTATATTCTCCATATTACCAACCATGTTTTTCTGTCTATACATATAATATGGTTTAATATTTAATTTTTCAGCTAACTTAACTGTCTCCTCATACATTAAATTTAATTCTTCTTGCTCTGGAATAGAAAATTCTATATTATTCACTATATTTTCATGGAGCTTAGAAGCTCTTTTTACAGACATACCATGTACAGTTATACTATCAGGAGAAAGTTTTGATATCTCCTCACAAGTCTTCTTTACATGCTTTAATACTTCACCAGGAAGCCCTACTATAATATCCATATTTATATGATTAAAACCAAACTCTCTTGCCATTCTAAATTTATCTATTACATCTTGAACAGTATGTTTTCTGCCTATAAGCTTTAAAGTATCATCATTCATAGTTTGAGGATTTATACTAATTCTGTGAACATTATATTTTTTCATAGTATTCAGCTTGCTTGAAGTTATACTATCTGGTCTACCACATTCTACTGTAAATTCTTCTATACTATTTTTGCGTATAAAACTATTATATATATGTTCCATAATTTTTTCAAATTGTTCATCATTAATTGAAGTAGGCGTTCCTCCTCCAAAATATACACATTGAATTTTAAGTCCTTTTGTTCTTATGTATTCTGCTGTCTTTTCTATTTCATAACACAAACTTTTTAAATATGGTTCCACTATATTTTTGCATCCCTTGATAGGATTGGAAGTGAATGAACAATAAAGACACCTTGTTGGACAAAATGGCATACCAACATATACACTAATGGTATTTTTATCCTTGTTAACCAAACTTTTTTCTGATTTTGCTATATTAATGCAAAGTTCTGCCTTGTTTTTCTTTACAAGAGAATGTTCACTAAAATAATTAATTATATATTCATCATCTTTCCCTTGGTCTATCAGCTCTAAAGCTATCTTGCTTGGTCTTATACCTATTAAAGTTCCCCAAGGAAGTTCTTTTCCAGTTTTTTTATGTAAATATTTAAAAATTGCCTTTTTAATTCCTGATTTTACAGTTTCTCCATTTAAAAATTTAAATGTTTTTATTTCATCTTGTTGTAAAATATTAATGCTGTTTTGTTGGATTTCTATGCAAATATCCCACTGATCTTCTACAAAACTTATTTCTAAAAATTTATAAAACATGCTGATCATATGGTATACATCATATCTATAATCCATGTTATTCAATTTTACTTTAATTTTCATTACTACATATTCTCCTCTTTAAAAATGGAGAATTAAAAATTCTCCACCAAGTAAACTCTATAAAAATGGATTGTGTAATCTTTCTTTTCCTATAGTACTTTCTGGTCCATGACCCGGAAAAACTTTAATTTCATCACCTAATACCATAAGTTTTTCTTTAATGCTCTTTATTATTGCATCAAAATTTCCTCCTTGAAAATCTGTTCTTCCTATAGAACCTGCAAATAATGTATCTCCTGTAAACACTGAATCTTTAATTAAGAAACAAACTCCTCCTGGCGTATGTCCTGGCGTATGAATACATTTTATATCCATATTTCCAACCTTAAAAATATCTCCCTCTTTTATATATTGATCTATATTATTAACAATGTCTCCATACATAAATGCACCTTTACTTATTAGCTCATAATCTTCACTACTTATGCATAAAGGTGAATTAAAATCTTTTTTTAACCTTAGTGCAGCACCAGTATGATCTGCATGACCATGAGTAAGCAATATATATTTAACCTGAACATTTTCTTTTTTTATCGCTTTTATTAAATCTTCTTCATCTCCACCTGGGTCCATTACAACACAATCTTTAGTTTCTTCATCTATTACTATATAACAGTTTGCCGCATAAACTCCCGCAGGAATTCTTTTTATTTTCATTGACATTGATATAACCTCCTTCTTTACATTTAAAAAGTTTTATTACTATCTATCATTAACGTAACGGGACCATCATTTTCTATACTTACTAACATGTCTGCACCAAATCTTCCTGTCTCCACCTTAGGTACAGTTTCTCTACATTGTCTCACAAATTCCTCATACATTTTTTCTGCCTCATCGCCACCTAATGCTTCTATAAAACTTGGTCTTCTGCCTTTTCTACAATCTCCATATAAAGTAAATTGTGATATTATTAATAATTCTCCTCCTACATCTAGAAGAGACTTATTCAATTTTCCATTCTCATCTTCAAATATCCTCAAATTTAAAATTTTGTCTTTTAAATAAGTTATATGTTCCTGTGTATCTTCCCTTGATATCCCAAGTAAAACATTTAAACCTTTATTTATTTCTCCAACTACTTCTCCATTTATTTCTACCTTAGAATACTTAACCCTCTGTACTACAGCACGCATTAAAATCACTCCTTAAGCATTATAAATTTAATTTTTAGTTCTATAAACATCAATAACATTTCTGATTCTCTTTATCTTTTTCATAACAAGCTTTAAATCATCTATACTAGATATTTTTAACTTTATATTTATAGTGGCAATTCCATTTTTAGGAGGCTTTGCATTTACAGCATATAAATAAGTATTGCTATTACTTATAATTTCCATAGCCTCTGCCAATATTCCTTCTCTATCCTCTGCACTAATTTCAATTTCAGCTATATATTCAGCTCCCTTAGGTCTTCCCCAACTTACTTCAACCAACTTATTATCTTCATTTTTTAATAAAAAGTCCACATTCTTACAGTCTTTTCTGTGAATTGAGACACCTCTCCCCTTAGTTATATAACCAACTATCTCATCACCTGGAACTGGATTGCAGCATTTTGCAAATCTTACAAGTAAGTTACTTTCACCTTTTACTATTATGCCTGGCTGATCTTTCTTTGGTTTATTTTGCTTACTATTTTTATTTAATTGTTCTTCTACTGCTTTCCAATCGTCAACTTCATGTTTATTGTTTTTTAAGTAAAGCTCTTTTAACTTCAAAACCACATTAGATTGAATAATAGCTCCAACCCCTACCGCTGCATACAAATCATCTATAGAATTCATATTATATCTTTTAAGTGTAGTTTCTAGTATTTCACCTTTAGCAAATTCTCCAAAATTATATCCTTGTTTCTTAGTTTCTTTTTCAAGTAAATCCTTACCTTTTACTATATTTTCTTCTCTTTTTGCTTTTTTGAACCAAGCTCTTATTTTACTCTTAGCTTGATTACTTTTGACAATACTGAGCCAATCTATACTTGGACCTTTTGGTGTAGTTGATGCCAATACTTCAACAATTTCTCCTGTCTTTAAATGATAATCAAGAGGAACCATTTTTCCACTTACTTTTGCTCCTATACACCTATTTCCTATGTCTGTATGAATTTTATAAGCAAAGTCTATTGGGGTTGCCTCATAAGGTAAGTTTATCACAGTACCTTTTGGAGTAAATACAAATACCTCATCAGAAAACAAGTCTATTTTAAACCCTTCCATAAATTCTTCCGCATCTGAAGTTTCTCTCTGCCATTCCAATATTTCTCTAAGCCATGTAAGTTTTTTATCTATATCATCTGCTGTTTCTACTCCTTCTTTATACTTCCAATGAGCAGCTATACCATATTCAGCAGTTTTATGCATTGCAAAGGTTCTAATTTGTATTTCAAATGGTTTTCCTTGAGGTCCTATAACTGTAGAATGAAGTGATTGATACATATTGGGTTTAGGCATAGCAATATAATCCTTAAATCTGCCTGGTATAGGCTTATATATAGTATGTACTATTCCTAATGCAGCATAACAATCCTTTACAGTTTCTACAAGTATTCTAACTGCTGTCAAATCAAAAATTTGATCTATAGTCTTATTTTTATTAACCATCTTTCTATATATACTATAAAAATGTTTCGGTCTTCCATCTATCTCTGATGATATTCCAGCCCTATCTAAATTGTTTTCAAGCTGCTGTATTACTTCACCTATATATTCTTCTCTTTCTTCTCTTTTTTCTGAAATCTTTCTTACTATAAAATAATATTCATTAGGATTTATATATCTAAATGCTAAATCTTCCAATTCCCATTTTATTTTTGACATACCTAATCTATGAGCAAGTGGAGCATATATATCAAAGGTTTCCTTAGCTTTTTCCTTTTGTTTTTCTACAGGCATATACTTTAAAGTTCTCATATTATGCATTCTATCTGCCAATTTTATAAGTATGACTCTTATATCCTTTGCCATAGCAAGAAGCATCTTTCTAACATTATCTGCCTGCTGTTCTTCTTTTGTTTTATACTGTATTTTCCCAAGTTTAGTTACACCATCAACTAAATTTGCAACTTCTACACTAAACTCATTACAAATATCTTCATAAGTATATTCCGTATCTTCTATTACATCGTGGAGTAGTCCTGCTGTTATGGTACTAGTATCCATGCCCATCTCAGCTAATATGCATGCTACTTCTACAGGGTGCATTATATACGGTTCTCCGGATTCTCTTTTTTGTTTTTTATGTGCCTCATCAGCTAAATTATAAGCCTTTTCTACCATTTTTTTATCTACATTAATGCAATTTTTGTCTATTTTTCCTATTAATTTTTTTAGCATGCTACTACTCCTACTCCTCTAAAATCAATGGCTGGTTAAAAACCAGCCATTATTTTTTATTAATATTATATTATATACTGTAGAAAGTTGCAATTTATTTAAACATTGTATTTAATTAAAGACATTATATCGTATTTTTTTAACTTTTCTCTTCCATTTAAATCAGTTAATTCCATGACAAAATCCACAGTTACAACTTCTCCACCTAGTTGTTCTACCAATTTAGCAACAGAACCAATAGTTCCTCCTGTAGCTAATAAGTCATCTACTATGGCAATTCTTTGATTTTTCTTTATGCTATCTTTATGTATCTCTAATTCGTCGCTGCCATATTCTAAATCATAATTTACACTAATAGTGTCATATGGAAGTTTTCCTTTTTTTCTTATAGGTACAAATCCAGCTCCTAAGGCATATGCTACTGGTGCTCCAAATAGAAACCCTCTGGCTTCAGGGCCAACCACCACATCAATTTTCTTGTCCTTTAAATACTCTACAATTTTATCCACAGTGTATTTAAATGCATCTTTATCCTGCAATAAAGTAGTTACATCTTTAAAACTTATTCCTTCTTTTGGAAAACCATCTATTACTCTTACCTTTTCCTTCAAGTCCACGTATATTCTCCCCCTTAATGATAAATACAATTATATTATATACCTTAATTTGTAATTTTCATATTATTTATTAATTATTGACATATATCAAAAATTTTAAATACCTTTCAAGAAATGCACAACTCATTTCCTTTAGTTTCATTTTTTAAATATTTTGCTATCTGCTCAGCTCTATCCATACTAGCAGTGGTAAACAATTCTACCGCTATTCTTGCATTATCTACATTTCTAATACTCTTTGATACTGGTACAATATTATATGCTAATTTACATATGCTTTCTTTATTTATATTTACAATATTATGGATTTTGATTAAAGCTTTAAGCCCATAATTATTGGTATAATTCAAATGATACATTCCTTGACTAACCATAATTTTATTTTCACCAGTCAAGTTTATATTTCTCGAAATTATACCTATCATAACTAAATCTAAATATTTACTTATACACTTCATTTGATAATACATGGATATAGATTGTGCTAATTTAAATGCTATTCCTACTGCTGTTAAATCTTTAAAAGTATATTTACAGCCTTCTTGATTTGGATTTACAATAATAGTCTCAGGAAGTACCTTAGAACATTCATGATAATCAGTTATTATTACATCTATTCCTAGATCCTTACAGAGTTCAACTTGTGAAACAGAATTCACTCCACACCCTACTGTAATAATAAGCTTTGCTCCTAAAAATTTTACATGGTTTTTTATAATATCAGAATCTATACCAAAATATTCATCCATATTTTCAGGGACAACATATTCCACATCTGCATTTAAATACTTTAAAACTAGCAACAACAAAGAAACAGCTGTTATACCATCTAAGTCATAGTAGCCATAAATAACTATCTTTTCTCTTTCATTTACTGCCTTTATAATTCTTTTTAATGCTTCTTTCATCCCTTTTAACAAAAAAGGATCCTGAGCATCTGAAACTCTAGAATACTGCATATTTCTTTCTTGTATCTCCATAATAAAATCCTCCAAATTTATCGAAAGCATATATATTATAATTGATATTGTCGCATTTTACAAATACTTTATAAAGAGATTATTAACAATAAAAAAATCTAGAGTTACATATACTCTAGATTTTTTATTTTATCATAACAAACTAATATTTTAAAGAAATTTCTCTATTTTGCTGTCTTTAATTTTTTTGCAGCTGAATTTCTATTCTTACCCATATGTTTCTTTAATATTACCCAGAATGGAGTAGCTATAAATATTGATGAATAACATCCTGATGTAATACCTACTAAAAGTGGCTTTGAGAAGTTTCTTATACCTGGTACAAATATATAAATAGCTAACAGCATTATTAAAACTGTAAGTACTGTATTTATAGATCTTGCCAATGTTTGAGTTATACTGGCATTACTAAGTTCTACAACACTTGATCCTCTCATGTACTTATGATTTTCTCTTATTCTATCAAAAACAACTATTGTATCATTTATAGAATAACCTATAACTGTTAACATAGCAGCAACAAACATTGAATCTATAGGTATTCTAAACACTGCATAAAATGAAAACATAATTAAAACATCGTGAATAAGCGAAAGAATTGCTGCTAATCCAAATGTAAATTCAAATCTAAATGCTACATATATAAGCATTGCTACCGCTGATAAAGCAATAGCCTGATAAGCCTTCATTCTAGTTTCTGCACCTATTGAAGCACCTATATTTTCTTGATTTGTAACGCTGCTGTCTTTATATTTAGCCTTAACAGCCTTAACAATTTCAGCTATATTTTCATTATTTAACTTAGCACTTTTTATTTCTATAGAAGTATTATTAACCTTATTAGATTGAAACTCCGAATCATACTTTTTTACTATGCTATCTATATCAGCTTTATCAAAAGTTTTTCCTATATTTATTTCAAGAACAGTACCACCTTTAAAATCCAATCCAAATTCCAAACCTTTAGTAGCAGCTGTAAAAAGTCCTATGAATATTATAATTGAAGATATGGCAAACCATATTTTAGTTTTTTCTATAATTTTAAACATGCTGTTTTGCCCCCCTTCTGAAGTCATGTACTCCAAAGGTTCCTATGGTCCATTTATGATAGAACCATCCCATACCTGCCGCAAGTTTTATTAAAGTTCTTGTTACAGTTGTTGCTGTAAATAAACTTAATGCAACACCTATAACTAGTGTTAAAGCAAATCCTTTTACTGTACCAGAACCCAATCCATAAAGAACTATTCCTGCAACTATAGTAGTTACATGTGAGTCTATTACTGAGGTCATAGCTCTATGGAAACCTGCATCTATAGATGATTTTATTGATTTTCCGCCTTTTAATTCTTCCTTCATTCTTTCAAATATGAGCACATTAGCATCTACCGCCATACCTACTGTAAGTAGGAAACCTGCTATACCTGATAATGTCAAGGTTACACCTACTGTAGCAAAAGCTAAAAGTAATAAATAAATATATACTATCAATGCTAACCCTGCAATGAATCCTGGAACTCTGTAATATAATATCATAAATAATATTACTAATCCTATACCAATTTTACCAGCTAAAATACTTAAAGGAAGAGAATTAGCTCCAAGAGATGCTCCTACTACCTTAGATTCAACTGCTTTAACACTAACAGGTAGTGCACCAGATTTAATTAAGTTAGCCTGTCTCTTAGCTTCTTCCAAACTTCTGCTTCCTGTAATTTCTGCTTTACCATTAGTTATCTGCACATTAACTGTTGGATCTGTAAGAAGCTGCTCATCCAAATAAATTGATATTTTTTGTCCCAAAAACTTCTGAGTAGCATCTGCGAACTTTTTAGTTCCTGCAGAATTAAATTCAACTCCTACTGCCGGCTTTTGAGAGTCTTGGCTTATATAAGATGTAGCATCCTTAACATCCTTACCTGTAAGTATCGTTTGTTTATCTGGACCTACAAATTTAAGTTCACCAGTTTTAGCTACACCATCTATTACAGATTTGGCATCATATTTTCCTGGCACTTCTATTCTTATTCTTTTCTGACCTTCTCTAACAACAGTTGTTTCACTAACTCCCATTTTGTTAACTCTCATAGATAAAAGTTCTACAGTTTTGTCAAAGGTTGCTTGATCAACTTTACTAGCTTGAATTTCTTCCAAGACTGAAACTCCACCTTGAAGATCAAGTCCTCTATTTATAACTTCGCCAAATGACTTAAGCCTGTAGTCACCAACTGTAGCCCCGTAGACTCCTGAGTAAGCAAAAAAACCTATAAGAAGTAAACATATAACAAACAGCACAGTGCTTTTTGCTTTATTTTTCATTTTTATCCTCCTTTGTTAATAATTAACTTTTATAATTTACATCTATTTACATTAGCCATTATATTACTTAAAAAATATACCGTCAATATTTATAAATGTAAACTTTTAAAAAACTATTCCATCATTTTTGTTTTCAATGCTATAGCACATTCAATTCTCTTTTTTTGCATCTTACATCCTAATGAATATGGTGTATGCATATCACCATTAAAATTGTAATTATTAGCTTGACATCCACCACTGCAATAAAATCTAGCCCAACATTTTTTACATTCAGGCTTAGTATATATATGAGCATTTTTAAATTTGTCTACTATGTCTGTATTTAATTCTTCATCACTTGATAAATTCCCCAATTTAAAATCTTCATTTCCAATAAATTGATGGCAAGGATATATATCTCCTTCTGGAGTTATAGCCACATATTCATGTCCCGCTCCACAACCTGATATTCTTTTGTATACACAAGGACCACCTTGTAAATCTATATTAAAATGATAGAATCTAAAATCTTTACCTTCCTTATGACGTTTAATCATTTCAAAATATAATTTATCATATTGTTCAAATATTGTAGGTAAATCTTCTTCTCTAAGAGAAAGTGGATGATCATTTGGAAGTACTACAGGTTCTATTGATATTTCATCAAACCCCTGATCTGCCATGAATTTTACATCTTCAAAAAAGTCTGTATTCCATCTTGTAAATGTTCCTCTTGCATAATACTGCTTTGACTTGTCTCTCATTTGAACCATCTTTTTTATTTTAGGCAATATGCTGTCATAGGAACCCGTTCCATCTACTCTTACTCTGACTTTATCATTTACTTCTTTTCTTCCATCTATGCTTAAAATAATATTTCCCATGTTTTTATCAAGGTACTCCATTATTTCATCATTTAGTAGTGTAGCATTAGTAGTCATAGTAAATCTTATATTTTTATTATGAATTTTTTCCTGCTCTTTTGTATATTCCATTACTTCTTTTATAACATTTAATGCCATAAGTGGTTCTCCACCAAACCAATCCACTTCTATGTTTTTTCTTGGCCCTGATTTTTTAATAACAAAGTCAATAGCCTTTTTAGCAATTTCAGCAGACATCAACTCTCTGCATCCTTTGTAATCTCCCTCATCTGCAAAACAATATTTACATCTTAAATTGCAGTCATGGGCTACATTTAAACATAAAGCTTTTATGTAAGATGGAGCCTTATTAGAATTTAATGCTATATCTTCGTATAAATCCTTAGAATATAATACTTCTTGTTCTATAAGTTCTTTTATCTCATTATAAGCTTCTTCTATCTCTTCCTGCTTATAAACATTTTTTAATCTATTTATAACAATTTGTTTTTCTTCTAACTTTTTATCATCTAAAATGTCATAAACTAATTTGTCTACTATATGTACTGTTCCAGAGTTTACATCTATTACATAATGTTCTCCCCCCTGGACAAACTTGTGAATATCTGCCAACTTCTATTCCTCCTAAAATAAATATCAAAAAATTAAACTTTATCCAATAAATAACATTCACAGTACTGGTTTCCCTACAGATAACCAATAAATATCATGTATTAGATAAGTTTCACTAAAATCCAGATAGTTTTAAAACACTAACTAAATTAAGTTATACTTGATTAAAATCTCCACGTAAATTTAAAGCAGTAACATAACGTTACTGCCTAAATTTATGTTAATTTTCACAAGCTAAATTAGCAACTGTGCAAGAAGTCTTACATGCAGATTGGCATGAGTTAGCACATTCTTTACATCCTGGCTTTTTTAGGCTGTCTTTTATATTTGATTTGTTTACAGTTCTTATATGTTTCATTTAAATTCCTCCATTCATAAACTTTTCCGTTTGATTATAACATAAACAATAAATAAAATAAAGTTATTAGTAAATTAAAGATTTCTTGCAACTATTCCAGATGCTGCCCCCACTACCAAGGCTAGTAAAAATCTAGCGACTCTATTATATCCTATTACAGCAGAATTTCCTGATATAACAGAAACTACATAAATTACCATTAAGTATAAGAGAGTTACCATGATTCCTACTAAAAATCCTCTACTATTTGTCTTTCTTACTGCATAGATAGTACCATAAATTATACTTAAAAGTGTAGTAATTAAATAAAATGTAGAACTAGTTGTTTCACTTATTTCTGTAAATGTCATTATAACTGCAAATATAAGAAGCAAAACCACTGTTATAATAAATCCTCTTAATACGCCTTCCGCGGCTACAATATAGCTTGTATTCTTTTCTTTTTCCAACTTAAAACACCTCCTACCTAATAGTATCTATGTAGAAAGAAGGTGTTTTATGATTAAAATTTAAACATCCTTATTGGTTGTCTGTGCTTTTTTCTTCTTTTTTATCATCCTTGCTGTTATACTCTTCAATTGCAGCTAATAAATTTAGCACTCCAGTTTTATCAATCTTTATTCTCACTTTGTCTGGGCCTGTTTGAATAGTTACAAATCTGCCTTGCATATTTATAACTTTGCCAATTATACCACCCTTAGTCATAATTTCATCATTAACTTTTAAGTTATCTAGCATCTCCCTATATTCTTTTTTTCTTTTTCTTTCAGGTACTAGTATAACTAAGTAAACTACTACAAGCATAAATATAAGTGGAGAATATTGAATCAAAGTTTTCACAAAAATCACCTCCCTCATCATTTAGTTAACAATTAAACTTTTATTTTGTTTATTGAATTCGTAATTTAAAAATATTACGAATATAGTTAACTCTTAACTCTTTTAAGCTCTTCCATTCCACTGTTTAAGTTTTTCACTTTTGTATTCTGCAAAATAATTACCATCAATAGCATCTCTTATTTCTTGCATCATATTATTGTAGAAATAAAGGTTATGAAGTACACAAAGTCTCATTGCTAATATTTCCTTAGCTTTAAATAAATGCCTTATATATGCTCTTGAATAGTTTTTACAAGCTGGACATTGACAACCTTCATCTATTGGCTTGGAATCCAACTCATATTTTGCATTAAATAAATTTATTTTTCCTTCTTTAGTAAATACATGACCATGTCTTCCATTTCTAGCAGGAAGAACACAATCAAAAAAGTCTACTCCCCTATCTACAGCTTCTAATATATTGCTTGGTATTCCAACTCCCATAAGATAAATAGGCTTATCTTCTGGTAAATATGGAACTACTGCATCTATCACCCTGTACATTTCCTCATGAGATTCTCCTACTGCTAAACCTCCAATTGCATAACCATCCAAATTCATTTTACTTATAGTTTTAGCATGTTCAATTCTTATATCTTCAAAAATCCCTCCTTGATTTATACCAAAGAGCATTTGTTTATCATTTATTGTATCTGGAAGAGAATTTAATCTATCCATTTCATCTTTGCACCTTTGCAACCATCTTGTAGTTCTAGCTACAGATTGCTCTACATAATCTCTTGGTGAAGGATTGTGTATGCATTCATCAAAAGCCATAGCTATAGTAGATGCTAAATTACTTTGAATTCTCATACTTTCTTCCGGTCCCATGAATATCTTTCTTCCATCTATATGAGAATTAAAATAAACTCCTTCTTCCTTTATTTTTCTCATTTTTGCTAAAGAGAAAACCTGGAATCCACCTGAATCAGTTAAAATAGGCCTATCCCAATTCATAAATTTGTGTAATCCGCCCATTTTTTTTACAACTTCATCACCAGGTCTTAAATGAAGATGATATGTATTTGAAAGTTCTACCTGACATCCTATTTCCTTTAAATCCATGCTAGATACTCCACCTTTTATAGCAGCTAAAGTACCTACATTCATAAACACAGGTGTTTGTATTACACCATGAGCAGTTGTAAACTCACCTCTTCTAGCCTTCCCACTCTTTTTAAGTAATTTGTACATTAAAACACTCCTTTATTTTATAAACATTGCATCGCCGAAGCTAAAAAATCTATATCGTTCTTTTACTGCTGTATTGTAGGCATTCATTATTTTTTCTCTTCCAGCCAAAGCACTTACTAACATTATTAATGTAGACTCTGGAAGGTGGAAATTAGTTATAAGCCTATCTACCACTTTATACTTATATCCTGGATATATAAATATATCTGTCCATCCTGATTGTTCTCTTACTTCTCCTTTGTCATCTCCTATAGTTTCTAATGTTCTACAAGAAGTAGTCCCTACTGCAATTACTTTTTTTTCACTTTTCTTTGCTTTATTTATTATATCTGCAGTTTCCTTTGACATAGTGTAATATTCTGAATGCATATTATGATCTTGTATATTTTCAACTTTAACTGGTCTAAAAGTTCCTAGCCCCACATGTAAAGTTAAAAATGCTATATTCACACCTTTTTCTTCTATTTTTTTTAACAGCTCTTCTGTAAAATGTAATCCTGCTGTAGGTGCCGCTGCTGATCCCTGCTCTTTTGAATAGACAGTCTGATACATTTCTTTATCTTCAAGCTTTTCTTTTATGTAAGGCGGAAGAGGCATCTGTCCTAGTTTGTCTAATACTTCTTCAAATATTCCTTCATACTCAAATTGTACAATTCTGTTTCCGTCTTCTTCAACACTAACTACTTCTGCCTTTAATTCTCCATCACCAAATACAAATCGTGTTCCAACTTGTGCTCTTTTTCCTGGCTTAACAAGAGTTTCCCACTTATCTTTATCTATTCTCTTAAGTAATAGAAACTCTATTTTTCCTCCTGTATTCTCTTTACTTCCAATAAGTCTTGCAGGAAGTACTCTGGTATCATTTAATACCAAACAATCTCCTGGTTCCAAATAATCAATTATATCTTTAAATATTTTATGTTCTATTTCACCAGTATTTTTATCTAATAACATCAATCTTGCTTCATCTCTTTTTTCCAATGGGCATTGTGCTATTAATTCTTCTGGTAAATAAAAATCAAAATCTGTAACCTTCAAAATATCTACTCTCCATTTCTTATGTTCTTTCCTTAAATATTGATTGTTGTTGTACTGTTTTTTTCCCTGGTTTACTCAATTTTTTACTTCTATTCAAATGCTTATATGCACTATCTGATGCAACTCTTCCTCTAGGTGTCCTTATTATAAATCCCTTTTGAAGAAGATAAGGCTCATAGACATCCTGAATAGTATCAAGTTCTTCTCCTATAAAATATGCCAAAGTTTCTAAGCCTACTGGACCACCTTTGAAATTATCTATTATGGCTATTAATATTTTGTTATCTATACTATCAAATCCTTCTTCATCTACATCTAAAAGTTTTAACGCGGCTTTAGTGATTTCCAAATCTACTAGTCCATTTCCTTTAACATCTGAGTAGTCCCTAACTCTTTTTAAAAGTCTGTTAGCTATTCTAGGAGTTCCTCTTGATCTACCTCCTATTTCTAGTGCTGCATTTTCTTCTATTTCCACACCAAGTATTTTAGCAGACCTTACTATAATTTCTTTTAATTCATCATCCTCATAAAACTCCATTGGACACATTACTCCAAATCTATCCCTTAGGGGAGATGTCAAAAGACCAACTCTAGTAGTAGCTCCTATCAAGGTAAATCTAGGTAAATCTAATCTAATAGACTTAGCAGCAGCACCTTTTCCTATAACTATATCTAAAGCATAGTCTTCCATTGCTGGATAAAGTATTTCTTCTACATTTCTGCTTAATCTGTGAATTTCATCTATAAATAACACATCATAATCATTGAGGCTTGTAAGTATTGCAGCTAAATCACCAGCTCTTTCTATAGCAGGACCTGATGTAACCTTTAAATTCCCTCCCATTTCTATTGCTATTATATTAGCTAATGTGGTTTTACCCAATCCTGGAGGACCATATAATAATACATGATCTAAGGCTTCTTTTCTTTTTTTTGCTGCTTCTATAAAAATTTTTAATTTTTCTTTTACCTTTTTTTGTCCAATATATTCATTAATTCTTTTAGGTCTTAAACTATATTCATTCTCTGTATCTCCAACTATATTTAAAGGTGTAACAATTCTATCTTCTTCATTTTCATTCATAAAATTATCACCTTCCTAACCCATTAAAAATTTTAATGCATTTCTTATTATATTTTCTACAGAATCCTTTTTATCCATAGTATTAATAGCTTTTTTAGCTTCTTTTTCAGAATATCCTAATGATACGAGTGCTTCCAATGCTTCTGAACTATTACCTGCAGTTTCATCTATTTCAATAGTATCTCCTTGTGACATATCAACATCTTCTGGTTTTACCTTATCCTTAAGCTCAAGTATAATTCTTTGTGACATTTTCTTTCCTATACCTGGTGCTCTAATAATAAGTTTTTCATCACCAGATAAAATTGCATACTTTAAATTGTTAACGCTACTTATAGATAAAAGCGATAATGCCGCCTTTGCACCTACACCATTTATAGTCAAAAGCAAATTAAACATACTCAATTCTTCTTTAGTCAAAAAACCATAAAGACCTATAAAATCTTCCCTAACTATTTGCTGAAGATAGAGCATTATTTCTTCATTTACTTTGGGAATTTTAGCTAGAGTACTTCCTGAAGTATATATTTTATAGCCAATGCCATTATTTTCAACTACTATGTAATCTTTATTCATTCCTGCATAGGTTCCACGTATATACTCATACATCAAAGATGTCCTCCAATTTCTTAAATTTTAAATCAAAACTTTAGTGTAAACTTAACATATATTACTTTACCATTATACTTAATTTAATTCAAGAAACAAAGAATATTCTACACTATAAAACGCCTTAAAGACTATTACTCATAGTCTTCAAGGCGTGCCTCTGCATCTTCTCTTGTATTACACTGGAAATACTTATTCCCCTTTGTTAAAAGTTCTATGTCTGCTTTTTTTAATCTATCAGTTTTTATATCTGTTACATCTCTTTTTTCATCTTCTATAAACATATTTCCATCTTTATCAGTTTTATATATAGCAATAAATCCATCTTTTATACCAACCACATACTTATTTGGAGCATATCTATCAAATTCTTTCACAAACACTACTTCTGAAGGTTTCATACTTTCTAAGCTATATCCTTGTCCTTTATATACTTGATTTAACTCACTCTTTTTTTTACCTGCTAAATTACCAGCACTCTCTTCTTTTTCATTTATAACTTCGCCACTTTTAATATACTTTTTCTCAAATATTACCTTTGCAGTTGGTGAAAGTGAAGTATTCATATTTGAGTCTACGGTCATAGTTTTATCTATATCCTTACTTTCGTTTTGTACTTTATATTTGTCCTCCTTAAAGTTTGTACTTTTCAACTTATTTATGCACAAATAATAGCTCAAACTAAAAATTGAAATAGTTAAAATTACAAGTAAAATAGTCCTTATCTTTTTTCTATTATTATTAATAAAATCCATAATATCCCTCCTACAAGATATTATGGACACATTACAAAAGTATTATTCAGAAAACTGATTTTTTCTTATCTATATTTTATTATTTTATTATCCAGTTATCAAATTTATCTATTAGCCATTTATCACCTTCAAAGCTTAAAACAGCATTTGAGTATGATACATCCTGTGATCCAAAATAATATCCTTTTAAAGAAACATATACTTTATTACCATAGTACTTTTTATATGCAATTTGAGAACTTTGTACGATAAGTCTAGGTTCTGGATTTCCATATCTCATATACCATATACCATTTACATTAGTGAATACATAATTCACCATATTCTTTATAAAATCATCTGTATAATAATTATTTAATCCATAATTTTTATTCAAATATCCATATATAGAACTATATTTACTGAAATCCTCTGTTACCTTAGCATAGCTTATGCCTGATATGTTAATATACGAGCTGCCATCCACATTAATTTTTAACATTTTTTTAAAACTTTCATCTCCAGTAAACAACAAACTTTTAATAGAATCATCAGAAATAACAGCTTTATTTTCTAAAGTATATTCAACATCATCACTTATACTTCCTGTACCACCAAGTAAAATTAATTTACTATAATTATATTGATCTAAGTATTGTTTTTGAGATGATATATTATCTCCATCTGTTAATATTATAGGAGCATTTTTCTTTGCTGCTAAAGCACTACCCGCCAAAGCGTCAGGAAAATTTTCTCCACTAGCAATAACTGCAGTATCTGAAGACAAATTAAAATATCTACACACATCTAAGGATGTTTCATATCTATTCATTCCAGCTATTCTTATTATATTATTATTATTTAACGATGTAATAACTTCTTTTAATTGCTTAAACACATTGTTACTTATAGAGCCTTCACCACCAATAATAAATACTTTAGATGGCTCTATATCTTTCAACATTTCTTTTGCTTGATCAGATAATTTTGATGAATCACTCATTATAATTGGATAACCTTTTGATGCAGCAATACTAGATACACTTAAAGCATCTGAAAAGCCAAGTCCATTAACAATAACTACTGGTGTACTCTTTTTTATATTTAAGAAATTCATAATTATACGATTTGTATCAAATCTATCAATTCCACCTAGTCTTTTGATATTATTATATCCAATTGAATTAAGATAATTTTCAAATTTTGCACTTACTGATGCTTCTCCACCTAATATATAGATATTGTCATCAGTTTTTAACTTACTTTTTATAAATTTAACAGTACTTTCATTGTAACTATTATCTTTACTTATTAGTAAGATAGGTGCATCTACATTTTTGGAAAGCATACAACCAACTAATGCATCTGGAAAATCATCTCCACTTGCAATAATAACACTTTTCAGCTTATCACTATTATAGTTATTGGCTATATTCATTGAAGTTTCATATCTAGTTGCTCCATCTATTCTATTTACAGTATAGTTAGTTTTAGCATACACCAAGCTTTCTGGCAATATAAATATGGCTATCATGGTAAATAGAATTATAATTTTTTTCACTAAATTACCCCCTTAAAATATAATAAAAAAGCATATATGTCATAATATATTTATAGTATTTTAAAATAAAAAAATTACATAATAAAATTATAAATACCAAATATCTTTTATACTATATTTTTTACTCAAATAAAATAAATATGTGAATACTTTCCTAAAAAATTAATTATATATTTAAAATCATCTAAGAAAGAAGGTATAAAATTAACAGCACAAAAACACCTCTTCATATTGGCATATACCAATACAAAAAGGTGTTTCAATTCCCATATATAATACAAGATCTAAAATTTAAACATAATATGTCTTTTATCTCTCTATTCTTCCCATCCTTCAGGGAACTCAGCATTGTGGTAAACGTCCTGAACGTCTTCATCATCTTCTAAAGCATCAATCATTTTTTGGAATTTACCTGCTGTTGCTTCATCAATTGCAGTATATGTATCTGGAATCATTTTTACTTCAGCTTCTAAGAACTCAAGTCCATTGGATTCTAAAGCTTCTCTTACTGTTCCAAAGTCCTCTGGTGTAGTTGTTACTACAAAAACTTCATCTTCTGCTGCAAAATCTTCTGCACCAGCATCTAAAGCCATCATCATTAATTCATCTTCATCTTTGTCATCTGTTTTTTCTATAACAATTTGACCTTTTTCCTGGAACATGAAAGAAACGCATCCTGTTGAACCCATGTTTCCACCATTTTTAGTGAAAGCGTGTCTTACATTACCTGCCGTTCTATTCTTATTATCTGTTAATGCATTTACTATAACAGCAGTTCCTGCTGGACCATATCCTTCATAAACTACAGTTTCATAGTTTACTCCTTCCATTTCTCCAGCACCTTTTTTTATTGCTCTAGTTATTGTATCCATAGCCATGTTAGCAGCTTTTGCTTTTGCTACAACATCTCTTAACTTACTGTTAGCATCAAGATTGGCTCCTCCCATTTTACATGCAATAGCAATTTCTTTTCCTAACTTAGTAAAGATTTTACCTCTTTTTGCATCTGCCTTACCTTTTTTAGCTTGTATATTATGCCATTTTGAATGTCCTGACATATTTATTTCCCCCTAACTGGTTATATATTATTTTAAATTATTACTAAAATCACACACTAAAGATTTTAAGTTTGGTTTATAAAATACCTAAAACATTATATCATACAAGGACTTATAAATTCAAACTTAAATATCCTGCTCTTGAAACAATCTATTCTCTTTCTTAAAGTAGTAGCTTTCATCTCCTATTACAACTTCGCATTTACCATTAGTAACTTCTATTACAGAAGATTCCACTGTTTTTAATTTTGAAACATCACAATACATTATTATTTTAACCTTATCTGTATACTCTACATTTTCCATATGCCACAAGCTTTGTTCAAATAAGTATTGAACTTTTCCAAGCATATCATATTCTATAAATATCTCCAATACAGATCCCTTAACCTTTTCAACTATACTACCTTCATCTACTGCCATAGCTGCAGCCCTTGAATACGCTCTTACAAGCCCTCCCTTTCCTAAAAGTATACCTCCAAAATATCTAGTAACCACTATAACTACATCTGTTATTCCATTTTTCTTTATGACTTCTAAAACTGGAATTCCTCCTGTTCCCTGAGGTTCTCCATCATCACTATATCTTTGTATGCCCATGTTTTCTCCAATAACATAGGCATATACATTATGTCTTGCTTCTTTCTGTTCACTTCTTATCTTTTCTATAAATTTTTTTGCTTCTTCCTCTTCATATATCCTTTTTATATGACCTATAAAAACAGATTTTTTTTCCTCAAACTGCGTGCTTATTTCATCCTTTATAGTAAAATAACCCACTCCCAATCACTCCTTAACTTGCAAACCATCTTCTTCTAATATTTTAATATACTCTTCTGATGCCCTTTTCACATAATCTTTTTCTGAATTTTTATAAATTTCTTTAATTTTATATAACGCCTTTTCACTTTTAATTTTAATTAATGATTTTATAGCATACATAACCACTTGGGGATTTTCATCTTCTAATTTTCGTATTAGTATATTTTCACCAGCTTTATCCCCTATCTTACCTACAGCAGAAACTGCCATTCTTCTTACATTTACATGATTATGAACAGAAGCTTTAATTAAAATATCTAATACTTTATTATCTCCTATTTCTCCAAGAATCCAAACAGCATTTTCCTTGTCCTTAGTCTTCATATCTGCATAATCACATCTTATATAATCTATAATTTTACTTTTATTTTCTTCACTTAATCCTTTTAAAACTTCTATTTTATCCAACTTTCCAGATGATGATATAGTTTTAAAAAGCTCCTTCTCATTATCACTTTTAGCTAACATTCCATATTTAATTTTACCATCTAATATGTGTTTTTGAACTGTTTCTTTGGATAAACTTCTTATTTTGCATAAACATTCAATGGATTTACCTTCTAAAAACAAAAAGTAAGTTATATCCTCTTCTGTATATGAGTTAATTTTAGACCACTCTATATTAATCATACCTTTTTTCATGATGATACTCTCCTTTGTTATTCCAGCAATTCATTTATTATGCTTAAACCTTTTTTCATAGCTTCCTCATCTGTTTGTGAAAAACTAATTCTAAAATATTTTTTACCTTCTGAAGGACTTTTATAAAACAAAGTGCCCGGAGTAATTAACACCTTTCTATCTTTAGTCTTTCTAAACAATTCAATAGAATCAACATATATAGAATCTTTTATTTTCAAATAGAAGTTAAGTCCTCCCCCTGGACTTATAAAATCCACTTTATTTTCCAAGTGTGATTTTATACACTCCTCCATCAATAAATATCTATTTTTATATATGTGGTTTAAATTATTCATATAATCTTTCCACAATCCCTTTTTTATATATAAATCTAAAGCTCTTTGCATAAGACTAGATGTGGATATATCTGTATTTATTTTTGAGTTTTCAATACTCTCTTTAAATTCCATAGGAGGTATCAAATATCCTATTCTTATACCCGGTAAAAATATTTTCGAAAAACTTTTTATATATATTACCCTATCATTTTTATCCAAGCTTTTAAAGCTCTTATATTTTATACTATGATCATAAATTAATTCTGCTAAGTAATCATCTTCTATAATGTAAAAGTCATAAATCTCTGCTAAATTTAAAATTTGTTGTTTTTTTTCTATACTATAACTCATTCCTGTGGGATTTTGAAAATAGCTCATAGTGTAAAAACACTTAATATTATTCTTTTTCAATATTTTTTCAAATTTATCTACATCTATTCCATCTTTTCCTATAGGAGCTTCATATATATTGGCTCTTCTCCACTTAAAAACAGATAAAGCTCCACTATATGTAGGCTTTTCAACTATAACATTATCATTGGTATTTATAAGAGCCTTAGATACTATATCTATGCCCTGTTGAGCTCCTGATACTATAAGTATATCATCACTTTTAATTTTTTTATTCCAGAAAACTTCACTTATACTTTCCCTCAGTCCTTCATATCCTAGTGCTTCTTGATATATAAGTGCTTCAGCACCATCTCTATCCAATACTTCATTTAATACATCCTTAAAAGATTGCACTGGAAAAAAATCATTACTTGGAGTTTCACCAGTAAAATCTACATATTCCTTTACCATTTTTCCAGATATTTTTTTTAAAGCCTCTGAATATTCCTTTTTAAAATTTTTAGTTATATCTTTCTTTTTAGCATAAGTTCCACTTCCCATTTTCTGTACAGCATATCCTTCATTTTGAAGCCTTTTGTATGCATTTACTATTGTTACATTATTAACATTTAGAAATTCTGATAAGGATCTTATTGAAGGAAGCTTTTCGCCATCTTCAATTTTATTTATATCGATTAATCTTTTTATATGTCTAGTAATAGTTATATATTTAGGAATTTCTCCCTGCATGCTTACAAAATACTTATCCATAATGACACTTCCTTATAATTTCATATAATGAAAAATAAACGAACTTAAATTTCTCTTTACCTAAAACTTAAGTTCGTTTATGCATTCTCTAATAATAAAATTTTATATAAAGTATACATTTTCCTTAAATAAAATTTCTCCTTTTTCGCTTTTATAATCTCTACTCTCTCTTTTTATTAATTTTTTTCTCCAAAGTTTATCTAATATTTCTTCCATATTTATTTCATAATTATAAAACAATTTATCGTTCTTTATGTTTTCAGCACTTAAGAAACTGTCTTTTTCTCGCATGTAATTTAATAATACATTACTCACATTTCTTATAGAACCATCTACATTCTTTTGTAAATAGTCTAAAATATAATTTATAGTTTCTTCTTTATTAGCTTCATGAAAAAATAACTGATCCACGCATTTATTAAAATCATCATTTAAATTAATAGCCATAGTAACTGCATCTTTACTTATCATATATCCTGAAAAATTCACATAAAGTTTTGCATATTCTTCCACACAGCGCACAGCAGCAATATATGCTGTATATATACTATCATTGTGCAAATACTTTTTGCATACGCCTAAACTTTTTAACAAATTTCCCAAATATACCATATTCCATATTTCTCTATCCAAATCAGGATAGTACCTTCCATTGTCGTATTTAGTAGTAATTTGTATGTCTTTAGAAAATACAAGTCTGGATGAAGCAAGTATTCTGTGTATGAATCCACCTTTCAAATCTTCTTCACATATTTGCAGAAACTTACTCTTGCTCATTAATTTGATATGAACTGGAACTTCTTTTTCTTCTGTATATATATTTTCTATATCCGGATGTTTCTTGTCTAATATGACAAAAAGATCTATATCGGATTCATCCCATAAGTCACCAGTAACCATACTTCCAAATACCATAACTGCAAGTGCTGAATCATTCGATTTTAATCTTTCAATTATATTATTAAACGCTTTCTGATATTGTAAAATACTTTTTTCCATTTGATATATAACACCCCTTTAAAAATTAGTAAAATCAAAAAAGTTAATTAAATTAGAATTTAATAAAAATTTAATTTTTTTCTTATTATATAATAAATTTCAGTATAATTACAATACCAGAAAACGTTTCTGAATAATTTGTTTAAATATTTATAGATTAATTTTAGAAATTTTTATTCTTTTTATACTATTGCATTCTATACATTTAAATAAATGCATACAATAATCAATTCCATCATTTATATCCAACTGGCCTGCATAAGAATCTGTATACTCTTGTACTCTTCCCATATCCTTCATAGTACCTTTACATTTTTCACATTGTAAATTTATCATACTTAATCCATTACATATAGGACATACCTTCTCCAATAACTTTCACTCTCCATTTGATATATTTTTATTTAAATCATATATTTTTCACATCTATTGTAAACTTCATCATCTGCTAAAGCACATATATATGTTCCATCTTCCCTATATTCTTCATTCTTAACCTTTGAATTTCTATGTAAAAATGCTACCATAGCTTGCTCTGTATAAGGTATAAGGTATTCTGCCTCTTTTAATGTATATGGTAAAAATTCACTTACTTCCTTAAGCAATAAATCCAAATTATACTCTTGCTTTGCAGAAATACATACAATTTCTATTTTGTTATATTTCTCTTTTATTTCTTCTATTCTCTCCTTAGGTGCTTTATCAATCTTATTTAACACTAACATCATAGGCTTGTTATTTACTCCTAGTTGCTCAAGAACGTTATTTACTGCACCTATTTGTTCTTCCGCATAATCTGAAGATATGTCTACTACATGTAAAAGCAAATCTGAATAAATAACTTCTTCGAGTGTAGATTTGAATGCCTCTACCAAATCATGAGGAAGCTTTCTGATAAACCCAACTGTATCTGTTACAGTAATTATTCTACTATCTGAAAGTTCTATAGCTCTGGTAGTTATATCTAATGTTGCAAAAAGCATATCAGCTTCAAAAACCTTTTCCTTATGAATAGCCTCCTTAGGTATGGCAATTTCACATAGCTTGTTTCTTAAAGTAGATTTTCCTGCATTTGTGTATCCAACTAAAGAGACCTTTGGTAATTCATTTCTTCTTTCCCTTTGAGTTTCTCTTACTTGCTTTATTTTCTTTAATTCCTTAATCAAATCATATATTTTTTCTCTTATATGTCTTTTATCTGTCTCAAGCTTTTTCTCTCCTGGACCTTTAGTTCCTATACCTCCACCTGTTCTAGAAAGTACTGTTCCAAGCCCAGATAGCCTTGGTAATCTGTATTTCAATTGTGCAAGTTCTACTTGTATTTTTGCTTCTCTGCTTCTTGCTCTAGTTGCAAAAATTTCAAGTATCAATGTTGTTCTATCTATAACCTTTGCTCCTATGTTTTCTTCTAAATTTCTTACCTGTGAGGCTGAAAGTTCATCATCAAAAATGATAACATTAGCAGAATATCCCTGCCTTAAAAGCGCTATTTCATCAACCTTTCCCTTACCTACATAAAAAGCACTATCAATTACATTTCTTTTTTGTAGAACTTTATGAACAACCTTTACATTACATGCTTTAGCAAGTTCTTCAAGCTCATCTATACTTTCTTCACTTTCCACTCCAACCAAAATAGCTCTTTCACTATCATCATCTATTATATTTTCATCCTTTATTATGTCTTCAATATATTTTATTCTATCTAATATATTAAATTTAATTCCATCATCTATGTTAAGAGGTTTTGTTGATTCCGCTACAAATAAATCATTTTCTATACCGCAAAATCCTAAAGTCATATCTGTATACTTACTATCATCAACTCCAATGGCAACAATACAATCCAATTTAAGCTTTATGAGGGCAGATATATCTATAGCTGAAAGTCTTGAATTACCATTTGGATGGGTGTGTATTATTCTAACCTGTGATAACTTTCTTTCTTTTATATCTATTTCAGGAATTTCTACAGTACTGCTGTCACCTATAGCTACACTTATAACTACTCCTTTTCTGTTTATCCCTACACTAACTTCTCTGTTAAGATATGTTGTAACATCACATAATAATTCTATTAATTCTTGAGTACAAACACTATCCTTAGGCATTTTCATTTCATAAACTTTATCTAATCTTACTAATATAGAACTTTTAATACCTTCTATATTTCCATATATCATATTCATCACTCCATAATCTTATTATTTCTACAAATTATAAACTTATCCTTTAATTATCATTTATATAAGCATTTCTTTTACTTAATTCTAATAATACAGCTGTAATTCATAATAAAAACACATTGCATAGCATAATTCTTAAATTACAAACTTAGTAATATATGCTTTTACTTGACAACTTTCATATAATTTTATACTATAAAATCAACGTTGTAAATATGTATAGGGTTGGAGGATCATAATGGAAGACAAAATTAAAAAAATACTAATCAGTAAAGAAAAAATAGCTGACAGGATACATGAATTAGGTAAAGATATAACTAAAGAATATAAAGATAAAAATCTTTATGTTTTATCGCTTTTAAGAGGAAGTTTTATATTCGCTGCAGATATAGTGAGAGAAATAGATCTTCCTACAAAAATAGGCTTTATGACAACTTCAAGTTATGGCCATTCTGAAGTTTCTTCTGGATGTGTAAAAGTTGTAAATGACATTCAAGATGATATTAAAGGCTGCGATGTCCTTATTGTAGATGATATAATTGATACAGGTATAACAATGGATTTCGTAATAGGACATATAAAAGCTTTAGGTGCTACTAGTGTTAAATGTTGTGTTCTTTTAGATAAACCTGAAAGAAGAAAATTAGAATTAAAACCTGATTTTTGTTGCTTTGAAATTCCTGATGTATTTGTAGCAGGTTATGGATTAAATTATGGAGACTATTACAGAAACATTCCATATGTATTCAATTGGGAATAAAAATTTTATAATTTAAGATTTGAATTTTCTTTTTTAATTAAGAGTTAAGAATTAATAAATCAAATTATTTATCATTAATAATTTTAAAAATAATGAACAAAAATTCGCTAACGTGAATTTTATTTTTATTTTATCATAAATCAAAGTTTTCTTAACTCTTAACTAAATAACTAAAGAATATGTTTATATCATATCTATTCACTATTTATAAGTTTAAAACTTATATTATCTAATCATAAATTAATAACATCTATAATCTCATAAATTATTATCTCAAAAGTAGGTACTTATTTTTTAACACATCTGTCTTTATCGTAACTATCATCACCATCGTTATATTCTTACATAATTAATATATTTGTATTATCAATTTGTTAACAATATTATTGATATAATATCTAGTATAATTATTAAAAAAAGTATAATATATAACTTGCATAGTTTCATTGACTCATATGTAGAGAAATATTCCTTTTAATTAAACTCTATCTAAGTCTAAAAATAACTTAAATGTATTTTTTTTCTAAATTAAAGTTATATTTCATTAATATTTTAATTTATGTTATAATAATTTAAAATTATTAATTTTAAAACTAAGAATTAAGGAGGACAACTATGAGCAAAAGGCCGAAAAAAGCTGTTTCGAAAAAGACTCGTTCGAAAAATGCTTTTAAGACTACGCTGATTACTATATTAAGTTTATTTATATTAGCATCTGTTGCCTGTTTTGGAGTAATTTTAGCTATAATACAAAATGCTCCTCCATTAGATGTAAAACAAATTCTAACTTTAAATGAACCATCTATTTTATATGACAACAAAAATCAGTTCATGGATGTAGTTGTAACAAACGAACAAAGAACTGTTATAAAGAATAAAGACATACCTCAAGATTTGAAAAATGCCTTTGTAAGTATAGAAGATGAAAGATTCTACAAACATGGCGGTATAGATTTAAAAAGAATAGCAGGGGTAGCACTTATAGATGTAAAAAATAAAATTAAAAGGCAATCTGGAGTACAAGGAGCTTCTACCATAACTCAGCAATTACTTAAAAACACACTTTTATCCTCTGAAGTAACCTTTAAGAGGAAACTTCAAGAGATGTATTTAGCAATACAACTCGAAAAAGAATTAAGTAAAGATCAAATACTTGAAGCCTATATGAACACAATATATTTAGGTGGAAGAGCATATGGTGTAGAAGCAGCTTCTGAACAATATTTTAACAAAAAATCAAAGGATTTAAGTTTAGTTGAATGTGCTTTTATTGCAGGAATGCCACAAAGTCCTTCTGTGTACTATCCCTTTTCTACTTCTGCGAAAAAAAATCCTTCAGTTTACTTAAATAGAACTGGAACTGTGTTAAAAAAGATGTATGAAAACGGATATATAAATGAGGAACAATTTAATAATGCTATAAATGATTTAAACAATAAAAAGCTTGCTTTCCAACCTCAGACTCAAATTAGCAACAAACTTAATTTTGAGTGGTATACTCTACCAGCCATAGATCAAATAAAAAAAGATTTGAAAAGGCAATATCATTATACTGATACTGAAGTGCAACATCTTCTTATGTATGGTGGATTAAAAATATATACCTCAATGGATAGAGATATACAAGCAAGCACTGTAAGTGCTATAAATTCAGATAGTATAATTGGTGCTTCTTCAGATAAAAACGGTATAACCCAACCTCAAGCTGCAGCAGTAGTTATGGATTATCATTCTGGAGAAGTAAAAGCAATTGTTGGAGGAAGAGGCGATCAACCTCCTAGATCCTTTAATAGAGCTGCTTCTGATAATTATTTAAGGCCTTCTGGATCCAGTATAAAACCTTTAACAGTATATGCTCCTAGTATTGATTCAAAACAAAGCACAGCAGCTACTGTTATAGATGACTCTCCACTATCAAATGATCTTGCTCAAAAATATGCTTCTAATGGAGATCCTTACAATCCACAAGATGATGATAGATCATTTATGGGCAATATTACTATAAGAACTGCAATAGCTAAATCAAGAAACTTAGTAGCTGTAAAGCTAGAAGACCTAATTGGTTTAAAAACAGGTATTGAATATGGTGAAAAATTTGGTTTAACATTAGATGCTCATGATAAATCAAGTATAGCTGCCTTATCTCTAGGAGAATTACACCGTGGTACCAACCCATTAACTATGTCTGCAGCTTATGGTGTTTTTGGAAACAATGGTAATTATACCGCTCCAAAACTTTACACTAAGGTTTTGGATAGAAATGGTAAATCAATTTTAGAAAACAAAACTTCAACAAGAAAAGTACTTTCACCAGAAAGCGCATATATAATGTATGACTTATTAAAAGGACCTGTAAGTCCTGGCGGAACAGGCACAAGTGCTAATTTCGGAAGCATGCCTGTAAGAGGTAAAACTGGTACTTCTGGAGATAATAAAAATTTTTGGTTCTGTGGACTTACTCCTTACTATTCAGCTGCTGTATGGATAGGTAATGATGATGCCTCTGTTTGTGAAAATGGTTCAAGTAATAAGGCAGCTGCTATATGGAGTGCTATAATGCAGCCAGCACATGAAAATCTATCTGCAACTGATGTACAAATGCCATCTGGAGTTACTACCGCAAACATTTGTCAAGATTCTGGCAAATTAGCTACATCTTCATGTTATGGCGATCCTACAGGGAATAAAACTTATAATGAGTTCTTTATACAAGGTACAGAGCCTTCACAGTATTGTAATTATTCACACTCTGGTTTTAAAAATAATCCTTTTTTTAATCATGATGATAATAAAGATAAAAACAATACAAATAATAAACCTGCAGATAACAATAAAAATAATAATACTACAGACAATACTAACAATAACAATACTAATAATGGTACTGAACCTAATAATGAAAACACTAATACACCTAATACTAACACAGACCCCAATAGCAATGGAAGTAATGTTATAAATCCTAAAAAACCTACTATAATAAATTAAAAGCGAATATTTCGCTTTTATTTTTTTTGAAATTAACTTTCTTTTTTCTATTACTATCATAACAAGCAATCATTTAAAAATACAACATTTTTAGTGTCTATTAAAATAGAAAATAGGATACAACATTGTATCCTATCCACTTAAATTTTCTCTCATTACTTTCAGAACTTTTTTTTCAATTCTTGAAACTTGTACTTGACTTATTCCAAGCATTTTTGCTACTTGTATTTGAGTTTTATCCTTAAAATATCTAAGCATAATAATTTGTCTTGATTTCACATCTAAATTTTTCAAGGCTTCCTTCAGTGCTATTCTGTCCACCATTTCACTATCTCTATCACTACTTTCACTTAATTTGTCAATAAGTAGAACAGGTGCACCATCATCTTGATGTATAGTATCATATAAATATTGAAGACTATTAGAAGATTCCATAGCAAATATAATTTCTTCTACACCTATCCCTGAATACTCAGATAACTCTTCAATAGTTGGATCCCTGCTAATCTGTTTTGTTAAAGCCTCCTTTGCATAATGAAGTTTTTTCGCAGTGTTTTTCACACTTCTACTTACCTTTATCATACCATCATCTCTTATAAACCTTTTTATTTCTCCTAAAATCATAGGTACTGCATAAGTAGAAAATTTTACGTTATATTTTTCATCAAAATTATTAACAGCTTTAACTAAGCCCATACATCCTATTTGAAATATATCTTCATATTCATATCCCCTATTTAAAAACTTTTTACTAATAGCAGAAACTAAAGGCAAGTTAACTTCTATTAACTTATTTAATGCATCTTTATTCCCATTTCTAGCATACTTTATGAGTTCCAAATTGTCCTCATAATTATAATTTGCTTTTTTTAATGCTTCTTCACCCATATTATTCACCTAACTTAAAGATTTAAAAACTTTCTTCATTATTAATCTTGTCCCTTTATTTTTCTCAGAATATACTTCTAGACCATCCATAAATGTTTCCATTACTGTGAAACCCATACCAGACCTCTCTAAATCTGGTCTTGATGTATACAATGGCTGCATAGCAAGCTCTATATTTTCTATACCTGCTCCTTCATCCTCAACTATTACTGTAAACTCTTTTTCTTTAATATAAGCCTGGATTTTTACTATACCTTCTCCTTTTTCATAACCATGAATAATAGAATTAGTTACTGCTTCTGATATTGCAGTTTTTACATCTGCTATCTCTTCTATGGTAGGATCAAGCTGTGATGCAAACGCTGCTACTGCAACTCTTGCAAAACTTTCATTTTCTGATTTACTTACAAATTCTATTTTCATCATGTTATCATACATTTTTTAATCCCCCCGTTATATATTTTCAACTGCTTCTTCAATATTTTTGTAAAACTTGATTATTTTAAATATTCCAGATAACTCAAATACCCTTTTTACTGATCCCCCAGCTTTTGTAATACATATAATTCCTTTTTTAGACATCAATTTTTTGTATCTACCAATAACTACACCAATCCCTGAACTATCCATAAAATTCACATCTGCAAAATCCATTATTAACTTTCCAATATTATCTCTGTCTAACCTATCATCTATTTTGTTTCTTACTTCCTCTGCACTATGATGATCCAATTCTCCAGACATATGAACTATAAGCTTATCATCCTTACTTTCAAATTCCAAATACATATTATCTTCGCTCTACTAAGATTAATTTAAATAATATCTACTTGCCAAAATAATCTTAGCGTTAAAGGCTTTCCTTTAACTTTAATTTACCATACTACTCTTATGGCGATTTGTAGTATGACTGTAAATCGTATTTTCAAATAAATTTACAGTATATGCATATTTGCACAGTCTGAGCAAGACGCTCTTACCCCCCTTCTATTTTTTAATTTTCTTTGAAATAACTTTAAAAATTATATCACATACCTATTTAATATTCTCTATTTGGAATTATTTTCCTCCTATTTTTCTTATATTTTTATTATTTATTTTTACCACATTATACATTTTTATACATAGCAATTGTCATTTTATAAAATCACTGTTATAATATTATTTGCTGGATTCGAAAATGATATTTTTAATTTGGAGGTATGTATTATGGATATGTGGTTAAAAGAAGGTCAAATAGAAAATGCAGCTATGACCTACAAAATAAAGGAAACTCTTGTTAGAAAAGAAACTGAATACCAAGACTTAGCTATAGTTGATACATATAGTTTTGGAAGAATGCTTTTACTGGATGGTATAGTTCAAACAACTATAAAAGATGAATATGTATATCATGAAATGATTGCTCACATTCCTCTATTCACTCATCCAAATCCTAAGAAGGTACTTGTAGTTGGAGGCGGAGATGGTGGTGCTATAAGGGAAGTTTTAAAACACCCTTCAGTAGAAAAAGCTGTTCTATGCGAAATAGATAAAGAAGTTATCAATGAATGTAAAAGATTTCTTCCTGAAATAAGTTGTGCATTAGATGATACAAGATGTGAAATCTTCGTAGGTGATGGAATCAAATATGTTCACGAACACAAAAATGAATTTGATGTAATAATAGTTGATTCTACTGATCCATTTGGTGCTGCTGAGGGATTATTTGGAGGAAGCTTTTACAAAGAAATATATGATTGCTTAACTGAAGACGGTATATTTATAGCTCAAACTGAAACACCTTTTTACTTACCTGAAGTAGTAAAGCGTGTTTATAATGATGCAAATGCTGTATTTCCTATAACTAAATTATTTATGGCTGGTATACCTACTTACCCAAGTGGATTTTGGAGTTTTACTGTAGGTTCTAAAAAACATGATCCAGAAACTGCTGATTTATCAAATTCTATAGATATAGATACTAAATATTATACTAAAAAACTTCACAAAGCTTGCTTTGTATTACCAAAATTTGTTGAAGACTTAACAAAATAAATAATTATTTACTGAATTTTTGTAAATACAATTTTAACTTAAAAATAGCACATATCTAAATATTATAATATTTAGACATGTGCTATTTTTAAATTTTTTTCTTTCGCCAATCATCATTAAATTCTACATTATTTCAAATAATATAAAAGTTGAAAATTGTTACTATTGCTCTAATCATTTTTGCATGTATACATTTACATTCATTCACTTTAATAATCTACAAAAATTACATCTTTTACTTTTAATCTATATATTGCAATGGATATTCATCTATGATAAAATAATTACCAACACTCATTTAGTCTGAAAAATGAAATTAGCAGAACGAAATTATTCAATTGTGCGTGCTGCTTATACACAAATATTACAAGGGGGCATTTATTTACTATGAATAAGAATAATTTTCCAGAAAAACAAGGATTATATGATGCTGCTATGGAAAAGGATAGCTGTGGTGTTGGCTTTATTACAAATATAAAAGGCATTAAATCACATTCTATACTTAAACAAGGTCTTCAAATACTAA
Organism: Clostridium drakei; assembly: GCF_000633595.2. GTDB lineage: Bacteria > Bacillota > Clostridia > Clostridiales > Clostridiaceae > Clostridium_AM > Clostridium_AM drakei. Next base: position 99,166 of record NZ_JIBU02000019.1, on the reverse strand, counting down.
AGAACCTAAAGCATAGAGGCGCCGTTGGGGCCGACGCCAATACTGGAGATGGTTCAGGTATTACTATTCAAATACCTCACGATTTTTTTAAAGAAGAGGTTAAAAAATATAAAATTCAACTTCCTACAACAGGAGATTATGCTGTTGGAATGATTTTTTTACCTAGAGAACCAAATGTAAGGCTTTTTTGTCAAGGAATTTTTGAAAAAGTATTAAGAACTGAAAATCAAAAATTACTAGGCTGGAGAGAAGTTCCTATAAATGAAGATGCTTGTGGCGAATCTGCCAAAGCTACCAGACCTGTGATTATGCAGGTATTTGTAGATAGAAACAATCAACCTGATAAAGTGTTTCGACAACAACTTTTAATAATAAGGAAACAAATACAAAATTTAATTAACAATTCTAAAAGAACAAATACAGAAAGTTTTTATATTTGCAGTTTATCACATAGAACAATAGTATATAAAGGATTAATACTAGGATATAGATTAGAAGATTTTTATTTGGATTTACAAAATAGCGAAGTAAAAACTGCAATTGCCATAGTTCATGAAAGATATAGCACTAATACTTTCCCATCATGGCAACTTGCACAGCCTTTTAGATATATAGCTCATAATGGTGAAATCAATACTATACGTGGGAATATTAATAAGATGAATGCTAGAGAAGGAGTTATGTACTCTAAAAGTTTTGGTGAGAATTTTAAAAAAACTTTACCTGTTATTGAACCTGGCGGAAGCGACTCTGCATCACTTGATAATGCTTTAGAGCTATTTATTGAAAATGGATATTCTTTAGAATATTCACTGATGATGCTTATTCCTGAAGCATGGCAAAAAGACTTTTCAATGAACACAGATAAAAGATCTTTTTATGAATATCATGCTAGATTAATGGAACCTTGGGATGGTCCTGCAACTATTGCTTTTACTGATGGTATCAAATCAGGTGTAATACTAGATAGAAACGGATTGAGACCAGCTCGTTATGTTATAACAAAAGATGACCTAGTTATTATGTCATCAGAAACTGGTGTAGTGGATATTGATTATAACTCTATAAAAGAAAAAGGTCTTGTAGAACCAGGTAAAATATTTTTAATTGATACATCAAAACAAAAAATTATTTCTGATGAAGAAATTAAGCAATCAGCATATAAGTCAAAACCTTTTACTGAATGGATTAAACGAAATAAACTAACACTTGATAATATAAGACAAAACTGTGAAACTAAATCCATAAGAACAGAAACTCTACTATTAAAGCAAAAGGTATTTGGATATACTGAAGAAGAATTAAGAAAAGTAATCGCTTGTATGATTGATAATGGCAAAGAGCCTATTGGATCCATGGGAATGGACATTCCCCTTGCAGTATTGTCTAATAGACCACAACTTATATTTAATTATTTTAAACAAGCCTTTGCTCAAGTTACTAACCCACCTATAGATCCTATAAGAGAATCTATGGTAATGTCTTTAACTCAATATATTGGAACTCATGGAAGAATTGTTGACGAAGTTGAAACAGAAACAGATAAAAAATATATTGAACTTAAACATCCTATACTTTCTAATAGTCAACTGGAGGACATTAAGCATCTTGATGAGGATGATTTAAAAGCAATTACACTGCCAATTATTTTTGAAACAGATCGTAAGGATGGATTAGAAGAAGCTCTTACTTATCTATGTAAGCGTGCTGAAGAAAGTATTTTAAAGGGCTATAACATTTTAATATTAAGTGACAGAACCATTAATTTATACTATGCTCCAATTCCAAGTTTGTTAGCTCTAAGTGCTGTTAATGCTTATCTTATAGAAAAGAAATTAAGGACTTCAGCTGACTTAATAGTTGAAACTGGAGATGCTAGAGATGTAATGCATATGGCTCTTCTAATAGGTTATGGAGCAAAAGCTATTAATCCTTATATGGTATATTACACTATTTCTAACATGATAGAGAATAAAAAATATATAAAAAATATAAGCAGCATACAAGAAGGTTTTAAAAACTACTGCAATGCAATTTCTTCAGGTTTATTAAAAATTATTTCAAGAGTAGGTATTTCTACATTGCAGAGTTATAATGGTGCTCAAATATTTCAATGCATAGGATTAAGTGAAAATGTAATAAATAAATATTTCCCTCATACTCCTACAAGAATTTCATGTATTGAATTAGAAGATATTGCAAACGATGTTATACAAAGGCACTCTTCTCCATGCGAAAACAGCTATGATTTAAGTAAAAATACACATCACATTTTAAATCCTATAGTGGTAAAAAAACTTAGAAAATTATCTAAAAATAAAGATTTTACTCTCTATAAGGATTATTGTAAAGATGTAAACGAAAAAGTAGATGAAGCAATAACTATAAGAGGACTACTAAAATTTAAAAACAGAAAAAGTATATCTTTAGAAGAAGTTGAATCTATAGAAAGTATTTTGAAACATTTTACAATCTCTGGTATGTCCTTTGGTTCTTTAAGTAAAGAGGCTCATGAAACTATAGCCATTGCTATGAATAAAATTGGAGCTACTAGCAACTCAGGAGAAGGTGGAGAAAATTCCGATAGGTATACATTAAAACCTAATGGAGATGATGCTAAAAGTTCAGTAAAGCAGGTTGCTTCAGCAAGATTTGGGGTAACTACAAATTACCTCGTAAACTGCAATGAACTTCAAATTAAAATGGCACAAGGCGCAAAACCTGGTGAGGGAGGCCATCTACCTGGAAGTAAAGTAACAAATGAAATTGCTAGAGTTCGTCATTCAATTTCAGGCATAGATTTAATATCTCCTCCACCTCATCATGATATATATTCTATAGAGGATTTAGCTCAATTAATATTTGATTTAAAAAATGTAAATCCAACTGCAAGAATTGGAGTGAAATTAGTATCTGAAATTGGTATTGGAACTGTTGCTGCTGGAGTAGCTAAGGGGCATGCCGACGTAATTATGGTCAGTGGCCATGATGGTGGTACAGGTGCTTCTCCAATAAGTTCTATGAAATATGTAGGACTACCATGGGAATTAGGTCTTGCAGAAGTTCAACAAACATTATTGTTAAATAATTTAAGAAGTAGAGTTACTATTCAAGTAGATGGAAAATTGAAATCAGGTCGCGATGTTATTATTGCTGCCTTGCTTGGAGCAGAAGAATATGGTTTCGCTACAACTGCCCTTATATCCCTTGGATGTATAATGTGCAAACAATGTAATTTAAATAGATGTCCTGCTGGAATTGCAACCCAAGATCCTGAACTTCGTAAAAAATTTAAAGGTACTCCTGATCATTTAATTAATTATTTAACTTTTATCGCTCAAGAAGCAAGAGAGTTAATGGCTAAATTAGGCTTTAAATCACTAAATGAAATGATTGGACGAGTAGATATTCTTGATGTTGAAAAACCACTTGAAGGTAAACTAAAAAATTTAGATTTAAATCAAATATTATACAAACCTGAGCTTCCATCAAGTATCATAGGAAAACATGTAATTGCTCAAGATCATAAAATAAATGAAGTACTAGACAAAAAATTAATTGAAATGTCAAAACCAGCTTTAGAAAATGGTATTAAAATTGTTCATGTTTTCAGTATTAAAAACACAGATAGAACTGTTGGCGCTATGCTAAGTGGAGAAATTGCAAGAAAATATGGCAATAAGGGGTTACCTGATAACACAATTGCAATCAATTTACAAGGTTCTGCAGGCCAAAGCTTTGGTGCCTTTCTCGTTAAGGGTGTAACACTAATTCTTAATGGAGATGCCAATGATTACGTAGGAAAAGGTCTCTCTGGTGGAAAAATTGTATTAATTCCTCATGCAAATTCTTCTTTTGATCCTAGAGAAAATGTTATTGCAGGCAATACCATACTTTATGGGGCAACCTCTGGTAAAGCATTTATTCATGGAAAAGTAGGTCAAAGATTTTGTGTAAGAAATAGTGGAGCTGAAGCTGTAGTAGAAGGTATTGGTAATCATGGCTGTGAGTATATGACTGGTGGAACCGTAGTTATTTTAGGACCTACAGGAAGAAACTTTGGAGCTGGAATGAGTGGAGGAATAGCCTACGTTTTAGATGAAAAAAGTGACTTTATAGATAAATGTAATGGAAAAACCGTAGAAGCAACACCAGTTAATAGTTCTAGAGATATAAGTAAGTTAAAGGATCTTATAAATGAGCATTATCAATTTACTAATAGTCAAAAAGCTAAAGATGTCCTTGAAAATTTTGAAGCTTATTTAAAGAAATTTTTAAAGGTAACATCCCCTATTTATGAAAAACAATTAAATTTAAAAGAACTTGTTCAAGTACACAATAAATAGTTATCCTTCATTTTAATAAAATGTTTTATATGATATCCAAAAATTAGAACAGCAAATGCTGTTCTAATTTTTTATAACTATTATTATATTATAAATCATGCAACTCTTATCTTATTTAATGTAAAACTTTACTATTTCCTACATAAGCTTCATTCCATGAATCCCTAAACACGTATTCTCCAGCACTTTTTGCAGCATAATGACCTTTTTCTTGTTTTATTTCTCCTACAGGTGTAATTCCAACAATTCTATATTTTTCAGGTATGCTTAGTGCACGTCTTACTATATCTTCATCCAAGGCTGCTATCCAGCAAGTACCATAGCCTTCCTCAGTAGCTGCAAGAATAAAATGCTCCATAGCAATAGCTCCATCTACTAGATAATATTGCTTTCCATCCACTTCACCTGACTTATCAGGATCAGCTACTACTACTGCTGCTATTGGTGCTTCTTTAATAGCCTTTCCAGCTTCATCAGTTTCATTTCTTACAGCATTAGCTATAATATCCTTTTTATCCTTGTCTTCCACAATAATAAATTTATAGCATGAGGAATTCTTCCATGAAGGAGACATCATTGCTGCATTAATCATTCTATCTATTTTATCTCTGTCTATAGTAGTACTTTTAAATTCTTTTATACTAGTTCTATTTTTTATAACATCATAAAATTGCATAAACTCCACACTCCTTTAAATATAGCTTGTGTAAATAACATATACATTATTCATAAGTTATTACTTACATTTAGTGGATTGCTTCATCTGCTAATATATGCTAACTATTTGCTTTTATATTTAATAACTTCCAATAAAAATTTAGGTATTGAACCAAGCCTCTTGACTCTAAAAGGTTCCTTAGCTACCCTATATAACCATTCTAATCCTAACTTTATCATCCAATTAGGTGCTCTTTTTACTTTGCCTGCAAATACATCAAAACTTCCACCAACACCCATAAAAACCTTGCAAGGCAATTCTTCCATATTTTTTATAATGAATACATCCTGTCTTGGTGATCCCATAGCGATGAATAATGCATATGGTTTTCTAGCTTTAATATCATCTATTAAATCATTACAATTATTTAAATCAAAATATCCATTATGACTACCACTTATATTTAATTTAGTATATTTACTTTGAAGTTTCTCCATACACGCATCCAATATTTCTTGTTTAGCACCAATTAAATATATACTTTTACCTTCTCTTTCGCATTTTTTTACTATTTCTTCCATGAGCTCTATACCTGCAATTTTTTCCTTTACAGGATTTTTTACAACTTTAGAAGCCAGTACAGTTCCAATACCATCTGGAATTATTATAGCCCTGTTGCTAGTAAAGTTCTCAAATAACAAAGGTTCATTAAGACCATTATATAAAACTTCTGGATTCCCTGATATTATATTAACCTTTTCAAACTGCTCCACATACCTCATAAGTTCTTTTATCGTTCCATTAAAGACATTATACTTTAATATCCTAGTAAACATAGCATTCCTCCAAAATCAATATTTTACCTTACCATCTTTAAGCTCATTACTTCCTTTCAGATGCCTTATAGACATTAATCTCAATTCTTTCTTTTTAAAAAAATTAAGCAGGCATATTTACCTACTCAATTTTCTAAATTCAAACATTTAATTAATATTTTTCTACATAATGATTCCACAAATAAGCATAATCTCCAAAAGTTTTATCCTTTGTTATTTCATACAAAGCATCAAGTAATGTAATATGGCATCCATAATAACTTAAATTAACTGTAGGTTTTATTCCAGGCTTAGTCAAATACCCCAAATCGTAAGTCACAAATCCTCCTATATCATAATATGGAAGTATGTATTTCAAAGTTTTTAACCCTTGTTCAAAATAAAACTTAGCCTTTTCTTGAACTTCCTTATTTGCATCTAAATTAGACCAGTCATATATCCCTATCAACGTATACATATGCCCATTTAACGTATATGATTGAGGTTTTGTTACATACAATTGAAAGAATATATAATCTTTCAGTGACTCATCTAATCCACCTAAATTATCCATAACACCACCATTTGATATATTAGTGGTTAAAAATTTAAATATATTATTTCCTGCATTAATATACTTTTTATCACCTGTTAAATGGTAAGCTCTTGATAATACACTTAGTGCTTGACCTTGAGCCATGGCTGATACCCATCCTGGTTTAAATTCTTCATCACACAAATAATGCTTGTAATTAAATTCATACCTTAATGCTCCATCTTCATCAATATTATTTATAATCCAATTTGCCCCATTTAAAAATTGATTTTTTAAATATACTTTATTTTCATCTTGTGCATTTAAATATCTATTGTATGAACTAAGGGTATATTGCTCTATAGTAATTGGATTGTAATAAAACTTACCTGAATACTTTAACATAGGAAAACCCATACCATCGAATAAAATATCATTTTCAGTTGAATAACTTGAAACATTTTCTATATACAAGTAATTTCCAAATGTATTATAACATCCTATTCTTTGATATTCATATCCCGATTTCGCATATTCATTTTGATAATTTTCTACTGAATCAAATTGTTGTGGCAAATTAATTCTGCCATTTATAGTCTTTTCTCCTCTTTTTGAAAGTATCATACAAACATTTGCTTCATCTTTTATAATCTGTGATATATCATTTGTTTTTATTATTATATTATATCCATATATAGCTCCATCAAACTTTCCATTAAGTTGACTTCCTTTACTCCAACTCAATATTACCTTAGCTCTATTGTTTAATTCTTGAATAAATCTTTCATCTTTTGGATACAGTTCATGTGCTTCTGAAAGAATCTTTATTGCTTTATAAGGTTCTGAATAAGAACATTCACATATTAACTTATAATACTCATCTGCAGAATTTTCATAAGCATGCACATAAGCACCTTTTAATGAAAAAACTGCAATAAAACAAATGATATATATGATTTTTTTTAAGTGTTTCATTAAAACCTCCTTGTCTAAATTACCTTTACAATATCACAAATTAAAATGCACCTTCTTTTTTAAAAACTGAAAATATAGTTTTAAATAAAATTTTTATATCTTCCCATATTGAAAATTCTTTTATATATGTTAAATCATAATATACTGTTTTTCCTAACTCAATTTCTCCTCTTCCACTTATCTGTGCTAAACCCGTTATGCCAGGAGGCACTAAAAGCCTTTGTCTATAAGCTTCTGGATAAAATCTGACTACATCTGGTATTTCTGGTCTAGGACCTACCAAACTCATATTTCCAAAGAAAACATTAAACAATTGTGGAATTTCATCTAAGCTTGTTTTTCTTAAAAAAGCTCCTGATTTAGTGATTCTGTTATCGCTTCTACTTTGAAAAACAAAATTCTCCAAATTAGTTGGGTCTATATCTAATTCTCTTTTTTTTTCTGCATTTACAACCATAGTTCTAAATTTATATATAGTAAATTCCTCCGCATCTTTGCCCACTCTAACCTGTTTAAAAATAGCTGGCCCTTCTGAGTCCAATTTAATCCATATAGTAAGTAATATAAATATAGGAGATAACACTATTATTCCTATCAATGATAAAACTATATCTAATATTCGCTTAAGAAAAAATTGAAATTTTTTATCTTTTATGTGTTTCTGTATATCTATTTTTATATTTTCCATTCTCAATAAAAGCCTCCTTAATAATTAATCTACAAATATATAATATATCATACACAACAAAAATTTACAATATTTTTAAGAAATATCACGGATAAACACATGAAAATTTATAATCTCTTATTTACCATATAAATTTCGAAATGAGTTCTATCATTATTATATTTTTATACCTTTTAACATAATTTTAAAAATTTTTATCTTTTACTGTTTTAGCTATTTTTATTGTACCACTTATAAGTTTTTCTGTTTCTATATTTCCAAGTAATTATAGATTTTCAAGACTATATTTTTTTGCTCTGTTATAATTCTAAAACAATACAAAAACATTCTTCCTTTTATCATATAGTAATGTACCCTTTATTCTTTACCTATAAATTTTGTTTTTAAATTAAAATAGGTACCTCTTAAGAAGTACCTTCATTCATTCATTATAGTGTTTTAGGTCCACTTTTACCACTATTATCATTCCAATATGCTTTAGGTGGTTTGCCTTATTAATTTCTTGGTGACACCTTGAAGTTATCCCATCTAGCATAATATGATGTATACATTCCAGCCTTACCTTTAGTTATTGAATAATCTATAACGTTTTTGACAATCCTTCCATATCCCCTTCTTTATTGTTCTAAATGGACTACTTATAGTTCCTTGATTACTATCATTACCATTAGTTGAAACATAATATATGTTACTGGCACTTGCTTTTACTTCGTTTATTCTTATAGCTATTGTAAAAGTAATGGCAAAGATAATAATAAGCCAAATAGATTTTTTGTTAAGCAATTTCAAATTCAAAATAATTCCCCCTAATTTTCTACAATTAAATTTATAACATTTTATCCTTAAAACACATATATTGCAATAATATAACATTTATGTTATATTATATACATAAACGTTTTAATTGTAAATACTTGTATAATTTAAAAATACCATATCAAATTAGATATAAAAAATTCAAAAAGCTTGTAAAGATATAAAAGAAAGTATGTAGACAAGCTTTCAAGGAAACGTTTTGTATGACTATAAAAGCCAATTTATACAAGTGTGTTACAAAAATAATATAATAAATTTTATGGAGGTATGTACATTATGAAGATACTTAAAAAAATTCAAATTTTCTTATTCTTAGCAGCAATGATTGTTTTCAGTGGAGCTTCTTTTAATAAAGTACAAGCTGCTACTGGAAATGACATTGTAAATTATGCAGAGAACTTTATAGGAACACCTTATGCTTGGGGAGGAAATTCACCTTCAGAAGGATTTGACTGTTCAGGATTTACTTGCTATGTTTATGCGCATTTTGGAATAACTTTACCAAGGATAGCATCAGATCAACAAAGTGAGGGTACATATGTATCTAGAAGTGATCTTCAACCAGGTGATTTAGTGTTTTTTGGTTCCCCAGCACATCATGTTGGAATATATGTAGGTAATGGAAACATGATTCATGCTCCACATACAGGAGATGTAGTAAAAATTTCATCATTAGAATCTGACTTTAGTGGTGGAAGAAGATTAGTTAACCCATATTCTTATGAATATATCTGTTCAATTCAACATGATTTACAACGAGTACATTGCTTAAATTTAGGACAAAGTTATGTTACTGGAACAATAGATTCTCAAACTCAAAGTGCAATTTATCAATTTAGAAGTATTGTAGGTTTACCTTCTGGTTCCAACGTTGACAGTTCTGTAGTTGATGCATTAAATAACATTACTCATAAACCTACTATTGGACGTGGTTGGTCATCTAATCCTGTTGCAACACGTTATTTTCAATGGTGGATAGGTTCACCAAGAACAGGTGTATTTGATGCACAAACAGAGCAAGCAGCTAAAGCATGGCAAGTAAAAGCTGGAATATGGAGTGCTCAAGGAGCAGATGGTGTTATCAGAGAAAAAGATTGGACTGCAATTCTTGCTAAATTATAAAATAAAAAAGACGTGGCTTTTTAGCTACGTCTTTTTATGATAAATTTTATAAATATTTTTTACCCTCATTTATAAGCATGGAACCAATTACTGCTGCAAAAAATGCTTTAATTACAAATGCTGCACTTACTAATGATAGTGAATTTTTTGAGTAATATATTACTAAATAATCTAATATAATAGCATGTGATAAATATATTGAATAAGAACTTTTTGAAATATAATTTATTATATTTAAAAAAATATTTTTTTCCCATTGTATGCTAAAAATAAAAAGTATCATAAACACAGAATATATAAATACAGATGGTCTCATAAAATTAACTGCATATTCTATATCTTTTCCTAGTTTAAGACTACTCATACAATCATTTACTACTATATAAGTTGATATTAAAAATAAAATAACAATTAAATTTCTATATTTTTTAGTCAATATTAAACACCTTTCCATATTCTTTGCTATAAAAGCACCAAATGAAAAGTAAAAAATCCAGTCTAATAAATTTTTTTTATCAAGAAACCATTTAATTTCATTTGACATTGTATAATAACGCGTAAATACTATTATTCCAAATGTAAGCAAAAAACTTATTAAAAGCCCCCATTTTGTTCCTATAACTCTATGTATAAATGGATATACAAGATAAAATTCTATTATTAGAGGAATATAATATAAGTGATAAAATGCACTTCCATGAATTATACTATTAATTAAATTGTTAATTTCAAAACTTCTAGTTGTATAATATGTATATATTACACACCATAAAATATAACTAGGTATGATTTTATTAAACCTATGTTTAATAAATTTGAAATAACCTTCATCTTCCTTAAAACTTAAAGTAAGTCCTATTCCAGAAATTAATATAAATGCTGGTACAGAAAATCTAGAAATTTGATTAATAATTATAGATAGCTTACACATATTAGAGTCAAAACCGCTTCTATATATTATCAAAGCAGAAACATGTATCAAAACTACTGCAAGGATAGATATTGCTCTTATAATATCCATTTGCAAAACACGTTTATTAATAATTCTTATCATTCCTTTCTTATGTATATAGTAAAACGTCCAACTAACATATTATGATATTAATAACATAATTATCTTATATTAAAATTAACTATAATTTATTATTAACACGATTCCTTTTTGCATTAAAATACTCTAACAAATATTTAAACTCTTTTATATTAGCAAAATATATACATGTTATATACACAAGCATTCCCACTAAAAATGAAACAAGAATAGATATTAAACTTCCCTTCATTCCTGTTCCCATGGTTAATTGACTTACTTTATTTATAATAAATAATACTAATCCCATAACAGATGAACAAAAAGTTATTTTTAAAAAACTATTCCACATACTTTTAAGTTTAATGCCATCTAATTTTTTATGTAAATTCCAAATCATCATAATTGTTGTTACACTAGCCGATATAGTAATTGCTAATGTAAGTCCTGAAACCTTCATATACTTTATAACTATTAAATTTATAATTATATTTAGTACTATTCCTATAAAACTATTTACCATAGGTGTTTTACTATCCTTAATAGAATAAAATGCTTTGTTTAAAACATCTCTTATACCATAAGCAATCATTGCTGGACAATAAAATAATAGTGCATTTGCTGTTAATTTTAATGCTTCATTATTAAAAGCTCCTCTTTTAAAAATTATTGTAATAAGAGGTTCTCTTAATACTGCAATAGCTATTGCTGCAGGTATCAGTATAATCATTATTATGTTAATTGCCTGACTTAATGAATTCTTATATTCAGTTTTGTCCTCTTTAACAGCAAGTTCTGATAACGTTGGATAAACAATCATAGCTATTCCTATAGCAAAAACTTCATAAGCTAGTGTATTTATTTTGTTAGCAAAATCTAATACTGTAACTGCCCCACCATATATATTTGTAGCAAAAGATCTGTTTATAAAAAGATTTAATTGTACTACAGACGTACTTATAATAATAGGTATCATCAATTTTAACATATTAATTAATTCTGGATCTTTAAACTTTATAACTAATTTATAACCATATCCTAACTTCTTATATTTAGGTATATTTATTAAAAATTGCATAAAAAATCCTATAACCGTAGCTATTGCAAAACCTTTTATTCCAAATTCAACTGCAAAAAATATCAAATATATTACATAAACTATATTTGAAACCATAGCCATAGCAGCCGGTTCGTAAAATTCTTTGTGACTTTGCAATACTCCTGTAACAACACTTTGAAGACTTATAAAAACTAATGATAACATCATTATTCTTGTTACTTGTATTGAAGACGCAAATACTTTAGAATCCTTACTAAGTCCATGTCCAAATATATAAATTATATCCTTAGCAAATATTATTAATAAAACTGTAATAATTATGGTGATTATTGAAGATACATTTATAACATTATTTACAAACCTATTCTTATGTTCTTCATTACTTTTCTGTAACTGTTCAGTATGTAATGGTATAAATGTAGTAGTTAATCCATAACTTATAGTAGTAAGTAAATACACTATTCCTAAAGCAAAATTATATATATCTGTAACATATGTTACTCCAAATTTTGCTGCAATTAATGAATCTCTTATTAATGCTAGAACCTTTCCTAATATTATTAGTATCATCACTATAATTGAACTTTTTATAACCTTCTTACTTGCCATTATCTTCACTCCAACTATTTATCCTAAGCATTTCTTCATAAGCTTTATAATATTTATCACAAAATCTATTAATAGAATATTTATCCTTAATAAAATTGTATAGACATTCTCCCATAGCATTTAATTTTTCCTTATTGTCATAAGCCTCTTTCATTTTACTATATATGTCTTCAACAGAATTAGGATCTACTAAAAATCCTCTTTCTTCATTTATAGTTTCTTTTATATCTCCTATATCAGAACATATAAATGCTTTTTTTACTGCTCCACTTTCTAATACTACTAAAGGTGGTGAACCACCTTCACTAAAGGAAGTTAAAATACTTATATCAGATGCATTCACAAAATTTATTGCATTAGAAGAAAAACCTGTGAACTTAACATAATTATCTAACTTTAAAGTCTTAACTTTTTCCTTAATAATGTCTTGTAAAACACCATCTCCTACTAATATAAGTTTTACATCATTTACTTCTGTCCTTAATTTATTAAAAGCTTCAATAAGATTTAAATGATTTTTAATTGGATGCATTCTTGCAACATTAACATAAACAAAACTTTTTTCATCTACATTGTATTTTTCTCTTATGATAGATCTATTTTCAGTAACTTTTATACTCTCAAAATCTATTCCATTATTAACTACAAACTTTTTACCACTAAAATTGTCTTTTTCAAGTAGACTACTAATATATTTAGATACACATATATAATAATTAAAACTCTTAAGTCCCATAATACTTAAAGGTGTAAAAATCATATGTTTAATCTTACTATTTATAAAATCCTTTTTATAATCACTATGAACAGTTGCAGTACATGGAATCAAAAGTTTATTTTTTAAAAAGCAATGCATAAAAAAAGCTTTTGCTCCATGAAAATTTATTATATCTATATTGTTTTTCTTAACATATTTTATTATTGTTCCATCATAAGCAGATTTGCTCGTAAAGTTAACTACATCTATGCCTAATTTCTTTGCATTTTCATATACATAACCATCACCTATAGTTCCTATAATACACTTAAACTTATTTTTAGAATATAAACTTAAATTTAAAACGTGATTTCCACCACCACCACTATCGTTACCAGATATTATTTGAAGTACTTTAATTATGCTCACCTCCAATAATTAAATATTAATCGTATTATCATTATGTTCCATATGAAATATTCCTGCTTCACATATCGCTAACAATATCCAAAAATAAGCTGTAGTTTTAGGTACAAAAAACAAATTATCAACTAAATTCATAACATAAAAGGCTATCATAGATGCTAAAAAACCTGTATAAAAAAATTTAAAATATTCATCTTTAACATTGGTAATAAACTTTTTAACTCTTAATAATGAAGTTATTAAAATGCCTAAAAAAGAAATTCCTCCAATTATTCCAAGTTCACTTTCTATTTTTAAGTAAGAATTATGACACGGCCATCTACTTTCTCCATAGAATTTAAATTGAGGATATATTTCTGTATATTTATCGTGTAAACTTACATAATTCCCATTTCCAACTCCAAATAAAGGATGATCCTTTATCATCTTTTTAGCTATCTCCCATAAATAAGTTCTTGACTCGTTTTGTGTTTTATCTGTTATTGCTAGTAGTCTTTCTCTAACTTGAGGTACAAATAAAGCTATAATACCTAAGAATCCTAAAAGAATAAATAATCTAAAGCTGTATAAAACAGCAAGAACAACGACACCAACAATAATTCCAACTATAGCATTACGTGATCCAGTAAGTGCAATATCAATTAGCATTAAAGTTGTTAAACTTACGTATGCTGCTTTTTTTAATTTATTTTTTTCATATATAGCTATCATTAATACTGGAAATATAGCTAATACAAGAAACGCCCCTAAATTATTAGGATTATCCATATTAGCCGCTATTTTAATTTTTGCATATCCATAATTTTCAATAAACTTCTTATTTAATGCAAACCCTGTAAAATATTGATATATACCAAATAGAGAAGTTATAAAAACACTGCATATGTATGAATTTATCAAAATTTTTAAATACCCTTTACTTTTATTTTCATATTTTATAATAAAAAATATAATTATGTAGGTTATAAATCTTATAGTTTCACTTAGCGCTAAACCCTTTTCTGTAGCATAACTTATAGAAAATAACATTATCAAAGCTAATATTGACATAAATATAGTCAAATAATTTGAAAAAAAATCCTTTATACCAAAAACAAACTTTTTTCTACTGTCTCTGCACAGAAATAGTTTTAATAAATAGATTAATACTATCACAGATAAAATTGCATCTGCTGGAGATATTGATTTTCCTATTAAATTTACCTTATTAGGCATAAGCGGTAACAGTATAATATATAAACTCATTAAACAATATAATAATATATCTAAGAACACTATCTTTCTCCTCTCAAACAATTTATATTAAAAATAAACACAAAAACAAAACCCTAATTTTAAAGTTTCTGTTTTTGTGATAATAAATACCTTATTTCAAAATTATAAATTTAATACCTCTAATATTTTTTCAGCCGCATGGCCATCTCCAAATATTTCCTCTTGGTCATTCTGAGGATAGAAATTTATAATATTATCTAATATCTTTGATTTATCCGTTCCTACAACTCTATTCCATCCGTTCTCAACAGTTTCAACCCATTCTGTTTCATCTCTCATTGTTATGCATGGTTTTTTCATAAAGAAAGCTTCTTTTTGAACTCCTCCACTATCGGTTACTATTTTTTCCGAATTCATTTCAAGATTTATCATTTCTAAATATCCTATTGGTTCTATAACTTTTATATTTTTATTAAATGATAATCCATAATCAGACATATACTTTTTAGTTCTAGGATGAAGAGGTAATACTACATTCTTACCACATTCATTTAGAGCTTGAACTATATTTTTAAGTCTATTTATATCATTGGTATTTTCTGCTCTATGTATAGTTGTTAAAATAAATTTATCTTTTTCAACACCTATTTGATCCAAAATCATATCTTTTTGCTTTGCTAATTTTTTAAAATTAAGAACAGCATCAAACATTACATCACCAACATTATATACACTATTTTTAATTCCTTCATTATTTAAGTTATTTACAGCTGATATTGTAGGAACAAATAAATATTTAGAAATATGATCCGTTAATATTCTATTTTGTTCTTCTGGCATATTCTTATTAAAACTTCTAAGTCCTGCTTCTATATGTGCTACTGGAATTAAAAGCTTGCTTGCACATAGTGCCCCTGCTAATGTAGAGTTAGTATCGCCATAGACTAATACTAAGTCAGGATTTTCTTTTTGATATATTTCTTCAAGTTTAATAAGCATAGTACCTGTTTGATGTCCATGATTACCAGAACCAACTTCTAAATTATAATCTGGCTTTGGTATTTTTAGCTCATCAAAAAAAACTTTAGACATATTTTCATCATAATGTTGTCCAGTATGAACAAGTATTTCTTGATGCTCTTTTCTTATAATATTTGAAACAGCAGCAGCTTTTATGAACTGTGGTCTTGCTCCAACAACAGTTAATATCTTCATAAGCTTCCTCCCTAATAATACATTATTTATTGATTCTTAAGTAGCTGATCTTCTGGAACTTTTCTCAACTCTTTAGCTGGATTTCCTGCAACTATAATTTCCTTTTGTACATCTTTTGTTACTACACTTCCTGCAGCTACAAAAGCATCTTCATTTATAATTTTTCCAGGCAATATTGTAGCTTGAGCTCCAATCCTTCCACCCTTCTTAACAGTAACTCCCTTAAAATGATTGTACCTTTCCTTTGAACGAGCTGCAAAGTTGTCATTTGAAGTTACTACTCCAGGTGCTATAAATACATTATCTTCAACTTCAGAATATGCTGTTAAATAAACATTTGTTTCTAATTTACAATTCGAACCAACCTTACAGAAGTTTTCAACAGCAACTCCTCTTCCTATTATAGTCTTACTTCCTATAGTTACATTTTCTCTTACAGTAGCTAAATCTGCAATAAGGGTCTTTTCTCCTATCTCACATCCGCAGTAAACTATAACTCCTGCTCCTATTAAGCATCCTTCTCCTATTTTCGCTCCTGGAAATTCCTTTTCATCTTTAAATATACTGTTTACGGCTCTCATAGGTTGTTTTCCTACTACTGTATTATCATCTATTCTAACATTATTTCCTACCCTACTACCTTTATGTATTATCACATTATGCCCTATAATACAGTTTTCACCCAAAATAACGTCATCTTCTATTACTACAAATCTACCAAGGTTCACATTAGAACCTATTTTAGCTTTATCTGATATATAGTTTTCCATTTTTATTCTCCATTCTAAAATACTATTTTCTGTGTAGTTTTTCCACATTCACCATTTCCATAGTTGAAAAACTTTCCATTGGGAATTTAACAGGCATTCCTGTAAGTCTTGATTTATATGCAGCAAGAATTATAGACATACCCTTTTTACCTTCTTCACCACTTACAAGAGGATCCCTATCATTATTTATGGCATCTATCATGTCTTTAAATAATGGATTATGTCCAAATCCATAAACAGAATCTGGATCAGCACCTTGAGCTTTTAATATTTCATCCTCATTATCTTTGTTATCTTCAAATCTCCAAGTTTCTATTTTATTTACAGCAAGACCACCTATAGCTACAGTTCCTTTTTCTCCAAATATGCTTAAAGTTTCTTCCAAATTCTTTGGATATACACAAGCACTTCCTTCTATTATTCCTATAGCTCCATTTTTAAATCTTATAATTATTGCTCCAAAATCCTCTGCTTCTATATCTCTTAAAAATGTATCACACTGTGCATATACAGTATCAATTTCTCCACCCATCATCCACTGCAATAGATCTATATTATGTATACACTGATTCATTAAAGTACCACCATCAAGTTCCCATGTACCTCTCCATGGAGCTTGAGTATAATATCCCATATTTCTATTCCAAAGTATTCTTGCAGTTCCATTAACAAGTCTACCAAATCTATTTTCTTCTACAGCTTTTCTTAATTGTTGTATTGGTACATTAAATCTATTCTGGTGACTTACACACAATTTAACATTATTTTCTCTTGCACATTTTATCATATTATCAGCATCTTCTATAGATAAAGCCATTGGTTTTTCAACTATAACATGCTTCTTCTTATTCATACAGTACATAACTATTTCTGGATGATATCCACTTTCTGTAGCTACAGTTACTACATCTATTTCTTCTTTTTCAAGCATTTCTTTATAATCTGTATATACAGATACTTTAACATCATTTGCTGACTTTGCTATATATTCTTGCTTTTTTTCTTCTGCCTTTTCTTTTATAATATCACAAGCAGCCACTAAAATAGCTTCTTCTTTATTAGCAATTAATGCTTCTACATGCTTATACGATATTCTTCCACATCCTATAATTGCAAACTTCATTGTTTTCATACTCCATCACTCCTGATTTTTTATTTACATTAATAATTTAAACTATCGCTTAAATAATATTTTCGGAAGGCTATTACCTTCCGAAAATATTATTTATAGCTTATTAATTTTTTGTCTATTATTCTTTACATCTTTTGTAGCATTTCTTGTATCATAAAGCAACTTAGCTTTTTCAACTATTGTTTCATAATCATAACAACTGTGATTTGTAGTTATAATTACAATATCAGCGGTTTTTATTGCTTCTTCCCAACCTACTGAAACATATTCTTTTCCATTATGTTTAAATTTGGGAATATATGGATCATTTATTATTACATTAGCACCATTCTTTTCTAAGTGTTCTATAACTTTAAGAGCTGGTGATTCTCTCATATCATCAATATCATTTTTATATGCTACACCTAATAATAATACATTAGCACCATTCATTGCTTTCTTTTGAGTATTTAAAAGCTTCATTGCATTATCCACTACAAAAGCTGGCATAGAATCATTTATATCTCCTGATGCTTCTATTAGTTTAGTATGGAAATCAAATTCTTTAGCTTTCCACGACAAATAAAATGGATCTAGTGGTATGCAGTGACCACCAAGTCCTGGACCTGGATAAAATGCCATAAATCCATATGGCTTAGTCTTAGCAGCCTCTATTACTTCCCATATATCTATTCCCATTCTATTACATAATATAGCCATTTCATTTGCAAGGCCTATATTTATATTTCTAAAAGTATTTTCAAGTATTTTTTCCATCTCAGCTACAGCCGGTGAAGATACTGTAAAAACTTCTCCTTGTAAAACATTTCTATAAAGAGTAGCAGCTACTTCAGTACATTCTACTGTACAACCGCCAACTACCTTTGGAGTATTTTTAGTTTTATATTGCTTATTACCTGGATCAACTCTCTCTGGTGAAAATGCTAAGAAGAAATCTTTTCCGCACTTTAGTCCACTTTCTTCTAAAATTGGTTTTAACACTTCATCAGTAGTTCCTGGATATGTTGTGCTTTCAAGGACTATAAGCATTCCTCTATGTAAATATTTTGCAACACTTTTAGCCGAATTTACAACATAAGATAAATCTGGCTGTTTGTATAAATCTAATGGTGTTGGTACTGCTATTGAAACAGCATCTACATTTTTTACAAAGCTGAAATCTGTAGTAGCTTTTAACTTTCCATCTTCTACTAATTTTTTTAAATCCGCATCTACTATATCACCTATATAGTTTTCGCCTTTATTAACCATTTCTACTTTTTTATCTTGAACATCAAATCCTATGACATTATATCCAGCTTTAGCTTTTTCAACTGCAAGAGGAAGTCCTACATAACCTAATCCTACAACACCAAGTTTAGCTGTTTTGTTTTTTAATTTTAATATTAATTCATCTCTTAATTGTGACATTTGTTACCTCCTAGATTAAATTCACCATTTACACTAATTTATATCATACACAATTTACATTATAATACATCAATTTTTTTTTGTCATCTTTTGTTTGTAGTGTTTAATTTATTATTGTTTTTCTTTTTCTATAAATTTTTTTATTTTATTCTCTATCTCATTTCCACACTCTTTTGCTGATATTTTACCTGATGTAAGGAGTGTAAAAATTTTATTACTATCTTGTAGTGCTTGTATTTCTGTGACATTTGGTATCACTTCACCATATTCCGCCTGTTTAACAAACATTTTGACTTTATCATTGTTCTTTACTTCTGATATACTATTGTCAAGATTTAAAGCAGGCAATCTACCTACTGTTTTATATAATGGTTCTGGCGTTTTTTCTATTAAATATTTTAATAAATTCCATACTTCTTTATTATCCTTAGCTTTGCTTGTTACAAAAGCATCTTTACAGGAAACAAAAGTATTCATTTGTTTTCCATTATAAGTAGGAAGTTTCGTTACAGCATAATTAACATTAGAAGTATTAATATCACTTATATCTGAAGATGCACTAAAATAAAAGGCAATTTTACCTTCCTTAAATTTGTTTCTTGCTGTTATACCATCAATATCACTGGGCATCAAGTTATATTTCTGTACCATATCTTGAATTATAGAATATCCTTTAACAGCACCTTCATTATTTAATCCTATATCTCTAATATCATATTTACCATTGTTATTCTTAAATATATATCCACCATTGACTTGTATAAATGGAAAACTTAAATAAAAATTATTTATATCATATTCGAAACCTAACTCTTTTCCTTGTGAAATCAATTCCTCTAGAGTTTGAGGCAATTTTTTTACTTTATCTTTATTATAATACAATGCATAAGTCTCTACTGATATAGGTACGCCATACAATTTTTTATCAAAAGTAACTGTGCTTAAAGATGATTTTGTATACTTACTTTCATCTAAAAATCCTTTTGGAAGCTCTGCTAAAAGTTTTTCATGGTTTAACTTATCCATTTTGTCATGCGAAACTCCAAATTGAATATCTGGCTCCATATTAGACTTTGCTGCTGCTATAAATGCTCTATTATCACCTTTATCTGAATATACTTTAACTTTCTTTTTATTTTCCTTTGCCCATTTTTGCGCCACAGCATCAACTTCCAAAACTTCATAATTAGATAAATTACACCAAACTGTTATCTCATCACTATCTTTACTTTGTAAATTTGTGCATCCAGCAAAATTTAATGAAATCAGTACTATAGATAAAGTTAATCCTACAATTTTATAATATTTTTTCATGAAAAAATTCCTTTCTTCCGTAAGATACTACCTTTTAATTTTTGATTTTAATAAATTAAATATAGTCATAAGCTCTTTTACTCTCAAAATTAAAAGCATAGCTATATATATAAGAATTCCTACAACTGCACATAATATAATTATAATAAGTTGGCCTTTAGTACCCGTTAATGAATATTTTAAATAATGATTTATAATGTATATAACTATTCCCATAACCCCTGAGGCTATAAATATTTTAGAACTAGTTACAACCATCTCCATACCATTTATACTTCCAATTTTCTTCTTTAGGTCAATTATTAAAAGTATACAACTTACAAGTGCAGATATAGTTGTAGCTAAAGTAAGTCCACCAATTCCCATAACCTTAACTAAAAACACACTAGATATAGCACTTACTATTACTCCAATAGCCCCATTTATCATAGGGGTTTTGGTATCCTGTATAGCATAAAATGCCCTGTTAAATACATCCCTAATGCCCCAAAATATTAGACCCGAAACCAAATATAAAAGCGCTACAGAAGTCATTCTAACTCCTCTTTCATTAAATGCTCCTCGCATAAACATTGCACTTATTATAGGTACTCTTAAAACTAACAATCCAACGCAAGCTGGTATTGTAACTAAATTAATGTTATTCACTGCATTGGTTATGTGTTTTTTAAAATCTTCATATCCAGTTAATTTTCCCGCTCTTGTTAAAGAAGGATAAATTACTGTAACTATAGCTGATGCAAATGTAAAATAAATTAATTGATTTAGTTTATTTGATAAATCTAATGCATATATACTTCCATCTGGCAGCCCTGAGGCTAAACTTTTTTGAATTAGTTCATTAATTTGATTAACCCCTGTACCAATTATAACTGGCGCTATGAGGAAAAGCATTTTTTTTATTCTTTCATCTTTAAAGTTTATTTTAAAGCTGTACTTATAACCATTCTTCTTTAACCAAGGCATCTGAATTAATATTTGTAATCCATAACCTATTATTGTTACAACCGTTAAACCTACAATTCCATATTTATTTCCCATTAGTATATAAGCTATAATCGGTACATTAGCTACTATACCAACTAAAGCTGGTGCAATAAAGTCATCTAACGCTTGAAGTATTGCTGTATATCCACTATTTAAACTTAAGAAAAGTATATTTATCATACTTATTTTTGTTAAATATACCGCTAATGTATGTTTAGGTCCAGTAAAATTAGCTGCTGCAACTTTTACTACCTCTGGTGTAAAAATCCAGCCCAAAAAACAAAGTACTAAAGATACAATCATTAAAATATTCATTATTGAATTTGCAAACTCAAACATCTTTTCTTTTCCGTTTTCTATATATGTCTCTGTTAAAATAGGTATAAATGTAGTGGTTATAGCTAATCCAAATAATCCAAATAAGATATTAGGTATGGTCAAAGATATAGTATATGCATCTGTTGTACCAGTCGCCCCAAAAGCACTGCTAATTAAGATATCTCTAAAAAATCCAATTACTTTACTTATAAGAGAAACTACCATTATTATTACTGCTGCTTTTGCAAGTGTTTTTTTACTCATACTTTCCTCCAAAATTCTATATTCTTGTATTTCCTAGTAAAATTTTATCTAATATAGGTATCTTTTTTAGTATTAAGTTAGATAATATAATTGGTAAAAATCCTACAAAAATCATAATTACAGTCACTAAAGTATAATCTAATTTTAACATTTGAAAAAGCACTACTCTAGCTCCTGTTTGGAAAAACCAAGAAAATAGATATATATCATAGCTGTAATTTCCAATAGCTTTAAATAGTTCACCTATTTTATTGTTTACAATTATATATGAAATATTTATAAACAACACACTGCCAATTAAAGCTGTACTTAAACTATATAAAGCATAATACTTAGCTGGTGCTTGCTGTAGATTTATTATTATAAGTAGTATTAATGTAAAAAGGATTAAAGGTTTTTTATATTTAAATTCAACATACTTATCATAAATTACTTTAAAATATAAACCTATATAAAAATAAAATAAGTAGTGTATTACTCCCCATATATAAAATACATACATTCCTTTTGGAGTTACAATATTTAAAATAAATGTTATCAATAAAGCAAATTTTATAGGAATCTTAGTTAATAGTGGTGCAGCAGCAAATAAGAAAAATAAAGTATATATAAACCAAAAATATTGTATTGGTGTTCCAGTATGATTTATCGTACCATTTCCTGCTGGATATATTATTAAATCCAAAATCAAGTTTTTAGGATCCATAGGCCTAGCTGCATATATATTCATATATAATTTTATAGGAATAGCCAATAATGATACCGCAAAGTATGGCACCATTAGTCTTCTAGCTTTATTTAATATAAATTTTTTATATTGAGATAAATCCAATATATTATATATTTTATAAGCAAAGAAACCAGATATTATAAAGAATAATGGCATATGAAATGAATAAATAAATTTATATATGTATTCATAAAAACTGTTATTATTAAATTTATCATCTGGAAAAGAATGTCCCAAAACTACAAGGAAAATTCCTAATCCTCTAACTATATCCATATTCTTATAGTACTTTTTCATTACATTCACCCCGTAATCCTCTTATATAATAAAAAAGGGGAACTTATTAATAAGTCAATCCCCCCAAAAAACCATTATGTCATATATCCTCTGGTAATAAATAAGCCAAAAACAAACCTATTCCTAATCCACCAGTAAGTAATGTAGTCAATAATGGTCCATTAAATAATGTAACTATTCCACCAAAAAGTAGTGATGCTACCAAACATACATTTTTCTTTTCCACATATTTTATTGCAAATAATATAAAATAAAGTATCAATGCAAACACTATCATACCAATAATTCCAAAATTCATATATGCATCACCATACCATGTAACATTTAGTCTCATTTCTGGTTTTCCATAATAAAGTGCTCCTAAATAAAGCGAAGGCTCCATTTTATATGCATTACTAAAAAAGTGTGATAAAATACTATGAGATAATTTTACCTTTGGATACATCCAAAAGAAATCATAATATTCTAAAGCAATTAATGACGGCCATAAAAATGCTCTCACCATGATTGGTAAATACGCCCAATAATAACTTGGGTAATGATTAAGTAACGATAAAGGTTTGGAATTAAACATATGAAATTGTTTTCCCACAGATATAATTCCATCTACCAGTGCTATTAATGCAACTCCTACTATAGACTTTTGAATAAAGCTTTTATTTATACCTTTGTTCAACACCAATCCGAAAAAAGGTGCTAAAATAAGAATAAGAAATAAACTTTTATATGCAGTATAAATATAAAGTATGACTTCTAAAAAAATAGGTATTGCCATAAATTTATACTTTTTCTTATATATAAAATAAGTTAATAAAAAAGGATTAGCCACATTTCCCATCCATTGTACAAAGTAATCACCAAAACGACTTACAGAATTTCTATAATTTAAACGCACAGTATAATAATCACCTGTAAAAGCTAATTTAATATTCTTAGGTAATCCTAAGGTTACAAATAAATATCCATATGCAACAATTATAAATAGTATTATGAACATCCAAAAATATTTTTTACGTAAACTTAAATTAGGAAATTTTATGTCAAATTTAAAAACTAAATACATACCTAATACACATAAAATTTCAATAGAATAAATGTATATCAATACATTTTTATTATAAGCAATTCCACTAAACACATATACAACTAAAATTGGAATAGCACTTAATAATGTAAATAGCATCCAATATAAATGAGTTAGTCCTTCAATTCTATCTGGTATAAAAAATATGCATGCAGATATTATTAAAACAAGAGCTGGTAAAATTTGAATGACTCTTATAAATTCTCCAGAATTTATAAAAAAATTAAATGATAAATAAGGTTTTGAGGCAAAATAATACCCTACACATAAAATTAACACAAATAATATATAAAAAATTAATGATATCAACTTGCTTTGTTTTCTATCACTGTTAAAAATATCCCATGTTTTTTCACAAAATTGTTTCATTTTGTTTCTCCAATCTTTCTAGTTAGTTAGGATTTATTTTTTTGAAACAATTGCTCAAAAAATCCTATTAAAGTTCCAAATCCATAACATATATGTAGTTCAAAGAATAAAACAAATAGAATTGGTACATATCGTATTCCTTGTTTTAAACTTATTCTTAAACATTCAATAATATCAACAGTAAAATAACTCCCAAGTGCTATGATTTCTATTATTCTGCTTAGATAAGAAAATTTGAACAATATTCCAAAAAAAACTATTGTCAACATAAAAATAAGTGGTACTAAATGTCTTATTCTTATAATTTCCCTATTATTTATTATTGAATTTCCTATAGCTTTTCCATTTGCATAATTTTGTTGTAATAATTTTTTTATGCTGCTTCTAGGTTTATAATACGCTATTATATTTTTACTTTGATAAATTTTATAACCACTTTTTATAATTCTATTATTCATATCATTATCTTCACTTCTATGAAGTTGTTCATTATAAAATCCAACCTTATCAAATACCCACTTCCAAAAAGCTCCATTCCATACTGTATCTGCAAAACCTTCATAGTCTTTTTGCCTAAACTTAGCCACTCCAATACCAAATTTACTCTCATGCAAGAATATTATGCTATCTTCTATATATTTACCTGATGTAACTAAATATGTTGGGCCACCAACATTAACAACATTTTCATTTTTTAAGTTGTTTAGATTTTTTACACACTGTTCAATATATTTTTCATCATATGAAGCATGCGCATCAATTCTTACTATTATTTCTCCTTTTGCTACTTTAATTCCTAAATTTAACCCTGCTGCCTGTAGTTTCTTCTTATTATCAACTACAATTATTCTTTCATCTTGAAAATTACTAATTATTTTTCTGGTATTATCATTTGACATACCATCCATTATTAGTATTTCTATAACATTATCATAACTTTGATTCAATATTGAGTTTAAACAACTTTCTATGTATTTTTCTTCATTAAATACTGGTATTATTACAGAAACTGTATTATTACAATCCATAATTATCTCCTTCTATAGAAACATGAACTATACACTATAAATTTTATTAAGTATTGGTTCATTTGACTCCCAAAAATAATCTTCTTTAATTTGTCTCATATTTTCCAATATATTTTTCTTTTCATTTTTATCTTCAACTAAATTTGCTATTATTACTTTAAGTTCTTCAGTTAAATCTTCACCTGATATACCATATCCTATTTTATGCTTTTGAACCTCATAACCAAATTCAGTTTTTATATTTGCTATTATAGGAGTTTCCGTTATTATACTTTCATAAAATTTATTAGGCATAGAAATTGTTGCTGTATTTCCTGGGTAAAATGCATATGTAATATCTACATTTCTGTATAATTCTTCTAATTCATCTATGCTGTATGCTCCTTTAATCCTTACATTGGAAAATTTCTTGGAGTAATCTGCTAACTTATCTGAATATATTCCTCTACCACATACAACAATCTCAACTTTATCTTTATAAAACTGAGATGCATCTACCAAAGCTTTCATTTCATCGTAATATCTTACAGAACCAATAAACCCTATTCTTAGTTTATCACTTGGTATCTTTTTTATGTTATTAAACAAATTTTTGTAAGGAGCATTATTTACAATATAAATCTCCTTGCTTATATTCTTATAAATTTCACTCATTTTAGGTGTAACAACAATATGTTTATCAACATTTCTTAGCATACTCTTTTCTCTTAATATAATGAAATTATAAATTAATTTGTTTAATAAACCTGTTCTACCTAAAAAATATGTATAAAACAAGTCATGTTCATCATATACTAATTTTAATTTTAATTTTTTATTTATACTATGTCCAATAAATAATCCATCAAAATCATGGCAATGTATTGCATCAAATTTTTTGTTTTTCATATATTCTAATACATCTTTTTTAAATTTTAAAAATTTAAATGCCTGCTTATATCCTGATCCATATTGTGCATTACCAAAAAATCTTACTATTTTTATTCCATCTATATTTTCTTCTGGTTTATTAATATAAACTCCTGACCTATCCCAACATAAAATAGTTACTTTATGTCCTAATTTAGTCAAAGATTTAGCTTCTTTGTAAACTCTTGGATCAGGGTCAAAACCATTTGTTAAAACCATTGCAATATTCAAACCTATACCACCTCAAACTAAAATAAATATTATTTATTTATTTTTCAATAAATTATTATAAATGTCAATTGTTTTTTGAGCATTTCTTCGCCATGTATATTCACTAATTACAGTTATTTTTCCTTTTTCTCCAATTGCTTTAGCGTTCTCCATATTTTCTAATATGTATTCTATAGTTTTAACTAAATCCTCAACATTATGAGGCTCTACTAAAAAACCATTTTCTTTATCTATAATAACATCTTCTATTCCTTGACCTCTTACACCAATTACTGGTACACCATTATTCATTGCTTCAATATATACTATTCCGAATCCTTCCTGCCAACTTGGAAGAGAAAATATACTACATTTAGACATATACTTTATAACTTGTGAATGAGGTAGCTTTCCTAAAAATACAACATTTTCATTTAATGATAAATCATCAACAAGCTTTTTTAAATTTCTATCTTCTTCTCCATCCCCAATAATATAGTATTTTATATTAGGATATTTTTTTACTATTACAGATAAAGCCCTAATATTTAAATCAATTCCTTTAGTTTTTATTAATGAAGAAACACTTAAAATTATACAATCTTCACTTTTTTCTATACTATCATTCTTATCATTATCTCTATATTCTTCTGGATTTATTCCATTATTTATTACAGTAATTTTGCTTAATATTTTCTCATCTTTTATCATATTCCTTAACTTATTACTTACGGTTATTACGCTGTGTGCTCTACTCAAAACCTTCATAATGCTTTTTTTACATGCTTCATTTTTTTTCAGTGTATATTGAAAATCTTGACCATGTATAGTAACTATTAAAGGTATTTTATATTTTTTATTTAATAACATTGATGCAAATCCCACTGGCACAGCAGTATGAGCATGTATTACATCAAATTTGAATTCCCTATTAATTTGGGCTATTAACCTTTTTATTCCTAAATACATAAGAAATCCTGAATATTGCAGCAAAATCCCCCTAGGTATCTCAATATACCTAGGATACTGTATTTCTACTCCATCAATCACTGCTTTATCCGGTATGTTAATATAATTTTTAAACTTATTACTTATCTTTAAAAACTTAGGAACATATGGCACTGGACACACAACTTTAACTTTACAGCCCTCTGTTATTAATTTTTGAACTTGTTTATGAACAAAAATCCCCAAAACACCATTTGCTGACGAAGGATACATGTGGGAAATAACTAGTATATTTTTCATTAATTTATTCATCCTTTTGCTAATTTAATAAATTACTATTTTTTTCTTTTATATGTTGGTACTTTTTCTTCCATAAGCTTAAATATACTATTTCTATCCATATAAGCTACATTACTAAATTGCTTTATTGAATCTTCTATAAATTCCATACTTTCACCAACAGGTTTATCTACAAATATTTTATCATGTTCTGTAGAAGCTAATGCAACTTCATTCATTAATAATTCCTCATATAACTTCTCACCAGGTCTAAGTCCTGTATACTCTATTTTTATATCTACATCAGGCTTATAACCTGATAAAGTTATCAAATCTCTAGCCAAATCAACTATTTTAACTGGTTGACCCATATCTAATACAAATATTTCTCCACCTTTAGCTATAGCCCCTGCTTGAATTACAAGCTGTGCTGCTTCTGGAATAGTCATAAAAAATCTATTTATTTCAGGATGGGTTACTGTAACTGGACCTCCATGAGCTATTTGTTTTTTGAATAATGGTATTACTGAACCATTACTACCTAAAACATTACCAAATCTAACTGCCACATATTCTGTTTCACTAGCCCTATCAAAGGCTTGAACCATAATTTCACAAAATCTTTTTGTAGCTCCCATTATATTTGTAGGATTAACAGCTTTATCTGTACTTATTTGCACAAATTTTTTAACTTTAAATTCATCACAACATTTAAGTATATTATATGTGCCTATAACATTATTCTTAATAGCTTCTGACGGATTTTCTTCCATTAATGGTACATGTTTATGTGCTGCTGCGTGAAATACTACATCTGGTTTATATTTATTAAAAATTTTATCCATTCGTTTTTTATCTCTTATGGATGCTATGATAACTTCTTTTTGTAAATCAGAATGATTATAATTTAATTCCATTTGAACATCATAAACATTATTTTCATAAATATCTAATATCAATAATTTTTTAGGATTAAATCTAGCTATTTGTCTACAAAGTTCTGACCCTATTGAGCCTCCTCCCCCTGTAACAAGAATAGTTTTATCTTTAATATACTTATTTATATTTTCATTATTAAGTTTAACTTCATCTCTTCCTAATAAATCTTCTATATTAACATCCCTTAACTTGCTTATATTAATTCTTCCATCTATTATTTGGTATATTCCTGGGAGCGTTTTTAATTTACAATTAGTACTTTTACATATATTTATTATCTCCCTTTTTATCTTAAGATCAGCTGATGGTATAGCAAGTATAATTTCTTCAACTTTTTTTTGACTGCACACCTTATTTATTTGGTCTCTTCCACCTATAACTTTTATTCCATTAATTAATTTTTCTTTTTTAGATTCATCATCGTCTATAAGACCTACTATATTATAATTTAAGTTCTTATGTCTTTTTATTTCTTTTATGAGCATTGCTGAAGCATCTCCAGCTCCAATTATAAGCAGGTTTCTATCATGATTTTTAACAATCTTTTCTCCTTTACTCTCTTCCTTTATTCTGTAATTAAATCTTATTCCGCCCAACGCAATTACAGATAAAATCCAAAATATTATATGTACTGTAAAAGGAAATCTATAATATCTATTTTCTAAAAACTTATAAGTTATAACATAACTGTATATTACAAATATAATATTTGATATTGATATTGAATATATAATAGACATTAGTTCCTCAATAGAAGCATATTTCCATATACTATTATATAACTTGAAAAACTTATTAAATATTAAAGTTATAACAACCATTGGAATTAATGATAACTTTAAAAACAGCATATCTTCTGCTGGTATTTTGAAATTAAATTTTAAAAGAAAAGCAAAATATAAAGAAACTATAAGAAAAATTATATCATATATTATAAGCTTTTTATCTTTCTCCATGTTAACACATCCTCAAACATTATTGTAAAAGCTTTATATTAAAACTCCCTTTTTCTATTTTACATCATAGAAAAAATTATTCAATATATTTTTTTAATAAGTGATTGTAACTAAAAAAAGAGTTGTAAGATTTTACAGCTCTTTACTCTTATCTTTTTTTTCTGATATTTCATTTTTAAGTTGTTTAAAAAATTCAGTTTCACCTAGTGTTAAAAGGTATTCCATAAAGGATTCTTTTAGTCCATCTCTTCTCAATGCAAACTCCACAGTAGCCTTAAGGAAACCCAATTTATCACCTACATCATATCTTCTTCCTTCAAAATTATATGCATACATTGCTTCAGATTTAATCAAAGTTCGCAATGCATCTGTTAGCTGAATTTCATCTCCTTTACCTGGTGTGGTGTTTCTCAGTATATCAAATATAGCAGGAGTTATTATATACCTTCCCAATATAGCAATATTTGAAGGCGCTTCCTCTATTTTAGGCTTTTCAACTAAATCCTTTACTTTATAAACTCTATCTTCAATGTACATTCCTTTTACTATTCCATATTTATACACATCTTCTTTATTAACTTCCTGCACACCTATAATAGATGTTTTATATTCATCATAACAATCTATAAGCTGTTTTAAACAAGGAACCTTACTATCTACTACATCATCACCTAGCATTACTGCAAAAGGCTCATTCCCAACAAAGGTTCTTGCACAACTTATAGCGTGTCCAAGTCCTTTAGGTTCTTTCTGTCTTATATAATATATATCTGCCATATTAGATATTTCTTTAACTAAATACAATAAATCTTCTTTTTTATGATCTTCTAAATCTTTTTCTAATTCTATGGATTTATCAAAATGATCCTCTATAGCTCTTTTATTTCTTCCTGTTATTATAAGAATTTCTTCTATCCCAGAAGCTACTGCTTCCTCTATAATATACTGTATTGTAGGCTTATCAACTATAGGAAGCATTTCTTTAGGTTGCGCCTTAGTAGCAGGCAAAAATCTTGTTCCAAGTCCCGCCGCAGGTATTATAGCTTTTTTTACAGTCATAAAAAATCTCCTTTCACTCTTAATCAAAATATTACAAAGTACATATACTATTTATTTTTTACGTTTATTCTCTTTATATACTTATGTAAAAAATTATTTTCACTTTATTATTTGGGAAAGTTGAACCACAATCTCATCCTCAGGATTTATTTTTTTTGCAATTTCCAAGTGAAGTTTAGCATTTTTTATGTCCTCATTATTTAAATAGCACATGATAATGTTAGTGCATATCTCTATAGATTTAGTTGCTTCAAAAGCTTTTCTTAAATATCCTATAGCAGTTTTATAATCACCTAAAGAAGCATAATTTATTCCAAGTTCATTTATAACTTCTACGATACTGCTATCTATACTTATTGACTCATTTAAATAGTATATAGCTTTTTCATAATTTTCTAATATTCTATATGCCACTGCAATATAATAATAAAGCGTAGCATCATCTCCAAATTCATCAAGAAGAGGCAAAAGTAAGCTTAAAGCTTCTTTAGGCATATCGTACAACATTTCTTTACCTTTTTCATAATTTATAATCAATTTTAGTGATTCCTTAAATTCTGTAATATCTAAAGATTCTTCTCCACCACTAGAAATATAAGTATTTATGCAAAAAAGTGCTTTATCAAAATCTCCACGTTCTTTCATTATAAGTGCTTCATAAAAATATGCCATCGGGTAATTTCCATATTTTTTTAACTTTTCGATAACTTGCAGTTCTTCATCTTCATAACTTTTATCTAATTTTCTTAATTCATCTACTATTATTAGCACCTTATCATAAATTTCAACACTGTCTTCCATTTTGCATAATCCCTTAATAAGTATATATGCATCTTCATAATTTTTATGTTTTATATTTTCCGCAATTTTTCCTTTAATAAATTTATCACTATCTTTTAAATTAACTAATATATTAGTATACATATCATTAAACTTAAACTTTTCATCCGCTCCCATAACATAAAACATACCTTCAATGAAAAAACTTATCGGAAGCTGACCTACATTTTTTTCTGTTTTAACTTTACCTACTATACTAGAAGCTTTAACTGGAACATACACATCCTCATTACTTTCTATATGAAATAAATTTTTTATATTTTCCTTTTTTATTTCTAAAAATAAAACTTCAGATAATTTATCTGCAAAACGAGATTTTGTACTCATAAATATAACACCTACTTAATCTAATATATTGACACTTTGAATTTTACTACAAACATTCGTTAATTTAAAGTAAAAACTATAATAGTTCATAATTATATCACAGTTATCCATGTAAAAACAACATTAGCTTCTTACAGTTTAAAAATTATGCGACGTAACTTAAAGTACAGTGAAAATTTGAATTTTAACTTTTACTCCGTGATATATGATAAGTGTTTCATCACGGCTAAATGTTTCTAATTATTCTAAAGCTCAAAGTTTGTGAAAGTCTAAGAACTTTGTCAAACTCGGTTCCCTCAAACAGGACTAAAGTTCTAAGACTTTCACAAACTTTTCGCTAAGAATAATAAGAAACAATTTAGCTAATGTGATGAAGCACTTATCATATATCACTGCATAAAAGTTAAAATTCAAACTGGCAAGTTCAAGTGTATGCACATAATTACATTGTCATAAGTAATTTTAGTAAGCTAAATTATATTTATAATCATAACAACTTACATCACCTAAAGATTATGGTGAAGCCTGCTGTTAGATTAATATATCTAGTTTGAAAAGCAATTGCTTCCTATTCTATTGAGATATACATAAACCAGGTATTAAATATCATGAAACCTACGCTTTTTATTGAGAGTCATATCATAATGTATTATGTGTACACGTAATGCACTAAGAAGTAACTTTTAACTGTATGAAGACTGATATATGCTGTGAAGGAAGATTCGAACGAATTTTAGAAGTTCTTTGCTTGAGATATTGAAAAATACCGTAATTTTTGCCAGGAAGGCAAAAGCTCCGAAAGCGACAGGACGTCGCATTTGAGGAGGTAGGGATTTTTCAATATCTCAAGCATTAGAACTTCTTAATGAAGTGAGTTTTCCTTCACAGCATATATCAGCCGGAATACAGTTGAAAGTTACTTCGCTTACATTCACTTACATCACATTATGCTTATCAAATCACTTAACAATTACATGCTTCGTCTATGATTTTCATAACATTATTTTCAAATAATTTCATTTTTTCTTCTGAATCTTCTATACTGTTGCCAGTTACTGATAAATAAATCTTCATTTTAGGTTCAGTACCTGAAGGCCTTACTACAAACCAAGAATTATCTTTCATTATAAATTTCAGTACATTTGACTTAGGCAACTCTATTATTTTTTCACTAATATTTATTAAATCTTTTTCTATGCTTATCTTATAGTCCATTTTCTTTGCTATTTTAACTTCTCCTAAAGTGTATCTCATAGAATGTCTTAAATATTCAAGAGCTTTCTCTATTTTTTCTTGTCCTTCTTTTCCTTTAAGCACTAATGATACTAATTTTTCTTTATAAAATCCATACTTTTTATATAAATTCATTAAGGCTTCATATAAATTCATACCTTTGTTTTTATAATATAATGTCATTTCACATATAAGCATTGAAGCTATAACTGCATCTTTATCTCTTACAAAGTCTCCTGCTAAATATCCGTAGCTTTCTTCAAATCCAAATATGTATTTTTTATCTCCTTTTTTTTCAAATTCTCCTATCTTCTCACCTATATATTTAAATCCAGTCAATACATCCACAAGATTTATTCCATAGTCCTTTGCAATATCTGTTGCCATTTCAGTAGTAACTATTGTTTTTATTACAGTTCCATTTTCAGGTAGTTTATTAATTTCTTTTAAGGATGACAATATATAGTGAGTTAATAATGCTCCAGTCTGATTACCTGTTAACACTTTATATTCTCCACTATTATCTTTAAAAACCACACCTATTCTATCACAATCTGGATCTGTTCCAAATATTATATCAGGTTGGATTTTATTTGCCATTTCTAATGCTATATTAAAAACCTTAGGATCTTCTGGATTAGGATAAGCTGCTGTAGGAAAATATCCATCTGGATGTTCCTGTTCTTTTACTACAGTTACATTTTTATATCCTAGTTCCTTAAGGACTCTTCTTACTGGTATATTACCTGCTCCATGTATTGGAGTATAAATTATCTTTAATTCACCTGCATATTTATCTACTAATTCTTTTCTTATAGTTAAATCTTTTACTCTACTAATATATTCTTTATCTACTTCTTCTCCTATTATATTTAAAAGACCATTTTTCTTTGCATCTTCAATATTCATGGTCTTTATTTTATTAAAATCATTTACTTCCTCAATAAATGAAAAAATTTCCTTTGCAGATTTATCTGTAACCTGTCCACCATCTTCTCCATAAACCTTATATCCATTATATTCTTTCGGATTATGTGATGCAGTTATTACAATACCTGCTTTACTTTTAAAATGTCTTACTGCATAAGATAATATAGGTGTCGCTCTTAATGATTCAAATAAATAAACCTTTACTCCATTAGCACACAAATTTGCCGCTGCTGCCACTGCAAACTCTTTAGACATTATCCTTGAATCATAAGCTATACTTACAGAAATATCTCCCTTATACTTATTTAATAAGTATTCTGATAGCCCTTCAGTAGTTTTCCCAACAGTATGTATATTCATTCTATTAGTACCCATACCAATAATTCCTCTTAGCCCACCTGTTCCAAATTCTAGATCTTTATAAAATCTATCTTCTATCTCTTTTTCATCCTGTAAATTTTTTAATTCTAATTTTGAATTTTCATCTAAAAATTTCGAACTCAACCAAGAATCATATTTTTCTCTATAAGACATTTTATAGCCCTCCTTTAATATGTAATATTTAACATTTATTATTATACTACAATTATATTACAATAATGAGTATAATAATAAACAATTTTATAAACTTTTTATAAAAATACTGGTGATAATGGTTATTCACCATTATCACCAGTATTTTTAGGTTCTGTAATTTCATCTATTGGATTATCTGATAATTTATTATTACAGGTTACAAATGCTATTAAAGTATTTAAATCATCCATAAAGGCTATCTCTTGTGAAAGCTCTATATCACCTATTCTATAAGAATCACCTATTTCTAGTTTTGAAACATCTATATCAATATGTTTAGGTATATCTTCACACTTACATTTAACCTTTACATTAGTTTTTTCTTTTTGAATAACCCCACCTTTTCTTGCTACTAAATCTTCACCTGTAAATATTATAGGAACATCAGTTTGAACATCTTGATTTTGAGGGATGTCTTCTAAATCTATATGAACTATTTTATGATTTACAGGATCTCTTTGTATTTCTCTTATCAATGTACTATGTTTTTCTTTCCCAACTTCAACTTCTAATACACCATGTTCTCCTATAAAACCAATTTTTTTATTTAGTTCAAGTTCTCCTATTTCAAACATTAAATTATTTATATTTTTTCCATAAATAATACCTGGTATTTTACCAAATTTCCTTTCCTTTCTAGCTTCATGTACAGTATTTTTATTTCTTTTATGTATTTTTAATTCTTCCATTTTTAAAATCCTCCCATATATCCTATTAAGTATCATTCAAAACATTGTTAATCATATTTTTAATTATTTACATAATCATTTATATTATTCACAATTTTTTACTCCAAAAATATTTATTAATAAAATTTCTTCACATTGTTGCATTTACAAAACATTTAACATATAATTATATTGGTTTAAATGAAAATGTAGGCCAACCCTTGAATCATCAGAGTTCAAAGGGTGTACTTTTATGAAAGAAGGTGTTTTATCAAGGTGTATAAATTAGATCAAACTCAAACCCCTTTATTTGATGCATTAATGGAATATGTAAACAAGGAAACTATTCCTTTTCATGTCCCTGGACACAAAAAAGGAGTAGGTATGGATGAGGAATTTAAAAAATTCATAGGAGAAAACCCATTTAAAATAGATGTTACAGTTTTTAAATCAGTTGATAGTCTCCATCATCCAACTGGTGCTATAAAAAAAGCACAACAATTAGCCGCTGATGCATATGGATCAGATGCTGCTTTTTTTTCAATACATGGAACATCAGGTGCTATCCAAGCCATGGTTATGTCTGCAGTTAAAGCTGGAGAAAAAATAATAATACCAAGAAACGTTCACAAATCAATCACTGCTGGTATTATATTAAGTGGTGCCATACCTGTTTACATGCAACCTGTATTAGATAAGAAAGTTGGTATAGCTCATGGAGTTACACCAGAAACAGTTGAAGAAACACTGAAAAAAAATTCTGATGCAAAAGCAGTTTTAATTATAAATCCAACTTATTATGGGGTTGCTACTGATATAAAAAAGATAGCAGATATAGTTCATAATTATGATATTCCTTTAATAGTAGATGAGGCACATGGTCCACACCTTGGTTTTAATGAAAAACTGCCAACTTCTGCAATTGAAGCTGGAGCTGATATTTGTGCTCAAAGCACACATAAAATAATTGGAGCATTAACTCAATGTTCTTTATTACAGGTTCGCTCTAATCGCATAGATATAAATAGAGTTCAACAAATTTTATCTTTATTACAAACTACATCACCTTCATATATATTGATGGCTTCATTAGATTGTGCAAGAAGACAAATTGCTCTTAAAGGCAAAGAACTTTTAGACAAAACTATTGAACTTTCAAACTACGCTAGACAGGAAATAAACAAAATTCCAGGTTTTTATTGTTTCGGAGATGAAATCTTAGGAAATGATGGTGTCTTTGCCCTTGATCCAACTAAAATAACAATAACATGTAGAGATTTGGGAATAACTGGATACGATTTGGATATGATTCTTTCAAACAAATACCACATACAGCTTGAACTTTCGGATCTATATAATGTGCTTGCAGTAGGGTCATTTGGTGATACAGAATACAGCATAAATGCTCTTATAAATGCTTTAAAAGAAATAAGCAAACAATATTATGGCAAAGGAAATAAAAAATCAGATTTTATAGATATTCCTTCTATACCAAAACAAATTAAAATTCCTAGAGAAGCTTTCAATGGAAACAAAACTCCAGTTCCTTTAAAAGAAAGTATTGGTATGGTAAGTGGAGAATTTTTAATGGCTTATCCACCAGGAATTCCTATATTGTGTCCTGGTGAAGAAATAACCAAAGAAATTATAGACTATGTTCAAATGCTCAAGAATACTGGATTATACGTTCAAGGAACTGAAGATCCTGAAGTAGAAATCATTAAAGTTGTAAAATAATAAAAGGTGATATGCGCTCTCACATATCACTTAAGTTTTTAAAATACCCAGCACTTTTAAAGTGCTGGGTATAATTCTCGTCTTATAAATTTTTTTGACTTTAATTAAGCTTCTATACCTTTCACTAAAGCTTTTTTATTTAATTCAACAGCTTTAGGTGGAACTATAACTTCTAGAACCTCATTCCAATTTATATTTTCTAATTTAAGCGCCTTAAGTAATGCTCCTAAAAGAACAACATTTTGAGCTTTTATATTTCCAAGCTCTTCTGCGATGTTGGAAGCATTAACTATTATTGTATTTTTAACTGTCTTCTTTAATGTTTCATTAACATTTTGTGGATATTCTTCTTCACCTATTAAAACTGGAACTGGATATATTTCATAATCATTTATAACTAAGTACCCGTCCTTTTTTAAGTAAGGAAGCCATCTTGCTGCTTCACTTTTTTCAAAAGCTACTATAACATCTGCTGTTCCCTTTTCTATAAGTGGTGAATAAACCTTTTCCCCAAATCTAACTTGAGTAGTAACACTGCCACCTCTTTGTGCCATACCATGAACCTCAGACATCTTTACATCATATCCATTTTTTAATAAACCTTCTGTCAAAATCTTGGAAGCAAGTATAGTTCCTTGTCCACCTACTCCTACGAATAATATACTTTTAACACTACTCATATTATTCACCAACCTTTTCTATAGCATCAAATTTACAAACCTGTTTGCATAATTCGCATCCATTACACATATTTTTATCTATACTAACTACATTATCTTTAAATTTAAGTGCTGGGCAGCCTGTTTTCAAACATGCTTTACACTTCTTACATTTATCTGAATCTACATTACAATGCATATTTGCTCTTCTTTTTATAACATCTTTCTTTAGAGCACAAGGTTGTTTTGTTATTATAACAAAAGGCTCACTGCTCTCATATGCAACTTTTACAGCTGCTTCAGTTTCTTCTAATTTATAAGGATCTACTACTTTTAAATTTTCTTCTTTTATACCTAATGCAAGTACAACTTTTTCTATATCTACCATTGGAGCTGGTTTATTTTGTAGTGTTTTTCCAGTTCCAGGGTTTTCCTGATGTCCTGTCATACCTGTAATTCTATTATCCAATATACATGTAACTATAGGTATATTATTGTATATTGAATTTGTAAGTCCTGTCATACCAGAGTGGAAAAATGTTGAATCTCCTATGAATGCAAATACTTTTTTATCCCTATTTGCTAACTGATTTGCTTTTTCTATTCCAAGTCCAGCTGTAATCGAAGCTCCCATACAGACACAAGTATCAGTTACATTTAAAGGAGCTACCATACCTAAAGTATAGCATCCTATATCTCCTGAAGATATTATATTATTCTTATATTTTGAAACTGCATAGAAAATTCCCCTGTGTGGACATCCTGGACAAAGTACAGGAGGTCTTGATGGAGCTTTTATATCTACTGTATAATTTTGTTCATAGCTTTCATTACATATAGCTTTTCTTATAATGTCTGGATTTAATTCTTCACATATAGGAATAATTTCTTTTCCTATGCAATTTATTCCTAAAACCTTAAGTGCATTTTCTAAATAAGGTTCATTTTCTTCTATAACGTAAATTTTTTCGACTTTTGATGAAAATTCTTTCATCATTTTATCTGGAAGTGGATAACTCATTCCTATTTTTAATACAGAAACTTTGTCCCCAAAAACTTCCTTTACATACTGATAGGATATACCACTAGTAACTATACCTATTTTACTATCTACCATTTCCATTTTATTAAAACTACAATTATTAGAATATTCCTTTAATTTATTGAGTCTTTCTTCTACTTCATAATGCTTTTTCTTAGAATGTGCTGGTATCATTATATATTTTGCTATATCTTTTTCATAAGGTTTTACTTCTGATTCTTTTCTTTCTCCCAATTCTACTATACTCTTTGAATGAGAAACTCTTGTAGTACTTCTATAAAGTACTACTGTATCAAATTGCTCACTGATATTAAAGGCTTCTTTCATAAAATCCTTACATTCTTGTGAGTCCGATGGTTCTAACATAGCTATCTTTGCATGAGGTGCAAAAAGTCTATTGTCCTGTTCATTTTGTGATGAATGCATTCCTGGATCATCAGCTGTAACTACTACTAAACCTCCATTTACACCTTCATATGCCATAGTAAATAATGGATCTGCAGCTACATTTAAACCTACATGTTTCATAGTTGTTAAACTTCTAGCTCCTCCAATAGCTGCTCCTGAAGCTACTTCTAAACCAACCTTTTCATTTGGTGCCCATTCTGCATACACTCCATCATAAGTAGCAAAATTTTCAAGTATTTCTGTACTAGGTGTTCCAGGATAAGCAGAAGCAACTTTACATCCTGCTTCATATGCACCTCTTGCAATGGCTTCATTCCCTGACATAATGACTTTCATATATATACCTCCATTTTTAAATTATCTTAATAAAATTATTTAATTATGATACTACAGACCCTAATGCTATAGAATACAATTTTGATTTAGCACTATCTGCTCTTGAAACAAGAACTACAGGACATTTAGCTCCCATAATAACTCCAGCATTTTCTGCTTTTCCAAAATACGTCATAGACTTTCCTACAAAATTACCAGCTTCTATATTAGGAACTAAAAGCACATCTGTATCTCCTGCTACTTCACTTACAATGCCTTTATGTTCTGCTGCTTCCTTTGATATTGCATTATCAAAAGCCAACGGTCCATCAATAATACATCCTTTTATTTGTCCCCTCTTATTCATCTGAGTTAAGGAAGCCGCATCGACAGTTGCTTGCATTGAAGGATTAACTACTTCTACTGCACAAACAGGCGCTATTTTAGGTATTTCTATTTCTAATTTGTGTGCAACTTTTACACAATTATTTATTATTCCTATCTTGTCCTCCAATGTTGGATAAGGAACCATGCCTCCATCAGTTAGAAAAATTAATTTGTGATACGAAGGAACTTGATAAATCATTACATGTGAAAGTAATCCTTTACCTCTAAGACCTGCTTCTTTATTTAATACAGCTCTTAACAAATCTGCAGTTCCAAGCATTCCCTTCATTATAAATTGTGCTTCTCCATTAGACACAAATTCTACAGCTTTTGCTGCTGCTTTTTTTATATCTTTTTCGTTTACTATTTTAATACCATCTATGCATAAATTTTCTTTCTCAGATATATTTCTTATAGCATCTTCATCACCTACTAAAATGGCATCCACTATCCCAGTTTTAACTGCTTCTGTCACAGCCATTAAAACTTCTTTATCCTGAGCTACTGCTACTGAAAGTGTTTTTTTGCTTTTCTCTTTAGCTAAGCTTATCAATTGTTCCAGTTTTTTCACCATAAATATATACCTCCATTATTGTAATTAATTCACTACATAATATTACCATTACTAGTAATACTATTTTTTCATAAACTAAAAGGATTTAAATATATCAAAAATAAATTTACCACTATATTATATTATAGATAGCAAATACCATGCCAAGCTTATAAAACTTCTATTCCTAGTTTTTTTAATATTTTTACTTTTAAATATTTTTATTAAAGGTATTAATGGTATTAAATAATAATGTCTTTAATACCTTTAATTATATAAAATAAAAAATCCAGACTTACTTCCATAAGCCTGGATTTTTTAATATATATTAATATAAAATTCTATCTGTAACATCTTTTATGGTTTTACATCCTGTAAGAACCATAGCTGATTTTAATTCGCTTTTTATTGTATCTATATAGAGTTTTACTCCTTCTCTTTCTCCTCCAAAAGAAGCTGTTACAAATGGTCTTCCTATAAGAACCCCATCTGCTCCTAATGCTATCATTTTAAGAACATCTACTCCATTTCTAACTCCACCATCTGCAAGTATTGTAACCTTACCTTTTACTGCTTCTGCAATTTCTGGAAGTACGTCTGCTACACCTGGAGTTTGATCAAGCACTCTTCCTCCATGATTTGAAACTACTATAGCATCTACTCCTGCTTCTACTGCAAGTTTTGCTTCATCAACAGTCATTATTCCCTTCAATATAAATGGAAGCTTTGTACTTTCTACTATTTCTTTTATTTGTTCTACAGTCTTGGGACCAACTGGCTTTCCATGAAGTGCTAAAGTTATAAGTCCTGCTGCATCTATATCCATACCTACAGCAAAAGCACCTGATTCTTCTGAAAGCTTTATTTTATTTATAACATTACTATTTTCCCAAGGTTTTATTACAGCAATTCCTTCCCCATTGAATTCCTTTAACTGTTGAAGATTGGTTATAAGAAAAGAATCTACTGCTGTATCTCCTACCATAGGATAAATACCTGCATCAAGACATCCTCCAATTACCCATGATATGTATTGTTCTTCTGTAAATTTACCACCCATATTTAATGTAGTTCCTGATACTGGCGCTGCAAATACTGGCACTTCCATCTTCTTACCAAATAATTCTGTACTTGTATCTGGATCTTTAGCATCATGTATAACTCTCATATTAAGCTTATAGCTATCTAATGCTTCAACATTAACTGTAAAAGCTTCTCCTGTTCCCTTTCCACCCATACCTGGAACCTCTCCAGCACAAGCCTTACCATTACAAACTGGACAAACTTTACAACTTCCATTCAAATTTTCACGAGCATTTTTTAATACTTCCTTGTAATTCATTTTTTCATCCCCCCACTTAAACTATTTTATAAATATAATACTTTGTTTTAAATATACACTTTAATTATAGTTCATTTATTTTAAATCTCAATAATTATTAACTAAATTTCATTATTAATTTTTAAAATTATATAAGTAAATTAAACAAAACTATTACTATTAAAATTTTTCTATATTTGCCTGCAAGGTTAATCAATGTCAAATTTACATTTCCCACTGTTAATACCTTCTTCTGTATAAATTGTAAGTCCATTCCTACTTAGCAACTCTGCAGTAACTCCATTTCCATCTATTTTATTTCCAGTAAATGTACCATCATAAATTTTTCCATAACCGCAAGAAGGACTTCTAGCCTTTAAAATAGCAACCTTTGCTCCACATTCTTTTGCTATTTTAAGAGTTTCATGAGCTCCCTTCAAAAATTCTACTGTACCATCATCCCCATCTGGCCCAATTATTCTAGCCTTTCCATCAAGTACTTCTGCTCCAGTAGAATTGTTTATTTCATGTGCTGGCCTTGGTGTACTCTGCCCTCCTAATTGTTCAGGGCATACAGGTATAGCTTTCCCCTGTTTCAATAACTCCAACACCTTAGTATCTAAGTTATTACCACCATTATACTTACAGTTTATTCCACATAAACAAGCACTAACTAGTATCATAAGTTTCCCCTCCAATCTCATTAAACTAAAATCAATCCTTCTACCTAAGTTCTGCAACTGTAACTCCAGTACCACCTTCACCATATTCCCCTAATCTGTATTTTTTTACATGAGAATGGTGCTTGAGCATATCTGTTATGGTATTTCTTAATACACCTGTTCCTTTACCATGTATTAAAGTTACTTCCTTTAGTCCTGCTAAATATGCTTCATCCAAATATTTATCTGCAGTATATACTGCTTCTAAAGAATCCATTCCTCTTAAATCCACAGATGAGGCTACAGATTTCAAATTAAGCTTTGCTTCTCTTTTTATTTTTTTCTTCTCTTCTTTATTCACAGCACTGGTTACTGCTCTTAAATCTTTTAGTTTTACTTCTATCTTCATAATTCCAGCTTGAACTTGAACATTCCCTTTATTATCCGGTTTGGATATAACTATTACTTTTTGGTTTAAAGAAGGTACAAAAACTTCTTCCCCTTCTCCTACATTTTTAAGTTCTTCACCATCATCTGTTTTTACTTTATTAACTTTTTCATCTATTTTATCAAGCTTTTGTGATAGTTTTCTTCTTTCTTCTTCAAGCTTGTGTCTTACATCTGAAGCATAACCAGCTTTCTCTAATTCTCTCATTTCCTTAAGAATGTTATCCGCTTCTTCTTTAGCTTCCTTTATAATTCTCTTTGCTTCTCTTTGAGCATTTATTACAGCTTTTTCTCTAGCATTTTGAAGTGATCCCATTTTTTCTTCATATTTATCTTTAATTTTAGCAGCTTCTAGTTTTAACATCTCTGCTTCTCTTGCATTGGCTTCAGCTTTTACACTTTTCTCTTGAAGATTTTCTATTAAATCTTCAAATTGAAGTGTTTCACTATTTATATTTTCTTTTGCATCATGAATTATATAATCTGCAAGTCCTAATCTCCTAGATATTTCAAATGCATTTGACTTACCAGGTATTCCAATTAAAAGTCTATATGTAGGTCTCAATGTTTCCACATCAAATTCTACAGATGCATTTTCTACTCCATCTACTTTTAAAGCA
The DNA here is from genome assembly GCF_000633595.2 of Clostridium drakei. GTDB lineage: Bacteria > Bacillota > Clostridia > Clostridiales > Clostridiaceae > Clostridium_AM > Clostridium_AM drakei. The sequence goes on along the minus strand of NZ_JIBU02000019.1, from coordinate 55,231 downwards.
TAAACTTTAAGTTCACTATAATGGGTAGTAGCAACTATTCTACAGCCTCTACTCTTTAAGTTTTCCAAAATAGATACAGCCAATGCTGCTCCTTCTGTTGGATCTGTTCCAGCTCCTAATTCATCAAAAAGTACTAGTGATTCATCATCCGCATTATTAATTATATTTACAATATTAGTCATATGGGATGAAAAAGTTGATAAACTTTGTTCTATACTCTGTTCATCTCCAATATCTGCAAATACTTCTTTAAAAAAGCTTACCGTAGAATTTTCTCTAGCTGGAATCATAAGTCCACTTAAAGCCATAATATGTAATAATCCTACTGTTTTCAATGTAACTGTCTTACCACCTGTATTAGGACCAGTTATAACTAATGATGTGAATCCTTTACCTAGATACACATCTAAAGGTACTACAACTTTTCTATCTATTAGAGGATGCTTTCCTTGTACTATATCAATAAAACCTTCATCATTAACATTAGGTGCTGTGCAATTAAGCTCACTAGCAAATTTAGCCTTAGCAAAAATGAAGTCTAATTCCCATATTATATCTGCATCATTTCTTACTGCTATTATACTTCCATAAATTTCATTTGAAAGGTAAGCTAATATTCTGTCTACTTCTGCCTTTTCCTTTAACATAAGTTCTTTTATTTCATTATTTAAATTGACTAACCCCATAGGCTCTATATATAAGGTAGCTCCACTTGAACTTTGATCATGCACAAGTCCAGGAACTGCTCCCTTATGCTCAGCTCTTACAGGTAAAACATATCTATCTCCTCTCATAGTATATAAATTATCCTGAAGATACTCTGAATAACTTCTTATAAGTGAATTGACTTTATCTCTTACAGAAGAATTTTTATCTTTTAAAGCTTTTCTTATATTATAAAGAGCTGTACTTGCTCTATCTGAAACTTGCTCTTCACTTTCTATGGACATAAATATATGATCCTCTATATTCTTTAATGGAATAATACCCTGAGATGTATTCTCCAAAACTCTAAATCCTTCTTCTTCCTCTTTATGACTTATATATTCTTGAAATCTTCTAGCAGCCCTAAGTATTGCTGCTATTTTCAAAAGCTGTCCTGGCATTAAAGTAGATCCCTTACCTGCTCTACTTATACCTTCCCTTACATCGTAAACACCTTCAAATGGAGGTGCTCCCTTTGTCACTAAAAGTTTAAAAGCTTCTTTTGTTTCTTGAATATGTTCTCTAACCTCATATATATTATCATAAGGCTTCAATTCATCTATTAAGTCCTTAGCTGCACCAGTACTTGTATAGTTCTTTAATTGTTCTCTTATCTTATAAAATTCCAGCACTTTTAATGCTTTTTCATTCAACTCGTTCGACCACCTTTTTACCAACTTGTATTATTTAATGTAGATTACTCCACACCTCTCTTATAATGTCCTCTTGTAAATTTACTGAAATCTCCATTCCATTCTTTCTGTTTAACACATTTTAACACATTATTTACTTCATCATAAGTTTCATCTATAAAATCAATTCTGTAATTATTTATTCCCGATTTTTCTAATTCATCTATATTATCTATTAAATTTGTAGGCACACTATTATAAATATGACATCTACAATATTTATCTGTATTAACAGTAAAGCACACTCCCATTCTATCTTTTAAATAAAATGTTCCTTTTTCACATGCTTTGTTACAATTTTGAGATACGCCTTTGTTTCCAAAAGTACTTCCTACTACACAATACTCTGAAACCATATTTTCTACTTTTCCATAAAGCATTATCTGGCATGGTATCTTAGACTTCTTAGCTAAACTCAGCATTTCACTTTTATTAAGCTCTACACTTAAACATATACCATCCAGTAAATCATTATAAAATTGTGTAGAAGTAGGATTAAATATATTCAGCTTATAGTCTCCTAGAATTGTAGTTTTTTCTTTAAACTTATGTATTATTCCCAAATTTGCTGTAACTATACCTTTTATATATGGGAGCAATTCTTCTACTTTAGAGCACACAGCTGAAAATTCCTCTTTTATAATATTAGGAACCTTAAGCCAGACACTGTTTTCCTTTATAATTTCATCTTTTATATCACTTTTTTTATAAAATATATCTACTGACACATCCGAAAGTCCATTTTCAAAAGCAGCTTTCATTTGATCTAGCATATGGACACAAATCATATATTTAGGGATTGGCCTAGTTGAAGCTTTTTCTTTCTTTACCGTTTCTATACCTTTATTTCTATTCACCTTAAGTAAGTCATTTTCTATAGCTTCTATTAGCTTTCTCCTGCTCTCATTTATAGATGATACTGGCATAAACCCTTCTTGAAAATCATCAAATTGTATATTAGCAACCCTAAAAGGAGTACTTCCACTTTTTTTTAGATGTTCTTTCAATTTATCTGTATTTAAAGGTTTGTTTAAAGCTTTTTGAACTAACTCTCCCTCAACAAAATACTGTTTTCCTTTGTAAATAGTACTTAACTTTATAGGCTCATTTAATTTAAATTTTACTTTTAAATCCAAGTCTATTTTTTTTCCAAAAGGACTTTTGTAAATACTTTCCATAGAACTAAGTAACTTTATATCTGAAGTTTTATAAAGAATATCTCCGCTTTTAAAATTTACTGGCCTTAGTTTTACTTTACTTCCTTTAGCTGCTTCAAAAACTTCATTTCCATTTTCTATTATTTTTGAAACTGTAAATCCTTTTTCTCCATTTCTTATACCATCCTTAATACTCAAATTCTCTTGTAATGCAATACTTAAATCCTTTTGGACCTTTCCAAGGATTACTCCTGTATTCTTAGGAAAAGTATATGCCATCATATCTCTGCCTACATTCCCAAACAAATAAGCTTTTGAAAAACCTTCTCTATTAAAAAGCTGTAAAAGTTTTTTCTTTTCATTTTCAATATCCACATTTGATCCTTTTAAAATACTATCTATGGCTTTTCTATAGGATGATACTACTGCAGCTACATACTCAGGTCTTTTCATTCTTCCTTCTATCTTTAGAGAAGTAACTCCACTTTCAATTATATCTTTTATATTTTCTATAGTACATATATCTTTAGGGCTTAACAAATATCCTTTTTTTTCTCTTCCACTAATACTATCAATTATAGTATATGGCAATCTACAAGGTTGAGCACATCTACCTCTATTACCGCTTCTTCCACCAATTAAACTGCTCATAAGACACTGCCCAGAATAACAAACACATAATGCCCCATGTACAAAAATTTCTGTTTCTATATTCAAATCTTTAGATATATATTTTATTTCATTTAAAGACAACTCTCTTGAAAGCACAATTCTTTTAAATCCTTTATCTCTTAAAAGAGCTGCTCCTTCACCATTATGTACTGTCATTTGAGTTGAAGCATGAAGTTCAAAATCCGGTAATACTTCCTTTATTAATACAGCTAATGCTGTATCCTGTATAAGCAATGCATCCACATCAATGCTATATAAAAACTTAGCATACTCTAAAGCTTCTTTAAGTTCCTTTTCTTTCATTAATGTATTTATTGTTACATATATCTTAACTTCATATAAATGACAATACTCTACTGCTTTTTTCATATTTTCATTATCAAAATTAGAAGCATAAGCTCTAGCTGAAAACTTATTTCCTCCTAAATATACTGCATTTGCACCACTTTGCACTGCAGCATAAAGACTATCTATACTTCCTGCTGGTGCCAGAAGTTCTATTTTGTTCATTCTACATCTCTCCTACTGTTTTCTTAACCATACGTTTTTTATTATACAGTATATTATTATCTTTTAAAACTTATTTTAGGCACATAAGTGGAGTATTTTACACTTCAAGCAAATTTCTACACAAGTTTTCAGATGAAGTTCACATAGGATGTATGTTAAAATATTCTGTAAAAAAGACTGTTGACAAAACATATTTATCAACAGTCTAAAATAAGTTAATTTTTACTATAAAGTTTTATATTTCAGGTTTTATACCATTTATAATAGGCAATCTTTTTTCTCCCTTTATTGTTCTTATCAAAATATCTCTCATTAATTTAGGACTGTTAGTAAATGCATCCTTTGTAGATCCTGCAGCGTGAGGAGTTATAGTTACATTATCAAGTTTCATAAGTATGTCATCTTCTGCTAATGGTTCCACATCAAAAACATCTAGAGCTGATCCTGAAATTTTCCCTTTTTCCAAAGCTTCTTTAAGAGCCTTCTCATCAACTAATCCTGAACGTGCAGTATTCACTAATACAGCATTAGATTTCATAAGGCTAATTTCCTTTTTTCCAATTAAGTGATGAGTATCTGCTGTAAGTCTTGCATGAATAGTTATTATATCTGAATTTTTCATTAAATAAGGTAATTCAACAATATTTACTCCATCAAAATTAACATTTAAAAATGGATCATATGCTATTACATTACAACCAAATGCTTTTAAATATCCTGCCATAAGCTGTCCTATAGATCCAAAGCCAACTATTCCTACCATTTTATCACACAATTCAGGAATAGCCCCACTATTTGGAAAATTTTTTCTCCATTCTCCTTTTTTTAAAGCTGCATGCGATCTAGCTATATTTCTAACTTCCGATAATATCATACCCATAGTAAATTCTGCAACCGCCCTTGCATTACGTCCTGGAGTATTCATAACAGTTATTCCTTTTATTGCAGCATATTCATATGATACATTTTCAACTCCACCTCTTAATACTCCTATAATTTTTAATTTTTTAGCCTTATCTATTATTTTTTTTGATATAGGTGTAAATTGTACTACTAAAATATCATATTCGCTAATATCTCCAACAAGTTCTTGTGTAAGTTCTACTGCATCTGGACCATTTTGTTCTATTAAAAGGTTATCTTTTTGAAGCATTTCTAAATTTTCATGCTCCCATTCTCTTATAGTTACATCTATTCCATACTTATTTAATTCTTTTAATCCTTCATTCATAGATTCCTTAGGAATAAATTTATCTCCTATAGCTAATAATTTCATATTTTGTCCTCCTTAAGCCCTATTTTCTGACATAACCATATCTATTTTTTCTACTATTTTATTTTTCAAAATTTCCTTTGTCGGTTTAAATAATTCATCTGGCAAAGGATCTATTCTCTTTTGAACCTCTGCTGCCTTTTTGATTCCTTCCATTAAAGCAATTCTTAAATCAGCATAAAGATTAACTTTTGTTATACCATTTTTTATAGCATTTTGTACTTGATCTAATGGTGTACCTGATCCTCCATGAAGTACAAGAGGTACAGAACTTAATTTATTTATTTCTATAAGCCTGTCTATTTTTAATTCTGGCGTTGAAACATAAACTCCATGAGAAGTTCCTATAGATACAGCTAGTGCATCTATTCCTGTTAAACTAACAAATTTTACAACTTCATCAGCATCTGTAAGCATAGTTTCTCCTGCACTAGTTCCATCTATTTCTTTTCCAGCAACATGTCCAAGTTCTGCTTCAACAGAAACTCCTTTTTTCTTAGCCATATCGACAACTTTCTTTGTATTTACTACATTTTCATCAAATGACAACATTGATCCATCGTACATTACTGAAGTAAAACCATTTTCGATTGCTTTTTCTATAATCTCAAAATTCGTAGCATGATCAAGGTGAAGAGCTATTGGAATTTTGTATTCATTAGCAACTCCTTTTATCATAGATGTAATATATTTTATTCCTTTTCCAGCAAGATCATGTTCCAATACCATTAAAATAACTGGTGATTTTTTTTCTTCTGCAGTATCAAGAATAGTTCTTATAAGCACATCTTCTGTACAATCAAAAGCTGGTACAGCATAATGCTCCTCTCTTGCTTTTTTTAAAATTTCATTTAATGTTACTAACATAATAAATCCTTCCTTTCCTATCGCATTAACATTCCGCCTGTAGCATCTATAGTTGCACCTGTAATATAGCCTGCAGCCTCTGACACCATAAACGTTACTATTTTACCTATATCATCAGGAGTAGCTACTCTACCAATAGGTATTCTATTTATATAATAATCTTCATTCTTCTCAAGTGCTTTGCTTACCATGTCAGTTTTCACTATACCAAGAGCTACTGCATTTACATTTATGCCGTATGTAGCTAGCTCTCTTGCCATAGACACTGTAAGGGCCACAACTCCTGCTTTACTTGCAGCATAATGAGCATGCCCTGTAGTTGATCCGTGAAATGCAGCTTGAGAAGTTATATTTAGTATCTTCCCAGCTCTTTTCTTCAATATATTATTTTTTGAAAAAGCCTGACTTGTTAAAAAAACTGATGTTAAATTCACATCTATAGTCTTTTTCCATTCATCTAAAGTAATATCTTGAATCCAATTTTTAGGCCATATTCCAGCATTGTTAATCAATATGTCTACACTACCAAATTCTTTTTCAGCTTCATTTATCAAATTAATACAATCTTGCGGGTTACCAAGATCAGCTTTAACTGATAATGCTCTTCCTCCATTTTTTATAATTTCATCCACTACTTCTTTAGAAGATTTTTCACTTTTATTGTAATTTACCACAACATATGCACCTTCTTTTGCTAGTGCAAGTGCTATACCTTTACCTACTCCTCTTGATCCTCCAGTAACAATAGCACATTTATCCTTTAATTTTAAATCCATATTTCTACCGCCTTCCACTAGTTATATTTTTTTAAATACAGAAGTTAACACTTGAATTGTTTCAGTATAAATATTATACTTTTTATTGTAAATATCTTTCAGTGCTTGATTTGGCATACAGGTATAAGCTACGTTTACCATTGAATCGGCAGCAGAATCAAATGATTTAAAGTTATTTGTAGCAATACCAGCACATATTGCAGCTCCTAGAGCTCCTAATTCTGTACTTGTAGTAACTTCTATTGGTAATTGAAGAACATCTGCAAATATTTGAACCCATATTTTAGACTTAGCAGCTCCACCTGCTATTCTAATAGCTTTAGGTTTATCTCTAAATTCAAGTAATTTATCAATATGTGCTTTATGACAAAATGCAACACCTTCATAAATTGCCCTTAATAGGTGTGCCTTTGTATGCCATCCACTCAAGCCAATAAAACTTGCTTTTGCATCAGCATCAACATTTGTACCATATAGAAAAGGTAAAAATACTATATTTGTATCTTTTTCATTTACACTTTCAACCATTTCATTGGCATACTCATAAACTGACTTATTTATATCTTTACCCTTAATCTTTTCTTCACCCATAAATTCAGTAACAAACCATTCTAAATTAGATGCAGATGTTGGACTTGCTTCTGTTGTGAGCCAATATCCTTCCATACAATATAGCGATGTCATAAACAAATCTTTTGATACAATAGGTTTCTTACTTATATATTCATTTATGCTCCACGTTCCAGCAATTATACAAAGTTTATCTTCTGTTGTAATTCCTGTAGCTATTGCTGAAGAATCTATATCAAACAGTCCTCCAGCAACTGGTGTCCCCTCTAAAAGTCCAGTAGCTTTTGCTGCCTCTTTTGTAACATATCCGCATATCTCAGATGAATACTTTATAGGTGGAAGTTTTTCTATTATTTCCTTAAGTCCAAATTCATCTAATAAACTTTCATCATATTTTACATCTCGAACATTCATTAAATTTGTTCCTGAAATATCAGTAATTTCAGCATAAGCTTTTCCTGTCAAACAAAATCTAATGTAGTCTTTGCACATAAGAATCCATTTGGTATCCTTTATTACTTCTTGCATATTATCTTTAAACCAAGCAAGAAGTGCTATTGGTTGACCAGCCCATATGCTCTGCATTGTTTTTGGAAGAACTTTTTCAAAAGTTCCATTACTATACCATTTACTAACATAATCTTTTGCTCTTATATCAGTAGATATTATTCCATTATAAGCTGGTTTACCATTTTCATTTATAAGATACATACCATTTCCATGCCCTGTGGTAGAAATTCCTACTATATCTTTAGGATTTATTTTTCCTTTAGCTATTACATCTCTAATAGCATCTACATTTGCTTGCCACATTTCTCCCATATCTCTTTCAGTAAAACCTGGTTTAGGCATAATCATTTTTGTCTTATGAGATGATACAGCTATTTCTTTTCCTGATAAATCATAAAGTGCGGCTTTTGACATTGTTCCACCATTATCTATACCCATTAAATATTTTGGCATTTTAAATCCTCCTTAAATCTTAACTAAATAACATTGATAATTTTATAATCAACCATCCTAATGGTGTTGTGGCTCCTCCAACTATACCTGCCATACCTGTAGAACTTGACACTCCACTTGGAAGTGTTACATTTGCAATTTTAGCTGCCTCTGTATAATAAGGTGCTATATCTGTTCCTGCATATAACACCAATGTCATAATAACAAGTCCTGAAATAAATATTCTTATTACATTGTTTTTACAATAAGGAGCAACCATAGGTACTAAAAAAACAAGTGATGCTAAATCTACAAATGGCAATAACTTATTTCCTGGTAAAATAATAGCAAGTAAAAGCGATGCTGGTATTAGTAAAAGCCCACTGGCAAGCACTGCAGGATCTCCAACTAATAAAGCTGTATCAAGCCCAATATAAAATTCCCTATTAGGAAATTTCTTTTTAAGCGAAACTTCTGCAGCATCTCTTACAGTAATAAGTCCTTCTACAAGAACATTTATCATTGCTGGAAGTAACACCATAACTGCTGCAACTTTAATTCCTAAGGTCATTATGTCTGTTACACCCCAACCAGCTAATATTCCAAGTACAATTCCAAGTATAGTTCCAAGTGTAAGAGGTTCACCCATAATACCAAATTTTTTAGTTATTTTATCTGGGTTTGCGTCAATATCTCTTAATCCTGGTATTTTTTCAATTATCCAATTGACAACAATTCCAATAGGTACATAAATTGCTGAAGTAGCATGCGCAAAAGATACTCCTTTTAAATTAAAACTTTTTTGAATCCTAGGTGCAGTTCTATCTGCTATAAAAAGTGTAACTAAGAAATGGATTAAAGCACCTGCTGATGCAATAGCTACATTATTTGTAACTGCATATACTACTCCACCTGTTAATAAGAAATGCCAATAATTGAATATATCTATATTAACAGTTTTCGTAAGATTAAATATTAGCAATATTAAGTTAATTAAAAGTGCACCAAAGACAACAATTGGCACAATAGGTGATCCCCAACCTATTGTAGATCCAACAGGCCATCCTGGATCCACTACTGTAAGGCTTAATCCAAATCTTTTGACCATTGCTTGAGCTGCCGGTCCCAGACTTCCCAAAAGCAGTCCAATTACAAGGTTAATACCCACAAATCCAATTCCTACAAGCATTCCTGCCTTAAATGCCTTACCTATTTTCACTCCAAATACTATAGCCAATATAAAAAATATAATTGGCATCATTACCGAAGGTCCCATATTGATTAATGTTTTAATTATTGACATTAAATAACCACCACTTTCATATATAATTAATCAGTGCCTAATTTTTTTATTTAACTAAATTCACCTCCTTAAATAACTTTCAACTTGTTATGTGATATAAATTCACCTCCTTACAAAAATATTAGAAAAAAATAAAATCCTGTTTAAGAGTAATCAAAATTTTGACTACTCTTAAACAGGATTCAAATCACCATCCCGTTACCTATTTTGTTTTAAATAACTATAATCGTCCCAAAGTTTCTTTTCGCTTGTAGTAACTCCTACAAAGCCAGCCTTGTAAATTTCTATAACATTTGACTTTTCGGTTACAAATCCACCGCCTAATAGAGGTACATCTCTAACTTTAGTTATCTCTTCTTTAAAGCTTGTAGACATTGAACCAGGTAAAACTTCAATTGCATCACATTTACTATTTTTTAATGCTTTTAGTCCTGACTCCAATCCCCTAGAATCTATAAGAAAAAATCGTTGTATAGCATATAACCCTGACATTTTAGCCATATTTACATTTGTTAAATTAGATGAAATCACACCATCAACTTTAAACAAATTTTTCAACAACTTTATTCCCATTTGATCAGTAGCTAGTCCACCTACTAAATCTATATTCACTAAAGCTATTTTATTATTATCATGACACTTCTTAATTAAAGATTTGAGATTCCCTAAATGAACTTCAGATAGAAAGATTACATTTGAAACAGACTTTAAAGCAGTTTCAAAATTTCTCAAATCACGAACAGACGGTATTATAGTAAACCGCTTAAACATATTTGAAAACCTTTCCACTAACTTGCATCATTTGCAAGTTATATTTGATATACATTCATTATAGTAAATTACTATTTAAAAGTCAACAACATTATTCTTAAATTTTCATATGTAAATAAACGATTTGAGAATACCTCAAATCGTTTATTTACACTAAATTATACTTATTGCTTATATATATCCACTATACTTTTTAGTATTGTTTCTATATCTTTAAAAGTATTAAAATACCCTGGACTTATTCTTACTGTACCTTTGTTATTAGTTCCTATAATATTATGAATTAATGGTGCACAATGATATCCTGTTCTTACAGCTATGCCTTTTTCATTGAGCTTATAACCAACTGTTGAACTATCCACTCCGTCAATATTGATTGAAACTACTGCACACCTATCTTTTAAATCATTTGGGCCATAAATTTTTACATAATCAAGCTTTTTCAATTCTACTAACAAATACTCTGTTAATAGCGCTTCATGTTTATAAATCTCTTTCATTCCAATTTTTTCAATAAATTTTATTCCTTCACATAATCCTGCAATACCTGGTGTATTTAATGTTCCACTTTCAAATTTATCTGGCATAAAATCAGGCTGTTTCATATCACTTGAGTTACTTCCAGTTCCACCTTCTTTAAATGATTCTACTTGAGCTTCATCTCTTATAAATAAACCTCCTGTGCCTTGTGGACCAAATAATCCCTTATGTCCAGGAAATGCTAGTAAATCTATATTACTTTCTTCTACATCTATATTTATAGTTCCTGCACTTTGAGATGCATCTACCATAAATAAAACACCTGCATCTTTTGCTATTTTTCCAATAGCTGATATAGGTTGTACAGTTCCTATAACATTTGAAGCATGATTTATAATTATTAATTTTGTATTTGTTTTTATTTGCTGTTTTATTTTATCTAAATCTATGTGACCATTTTTATCCACTTTAAGTAATGTAACTTCTATTCCTTTTTTCATCAAGCTGTTTAAAGGTCTCAGTACTGAATTATGCTCAATCACTGTGCTTATTACATGATCACCACTTTTCAAAATTCCTTTAATTCCTATATTTAATGACTCAGTTGCATTACTTGTAAAAACTATTTGAAAAGGATCAGGAATGTTAAAAATTTCTTTTATCATTTCTCTAGTTTCCATAATCTTAGATTGAGCCTTTATTGCTAACTTATGCGAACTTCTTCCTGGATTTGCTGCATAATTTTCCATACAATTTAAAACCTCTTTGTAGACTTCATTAGGCTTAGGAAAAGTAGTTGCAGCATTATCTAAATAAATCATAATTTCCTCCTTAAATCAGTTAAATTTGTTAAGCTTTACTTTATAATAATTTATAGATTTAATTATTATTTTGTAAGACTATTTAATATAAAGCTTCTAGGCTGAATATCATTATTTTATGCTTCATTTTTACTTTATATTATGTATATAATCATTAATTTGTTAAATTATTCATATAAAAAAACAAGCACTTCCATATATGAAAGTACTTGTTTTTATTTAGCCCCTTGTTGACTATTCAATAAAGGATTATTTTTTTTTTTCTCTTGTGCTAAACTTATTTGGTTTTCTAATAGCTTATGCTGTAAATCTATAATTTTATACTTAGAAGACTGTAATTGAAATTTTATTTCTTTATTTTCCGATTTAATTTCCGTATTTTCTTTCATATATTTTTGAGCTGTATTCTGCATAACTTCCATTTCTTTCATTAATTTTTCTATATGCTGATCTTTTTGCTCCAAATACTGGGCATTCACATCATTTTTTAATTTTTGCTGAAGCTCTGCATTATATTCTTCCATATGTTTCAATTGCTTTTTTAAAGATTGAATTTGTTCTTCATAACTTTTTTGTAACTTAGTCATTTGTTCAAAATCATTATAAAGCCTTTCATATTCCTTTTGCTTTTTAAACATATCATCCACTATATTTATTGCTGAAAGAATTGCTGCTGATGATGTACTAAGCTTACCATTATTCTCTAATATATTTTTAACTTTCTTATCTACATAGCCCGCAACTTTATGTAAATATTCTTCTTGTTCATCACCTTTTAAATTATATTCTATTCCATTTATCTTAACGGTTATAACATTCATGTAAACACCCTCTTAGATAACTCTATTTATTACAGTTTTATATAACCTTATTCTATCATAAAACTTGGATATATTAAACCTATTATTTGAATAACATCATTACCTAAATTTTACAGCATTTTGAATAAAACTTCAATGTATATATAAAGCTTTGTGTAAAATTAAATTTACACAAAGCTTCATATTTACTTATACACTACCTAAGTTGTGCTCCAAGTCTATTTTCCAATGTTCTAACTATTTTATCATGAACTTTATTTACTTCATTATCTGTTAAAGTTTTATTCTCTTCTCTATATATAAGTGAATAAGCTATACTCTTCTTACCTTCTGGTATTTGCTCTCCCTTATATACATCAAATAATTTTATACTTTCTAATAAATGTCCACCCTGCTTATTCATTATTTCTTCAATATCATGCACAAGTATACTGTCATCTACCAATATGGCCATATCTCTTGTTACTGCAGGAAACTTAGGAATTGCCTTATACTTCTTATCCATATTTGCATATTTATATAATACATCTACATTTAATTCTGCAATATAACATCTTTCATCAACACCATAGTTTTCTGCTACATCAGGATGGATTTCTCCTAAAATACCTACTAAATCCTTCTTTATATAAAGTGCTGCTGTTTTACCTGGATGGAAACTAGGATTTTCACTTTCTCTTTTGAATGAAAACTTGTCAATTCCTAAATTTTCAAGTATATTTTCAACTACTCCTTTTACATGGAAATAATCTGCATCTCCATATAATCCTAGGGTAACTAAATTTCTCTCTTCTGGAAGTTTATTTTCATCCTGATTTGGAATATATATTTTACCCATTTCAAAAAGTCTTACATATGTGTTATTTCTCGAATAGTTTCTTCCTAATGCTTCCATCATAGAAGGTACAGTTGTTGTTCTCATTATACTATAATCTTCACCTAATGGATTTTTTACAGCTACAACTTTTCTTAAATCACTATCTTTAGATAAGAGGATTTTATCAAACACCTTAGGACTTACAAAAGAATAGCTTATAGATTGATTAAGTCCACTGCACATTAAAGTTTCTACTAATTTATCATCTAATTTTTGTTTTACACTTTTTCCGCCTCTTGCATTTACACTTCTTATTATAGTAGTTGGAATATTATTATATCCATATATTCTTGCTACTTCCTCTGCTACATCTTCTCTTATATTTATATCTGATCTAAATGTTGGAACATCTATAACTAAATTATCCTCTTTAATTTGTGTCTTTAGTTCTAATCTGTCTAAATACTCTTTCATATCTTCTTTTGATATATCTGTACCTAAAAATGTATTTATCCAATTAGCATCAACTTCTAAAGTATGTCTTTCTACCTTTTCTGTGTAAACATCAATAGTACCTTCCATAACTTCGCCAGCTTCTAACTCTTCTACTAAGTAACAAGCTCTATTTAAAGCAATTTCTGCTAAGTTTGGATCCAAGTCTTTTTCAAATCTTGAAGATGCTTCTGTTCTAAGTGCTAATTTATTAGCTGAGATCCTTATATTTGTTCCATCAAAAGTTGCACTTTCAAATATTATTGAAGTAGTATCATCTTGAACCTCTGAATTTAATCCACCCATTATTCCAGCAAGTCCTATAGTTCTATCTCCATCTTTTATATTAAGTACATTTGAATCTAAAATTCTTTCTTCATCATCTAAAGTTATAAACTTTTCTCCATCTAGCGCTCTTTCCACTACTATATTTTTAGACGTTATCTGTCTCGCATCGAAAGCGTGCATAGGCTGACCAAGCTCTAACATAACAAAATTTGTGATATCTACTATATTATTTATTGGTCTTACTCCAGCTTCTAGCAATCTATCCTGCATCCAACCTGGTGATGGTTGAATTTTAATATTCTTAACGCCTCTTGCCATGTATCTTCTGCAAAGCTCATCTTTTATATCTACTTTTAATTCATCCTTTATGTTATCTTTGCATACAGCTTCAAATTTTAGTTCTGGCATTTTATACTTTCTGCCACCTAAAGTTGCAGCAGTTTCTCTTGCAATTCCTACAACACTTAAACAATCAGGTCTATTTGAAGTTATTTCAAAATCTATTACAGAACTTGTCATATCTAAAACTTCTTTTATATCTTTACCTAATGGTGTGTCTTGTGGAAGTATCATAAGGCCATGAACTGGTTCATCTCCAGCTATTCCAAGCTCTTCTTCTGAGCAAAACATACCATTAGAAACTTCTCCTCTAAGTTTGCCTTTTTTTATCTTGAGTCCACCATGTAATGTAGAACCATGAAGTGCTACTGGAATTACATCCTGTTCTTTCATATTAGTTGCTGCCGTAACAATTTGTAATAACTCTTCTTTATTTATATCTACCTGACATATAGATAATTTATCAGCTTCCGGATGTTTAACTATCTCTACTATTTTTCCTGTAACTACATTTTGAATTTCTTCTCCTGTAGTTTCTATACCTTCAACCTTGGAACCACTCAAAGTAAGTCTATCTCCAAGCTCTTTAGCTGGAATATCTATATCCACATAATCTTTTAACCATTTAACTGGAACCTTCATTTATATTCTCTCCTTTTTAGTGTTTTTGTTATATCACTATATTGTTTTCATTAAAATTGATTTAAAAATCTCATATCACTTTCATATAACTGTCTTATATCATCAAGGCCATACTTAAGCATAACCATTCTATCTACACCAAAACCAAAAGCAAATCCACTATATACTTCTGGATCTATACCACAATTTCTTAGGACATCTGGATGAACCATTCCACAACCTAAAAGTTCAATCCAACCTTCTCCTTTACATACTCTACATCCTTTACCACCACATACAAAGCAAGTAGCATCCATTTCTGCTGAAGGTTCTGTAAATGGGAAATGATGTGGTCTAAATTTAGTTTTAACTTTATCTCCAAACATCTTTTTTGCAAATAGTTCAAGAGTACCCTTTAAATCTGCAAAAGTAACGCCTTTATCTACTACTAAGCCTTCCATTTGATAAAATATTGGTGAATGGGTAGCATCTACAGCATCTGAACGATATACTTTTCCTGGAGATATCATTTTTATTGGTGGTTTTTCTTTTTCCATAGTTCTAATTTGTATTGGAGAAGTTTGAGTTCTCAAAACTATGTTGTCATTTATATAGAAAGTATCTTGTTCACCTCTTGCTGGATGATTCTTAGGTATATTTAATGCTTCAAAGTTATAATAATCTAGTTCTACCTCTGGACCGTCTTCTATAGTGAAACCCATAGTTATAAATATATCTTTCATCTCATTTAGAGTTTGTTCTAATGGATGTCTTCTTCCTAAATTTTGTTTTATTCCTGGCATAGAAATATCTATTACTTCATTTTGAAGTCTTGCCTTTTTTTCTTTATTTTTAATGTTATTGATTCCTTCTTCTATGGCATTTTCTAATACTGCTCTTACCTCATTTGCTATTTTTCCAACTGCAGGTCTTTCTTCTGCTGAGAGAGCTCCCATACCTCTAAGTATTTGTGTTAATTCACCTTTTTTTCCAAGGTATTTTACTCTTATGTTTTCAAATTCAGAGCTGCTTGAAATATTTTTTATTTTTTCTAAAGCATTACTCTTTATAAGTTCTAATTTTTCTTTCATGTTTTTTCTCCTTTCACATTTTGTTGTACATTCTAATACCAGCTAAATGCTGCTATATAAATTAAACTAAATTTCAAACACATATAGTTTAACTTCATACATATAAAAAATCCGTCCCTAACAAAGGGACGGACATTATCCGCGTTACCACCCAAATTGATATCATTATATTTATAAAAACAATACCCTCTTTGTAAATATATCGGTTTTAACCGCTAACTGCTACTTAAAATTTCACAATTAGAACTCTAAAGTGAACTTCAATATATAAACTTTTTAAGAAGGCTTTCAGCCGCTGACCTTCTCTCTCTCTAAAAATTATATATCTACTCTCTTTATCATAGTTTAATATTTCTTAACTTATTTTACTATTTTACATATATAACTTTACATTGTCAATACAAATTTTTTATTTTTTCACTATGTAAGACTCTGACGTATAACTTCAAACATCATAACTCCAGCAGCTACAGCTACATTGAGAGACTCTGCTCCTCCTGGCATTGGTATCTTCACCTTTATATCAGCCATATTGTATATGTCATCACTTATGCCGCTACCTTCATTGCCAACAGCTATTATTTTTTTCCCTTTTAAATTCACATCATAAAAATTCTTATCTGTATCAAGTGAACTAGCAACTAATTTAAATCCTTTTTCTTTTAGAAAGTTTACTTTATTTAAATCATTATCCTGTATTACAGGTACATGGAATATTGATCCCATAGTTGATCTTAAGGTCTTTTCATTGTATATATCTACAGTACCTTTAGTAATTATTACCCCAAGAGCTTTGGACGCATGAGCAGTTCTTATAATAGTACCCATATTCCCTGGATCCTGAACTTTATCCACAAGCACATAAAATCCTTCTTTGTTTTCCACATTTAATTCTTTATTATCCACTACTGCAGTTATACCTTGTGGAGTTTCTGTATCACTTAAAAGATTTAATACCTTTTCCGAAACCCAGTAAACCTTAGTGCTTTTTTGAAGTTTACTTTCGATATCAAAACTTTCAAACCTACTTTTATTATTCTCGCCTACAAAAATCATCGGTACTTTAAATTCTGATTTTAAAGCTTCCTCAACAAATCTGAAACCTTCAATTAGAAACTGATTATTCTTAGTCCTATGCTTTTTTTCTTTTAATTTTTTTGTTTCCTTTATTAATGAATTATCTTTACTTATAATTACTTCCATAACACTCAACCTTCACAAAATTATAAATCAAAACATATATATTTACACTTAATTAATTTTTATATCAATATACTTTCTATGTAACTTAAAAAAATACAGCATTTATAGCTGTATTTTTTATGTAAGTATTAAATTAAGCGTTTAATTGTTTTTTAGCTATTTCAACTAATTCAGCGAATGACTTTGGATCATTTATAGCTATTTCTGAAAGCATTTTTCTATTGATGTTGATACCTGCAAGCTTCATTCCATTCATAAATCTTGAATATGAAAGTCCACTTATTCTTGTAGCAGCATTTATTCTAGCTATCCAAAGCTTTCTAAAATCTCTTTTCTTTAACTTTCTTCCTACATAAGCATTTCTTAATGCTCTTATAACTGTTTCATTAGCAGTTTTAAATAACTTGCTTTTACCACCATAGTAGCCTTTTGCAAGCTTTAATATTTTTTTATGATATTTACGAGCATTTACTGCTCTTTTTACTCTTGCCATTTAAAAAACCCTCCTTCGAACCATCTATTATACATAAGGCATTAATTGTTTCATTGTTTTTTCTTGAGTTACTGAAACGTAGCCTGCTTTTCTAAGATTTCTCTTAGTTTTTGCACTCTTCTTTGTTAATATATGGCTCTTGAAAGCTTTAGCCCTTTTAAGTTTACCTGTTCCTGTAACTTTAAACCTCTTTGCTGCACTTCTTTTAGTTTTCATTTTTGGCATAATAAATTCCTCCTCTCAATTATGCTTTCTTAGGTGCTAAAATCATTATCATGTTTCTTCCTTCTTGCTTAGCATGTTTTTCTATTATACAAACATCCTCAAGTCTAGAATAAAAAGCATCTAATATTTTTCTACCTGTAAAAGAATAATCTGCTTCTCTACCTCTAAATCTAACAGTGACTTTTACTTTATCACCTGCAACTAAGAACTTTCGTCCATTATTTGCTTTGATAGAAACATCATGTTCTTCTATAGTAGGACTAAGTCTAACTTCTTTAAGAGTTACAACTTTTTGTTTTTTCTTAGCATCTTTATCTTTTTTAGCTTGCTCATAAATAAATTTTCCAAAATCCATTATTTTGCAAACTGGTGGATTAGCATTTGGAGATATCATAACTAAGTCCAATTCTTTTTCTTCAGCCATCTTAAGTGCATCTCTTGATGAGATAACTCCAAGCTGAGAACCATCATCTCCAATAACTCTTAATTCTTTGTTTTTTATTTCCTCATTCATAAGAAAATCTTTATTAATAATTTTCACCTCCCAGGTGGTTTTATGCTTATGTTTTATAACATATAAAAAAGGACGGCTTAAGCCGTCCTGAAAATACAATCATAATAAAAATTGCAGTAACCTCACTAGCTTTGCTGTAAGGTGAGAAACGGCTGTTTCTTCTTAACAAAGAGTATTTTACTATACTACTTTTAATTTGTCAATACTTTTTACATTAATCTACTGAACTTTCTTTTCTGTCAATTTCACCTTTAATCTTTTCTACAAATTGGTCTAAAGCCATAGCGCCTAAATCTCCAAGCTTTCTACTTCTTACAGCTACTGCATTTTCTTTCATCTCTTTATCACCTAATACAAGCATGTAAGGAACTTTTTGAAGTTGAGCTTCTCTTATCTTGTATCCAATTTTTTCATTTCTCAAATCTACTTCTACTCTTAATTTATTCTTCTTTAATTCTTGAGCAACTTTATTTGCA
Organism: Clostridium drakei; assembly: GCF_000633595.2. Classification (GTDB taxonomy): domain Bacteria; phylum Bacillota; class Clostridia; order Clostridiales; family Clostridiaceae; genus Clostridium_AM; species Clostridium_AM drakei. The sequence continues at coordinate 36,312 of NZ_JIBU02000019.1, read as the reverse complement.
TAATCAATTTGATCATCTGTAATATTCATTATTTTAATTTGTACTGGTGCAAGCCAAGCTGGGAATGCTCCTGCATAATGCTCTATTAATATTCCTATAAATCTTTCTATAGAACCAAATACAACTCTGTGAACCATAACTGGTCTGTGTTTTTCTCCATCAGCACCTATATAAGTTAAGTCAAATCTTTCTGGCATCTGGAAGTCAAGCTGTACAGTTCCACACTGCCAAGTTCTGCCTATACAATCCTTTAAATGGAAATCTATCTTAGGACCATAGAACGCTCCATCTCCTTCATTAACTTTATACTTAAGACCTATGGCATCTAATGCATCTCTTAATCCATTAGTAGCTGCTTCCCAATCTTCATCACTACCCATAGAATCTTCTGGTCTTGTTGAAAGTTCTACAAAATATTCAAATCCAAATACTTTATAAAAATCATCTATTAATCTTATAACATTTACTATTTCATCTGTAATATTATCTTTTGCTAAGAATAAGTGAGCATCATCTTGTGTAAAGCATCTAACTCTCATAAGTCCGTGTAATGCACCTGATTTCTCATGTCTGTGTGCTAGACCCATTTCAGCATATCTTAAAGGTAATTCTCTATATGAGTGTATTGTATTTTTATAAACCAATATTGATCCAGGACAGTTCATTGGCTTTATAGCATAATCTTCATTGTCAATTTTAGTAAAATACATGTTCTCTTTATAATGATCCCAATGTCCTGATTGTCTCCATAATTTTTCATTTAAAATTACAGGAGTCATTATTTCATCATATCCTGCAGCTGTATGCATTTCCCTCCAGAAATTTTGAAGAGTATTTCTTACTATCATTCCCTTAGGGTGGAAGAATGGGAATCCTGGTCCTTCTTCATGCATACTGAATAAATCTAATTCTTTACCTAACTTTCTATGATCTCTTTTCTTAGCTTCTTCTAACATATTTAAATATGCATCAAGATCAGCTTTTTTCTCAAAAGCAGTTCCATAAATTCTTTGAAGCATCTTGTTCTTTTCGTCGCCTTTCCAATAAGCACCTGCAATAGAAAGTAATCTTACAGCTTTAACCTTTCCTGTTGATACTACATGAGGACCTGCACACAAGTCTACAAAATCTCCTTGTCTATAGAAAGATATTACTGCATCTTCTGGTAAATCTTTTATTAATTCAACTTTATAACATTCTTTCTTTTCTTGCATTAATTTTATAGCTTCTTCTCTTGGAAGTTCAAATCTTTCAAGTTTTAAATCTTCTTTAATTATTTTGTTCATTTCTGATTCTATTTTTTCAAGCATTTCTGGAGTAAAAGAAAATTCTGCATCAAAGTCATAATAAAATCCTGTATCTATTGCTGGTCCTATAGCTAATTTAACTTCTGGATATACTTTCTTTACAGCTTGAGCAAGTATATGTGAACCTGTATGTCTTAATATCCATTTTCCATCTTCATCATCAAAAGTTAGTATTTCAAGTTTGCAATCATCATTAATTTCTGCCATTAATTCTGCTCTTTCACCATCTATTCTAGCTCCTAGAGCCTTTTTTGCTAGGGATTTGCTCAATTTAGCAGCTACATCAGCTACTTTTGTTCCTTTTTCTACCTCAATTAAACTTCCATCTTTTAAAGTGATTTTTACCATAATATTTTCCTCCTAATCTTTTTTATTTAAATTATAATTATTTACAAAATAAAAACACTCATCTCATAAATATGGGACGAGTGTTATTTCGCGGTTCCACCCAACTTCAACAGTATCTAAGCCTTATTTAGGCAAAGATTACTAAAGCTATGCAATTAAAGAAATTTAAATTTTCCTTCTGCATATTTACTGTTATCTCAAAATCCTTTAACGCAGGTAACGGATATACTTACTATAATTTCAGTATTCAACTCAAAGGTGGTTTTCAATGCCTCTTACCTAAAGAACTTTTCAGCCAATGAGTTCTTCTCTCTTAAAGCAGCTTGCCATTTACTCTTCCTTATCACTGTTTTTGTATATTATATTCTTTTAAGTTAATAGTTGTCAATAGTTTTTTGTAAATTTTATTGAAATTTTGTTTCAAACATGATATAATTAAATTTTACCCACACAAGCAATTAATGTTAATTTAAAATAAAAAAACACCTATCCCAACACATGGGACGAGTGCTATTCGTGGTTCCACCCAACTTTACAGTAATCAAATTATCTAAATCATACCTTAATAAAAACTACTAAAGCTATAATATTTATCTTTACTGATATCTCTAAACCTTTAACGCAGGCAACGGATATACTTACTACACTTTCAGTATTCGACTCAAAGGTGGTTTTCAATAACCCTTACTCAAAAAACCTCTCACCCAATGGATTTTTCTCTCTTAGAGTAGTTTGTCATTTACTCTTCCTTATCAACGTCTTTAAATTATATACCTCATTATAGTATCTAAAATAGCAACTGTCAACACTTTAAATTAAAAATTTTTAAATATTTTTACACTTTCTTTGCTAATTTTATATTATTATAATTCATACATTATTAAGACTGTGTTTAATCTTTTCACATATTTTACAAGTATCACACATCTGAACTCTATTTGTAAAAACCTTTTTTATTGTATCTATCAAATCTAAATTTCTGCAATTGTCTCCGCAGTGAATTACTATTTTCTCTGGGGAATTAGTTATCAACATACTTATAATCATGTCATCCATATTTGTATTTTCTTTATATGTTAAATCTCCTAAATCAGCAAATAGCTTTTTTTCTATATCATTCCCTTCCCTATCCTGTATCAAATATTTACCATCATTTTTTACAATTATATTTATTTCTTCTATTTTACTTTCTTGAATCTCCACAAAGTACTTTAATAATTTTATAAATTCATTATATTCTTTTTCCGCCATATACTTTTCTACTACTTTATCAACTATTTCTTCTAAATCCGCTCTCAACTCTTTCATCCTAAAAGTTATAAATCCATTTATATTTATTTCTTTATTTTCAACTATACACTCAACTATTTTATCGATTATAACATTCCTCTTATTCATATAATAAATTGAATTTTCATCAATTATTGTGTCTTTTCCACTTAATACTTTTTTGCTATTTTCTCTTATTTCTTTTATTTCATCATGTCTAAGAAAAAAATACGTATCGCATAAAAACATTTCCATATCCTTTTTATAAAATTCATCTATAACAATTCCATATAGCATATTAGCTATATTTACATTAAACATATTATTCTGTTTATCATTTAACTCTTCATTACAAAATATTTTTACGAAGTGAGTATTGGATTCTATACTTTCCGAAATTCCTATTATTACATTTTTATTTTTAAAATATTCTTTTATATTGTTTATTCCATATATTACTTCCTCTTTATCATTATCATATACAATAGTGAGCAATAACATTCTTTCCACTCCCTTCTTTGAAATAGTATATGTTTAAAACAAATGTATATTCAAAAATTTATTTTCAAATATCGACACGCCCTGAAAAAGTTCCACCACATTGTGCTCATTTTAAAAATTAAAGTTATAATATATAATATCTTAACCAAAAGAGGTGCATTGAATAATGAAATATGCTATTGTAGATTTTAGAATAAGTGATGAAGAAAAAAATAATCTTAAAAAATCAGGATATGAAATATTGATATGTCCGCCATCAAATTTGCTCTATGAGGCAGTATGTGGACATCCTGATATCCTTTTACATATAATTTCTGAGGATACAATTATGGTTCATAAGAATATGAATAGAGAATTTGTAGATAAGCTAATTTCTATGAATTTTAAAGTGTTTTTTTCTCAAAATAATCTTAAAGAAAAATATCCTTATGACATTTTCTTAAATAGTGTAAATATGCCAAGTTTGTTTGTTCATAACATAAAGTATACAGATCCTAATCTTATGCTTTATGTAAAACATAAAAAAACAATAAATGTTAAGCAAGGTTATACAAAATGTTCTACTGCCATTGTAAATGATAAAGCTATTATAACCAGTGATAAATCTATAACCAAAGCTTTAACTAACGAAAATATAGACATACTTTTACTTCCACCTGGAGATATATTACTGCCTGGATTAAACTATGGCTTTATAGGTGGCTGCTGTGGTCTTTTAGATAAAAGCTCTATGGCTTTTTACGGAAATTTAGAAAATTACTTATATGGAGATAAAGTAATAGAATTTCTAAAAAAATATGATGTAAATCCTATTTATTTAAGCAGTGGAAAGCTAATAGATAGAGGAAGTATTTTTATAGTTAATAAGGAGGATCATCAAAATGGAATTGAAGAACAGCAAAATGATGGACACTATATGTAAATACTGTATAAACAGGTATCAAATTTTAAATAATGCTCCTATATTATCAAGTTTAATTTATCAACTTGGTAGAAAACTTCAAATAGATATTCCTGCTATAAGAGGAATTCTTTATGTAGAAGTGAATGGATATAAACGACAATATGCTCACTGCTTTAATGTTTATAATGGTCAAATAGTAGACTCTACAATATATCAGTATGCTCTAATAAATAAAGGTATAGACTATCTATTTCCACTATATGTAGTTGGAATTGCTCCTTCTCATATTGATTATTCCATAAATAATGAAATTAAATATGAATGTCAATTTAAATTTAAAGATGAATATCTATCAAAAATTTTAAAAGATATAAAAGATTCAAAGAATATAGAACCAGGGAGGTTTTCCTTATTGGAAGATTCAAAAAAAGAAACTCTAATATTTTAGTTTTAGACATGCCCAACTCAACTTTTTAGAGGACAATGGAGGTAAGTTTTGTTTCTTCACTGTTCTCTGTCCTCTAATAAAAATAATGTTAATAAAGCCATATTTATAAGCAAACTTCACATGAACCTAAGAATCATTTTATAATTTACAATTCAAATTCAGTATTATTTATATCCACTAATCCTACTTTTACTTCACAATTGAAACTCTTTTTTAATAATTCTGCTAGTTCATCTCTTGCATTAATTACATTTTCATAATTTTTCCCCTTAAATCCATCTATAGGGAAAAATATATTTTTACTTTCTCCTACAATCTTTCCTTTTTCACTCTGTCTCCATATCCATCTTCTGGTTCTTACTTCATGGCCTGCAAAATAGATAAGCTCCCCATCTTCTAAAAGTTCTGCTTCAGTTTCTCCAAAGGGTATAAAAGTGTCTCCTTTTTTTGAAAACCTTATAGAAATATCTCCCCCAGCAGTATCAATATCATGAGCGCCTAAGGGAACCATATATTTTAATGAAACTGCATTTCCTATATCAACAATTGGATTTATATTAGGCAATCCCTTTTTCTTTGCTACTCTTGCAATCATTGCTTCAATAGAACTTTTAAATTTATTAGGATTAATACCCAACTTCAAAAAAGCATCTCTATAGTACATTATTTCTTCTACTTCTTTAATATTTTTGTCCTCAAATTTTGTCTCATCTAATTCTATACTATTCTTTAAAAGTTTAGTTACATCAGCATTTTCCATGCTGTTATTAATACCCTTTGCTACTACAATGCCAATACACATATCACCTAACTTTTCAAAAACATCCTTTGATACACTAAATTTCATAATTAAATCACCGCCCCAAAATATAATTTATTATTAGTTTATCTTTTTCATTAATCTGTTTAAAAAATTATAAAGCATCCAGTAACTGGAGTGTCAATATTTATTTATCAATATTTGAATTTCAGTTACAAACTGTGATTTATCTGTAGTTAACCCAAAGTCAATTAATGTTACTTCCATAGAATCCTCTATAATTGTATATCCTTTCTCATCAATATATCTTAAAAGTTTCTCATAATACAATGGGGAATCTTTATGAGTTCCACAAAAACGAATAGTAACATAAACACCTCTAGGTAATACTTTTATGAAATTCTTATTATATATTTCACCTTCTGTAAATAAGAAAATGTGATCATATTCATCAAAAACTCTATTTCTTAATTTATCTATACAAATTGATACTCCTACTTTTCCATTAAAAATAGAAGCATCCTTATTAGTTTCATTTTCCAAATGTCTAATTGACAATTCTAAATCATTATTAGATTTTATCCTTTGCTTTAATAATACAATAGTTCTCTTTTCAAATTTAATCTCTTCAATTATATTGAAATTATCTCTATATCTAGCATAATTAATTTGCTTTATTCTATTATCAATTTTCTGTTTCACAACTTCTAGATCTTTTATTTTTTCTTCTGTAATTTTCCTCTGTTTTTTTAACAAATCCATAGTATTGTTAATGTTTCGTTTCTTCAAATGATAATTTATGCTTTTTAATGACATTCCAAGTGCTTTTAAATATTTTATTGTATTTAATTGTTCAAATTGATCAGTTGAATAATATCTATAACTATTAGTACTATCTATAAATATTGGCTTAAACAAATTAATTTCATCATAATATCTTAATGTTTTTATATTAATATTAAATAATTTTGACATTTCACCAATTGTAAATAAATCTTTCATTAAATTCATCTCCAATATTAAAAGTATAGTTTTCATAGCATTCAGATAACTTTATACAAAATCTAATATATAAGGTATGGTAATTACAAAGAAAAGAATATAAAAAAAAGTAGTCTAACCACTGATTAGACTACTTTTATGGAGGCGCCACCCAGATTTGAACTGGGGGTAAAGGTTTTGCAGACCTCTGCCTTACCACTTGGCTATAGCGCCATGTTGGAGCGGAAGACGAGATTCGAACTCGCGACGTTCACCTTGGCAAGGTGACGCTCTACCACTGAGCCACTCCCGCATTTTAATTTAGTATTGGTGGCTGGACCAGGAATCGAACCAGGGACACGAGGATTTTCAGTCCTCTGCTCTACCGACTGAGCTATCCAGCCACAAATGGCGACCCAGAAGGGGATCGAACCCTCGACCTCTGGCGTGACAGGCCAGCACTCTAACCAGCTGAGCCACTGGGCCATACTTGGTGGGCACAACAGGGCTCGAACCTGTGACCCTCTGCTTGTAAGGCAGATGCTCTCCCAGCTGAGCTATGCGCCCAAGTATTACTAACTACAACAATTAGTATTATATAGCTTACTGCAAAAGTTGTCAACTATTTTTATTAAATAAATTGGAGAATTTAAAATTCTCCATTATTTGCTTGATAACTTTATAAGTTCCCCTATTTCGTCATGTTTAAATGTATAGGATCTATTACAAAAATTGCAATTAAGCTCCTCATCTTTTCCTTCATCATATATTTCTTTTAGATCTTTTAATCCTATGCTTATTAAAGCTTTCTCAACTTTTCCTTTTGAACAATCACATTTATAATAAGGAGTGATGCTGTCTAATATCTTTAAATCCATATCTTCGAAAATATAGTTAAGAATTGCTTCTATATCCATCCCTTTAGTCATCATCTCTGTTATAGATGGTATCTCTTGCAATCTATAAGTTATTAAATCTGCAGTAAGATCATTTGCTCCTGGCATCATTTGTATTATAAATCCACCCGCTGCTTTTATACTTAAATCGGTATCTACAAGCACACCCAATCCTACAGCTGATGGAGTCTGCTCTGAAACAGTAAAATAATAAGCTAAATCATCACCTATTTCACCTGTATAAATAGGTACCTGACCAACATAAGGCTCTCTTAGCCCCATATCCTTTATTACTACAAGACTTCCATTTTTGCCTATAGCTCCACCTACATCTAGTTTTCCTTTGCTATTGGCAGGTAAATCAACTAATGGATTGCCAATGTACCCTTTTACTCTAGCATCCGAATAAGCTGTAACAACTACTCCTTTTGCTTCTCCACCGCCAGAAATTTTAAGAGTTAATGCATCATTTTCAGACTTTAATGTAGAACCCATAAGACTTCCCGCTGTAAGCATTCTTCCTAATGCCGCAGCTGCTGTAGGAGCACATTTATGCATCTGTATACCCTCATTAACAAGATCTGTAGTTGTAGCTGCTATTATTCTTATATCACCATTATTAGCCACAGCTCTTACCAATTTATCTTTCATATTTTAAACTTCCTCCTTATTTCCCTTTTTCACTATATAAGTTATTCTCTCTGTTTCATGGCTTATGATTTTCTCTTCATAGTTATTCATAACTTTTACAAGTTCTAAGCCACATAACTTTAGAAGTTCACAAATTCTTTCATGTTTATAAGCTCTTTCACTATGTTCTTCATCAAACCTTCTATAATATTCTCCTTGCTTCACAAAAAATGTAAGATACATGTCCACAATATCATCTTCTAAAAAGTTTTCCCATATATAAGTTACATTTTCATCATCATAATTGTAAATATTATTTCCAAGTATTTTTGTAAGTTTATAATAAGAATTCATATCAAATACAAATATACCATCATCTTTTAAATGATTATATATCCCTTTAAAATATGATATTAACTTTTCTTCTTGCAATATATAGTTTGTGGAATCAAGACAACAAGTTATAAGATTAAATTTTTTGTTCAAATTTAGTTCACTTATATCCTGACATACAAACTTAACTTTTATACCTTTACTCCTCATCTTTTTTTCCGCTTCTGTAAGCATATCATAAGATAAGTCAACGGCCCAAGAATAAACAAACTTTGCTGCTATAAGTTCAGTTATGTTTCCTGTACCACATCCAAGATCCAAATAATCTTTTCTATCCGCATTTAGCTCATCACAATTTTTTAATATAGTTTGTACCCAACTTTTGTAATCTATATCTTTATTTATGAGCTCATCATAAATATGTGCAAAATCCTTATAACACTTCATTTTCAGTTCCTTTCAAAAGTAAAATTCAACATACCACCAATTAATATTATATACTTTTAAAGAATAAGTCAATAATATAAACTTGATAAAAAGCTATATTATTGACCTCATTCTCTTTCTGAAATCATTTTGTTTGTAGGAAGATTATATTGTTTTTTTCTTTTAGTCATTATTCCGCCTATTCTTCCTGTTTCCTCAGCAGTAAGAGCTCCCCAGCCATATTTACTAACTTTATCATCCAATCCTAATTCATGAGCTATTTCATATTTCATTTTTTCTCTAAGTTTTTCTTCAGCACTTAATTCTCTATGGGATTTAAGCTTAGCCTTTATAACTTTTTTTAATGGAGTCTTTCCCATAATATTTCCCCCTTTCTTTTTATTATTTTTTACATGAAAGGGATTATTTATGCATACTAAATTAAAGCTAATAGTTAAGAATGAAGAATTAATAGTTAATATGATTTTTTGCTACAGCTAAAAACCATCCTTCACTATTAACTCTTCATTATTAGTTCTTAATACTATCTTCCTTCTGTATATGCATATTTTATTTCATATGGTGCTCCAAATAATGTAAACATAATATTTTTGACATATTTACATTTGTATAATTCTTTGCTCCTATATACTGTAGGTGCTATTACTGCATCCTCAGCTAATAATATATTTTCAGCTTCTTTAAATGCATTAAATCTATCTTCATTTTTATCCTGGCTTAAGTTCGCTGCATTAATAATTAAGCTATCATATTTACTATTTGACCAGTTTGTACAAATAATATTTGAACCTGTAACCCATAAATAAAATTCTGACATAGGATCATTATAATCTGCAAACCAAGTCATTGAACCTAGGTCATAGTCACCACTTTCTATTTTTTTCGTGAAGTTATCTCCATCTGCATACTCTATCTTTATATTTATACCTAAATTCTTCTCATACATCTTTCTAAAAAACTCTGCTATATCTTTTTGTTTTGTATCAACCCCTGGTTGTATATATCTTATGGTAATTTTTGATGGATCAGTATCCATACCAAGTTCCTTTAATCCTTTTTCCAAAAGTTCTCTTGGCTTATTTCCATCTTCTTTTAGTTTTTTTACTGGCTCAAAGTTAGCTTTTTCCCTAAAATTTTCTTTTCCTATTTGAAGTGAAGGAGGTACAAAAGCATATGCTGGCATATATAATCCCTTCCATAGAGTTTTAGAAACTTCCTCTCTATCTATGGATAGAGAAAACGCCTTTCTTATATTAACATTAGAAAATATCTTATTTTTTTCATTAAAAAACTCAAAATCAGTAGTTGGTTCTGATAATTTTATTAAATCAAATTTTGATTGTTTTTTTATTTTATCTTTAGCTTCTATATTTGTTGTTTGGGCTCCATCCAAAGCTCCATTTAACAGCTCATTAGCTATAGTATTACTTTGTTTAAAAATTTTAAAAGTTGATTTTTGAAGTTTTACTGTTTTGGCATCCCAATACTTATCATTTTTATAAATTTCAACTCTATCATTATGAACCCATTGTTTTATAATAAAAGGTCCACAAAATACCATCTTATCTTTTTCACTTCCATATCTATCTTTGTATTTTTCAACTATATCCTGCCTTTGAGGCTGCATTACTATAGAACTTGTTATATTAATAAAATATGCACAAGGATATTCCAAATCTATTTCTAAAGTTTTAGCATCTAATGCCTTTACCCCTACAATATCAGATGGCATATTTTTATTTGCATTTGTTTTAACATCATTAAATTTTTTGCTACCTTTTATGGGATACAATAAGAATGCATTAGGTGATTGAATTTGAGGATCTAATGTTCTTTTTATACCATACTCATAATCTTTTGCAGTAACACTTTTACCATCAGACCACTGATTGTCCCTGATATGAAATGTCCATTTTAGCTTATCCTCTGACAAATCCCAACTTTTTGCTCCTGCTGGTTTCACTATTTCCTTTCCTGATGAATCTGTTTCTATTCTTGTAAGTGCTTCATTTACCTCTGATAATATTTGAAGCGAACTGCGACCCTTAGCCTTAGATTGATCTAACGTTTTTGGTTCACTATCTAAAGTAAGATTTAAATATTGGCTCTTATCAATTTCTGTTTTAGTAGCAGTTTCAACTTTTTTTTGTTTACTGCATCCTGTTAATACTGATGTTGAAGCCAAGGTTAAAATAACAATTAAAGATAATAATCTTTTGATATTCAAAGAAAGGTACCTCCTTCGTACTTATTCTTTTTAATTAAACTATGTAACATACTTTTATATCTTAATTTTATACCAAATTCTCTTTAATAAAACATAAACATGTGAAATTTGTATATTTTATTTTTGTATATATAAAACATTAACTACTTATTATTCTATAAAATAGTATAAGCCTAATTAATTCTGTTGTTACACTATAAAGCATTTTTTGCAAATTTTAAGCACATTTAGCAATAAACATATTAAAAAATTATAATATAATAATTGTATAAGGCTCTACTACTAATAAAAAGAGTATATTTTTATTAAAATTCATTATATAATATTAAGTAAAATAAATTTTAGGGGGCATTTAGAAATGAATTATAATGTAGCAGTAGTTGGTTGCACAGGAATGGTTGGAAGAAAATTTATAGAAGTATTAGTTGAAAGAAACTTTCCAGTAGCTGAAATTTACTTTTTCGCATCTGCAAAATCCGCTGGCAAGGTATTAAAATTTAAAGACAAGGATGTAACTGTTGAAGAATTAAAAGAAGATAACATAAAAAATAAAAAAATAGATTTTGCCTTATTTTCTGCAGGGGGCAGCGTAAGTAAGGAGTTTGCACCTATCTTTGCAAAATATGGTGCTACAGCTATAGATAACAGTAGTGCTTGGAGAATGGATCCAGAAGTACCTTTAGTAGTCCCTGAAGTAAACCCCGAAGATATTAAATGGAATAAAGGAATAATAGCTAATCCTAATTGTTCTACAATACAAGCAGTTGTAGCTTTAAAACCTTTATATGATAAATATGGTATAAAGAGAATAATTTATTCTACTTATCAAGCAGTATCTGGTGCTGGCATGGGAGGCTACAATGATTTAGTTGAAGGTTATAAAGGTACTGCGCCTAAAAAATTTCCTTATGCTATAGCAGGTAATGTTTTACCACATATAGATGTATTTTTAGAAAATGGATATACAAAAGAAGAAATGAAAATGATAGATGAAACACAAAAAATATTACATGATGACAATTTAAAAATAACAGCTACAACAGTAAGAGTTCCTGTTGTATATGGTCATAGTGAAAGTATAAATGTAGAATTAAATGAAGAATTTGATATAAAGGATATCTTCTCTCTTTATAAAAATGCTGAAGGCATTGTATTAAAAGATGACGTAGATAACCTTATTTATCCAATGCCTATAGAAGCTGCTGGTCACGATGAAGTTTACGTTGGAAGATTAAGAAAAGATTTCAGTGTAGATAATGGACTAAACCTATGGGTTGTAGCAGATAATATAAGAAAAGGTGCAGCTTCTAATGCAATACAAATTGCTGAGTGCATTGTAAAAGGAAATAAATAATTTAAAACAAAATTATTTATAATATATAAATAAAATGAGGTGTTTGTATGAGTTTATTCAAAGGTTCAGCTGTTGCTATCGTTACTCCTTTTAAGGATGGAGGCGTTGATTTTAAGAAGTTAGAAGAGCTTCTTGAATGGCATATTAAGTCTAGTACAGATGCTATAGTAATTTGTGGAACTACTGGTGAAGCTTCTACTATGTCTGAACAAGAGAGAAAAGAGACAATTAAATTTACAGTTGATGTAGTAAAAAAAAGAATACCAGTAATAGCAGGTACAGGATCAAATAATACTGCTGCATCTATTAATATGAGTAAATGGGCAGAAAGTATAGGAGTAGATGGACTTTTAGTAATAACGCCTTACTACAATAAGACTACACAAAAAGGTCTTGTTGAGCACTTTAAAGCTATTGCAACTAGTGTTAAAAGCCCTATTATTATTTATAATGTACCTGGAAGAACAGGATTAAATATACTTCCAAAAACATTAAAAGTATTATGTGAACTAGATAATATAGTTGCTGTTAAAGAAGCTAGTGGAAATATAAGCCAAATAGCTGAAATAAAAGCTCTTTGTGGTGATAAACTTGATATATATTCTGGAAATGATGATCAAATAATTCCTATATTGGCTTTAGGAGGAATCGGTGTTATATCTGTACTTGCAAATATAATTCCTAAGGATGTACATGATATGTGCAAATTATTCTTAAATGGTAAAATAGAAGAAGCATTAAAAATACAATTAGATTCTTTGGCTTTAACAAATGCACTATTCATAGAAACGAACCCAATACCTGTTAAAACAGCTATGAATATCATGGGAATGAATGTTGGAGATTTAAGACTTCCTCTTTGTGAAATGGTTTCAAATAATCTAGATGTTTTGAAAAAAGAACTTGAAAATTATGGACTTTTAAAATAAGGGGGATTTTCCATGGTTAAAATTATACTAAGTGGATGTAATGGCAAAATGGGAAAAGTTATATCGAAATTAGTAGATAGCTCTTCTGAATTAACTATTGTAGCTGGAATAGATAAAAACACTGAAAAAATTAGTTTTCCAGTATTTGCAGACATATCTAAGTGTACTGTTGATGCTAACGTTATTCTAGATTTTTCAAGACCAGATGCCTTACAAGGATTACTTAAATATAGCAAAGAAAAAAATATAGGAATAGTTCTTTGCACTACAGGATATACTGAGACTCAAATTGATGAGATAAATAAAGCATCAAAAGAGATTGCTGTATTCCGTTCAGCTAATATGTCTATAGGAATTAATGTTATAAACAAAGTATTAAGAAATATAAGTGAATTACTGTATAAGGATTTTGATATTGAAATAATAGAAAAACACCATAATCAAAAGGTTGACGCTCCAAGTGGCACTGCTATTCTTCTTGCTAATACTATAAAAGACTCTATACATGAAGAAAGCAAATTTGTTTATGGAAGAGAAGGCATATCAAAAAGAACTAATGACGAAATAGGAATACATGCAATTAGAGGTGGTTCCATAGTTGGCGATCATGAAGTTATATTTGCTGGCAAGGACGAAATTATAGAATTAAAGCATACGGCCATGTCTAGAGATATATTTGCTATTGGAGCTCTTAAAGCTTGTCAATTTATGTTTGGGAAAGTTAAAGGATTATATTCCATGGATGATGTAGTGAAATAAAAAATTTAGAATATTATATTCATATTCGTTTTAACAATAGAAAAGCTTGTTGTCAATTTGACAGCAAGCTTTTCATTTTGAGCTTATCACCAAATTTTTAACTATTTTACAATTACAGCTACAAATCCAAATATTAAAAATGTTATGCTTATAATCTGATTTATCCCATAAGAGGCAATCTTCACATTAGTTAAATTATCCGGCGATACGATTCTATGCTCTATTATAAACAAAATCGATATAATTCCAAGACCTATATAATAAATCACTCCCAACTCTCCACTTAAAATACCAACAAAAACAAGTAAAATTACTGCTACTACATGAAACAATGCTGCAAAACAAAGGGCATTTTTTATACCAAACCTTGCAGGTATTGAATGAATACCATTTATAGTATCAAATTCATAATCCTGAGCTCCATAAATAATATCAAATCCTGAAACCCATAGAGTATTTGCTGCTCCCATAAATAATGCAACCCAAGAAATTTCTCCAGTTACAGCAATCCATGCACCTACAGGTGCTGCAGCTGAAGTTATTCCTAATACTAAATGACAAGTCCATGTAAACCTCTTTGTATATGAGTAAATTATCATCAGAAACAATGCTATTGGAGAAAGCATTACACATAATGGATTAAGCATTGCTGCAGCTATAACCATAACTAAAAAGCACACCGCGGTAAACACTATAACCTCTTTCTTTTTTAGCATTCTCTGAGGCAACTGCCTCATAACAGTACGTGGGTTCTTTGCATCAATTTCAGCATCAATAACTCTGTTTATAGCATTAGCTCCTGTTCTTGCTCCCATAAATGCCACTATAATCCAAAATATTGTATGTACGGAGGGTCTTCCTTTACTTGCAAGCATCATAGAAATAACTGCAAAGGATAATGAAAATATGGTATGAGAAAACATAACAAGAGTAGCATAATCATTTATCTTTTTTCTAACTTTACTCAATACCATATTCATCCCACCTTTTTGAAACAAATTCTTTTATGTCTTCAGTCATTTCAATATCATCTGGCCACTCTCTGGCATGTCCTTCACTAGACCATTTTTTTGTGGCATCTATACCCATTCTATAACCATAATGAGGAAGATTTGATGCGTGATCAAGTGCATCCAATGGACCTTCTGAAATAACCACATCTCTCTTAGCATCTATATTATTAAATACTTTCCAGGCTACTGTAGATAACTCATGAGGATTTATATTCTCATCTACAACAATTATCATTTTAGTGTACATCATTTGCCCAATTCCCCAAAAAGAATTCATTATTTTCTTAGCATGACCTGGATATCTTTTCTTAATAGAAACAATTACACAGTTATGAAATACTCCTTCTAATGGAAAATTAAAATCTAATATATCTGGATACTGCATTTTCAAAAGAGGAAGAAAAATTCTTTCTGTAGCCTTTCCCATATAGCAGTCTTCCATAGGAGGCTTTCCCACAATTGTTGCTGGATAGACAGGATTTTTTCTATGAGTTATACATGTAACATGAAATACTGGGTAGTAATCTGCAAGAGAATAGTAACCTGTATGATCTCCAAAAGGTCCTTCAAGTCTATACTCTTCATTTACATCCACATATCCTTCTATAATAAATTCAGCATCTGCTGGTACATATATATCATTAGTTATTGATTTCACAAGTTTTACAGGAGATTTTCTCAAAAATCCAGCAAACATCATTTCATCAATCATCTTTGGAAGCGGGGCTGTAGCAGAATAGGTTATTGCCGGATCACATCCAAGTGCTACTGATACAGGCATCCTTCCACCTAAAGCTTTATACTTATCATAAATTTCTCTTCCATCTTTATGCAAATGCCAATGCATGCCTGTGGTATTCTTATCAAACATCTGCATTCTATACATACCCATATTCTGAATTTCACTTTCTGGATCTTTAGTTATAACAAGAGGCAGAGTAATAAATCTCCCTGCATCCTGAGGCCAACATTTTAATATAGGAAGTTTAAATAAATCTGGTTCATTTTCAATAATCTCTTGACAAGCCCCCTTTGTTGGCAATTTTATAGGAAACACTGTTGCCATTCTTGCTAGTCTTGGAAGTGACTTAAATTTCTTCATAATTCCAAGATAATTAGACATATCAATAAATTCTCCAATATCATTTCCAATATCATCAAGCTTTTCTACTCCAAGAGCCATACTCATTCTTTCATAAGTACCCATTGCATTTATAAGTACAGGATATTCTGATCCTTTTACATTTTCAAACAAAAGAGCAGGTCCATACTTTTTTGAAACCCTATCAGCTATCTCTGTAATTTCCAATTCTGCATTCACTTTTGATTTTATTCTTTTTAGCATACCTTTTTCTTCTAAATGCCTTATAAAATCCTGCAAATTCTTATACATTCTTAACTCCTCCTAATAACCTAATACCTTCAGTACACCATCCAGAGTATCCAGCATAAAATACACATCATCTTCTGTAATGATAAGTGGTGGCTGAAAAGCTAACACATTTCTGTATTCGCCATTTTTCCCAATGAGTATTCCTTTATCCTTCATCATTTCTATGATTAGGTCTGTTTCCTCTGAAGCAGGTAATTTATCCTTTTTTACCAGTTCTGCCCCCATCATTAATCCAATTCCTCTAACATCTCCTATTATGCTATATTTTTCTTTAAGCTCCATTAATCCACTTTTTAATTTTTCTCCAAGAACTTCTGCTCTTTGAGTTAAATTGTGCTTTTCAATATACTCCAATACAGCTAGTCCCGCAGTTGAGGAAACAGGATTTCCACCTAAGGTAGAAGCTGAGGGATTTTTAAAAGTCTCTGCCATCTCATCATTAGTAATATACGCTGCTATAGGAATTCCGTTGCCTAATGCCTTAGCCATAGTAATTACTTCTGGTACTATTTCATAATGTTCTATAGCAAACATCTTTCCAGTTCTTGCAAAACCTGTTTGAACTTCATCTATTATTAACGGAATTTCATATTTGTTAAGTACTTTTTTTAAAACCTTAAAATATTCCTTAGGTGGAGTTATTATCCCCCCATTTCCCTGAATAGGCTCCGCAATCATAGCTGCAACCTTTTTTGATGTATGGTTTTTTATAGTATTTTCTACTGCCTCAATACAAGCAAACTCACAATTCTCTGGAGTGGATTTAAAAGGACATCTATAACAATAAGGATTGGGTACAAAATGAGTTCCACCATATGGAGCAAAATCTGCCCTCCACATTCCTATTCCTGTAACGCTCATGGTAAGCGCTGTCCTACCATGCAGTCCATTATTAAGAGCTATAAACTCACTTTTTCCTGTATACAATTTTGCCAAAAGCATTGCACCTTCATTGGCTTCAGAACCTGTACCACAAAAGAAACTCCTTTTAAGGTTACCAGGAGTTACCTTAGAGAGCTGCTCTGCAAGGTTAACTAACGGCTCTGTAAGATAAATTGTGGTAGTGTGCTGTAAATTTCTCATCTGTTCTATGGTTTTATCAAGTATTTCCTCATTACAATGACCACAATTCATAACAGAAACTCCAGCAAAAAAATCTAGATATTCTTTGCCTGATGAATCATAGAGATGCTGCATTTTTCCCCTAACAAACTGAGGCGGATTTGAAAAAAAGTGATATGAACATGGTATTGTATATTCTTTTTTCTTCTCAACAACTTTTTTTGAACCTATAAAATTTTCCATAAAAAACTCCTTATAATTAATAATTCATTGACTGAATGCTCTGCCTTCTACCTGTTATATCTGTAATCTTTAAGGCATGCTCATAGTTCCACTGAAACTCTTGAAGATTGTCCATAATATTTCTATAAATAGCTGTAACTTTTTCTACCTGGTCAGGAGTATAATGCTGTGCCTCTATTCTAAAAGCTGATGCTCCTAATTCTTTTAATTCCCTTAGTATGGGAAGGTAACATATATCTTTTGTAAGTATTATATGATTCTTGCAATATTGATCACTATATACTTTATGACTTATTCCTTTCTCATCCTTAAGATCAAATGCTCCACTGCTGCAATAATTATTACAAAAATCTGCAGAAGTTTTTCCGTGCTCTGCAGCTATTAAACAATGCTCCAAATACATTACTCCTGGTGCTCCCTGCACTATTAATTCAATAGGTGTTTTAGTTTTTAAAAAAGCTGCTTTTGCTGCTTTTGCGGATGATTCTATTGAAAGAGTCACAGAACTTAATCCATGCTTTGCATAGAAAGCTGCTGCATGATCATTGTATATATTAAGACTGAAGTCTCCTCTAAATTCCATATCACTATCATAAAACTCATAAAGTTCACCTGCATTGCCAACAAGGATTCCTGCTATTCCAATTTTCTTTAGCTCAGGAATCAAATAGCTCAATTCTATTTTTTGTCTTTCAAAACTCATTCTAGGCAATACGTAAAAAACCTTTTTGCCCTTTGCATACTCTACAGCTTCCTTCAATTCTTGTTTTTTAAAAGGCTTGTCTGGTCTATATACTTCTCCTGCAGCATAAATTAAATCTGCACCACCATCACAAGCTCTTTTCAATGCCTCTAAATTGTTAACTTTAACAGTTAATTGCAGTTCATTTCTCTTTTTAGGATAGTCCACCTTAAATAATTCCTTAAGTTCTTGAATTCTTTCTTCTGTTATATCAAATTCTTCTATTGGTCTGCTGAAAACTCTTGGTTCCCTTTCTCCTGTTATATCTATATTTGACATTCCTGGATTTTTAAAGGCGTAGGCAGTAGATAGATTTCTTACCCTATTGTCATAAAAAAAACTGCTTACCTTTTCATCAGTTGTATATCCTGTGGGATCTTCTATAAATCTATCAATTGCTTCTCTATAATGATTTATTATAGAAGTTAAATAATCGCTCCCCCTCATTCTTCCTTCTATCTTAAAGGAATTTACACCAGATATAAGAAGCTCTGGTATATGTCTATAAAGGCATATATCTTTCACTGCTAAAGGATATATATTTTTAATTCCTGTACAATCCTTAAATGGCCATCTACATGGTTTCATACACTGACCTCTGTTACTGCTTTTGCCAAAAAGAATTCCACCATAATGACATTGTGAACCATGTACTGAACACATATCCCCATGTATAAAATATTCATATTCCATATCTGGAACTTCTTTTACAAAGCTTTTTATATCCGTAAAGGAACATTCCCTTGAAGTTACTACTCTAGTTACTCCAAGCTTTTTTGCAAGCTTTATCATACCTAAATTATGTACATTAGCCATTACACTAAGATGAATATTTAACTTTATCCCCTGATCCTGTATAAGCTTAAGAGCTCCAAAATCTTGAATTATTAAAGCATCTGGTTGTACACTTTCAAGGAATTTTAAAAACTCTCTAGACTCTTCTATTTCATTACTGTCCATCATATTATTGAAGGTTATGTATACCTTCTTACCCAAACCATGTGCCAAATCTATAGCCCTTTCTAATTCTTCATTAGATAAGTTATGATCTTTTCTATGCACTCTCATATTAAATTTTTTTCCGCCCATATAAAAAGCATCTGCACCACTGTGAAGTATGTTTTTAAAATCCTCAAAAGTTCCCGCTGGTGCAAGCAGTTCTATCTCTCTTTTATTAAAAATTTTTCCCATTTTGAAAAAACCTCCGCATATTTTAAATTCGATTTATAACTATATATTTTTCCATTTGCATAGTTTTTCTTCAAGCATATCTATTAAAGTAAACATTCCAAAGCCCACCAAACTAATTACTACAATTCCTGAATACATACTTATGTAGTCAATCCTATTCCATGCATCAATGATATAATAACCGATTCCATAATTAGTTCCATAACCTTCTGCAAAAAACAGAATAGATATAGCTGTTCCCATTGATACTCTTAAGTTTGTCAAAAGCTCAGGAAGAATTGCCGGCAAAGTTACATTCTTAAATATCTGAAACCTTGAAGCACCAAGACTTTTTATTAAATTATAGCTATCCTTTGAAATATTGAGTACTGAATCCCTTACTGCTACAATAACTTGAAATACAACAATCAAAACTATAAGAATAATCTTTGAAGTGTCTTTGAGACCAAACAACAGCATTAATACTGGAAGCAATGCTGTTTTGGGGATTGGGTAAGTAAAATATACTAAAGGATTTAACAGCTTATGCCATAACCTTGAATATGCCATAAGCAATCCTAACACAAGTCCTATAATTAAAGAAATCGTAAGTCCACCAATTACTCTATAAAGACTTACTAGGACATGAACATATAGTTTTTCTCCATACAATTTATCTATATTAAAATATATTTCTGTGGGCCTTGGCAAAACCTTCATATTTACCACAGCTGCAGCTATATACCACAATACATTAACCATTACAAAGCCCTGCAAAAATAATATCAATCTTTTTCTTAGTTTCATATTTTCCATCCCTTTTTTATAATACTTCTTACGTGTTTAACTAACTTATAATACTCTTCTCTTTCTTCTAAATTTTCAACATTAAAAAGAGTATTATTAATAATTTCAACTATATTCCCAGGGCCTTCTGACATTATAACAATCTTTTTCCCCATATAAATGGCTTCTTCAATACTATGAGTTACAAAAACTGTGGTTATCTTATATTGATTCCATATATCTATAAAAAGCTTCTGAGCCTCTTCCCTCGTAAGTGCATCCAATGCAGAAAAAGGCTCATCCATAAGTAATAAATCTGGATTCATTATAAAAGCTCTTGCTATAGCAACTCTTTGCTTCTGACCTCCACTTAACTCATCAGGATATCTCTCCTTAAGTGAACTAATATTTAATTTATTCATTACATAATTAATTCTTTCTTTTAACCTACCTTCTACAATTTTTCCCTTTATATTAAGAGATAATAAACAATTTTCCTCAACATTTTTCCAAGGAAGAAGTCCAAAGCCTTGAGGAATGAACCCTATATCATGCACTTTAGGATCTATGCTATCCCCTTTAATTAAAACTCTCCCTTGATACTCTCTTATAATTCCCCCAAGCACATGAAGTAGTGTAGACTTTCCACAACCTGATGGTCCAATAATGGCATAAATATCTCCTCTACCTATTTTCATACTTAATGGTCCTATTGCCTTTATTGTATTTTTTTGAGCCTTATAACTCACAACTAAATCATCTATCTGCAGCATTGCTACCTCCACAATATTATTTTATTGCTACATCACTTACTAAATCTTTAGGAATCAAGGATTTCTTTATAATACCCTTTTTTGTGGTCCAATCAATAACAAGCTTTAGTTCATCATCAGATGGCAGAACATTTTTTCTAAACTTAGGCAGAATAATTTTACCTTTCATATCCTTTGGATATCCAGCAGCCTTAATTACTGTATCTTCATATTCAGAAATTTGTGTATTATTTATATATTGAACAGCCTCATCATAAGCCTTATAAAATTCTTTAATTTCTTTTCTTTTACCATTTATTGACTTTTCGGTAAAGGCAGAAATTGCGGGGAACATTCCAAGCTTACTGGCATTTCCAAGAAGTACTCCTCCATCTTTTAGTGCTAAGGTTGAAAAAGGTTCTGGAAGAAGTGCTAAATCAATCTTGTTATTTCTTAGCATTTCAAGTCTTGCTGGTATAGCTGGAACTAATTCCTTTTTTATATCTTCTGGTTTTATAGAATTTTTTTCTGCCATTTTATCTAATGTATACTCTATAACGGTTTTATCAGATATAGCTGCACTTTTTCCTTTTATATCTTCCATAGATTTTATATTTGATGCTTTGTTGGCTACAAGCATAAAATCACCATCAGTGCTTCCTGTTATCTTTACATTGAAATTTGAATTTCGATAAAGACAAACTGCAACTTCATCTGCTGTCACTCCATCTAACTCTCCACTTTGAAATGCTGCATCTCTGTCCTTTGCACTTTTGAACATCTGGAGCTTAACATCTAAACCATGCTTTTTAAAATATCCTTTTTCATCTGCCATTATAAATGGTACTGCATCCACAGATGTTATCAAACCTACAGTTATAGTTTTTTTATTAACTTTTTCTTTTGCTGATGAGCATGCAGACATTGTTGATATTAATACTACTGTACTTATTAAAGATATTATTTTTTTTAATTTCAACATAATTTCTATTCCTTTCAATTTTTAAATAAATTATTTTTCTCCTTACTATAAACTAATTCATTAGCTTATACTCATTGTCTGTGATTTTGAAGTTATTTTTTAGTCCAGGAGTTATATATACCTTCTTGTCTTTTGTTATAAATATTGCTTCCACGTCCTTAAGTGTTTCAACAGATTTCAGACCTTCCTTCACATCCTTATAGAATACAGCCTTAGTCATAGCATCTGCATCTATTGAAACATCTCTTATTACCGTTACGCTTGCAAGAGAATTATCCATTGGATAGCCTGTCTGAGTATTTAGAATATGATGATATTTTTTTCCATCCTTTTCAAAATACCTTTCATATATTCCTGATGTAACAACTGTTTTGTTCACCACACTTACAATTCCTATAGATTTTCCTCGCGGCTCATAAGGATTCTGAATTCCTACCTTCCATGCTTGACCATTTATATTACTGTTCATTACAAATACATTACCACCCAAATTGATGATTGCATGCTTAACACCATTTTCTTTAAGTATTTTTACTGCTTCATCTGCTGAATACCCTTTTGCAATACCTCCTAGATCAATAATCATACCTGGCTTTTTAAGCATTATAGTTTTATTATTATCATTCATCTCAATATCTTTATAATTAATAAGAGCTTTTTTTTCATTAATTTCCTCAGGTAAAGGTAACCTTGCATGATCAGTACCTATTCCCCATAATTTCACAAGAGGCCCTACAGTTATGTCAAATATACCACCTGACTGCTTTGCATAGTCTATTCCTTTCTCTACAACAAAAAACGTATCATCTGATACCTTTACTGGTTTCTTTCCTGCTGCATCTGCCACAGCATCAAGTTCTGAATCGGCTTTATTTATAGTCATTCTATCCTCTATCTGATTAAGCCTGTCAAAAACCTTATCTACTACCTTTTCTGTAGATCTATCATATATTTTTACTGTGCACATAGTTCCTAACACAAACTCTGTTCTTGTAATAGGTTGAGTATCCTGATTTTTAGGAGAACATGCTGTTGCAATACTCAATATTAATATTACAGCTGTGACTAAAACTATATATGATTTTATATTCCTTTTTTCCATGGAACTACCACCTTTTTTATTGAATATATAAGAACCACAAAGACTTTAGAGGATATTTCCTCTAAAGCCTTTATTAAATTTTATAAAATCATTAATATTTGCCTAATATTATTAGTATTCACGTATCAAAAGTGTTTTAGTGATGTCATTTAGAATATTTTTATATTCATTATCAGGAAGTTTTTGTATAAGCTGAAATGCTTTGTCTGTATACCACTGTGCTAACTTCTTTGTTTTTTCTACACCACTAGCATAGTTGACCATACTAACTATACTGCGAATGTCTTCATCACAAAGATCATTTTTTGAAAGCAATGATGAAAGATCACTGTTGCCATCTTTTAACGCATATATAATTGGAAGAGTATAAATACCTTCTCTTAAATCATTTCCTGCACTTTTTCTTATTGCAACTTCATCACCACAAAAATCTAAAATGTCATCAATTATTTGAAATGCCATTCCAATATTATGACCTATATGCCATAAATTTCTGCAAATCTTTTTATTACATTTACTATGTAATGCACTCATATAAAGACTTATTGAAAAAAGTTCTGCTGTTTTAGCTGAGATTCTTCTCAGATATTGTTTTATTGTAACATTTTGGTTTTTTTGACTTAAAAACTGTTCCATTTCACCAAGGCAAATTCGTGAAATACTTTTTGAAGTAAAACTTAAATTTTTCACTTCCGATATTTCTGTAAGCACTACTAGAGATTTACTTAAAAGAAAATCTCCCATATAAACTGCATATTTTTTGCCATATCCTGACTGTATTGTTTGCTTTCCTCTTCTTAAAAGAGCATTATCAACGATATCATCATGAATAAGCGTTGCCATATGCAGCATTTCAGTAGCAGCAGCAATATTATGAATATCCTTTTTATTATATTTTCCAAAATGTCCACCAAGAATAACAAAAGCAGGTCTTAAAAGTTTTCCTCCAGAATCAATCATTTCTATAAATATATCTTCCATAAATTTGTCTATACATCTAACATTTTTTTTCATTATATCCTTTACTTGATTTAATTCATATTGAATTGAAGGATATTTACTCCAGAAATTGTCCATATTTTCCCCCTTTGATATTCTTTAGTGTTTCAATATATGTTAGTTTATTAATGTGTATTAACATATATTTTGAGGTTAATCCAACAAAGAATCCCGTACCAACTCCAGCTACTAATAGCACTGGAAGATATATAGCAATATTCATATTTTCTACTAAAAATGCTGCCACCAAAATTTGACCTACACTATGAAATATTGATCCTATAATACTAATTCCCCATATACTTACATCATCTTTTCCAAGCACTTTAGTAACATACATGGCAACTAAACTCAAAATTCCTCCTGTTACACTAAATAAGAAACTAGAAATATTTCCTGTAAAGAATGTGGAGAGTAAAATTCTAAGTATAATTATAAGCAAAGTTTCTCTAAAACTAAAAATATACATAGAAACAACAGTTGTTATATTTGCCAGTCCAAGCTTAGCACCAGGAGTTATAAATGGAACTGGCAGCATACCTTCAACAATATGAAGAATGATTGCTTGTGCTACAAGTAAAGACATAAAAACCATTTTTTTTGTACTTTTCATCTGATTCACCTCACTTGGACACATCACTCTTAATTATTACTATCAATTTATGCGGCATGCAAACAAGAGATTGTTCTACTTCACTAATAGTTCCAGATTTCACACACATTTTATCTGCACAATCAGCATCTATTATTCTAACAGTACCATTTTCTATTTTCACAATATTGTAACCATACTCATTTTTAACCTCTATAGTCTGTTTATAATTTTTATCATTTAGCTGAACCGTTTTATATATCTTATTATCTACATATATTTGTGCATACTTTTTTTCACTATATTTTACATGTGTTCTATAGTAAGAATAAACTCCAAACATTGCTGCTAAAAAAATTACTATACCTATAATAAATATATCTATTTTTTTCATAATACTCTCCACAAAATATTTACAAATTTAATATTATATTTTTTCAATTTGTTTTTTTCTAAATTCGCCTTTCCACAACTTTTCAAGCCATGGCATAATATAATAATCAAGACCAAAGGATCTTCCTGAACCACCCATTAATACAATTGCACCAAAAATATACCACAATATTTCCTTACCACCCATTGCTGACAATATAAAATTACAGCATAAGAATATAGAACCTAACGATGCAAGGAAAGTAAATGCACCTGCAATGAATGCCAATCCAAGAGCAACTTCACCAAGCACAATCATAATTTGAAAAAAATGTGCATATGGAGCTATAAATGTATTCATAAACGATGTATAGATTTCAGGTGGATGAGCTAAAAGTGCAGTTTGAGTAGCTTCTGCTGCCTTCTGTGCTTCTTTTACAACCTGTGATGCACTTGATGCTACATCTCCAACTTTTTCTGAGGCTCCACTCACTGCTGAAGTTGTAACTATATATATATGATCGCTTTTTAACCATCCCTGCTTAATCTTACCTACACCTTCAATAAGCCAAAGAACACCTATAAAAATTCTAAACGGAACCAACCATATGGTTTGTGATTTTTGAGAAAGATGAGATCCCATAATAGTTCTTCCATCCTTCATGTTAAAGAACTCATGTACAAGGTAATCCCATACTACATTAATTCCACCAATTCCAAAGAGATAGTGCATGTTAACAAGATGTTTCATCACCATTGCAAAGAAACCTGATGTTTTTATACCACCTGCATTTGCAACTGCATATTTACCACCTATTGACACCATAACTCCATGATAATTTGATTTAAAAGCTTTCTTTTCTTTTCCTTCTATATCAGCAGCAATATTATGTACAGCCGTTTCAGCAGTCTGCATAGCAGTTTCAACTATCTGAGGCAGCGGTTTACCATTTTCCTCAAAGTATAAGTTGTCTCCTACCATATATACATTTTCATATTTCATAGACTGCATTTTTTCATTAACCTGTACTCTACCACGTTTTGCATCACCTAGTTCAAGGTTAGCTGCAAATTTACACCCTTGAACACCGCATGTCCAAATTAGTGTTCTAGTAGGTATGCTTCTACCATCTTTTAATACAATAGAATTTTCATTTACTTGAACAATTGGAGAATTAAGAATTATTTCGATACCATGTTTTTTCATATAATGTTCAGCCTTAGCAGCCGAATCATCGTCAAGGGTTGGTAATACTTTCCCCATGGCCTCAACAACTTTAAGTTTTACATGATTTTTGTCTATATCATAATGTCTACATAGTTTATCTTTCCATTCTGCAAGTTCACCCATAGTCTCTATTCCAGTGAAGCCTGCCCCTGCTACAACAAAAGTAAGTAGTTCATCTTTCTTCTTTAGATTTTTTTCAACTGCAGCCAATTTAAACATTTTTGGAATATGTTCACGTATCTCTACTGCATCCTCTAAAGACCATAATGAAAATCCATTTTCCTTTACTCCTGGCACGCCAAAATAAGCAGGTTCACTTCCAGCACCAATTATAAGATAATCATATGGATATTCCTCAGTTTCTGAAACCAATTTCTTACCTTCAAAGTCAACCTTTAATATTGTATCTGTAACAACATTTACTGATGAACGCCTAAATATTTTACGTAAATTAACTTGAACACTATCTTCTTCCACTCTTCCACCAGCTACTTCATGCAGCTCTGTCATAAGTGTGTGATAAGGATTTTTATCTATTAATGTTACTTTAATTTCGGTATTTTTTTTAAATTTTTTGTTAAGCAATTTTGCTGCACTTACCCCTGCATATCCAGCACCTAAAATGACAATTCTTTTAGATTCCATAACATTCTACCTCTCTTTCCATTTACTTACCTAATGCGTGTTTAGCTGCATTTTCACCTGCTATACGACCAGTATTATATGCATATCCAAGGGTACCACCTTCAAACATAACATAGCTATTTCCATACGCTCCACCAGCATCTGCTCCTGCAACCCAAAGTCCTGGAATAGGTTTATCCTTTATATCCACTGCTTGAATATTTTCATCAACCTTAACGCCACCTAATGTTCCAAGTAATCTTGTAGTAATCTTCATAGCATAATAAGGTCCTTTGTCCAAGTTATATAAATACTTTGGATCTTTAAAGAATTGATTGTCTTTTCTATTAGCAATGCTTTCTGTATATTTTTTCATTGTAATATCAAAAGTTTGTTTGTCCATCTTTGATTTTTGTCCTAATTCTTCAAAAGTGCTTCCCTTAACAACTTCACCTGTTTTTATACCTTCTTCAAGAAAAGGTGTTAAATCATATGGAGTTTCTTGAGAATTATTAAGTTCTACTGTATCAACAGGTGCATTGAATTCCATATATTTCTGAGGATTATTCTTCCATCTGCCATAAATATCATCCAAAGCAATAGTACCTTTTTGTTTTATCAAATCAACAGTATCCTGATTAAATATAACCCATGCCATACCATCTGGCTGCTCATATAAAATATTTCCTGCTGCTGCATATTCATAAATAGATTCCTCATTACAGAATCGTTTTCCATCTCTATTTACCCATAAAAATGGATAACTTCCTAATGTCCATACATCACCAGCTGTTTTCATCTTCTGTCCTTCAGGAGCTGCATTTATAAAGAAGAATTGTCCTACATAGTTTCCTGACTCTGCTGCACCTGCCTTCCAGGCCATTTTTATACCATCACCTTTAACAGAATTAATTGCACCTGAACCTGCTTTTTCACCAAAATTTTTCTTTATCATTTCAGCATTACCACCATAACCGCCAGTTGCAATAACAACAGATTTTGCTGAAATATTTAATTTTTTACCATCTATTTGCTCAGCAATAACTCCTGTTATTTCGCCTTGCTTATTTTTTATAAGCTGCTCACCTGTTGTATCAAACAATATTTTTCCACCTTTTTTCTTGATGGACTCTTGTAAATTAGTAATAGCTTTGTATCCTCCATCTGTATAACCTACAAATTCTTTAGGATCATTTATATGAGGTGGTTGTCCACCTATACCTGGATCTACTAGAGTCAAATTACAACCATTTTTTATAAGCCAATCAACAGTAGAACCTGATTTATCTATAATTGCTCTTACAAGATTACCATTAGCCCTGTTATTACTGTTTTCCATATATTTCTTATATAGCCACTCTGAAAGAT
This sequence comes from Clostridium drakei, assembly GCF_000633595.2. Classification (GTDB taxonomy): domain Bacteria; phylum Bacillota; class Clostridia; order Clostridiales; family Clostridiaceae; genus Clostridium_AM; species Clostridium_AM drakei. The sequence continues at coordinate 7,791 of NZ_JIBU02000019.1, read as the reverse complement.
CTGGCACTCCAGCTGATTTTTGCAGTGAACTACCATTTGAAAACATTCCTCCTGCCATAGTACCTGCACCTGCTGGTATAGATGTTTTCTCTATCATAAGTACATTAGATCCTGAATCAACTGCTGCAAGTGCTGCTGAAGTACCTGATGCTCCTGCACCAACAACAACTACATCTACAGACATATTCTCTGTTTTTCCAGCATTAGGTTTTGGTCTTTTTATTTTTAGTTTCTCTGGATCCATTCCTGCTTGCTTTGCACAATCTCCAACAGCATTAAGAACAGCCTCACTTGCACTTGTTGCTCCTGATACTATGTCTACTTCAAGACTTTGATCATTAACAATTTTTTTAGGCATTTTTTCATTTACAGCATTTTTTATTCCAGCTGTTTCAGAACTTTCCAATACTTTTACAGATTCAATTTTGTTATCACTAAATTTTGTCTCAACTTTTACTGGTCCACTATGACCAATTGCAGTTCCAGTATATGTACCTGCTTTAAACTTGATTTCCGATTTAGTTTCTGATGAACAACCAATTGTGGTAGTAATAGTCATCATACATACAAAGAAACAAATCGCTTTCTTTCTTAGACTCATTAGTATGTCCCCCTCTCTTTTAATACAAATAAATTAGGAAATTGTGATTTCCTTATATATCTAAATTCCAACAAAAAACGTTTCCATTTTCCAATGAAATTTAAATCAAAACTTAGAAAATAATCTTTGTTTTAACATCTCAATATTACATTTTTAGCTAATATTTTTAATTTAACCCATTCACACCATTACTAATACCCCCACTTTCTTCAAGTGAGGGATAAGTACTACTATACGTCTGCATAAGTTCTTCTAATATTGATAATATATTGACAATGTTAAGTATAAACTATATTCTTAAAATATAGTCAATAAAATAATATTAGAATATCATTAAAATTTATGGAGGAACTTAAATGGAATTGCAATTTACATCTGGACAAGTTTGTAAAATATTTAATATTACTAAACAAACACTTCTTTTTTACGACAAAATAGGTATTTTAAAGCCACAATATGTAGATCAAAATAACGGATATAGATATTATTTTTTGAATCAATTTGAACTTTTATATCTAATTTTGTCTCTCAAAGAAATAGGAATGTCTTTAAAGGAAATTAAAAATCATCTTACTCAGAGATCATTAGAAAAAAATATTCTTCTATTTGAAAATCAAATTTCCAAAATTCAAAATAAAATTGCTAATTTGGAAACAATTAATAAGAGATTACAAAAGAGCCTTAATCGAATAAAACAAGTAGATAATATAAAAAATAGTGATGAATTTATCATAAAGTATGTACCTGAAAAATATCTATATTCAATACCTGTTCAACGTGTTAACGGATTGCAAGATTTTAACTTGACCCTTTCCAAAATAAAAGAACATATAGGAAACTGTTTAGATACATGCTTTTGGGATGTAGGATGTATAGAAAAATATGATTCTTTCGAAAAAAACAGAAATACTGAAATGTTTGTAGTAGTAGATAGCATTTTTAAAGATCAATATTTAAAAATAAAACCTGCAGGACATTACCTTTGTACTTATCATTATGGATCTTATAATACATTAGATACTACATATAAAAATCTATTTAACTACATGAATTTAAATGGTTTTAATATTTCTGAAGATATATATGAAATTTATATTGTTGATATTCTAAACACAGATAATGAAAGTAATTTTATTACAGAAATTTCAATTAAAATATAGAATAATTTATAACATTATTTTTTCAAATTTAAAAAAGCTTGCTGTCAAAGTAACAACAAGCTTTTTATTTTGTACTTTTAATTAGCAACCTTCTTTAAAATTGCTTTCCTCTTTAGAAGAATTGTTTTTATTAAGACCAAATACATAATAGCAAACAGTCAAACCTATAAGCCAAATTGGTCCTACAATAACTGCTATTAGCGTATCAGGATTCAAAGCCATCATAAAAAATACGAATACCAAGTATACTAAAGCAAAATAATTTGTATATGGATACATCTTCATTGGAAACTTTAATGTTTTTACTTGATCAGATGTAAGACTCTTTCTAAACTTTATTTGTACTAATACTATCATAAACCATGCAAATAAACCTGCAAAGGTTGCAATACTAGCAAGATATAAAAACACCTTACCTGGTAAAAAATAATTAAGCACAACACCAATTAGCATACATGCTGAAGATGCCAAAATTGCATTCATAGGAACATGTCTTTTACTAACTTTTCCAAAAACTTTTGGTGCTGAACCTTGAAGAGACAAATTATATACCATACGCCCTGTTGTATAAATACCACTATTGCATCCAGAAAACGCTGCTGTCAATACAACAAAGTTTATAATTCCAGCTGCAGATTTAATACCAAGTTTACTAAATGTCAAGACAAATGGACTGCCAATTACCCCTATTTTATCCCATGGATAAAGACACATGATTACTGTCAATGCTCCTACATAGAATATACAAATTCTCCAGAAAACTTTATTAATAGCAGATGGTATAGTTTTTTCTGGATTTTTTGCTTCACCAGCAGTAATACCTATAAGTTCAGTACCAAAGAAGGCAAAAGTAACTAATGCCAAAGCGCTCACAGGTCCTTTTATTCCATTAGGGAAAAACCCGCCATTAATCCATAAGTTTGAAATACCAATAGGCTTTCCTGCATTACCTATTCCAGTTACAATCATAACTATGCCTATGATAATCATGGCAATAATAGCAACAACTTTTATAAGAGCAAACCAAAATTCACATTCTCCAAAAGCTTTTACTGCAACTAAGTTTATACATACCATAACAACGAGAGTTACTAAAGCTGATATCCATTTAGGGATAGACGGAAACCAAAAATTAACATAAATTCCTATTGCAGTAACTTCCGCCATGCAACATGAGATCCAATTCAACCAATAAGTCCATCCTGTTAAATATCCAGCAAGTGGTCCCATATACTCATTAGCATAAGCGCTAAATGAACCTGCAACTGGATGTTCAACTGCCATTTCACCAAGTGCACGCATAATAATAAATAAGATAATTCCTCCAGCTAAATATGATAGCAAAATTGCAGGTCCTGCCATTCTAATAGTAGTTGCTGATCCTAAGAATAAGCCAACACCTATTGCGCCACCTAATGCTATCATTTGAATATGTCTTTCTTCTAATCCACGTTCAAGATTTTCATGCGAACCATTATTTTTATCGCTCATTCTTCTAACCACCTTAAATCTAAAATATTTCATTCAGTTAATTGTCTATATTATTTACAATTATAAAGTGATTCCAATCAGCTAACTAGCACAATGAAGTATTTTATATTCCTTACATGCATTTATAAGTGCTTTAAATATCAAAAGTTGCTCATCATTGCGTTCACTTAACATTTCAGGATGCCATTGTACACCTACAACAAATCTATCTTGCCTTTTTAATTCTATAGCTTCAACTATTCCATCTGGTGATATAGTAGAAACATGAAAATCGTCAGCTACATCCTTTATTGCCTGATGATGATAAGAATTCACGCTCATAGTTTTCTTATTAAAAATTCTATAAAATATACTTTTTTCATTAATTTCAACTTCATGTACCGGGTTATATTTTGGTGACCCCTTCATTGAATGATTTATAATTTTATTATTTCTTAATTCTAATGGAATTTCAGATAAGTCCTGATAAAGAGTTCCTCCACAAACTACATTTAAAAGTTGATATCCTCTGCAAACACCTAAAATAGGGATTTCAGTATTTTCAATAATATTCTTTGCTAATTGTAATTCCTGTTTATCTCTTTCTGGAATTATTTTTCCTATTTTTGCTCCTATATATTGTCCATAATGCTTTGGTTCAATATCTGCTCCCCCTGCAAAAATTATACCATCCACAATATTAATAACATTCCCAATGTTATTCAAATCATTAAACACTGGAATAATTACAGGAATTCCATCTGCCTTTTCAACTGCCTTAATATAATCATCAGCAGCAATTTGGTAATCAAATCCACATCCGAATCCTTCATAAACTCCATTCAATCCATAAGAATAATCTGCACATATGCCTATAACTGGTTTCATATTTATTCCTCCTATATTATCAATGAAAATTCATATTTTAATTGAATTACAGCTAATTCAGTACCTTCCCCCTTTTGACTCTTTTTAGAATCTTCACAATAATATAACAGCAATAAACATGCCACAATTAAATTTCTGAAATTTTGTACATATGCATCATTATTTTTAATGATTATTGTCAAAATGAATTGTCATTTTAATAATACGTCTTTATAATATCGCATTTTCCCGTCATTTTGCAACAAAAATCTATTGTCATTTTGACAATAGATTTTTCATTTTGAACTTCATATTGAATTTTATAAATTATATTTTTTTATATCTCTATATAATGTGGAAAGACTTATTCCTAATTCTTCTGCAATTTTTTGTTTACCTGCAAGAGTGCTACCATGTTCAACTATTAATTTCTCAAGACATTTTTTTCTTATTGATTCTAAATTATTATATTGAATTTCTTTTTTTCCTACACTTATTTTTTTAGGGATACAGGACAATGTAAGTATATCTTTATTTTCCATATTGACAGAGTACTCAACAACATTCTCCAGCTCCCTTACGTTTCCTGGCCAATCATATAACAATAATTGCTTTTTTACTTCTTCCGATATGCCAACTATATTTTTATTTAATTTTTTATCATATTTATCAAGAAAATACTCTGCAAGTAAAATTATATCCTCTAGTCGTTTTCTAAGAGGAGGTATCATTATTGGTATTACACATAATCTATAAAAAAAATCCTCTCTGAATTCTCCCTTTTTTACCATAGCTTCAAGATCCTTATTAGTAGCTGAAATTATTCTCACATCCAATTTTATGGACTTTACTCCTCCTACTCTTTCCAATTGTCCCTGTTCTATAACTCTAAGCAATTTAGGCTGCAAATGTAATGATAAATCTCCAACTTCGTCAAGAAAAATAGTTCCTCCGTTAGCAAGTTCAAATTTACCCGGTTTTCCACCTTTATTTGCACCTGTAAAAGCACCACTTTCATATCCAAAAAGTTCACTTTCAAGAAGATTTTCAGGTATTGCAGCACAATTAATAGCTATGAAAGGTTCTTCTTTTCTTTTACTCATTTTATGAATAGCCCGTGCAAATACTTCTTTTCCTGTACCACTTTCACCTAAAATTAAAATATTAGATTCATATTTTGCCGCTTGTGTAGCAAGATTTTTAGTTTGATTAATTAACTTACTATTACCCTTTATACTGTCAAGATTTATATTTAAATGTGAAGCATCAGCTAAAAGTTTATATGCTATATTACTCAATTCTTTTTTATGTTTAAATATAAAAAGAATATCCGTCTTTTCATTACTGTTATTTATGAATTTTATACTTATAAACATTCTATTATTAGGAATTGGTGCTCTTAAAATAACTTCCAATTCCTTATCAGCTTCCTCTTTAAAATCACTTATTATATTTTCAAAATTATCTTCCACAAAAATTTCTTTTACATTATTCTTATGTTTTAACATTTCTTCCATAATACTATTGCAAACAAGTATTTCTCCTGAGGAGCTTGTAAGAACAACTCCCTCACTTATAGAATTTAAAACTGTTATTAATCTATCCTTTGTTTCTTTTTCCTTTATTTTAGTTAAAATACTTTCTGCTAACCTTTCTAAAAAAGTTATAAGTTGACTTCTTATTTTAACCTGTTTTTCTTTAAGTTTGGAAGTTAATGACATAATCGTAATAGCTCCAATACATTTTCCATCATTTTTTATAGGATATGCTATAGAATACTCATTAAAGCATTTTCCATAAGTCTTAATGGGACATGTATAACATATTTTATTACCTTTAGGGCTATCTATAATTAAAACCTTACCATTTTCTATAACATAATCATTAGCACACCCCTTTGGAAGTGCTTGTCCTATGGATTCTTTAAATAACCCAGTTGCAGCAACTCTTACTAAATGGCTATCCATAACATAGATATCAAACTCAATAATAGAACTTGTTGTCTCTATTAAATTCTGTATAAATTCTCTTATTTCATACATTGCACTATACATATAATTTCACCACTTTATTAATATTTATATTTATATTTATATTTGAAATTGCAATTTTAAAATCATTAATTGTATTTTATCACATGAATAATTTCATGTAAATTTACTTATAATATTAAAATGAATGAAAAGGGCAGTTTAATAAAAAAACTGCCTCTTTACAAATTTATATTAACTAATAGACTAATTCATTATTTTTTTAATAATATCAAAAAATGAACTTTTCTCAAAGTCCATTTCATTTACTATTTATCTTTATTTAAATAAAAAAATTTCAAATCAACAATTAAATCACTATAAATTACTTTAAATTTTTCACAAAGTTTTCTATTCTGTCTGACGCCTCTTTTAATTGTTCCATACTATATGCATAAGAAATTCTCATATGACCTTCTCCACCAATTCCAAAAGCTGAACCTGGAACAACAGCAACACCTGCCTCTTTTAGAAGCCTTTCACAAAATTCATCACTTTTCATATTAAATTTTTTTATAGATGGAAACATATAAAAAGCTCCCATAGGAACATTCGATTCCAATCCCATTTTAATAAACCTATTATATAAATAATCTCTTCTTTTTATAAATTCTTTTCTCATATATTCTACATCATCCATGCAGCTTTTAAATCCCTCACAAGCCGCCCATTGAACAATGGATGGTGCACAGGATACATTATATTGGTGAACCTTCATTATAGCACTCATGAAACCTTCTACTGCACATACATATCCTATTCTAAGACCTGTCATAGAAAACATTTTTGAAAAACCACCAACAGCAATTACTTTATCCTTTATATCCTCAAATTGAGCTATAGAATAATATTGATCTTCAAAACACAATGAACTATACATTTCATCAGTTATAGCTACAATTTCATTATCTTTAATTATTTGATGAAGTTTATCATTATCTTCCTTTGATAAAATAGCTCCAGTCGGATTACATGGGTATGATACAACTATAACCTTAGGCTTTTCTTTGCTTATTATACTTTTCAATTCCTCAAAGTTGATAGAAAAATTACTATTCAAATTATAATTTATAATCTTAGCCCCAATAAGCTTTACACAGCTTTCATAAGCTGGATAAGCTGGTGTTGGTATAAGAATCTTATCTGAAGGATTCAATAAAGCTGCAAAAACATCCATTAAACCCTCACTACCACCAACAGTAATACATATTTCATCCTTATGATAGTTTATATTTTGATTTTTTAAATAATCCGATATTCCTTCTCTAAGTTCTACAATTCCTGCATTTGATGTATATGTAGTTTTGTTTTCATTTATTGCTTCAATCATAGCCTTTTTAATTTTATCAGGTACATTAAAATCAGGCTGGCCTAAGGTTAAAGATATGGCATCTGGATAATTAACTACTTTGTTAAAAAACTTTCTTATACCTGAAATTTCTATGCTCTGCACATTATTAGATATTAAGTTATCTTTAGTCATTGCTATAAAGCCCCCTTTAAATTTGTTATATAAAAATTTATAAAAACATAATAGCATAAAAAAAGAAAGGTGTACATCTTAAATAATAAAAAAAGACTGTATATTCTACAGTCTTTGATCATTCATATAAAATTGGCTCCGCGAAAAGGATTCGAACCTTCAACCTATCGGTTAACAGCC